>JALWRI010000028.1:4364-27652 GCA_026994225.1 Gammaproteobacteria bacterium | reverse complement strand
AAGTTTTGTTCAAATAAAGCAAGATATTTTTTATTATGTTTCTTTTGTTGTGCTATTTTTTTAGTGAGTTGTTGTAAGAGTGTTTGGATACTTTGTAGATACCTTTTATTATATTGATTTTTAGGTGCTTGTAGCCGTTCTGTATCATAATGTTGTTGTAATATTTTGACTTTTGCAGGATTAATGATATTTTTTTGTAAGAGTTTTTCAGCTTGTAGCATAATATCTGTCAGGACACTTGAAATAACACTATTTTTCTCTATTTCCAGGATGTATTGATTAAATTCTTGATCCTGTTGTGAAGGGGTAGTTTGATTGCTAATTAATTCTTGCCATTGTGTTTTAAAATTATTTAAAAGATGAATAATATCTTCCAAATCATCGTTGTTCTCAGTAGAATTTTGTACTGTTTTAGACAATGTTTTTATTTTTTCTAATAATGTACGTTTTTGGGCTTCTAATTCTTGTTGAGAAATATTTTTTTGATGTAATATTTCTCGTTGATCGAGTTGTTCTTTAATCCGTGCTTGAATAGCATTTTCAATATCATAAATAGCCGTATTGATAGTGCTATCTAACTCAGGCTGTATATTTTTCCAGTCTGCTACTAATTGTTCAAATTTATTTTTTTCTTGTAAGCAATAATGACGTTTATATAAACGTTGCAAGGCATCGAGGATGTCTTTTGCTTGTTTGTTTACTGCATTGGGTCTTTCTTTTTCTGTAATCAGTGTATGCAGTTTTTGTTTGGTTAATCGATAAACATTCTTATCTTTTTTACGGGATAATTTTGATAATTTTTCTAAGTTTTCTTGACGATGTATTTTTTCTACAGCCGCTTGACGATTTTTTGCTCTATTATCATAGGCAGCAATGTCAATAAGTATGGGATCATCATCATCAAATTGTTGTAGCGCATAATAACGTAATTCACTATCGCTGGCATGTTTTACTATATGTTGTAGTAATTTGGGATCATTTGCTTTAGTTAAATAATTCTTGCGTTCCTCTAAAGATAAACAGCTTGCTAAGGTGTTATCTTCTGCCATAATAAGTTGTCTATAACGTAGTTGAGCGGCTTGATAGATAGCGGTCTCATCATCTTGTTGTGCTATTTGTAGCAAGGTATCCATATCGAGTAATTTTTTAATGGCGGTTTTACGTACACTAGAATCTGGATCATTAATAGCGATATTTTGTAGTACCGTTTGATCGGTAAAGGTATTTTTTTCAATACTTTGTTTACGGATTTGTGGTTTGCTATGTTGCCATTTAGGTTTGGTAAAGGATTTTATAATATTTGCAAGCATTTTGTTCCTCGCAAAGAAGCTGCATATAAATATGCTCGTTAAGTAGCGGATATTCTGTAGTGAAAGATTACTACAGAACTCGTTATAGAAAGGTTATAACTGTCTACCATTACAGAAGATAGAAATTATAATTTTTCAATTTTTATTTTTTGTTCATGTAAACTCTTTAATGTTTCTTGCGCTGTGTGAAGTTTTTGTTTTTCTTTATTGACGACAGCTTCTGGCGCACGGGCAGTAAATTTTTCATTACCGAGTTTGTTTTGTGTCCGTTGTATATCATCTTGTACTTTTTTTATTGCTTTTCCTAAACGCTGTAATTCTGCTGTTTTATCTATTAAATCAGCGATAGGAATTAAGATTTTCATTTTCCCTACTAATGCTGTTGCTGCCTCAGGAATATTCTCCGCTTGTTCATCTAACCAATGGATAGTGTCTATATTCGCTAATTTTTGTAGATAGTGGCGATGGGCTTGCAGATAACTAAAATCTTGTTTTTGACCATCTTGTAAATAAATAGTTAACATTTTTCCAGGTTTAATATCCATACCACTACGGATTTGACGTACTCCAAGAATGACTGCTTGTACCCATTGCATCGTTTGCAAGGCATCGTGATCGATCTTGGCTGTTTGTTTTTGTGGATAACTTTGTAACATAATGGTGTCACTGTTTTGTCCTGCCAAAGGAGCGATACGCTGCCAAATTTCTTCAGTAATAAAGGGGATGATAGGATGGGCTAAACGTAATAGAGATTCCAGGATACGGACTAAGGTTTGTCGAGTACCTCGTTGTATTGCTTCTAGGTTATATTGTTCAGCTTGATGTAATTGTGCTTTAGATAATTCTAAATACCAATCACAATATTCATTCCAAGTAAATTCATAAATAGCTTGTGCAGCGAGATCCAGGCGATATTGTTGCAGTGCTTGATGAACTTGTTCAGTAATTTCCTGAAAACGGCTATATATCCATTTATCTGCAAGGCTTAAACTAATATTGTCACTATCATGGGTAGCACAGTCCTGATTTTCAGTATTCATCAGTACATAACGTGCGGCATTCCATAGTTTATTACAAAAATTACGATAGCCTTCGATACGTTTCATATCAAATTTAATATCTCTACCTGTAGTAGCCTGAGATGCAAAGGTAAAGCGTAACGCATCACAACCGAAAGAGGGGATCCCTTGTGGAAAATCTTTACGGGTTATTTTGGCAATTTTTTCAGCCAAATGTGGTTGCATCATACCACTGGTACGTTTTTGTACCAGGGTTTCAAGATTGATACCATCTATTAAATCAATCGGATCTAATACATTCCCTTTACTCTTGGACATTTTTTGTCCATGAGAATCCCGTACCAGGCCATGAATATAGACTTCATGGAATGGTACTTGACCTGTAAATTTAAGCCCCATCATAATCATACGGGCAACCCAGAAAAAGATAATATCAAAGCCAGTTACTAATACATTAGTGGGATAAAAATCAGCCAGTTGCGGCGTTTTATCTGGCCAACCTAAAGTAGAAAAGGGCCATAAAGCAGAAGAAAACCACGTATCGAGAACATCTTCGTCTTGGTGTAACAAAATATCAGAGGATAAATGATGCGTTTGACGTATGCTTGCCTCATCTTTACCAACATAAATATTACCTTGTTGATCATACCAGGCAGGAATACGATGTCCCCACCAAATTTGGCGTGAAATACACCAATCCTCAATATTATGCATCCATTCATAATAAGTATTTTTCCAATTGTCAGGGATAAAGCGAATATCCCCCTTTTCTACTGCTTCAATAGCAGGTTTTGCGAGTGCCTCCACTTTAACATACCATTGGTTAGTCAAAAATGGCTCAATAATCACGCCACTGCGATCCCCTCGGGGTACCGTTAGTTTATGTGGCTCTATTTTTTCTAGTAAACCTTCGGCTTTGAAGTCGGCAACAATTTGTTTACGCGCTACAAAACGATCCATGCCTTGATATTTTTCAGGGGCTTGATCATTGATACATGCGTCAATAGTAAAAATATTATGCTGGGGTAAATGATGTCGTTTACCTACCTGATAATCATTAAAATCATGGGCAGGAGTAATTTTTACACAGCCTGTACCAAATTCAGGATCGACGTATTCATCAGCAATGATTGGAATTTCACGCTGACATAAGGGGAGTTGTACTGTTTTACCGATAACATCCTGATAGCGTGTATCTTCAGGATGGACAGCCACTGCAGCATCTCCTAGCATGGTTTCAGGACGGGTAGTGGCAACAATTAAATATTTTTGTGGATCATCGCTTAAAGGATAACGTAAATGCCATAAATGCCCTTGTTCTTCACTAGCAATCACCTCTAAATCGGATACAGCAGTGTGCAGTTTGGGATCCCAATTAACTAATCGTTTTCCTCGATAAATGAGACCTTCTTTATATAATTGGATAAAGACTTCCTGTACTGCCTTAGATAAGCCCTTATCCATAGTAAAACGTTCTTTAGACCAATCCAGGGATGCGCCCATGCGGCGTAATTGTTGGGTAATGGTATTCCCTGAATGTTGCTTCCAGTCCCAAATTTTTTCGATAAAGGCATCTCGACCTAGATCATGGCGTGAGCGTTTCGGGGTATCGTTTTCTAATTGCCTCTCTACAACCATTTGGGTAGCAATTCCTGCATGATCTGTACCCGCTTGCCAGAGGGTTCTTTTGCCTTGCATTCTTTGGTAACGAATTAGTATATCCATAATGGTATCTTGAAAAGCATGTCCCATATGTAGGTATCCAGTAACATTGGGAGGCGGAATCATAATGCAATAGCTATCTGATGAGGGATTATTATGGGAATCAGAGTGGAAGTAGTTATTATCTTCCCAAGTTTGATACCAACGTTGTTCAATAGAATGAGGATTATAGGTTTTTTCCATAATATAAGCCGTATTGCAATAAACCGGCTATTATAAGCATTGTTTCTAAAAAAGGTAAGAGGAATAATACTAAAAGGAGATTATTTGATTGTTTTTTCTAGTTGATCGAGTTGGTTGGCATATTCTTCTAATAGAATTTGTTGGGTTTTACGTAATGCTGTTTTGAGTGTTAATTCATAGCTTTGCAGTAATTGTTGTTTCTGTATTTGCCAATCACTGTTATATTTAGGATTGACATTAGGCACAAAGTCGGTATCAGGATTAATATCAGGCGTAGGGATATTTTTCAAGGTGGGAATTTCATCTTGTAATATTTTAGCAGATGGAATAGAGGCTTTCAGAGTAGGAAATTCTTCTTCTTTGAGCATATTCTCTAATTCACCAAGTTCCTGGCTTAAACTCTTAGGAGAAATAGAGGTATTATTATCATCTAAAACGGGGGGAAGGGAGGTATCTTCATCATCTGAATGATATTCATCTAATAAATTTTTAAGAGAATCGAGATTATAGGTTTTAGGGGTATGTGTACTCATTACAATGACCTATAGTAGTTATTTGGATGAAAAGGGCTAGGAAATATCCTTATTATATAGGTTAAGCAGGTATAAATTACAAGTCTAATGGTGAATGCTATGATTTTCAATGTGAAAGCCCTGTTGCTGGTAATAACGATAATGTGCTCTTGAATAGTTTTTGGCATAAAAAAGAGGGCTAACAAACTCAACTATACGTTGATATTGCGAAGGATTGGAGGGAATATCTTGCGTTAAATTAAGCATTACCTGACTACTAGGAGACAATACTATATTTTCGGTAGTGGATAATCTTATCGGCGTGTTCGTTAGCACTTGTTGAGAAAGGGATGCAGGAGGAGGCATGATCATGATATGAGGAATAAAGCTACTTGCCTGAAATTGCCATAATATGTCATTTAAATGTTGAGCTTGTTGATCATGCTGACATAATACGATGATGCTTAGCTGGTAATAAAAGATTTTTTTAATTAAACGGAATAAGAAGTTATTACATTGTTCCAAGTTACAGCTATCATCAAGAATATAAAAACTTACTGTGGGTAATGACATAGTTAAATCAATAAATAGGGGTAAAAGTGGTAAATGCCATAATTACATGGTTGCTTTATCCACCACGTCCTGAAAGACGTGGATAAGGCATATAGGAAATTACGTTTCGGTATTAGCTCGATCAATTAAAAATTGACTTAATAATGCGACAGGGCGACCTGTAGCACCTTTCTTTCCTCCGTTTTTCCATGCTACTCCGGCAATATCTAAATGTGCCCAATGAAATTTTTTAGTAAATCGGGATAAGAAACAGGCTGCGGTAATCATACCACCTTCAGCACCACCAATATTAGCGAGATCGGCAAAATTACTTTTTAATTGAGGCTGATATTCTTCCCACAAAGGCATTTCCCAGGCTTTATCATTACTTTCTTTTCCAGCATTGAGTAATTCATTCGCCAGAGGATGATGGTTACTAAATAATCCTATTGCATGTTTACCTAATGCCACCACACACGCACCCGTTAAGGTTGCAACATCAATAACTGTAGTGGGTTCAAAGCGTTCTGCATAACTGAGTGCATCACATAGAATTAAACGTCCTTCAGCATCGGTATTAAGAATTTCAATAGTTGTTCCACAAAGGCTCGTGACAATATCTCCAGGTTTAACGGCCTGACCATCAGGGAGGTTTTCCGTTGCAGGGATAATGACAGTAAGATTAATGGGTAATTGTAATTCAGCAATAGCATTAAGTGCACCTAATACACTCGCTGCTCCGCACATATCAAATTTCATTTCATCCATAGCATTAGCCGATTTTAGGGAAATCCCTCCGGCATCAAAAGTAACCCCTTTACCGACTAATACAATCGGCTTTTCTTCACTGTTTGGATGATTTTTATATTCTAATATAATCAATTTAGCATCTTCTCTGCTACCTCGTGCAACAGCAAGTAATGCACCCATGCCCAGCTCTTCCATATCACTTTCTTCTAAGACTTCTAATGAAATATTAGCATATATTTTACGTAAGGCTTGTGCCCGTTCCACTAAAAAACTGGGTGTACAGATATTACCAGGTAAATTACCTAGATCACGAGCAAGAGAAGTACCTTGGGCAATAGCTAAACCTTCCCGAATGGCTTTTTCTCCATTGCTTAATTCACGTCTGTTAGGAACAATTAATACCGTTTTACGTAAAGGTCTGCGGGTGGTTTTATACTTTTGGCTTTTTAATTGGTTAAAACAATATAAAGCATGTTGTGCGGCTTCTACTGCATGGCGTACTTTCCAGGCGTTATCTCGTCCTTTAACGGATAATTCTGTTAAATAAAAGACCGCTTCCATTGAACCTGTTTCATTAAGAATACTGATGGCTTTGGCAATAATTTGGTGATATTGCTGATCATTCAAATCTCGTTCTTTACCACATCCTATTAATAAAATTCTATCACAAAGTGTATTTTCTACATTGTGTAACAAGAGTGTTTGATCTAATTTTCCTTCTAAATCTCCACGACGCAGTAAATTAGAAAGATAACCGGAAGTTAACTCATCAAGGCGTTGTGCTGAAGGTGTAAGTTTTCTTGGTTCAAATACGCCTACGACGACACAGGCTGTCCGTTGTTTTTCAGGATTCCCGCTTTTTACTGAAAATTCCATTGCTATAATGCCCCTACTAAGATTTTATTATGATTATTTAATGGTTATAATGTATAAAAAAAGGTTTCAGTGTACAATAAAAATGAGAAAACCCCAAAAACCTTCCTGCTTAATCACTGCATAGAATAATATTTGTGTTAATAAATCAGTATCTTACAAAAGAAATTAGACAAACCTTTATTGCAGTATTTATTGTCTTATTACTTATTTTAGTAAGTAGCCTCTTATTACGTTATCTTTCTGCCGTAGTTGATGGGCAAATTCCTTTAAATATACTGTTTGCATTATTAGGATTAAAAATTTTAGCCAGTTTACCAATGTTATTGCCTTTAGTACTATTTTTATCTGTACTATTGGCATTGAGCCGATTTTATCGAGATAGTGAAATGGTGGCAATGGGAGCATGTGGATTAGGACCTGCAGTAATCATTGATGCCGTATTAATGGCAACAGCAGGGTTAATTATTATTGAAGGAATACTCGCTTTATATGTTTCCCCGTGGGCATATCAAAAAGTAGCCCTGTTGCAAGATGAAGCAGAAGTAGCGGCAGAAGTGAGTATTTTAGAACCAGGACGTTTTAATGAATCTTCATTAGGAGATAAAGTATTATATGTGGAAAATTTGAATGCACAAGGGGATGTATTAGAACATGTTTTTTTATATCTCCGTGAAGGAGATAAAATTAGTGTTTTAGCAGCCAGGCAAGCGATGCTGAAAAATTTACCCGAATATAATGGTCGATATCTGATTTTTAATAAGGGAACACGTTATGATGGTATCCCAGGTAAAGGTGATTTTAACCAGGTTACATTTGATCAATATGGGGTATTAATTAATAATGCTAAAGTAACACATACTGAAGTGAAACACAGGGCGCAATCATTAACTATTCTATGGAGTTTAGGGCGTGCCAGTGATATGGCTGAAATACAATGGCGTATCTCCTTGTTTTTATCAGCTATTATTTTAATTTTATTAGCAGTTCCCTTGAGTGAAACATCCCCTAGGCAGGGACGTTATGCCAAAATATTGGTCGCATTATTATTATATATTGTGTACGCTAATATGCTGACTATTAGTCGAACATGGATAAAAAAAGAGTTTATTAGTCCCTGGTTGGGTGTGTGGTGGGTACATGCCTTGTTTTTTCTATTGTTTATTATTTTATTATTACGCCAATATCATTTGTCGTGGTTACGTTTTCCCACTAAAAAAATGGCTCGAAACAGGCGTTTATCATAAATGAATATATTAGAGCGTTATTTAGCACGGGTTATTCTACTCAGTAGTGCTTTAGTATTATTGGTAATTTTATCACTGTATAGTTTTATGGCATTGATGGAAGAAGTCGGTGATATTGGTAAAGGAGGATATACGTTATATTATGCTATAGAATATATTGCCTTAACATTACCTCGACGTATTTATGAATTATTCCCCTTAGCGGCTTTACTGGGTACGATGTTGGGCTTAGGGATGTTAGCTAGTCATAGAGAATTAATGGTGATGTTAGCGTCAGGTATGTCTATGCAACGTTTGATTGCTGCCATTATGAAAATTGCCCTATTAATGATGACTTGTGTTTTTTTATTGGGTGAATTGGTAACACCGACCACAGAGCAGATGGCACAAAATAGTAAAGCCCTCGCATTAGATGATGAAATTAGTTTACATAGTAAATATGGGGTATGGATTCGAGATGGTTTAACCTTTGTAAATGTACGGGCTGTGTTAGTCGATGGCAGTTTATCTAATTTAACTATTTACAGTTTTTCAGAAGATCGCCGTTTAGAGGTTATTTCGATCGCAAAAAGAGCTTATTTTATTGATGATGAATGGATACTTGAAGGGATACAGCAGAGTTTTATTGAAAAAGATAAAGTGATCACTAAGGAGCTAAAAAAAGCCCGTTGGCAAAGTTTATTACGTCCAGAATTGATTAATATTGTTGCCGTATCTCCGATTAATTTGTCTATAATAGGGTTACAAAAGTATATTAGCTACCTACAAAAAAACAATTTAAACAGTGAACGTTATGAATTGGCGTTTTGGATGAAAATTGCAACACCATTATCTACGGCTGCAATGGTTTTATTAGCTATTCCTTTTGCTTTTGGACGACTTCGTTCAGTAGGGATGGGAACAAGAATGGTGGTGGGAGTATTAATAGGGATTAGCTTTTTTATGTTTAATCAAATTATTGCCAATTTAGGTTTATTATATCATATACCACCGATCATCAGTGCAGGATTACCTATATTATTAGCACTTGGTGCGGCCTTTTTATTGTTACGGCGATTATTATAATAATCAAAGATTGTTATCTTGATCTAGATCAATGTAATGTGTCAATATAATTGAAAATAATAGTAAAAAATTTTTAGTAGTATTATGCTAGTGCTTTCTTTTTTTAAGGATAGATAATTATTATGTATGGTAATAATAAGTCGTATTTTCAGTGTGTTTTTTATATATTAAGTATCTATTTATTTTTTGCAGGTACGACTATTTATGCAGCTTCCCCCACTTTTATTGATCAATATCCAGATGCAAAAGCCTTTTTTCCCAAAGCAAGCTATTTTTCTGAATTAAGTGGTGATCCACCGGTTTCTAGTGTGTATCAAAATGATACCATAATTGGATATGTTTTTGTGAGCGTACAAATTGCTAAAATTCCTGCGTATTCAGGAAAACCAGTAAACCTCCTGATTGCTATAGATACTAAAGCCAATATTATAGGAAGTAAGGTATTAAGTCATTCAGAGCCTATTTTATTGGTAGGGATACCGGAAACTAGATTACAAGCGTTTATTGATCAGTATAACGGGCATAATGTTGCAGAAAAAATAAAAGTGGGTGCAGGTAGTAATCAATCTGAATATGTGAATGTGGATGCTATTACGGGGGCAACCGTTACGGTAGTCGTGGTCAATGAAACCATTTTACGGGCAGCACGAAAAGTAGCGAGTAGTTTAGGATTAATTAAAGGAATAGTAGAAGAGCAGATTGCAACGGTACGACAAGAGATATTTAGTCCAGCGGCGTGGGATGCCTTGCGGGCAAATAATAGTATCCAAAATTTGTATTTGAATAAAGGCAAAGTAGAACAAGCCTTTATTGGTACGCCAGCAGAACAGGAACAAGCCCTGACAAAAGCACAACAAAAAGAGACCTTTATTGATTTGTATTTTACCTATTTAAATACCCCTACAACGGGTAAAAATGTACTGGGTGAATCACAATATCAATGGCTAATGGGGGAGTTGAAAGAGGGAGAACATGCGATTGCAGTGATGGCAAATGGAGAATATTCATTTAAAGGGTCAGGGTTTGTAAGAGGCGGTATCTTTGATCGTATTCAATTAAGTCAAAATGATAAAACCATCACTTTCCATGATTTAGATTATTATCGTTTAAGTGATGTATACGCACAAGGTATGCCAGAGTTTAATGAAATGGCTATTTTTATTATTCGTGCAGGACATGAATTTAATCCAGGTTTAGCATGGAGCTTTGAATTATTAGTCCGTAAGCAAACAGGACCATTAGATAGTGTGTTTTCTAGTTTTGAGCAAACATACCAATTACCAGAGGCATGGATAAAATATCCGGTAAGTGTTACACCAGATATACAAGAAGAAACCCCTATTTGGGTAACTGTGTGGCAAGATAAGAAATTTGCTTTAGGTATTTTATTGCTTAGTTTAGTTTTTTTAAGTTTAATTCTAATTTTTCAAGACTGGTTAGTACGACATCCTACCTTGTTATCTTATGTACGGGATGGTTTTTTACTCTATACCATAATATTTATTGGTTGGTATGCTTTAGCACAGTTATCTGTTGTCAATGTATTAACTTTTCTGGGTGCATTGCAACATTCTTTTAGTTGGGATACGTTTTTAATTGATCCTTTTATGTTTATTTTGTGGTCTTATGTTGCTGTGACGTTATTATTGTGGGGGCGAGGGGTTTATTGTGGTTGGTTATGCCCTTTTGGTGCAATACAAGAATTAGTCAATCAGGTAGCACGTTATTTTAAAGTACGTCAGTGGGAATTTCCTGAAGTAGTACATGAGCGTTTATGGGCATTAAAATATATTATTTTACTGATTTTATTTGCTATTTCATTGCAGTCGTTAGCTACGGCTGAACATTATGCTGAAATTGAACCCTTTAAAACAGTGATTTCTTTACATTTTCAGCGAGAGTGGGGTTTTTTAATATATGCCATTGCACTAATTTTAATTTCGATTGTCAATCGTAAATTTTATTGTAAGTATTTATGTCCATTGGGTGCAGCATTAGCTATTCCAGCACGTTTGAGTTTATTTGATTGGTTGCGACGTTATAAAGAATGTGGTAATCCTTGTCAGATTTGTGCTAATGAGTGTGAAGTCCGTGCTATTGATACACGTGGGCGTATCAATGTGAACGAATGTCACTATTGTTTGGATTGTCAGGTTACCTATTGGAATGATCAAAAATGTCCACCTGTTATTTTGCATCGTAAAAAACGAGAACGTTTGGAACAAGGTAGAAAAAAGTAGAGGAGGAAAAAAGAATATTAATATCAAATCATGGAAATAGCTGGCGTTACATAATAAGCTGTTTATGAGTCAACTACCCCTGAGCTAAAGACTGAGGGGCTTAAATCGTGAGATTTGAGATAGTGATAGCAATATCATAATAGGTATTAAGGATGGGAATCAACTGGTTTGAGTATTCCAGATTAAGTTCTTTTATACTTACTTAATACAAAAATACTTATTCATTTAAAAGATAATTAGAAATAACAATTCATTTGTAATATCAATAAGATAAGATTATCAGGAGTTAAGTAATGGCTGAACAGGAAAAGCAGTTAAAAGAAAAACAAGAAAACCCAGAGCAGGTATCTCGCCGTAAATTCCTCACCTCAACGGCATTCGCTAGTGCAGCAGGGTTAGGAATGGGTACTGGGATAATGCCTAATGTAGGATTAGCTGCAAGGAATAAATATAATGCAGAAGTAGGACCGGGTGAATTAGATGAATACTATGGTTTTTGGAGTGGTGGGCATTCTGGTGAAGTGCGTATTTTAGGTATTCCTTCTATGCGGGAATTGATGCGTATTCCGGTATTTAATATTGATAGTGCAACCGGTTGGGGAATAAGTAATGAAAGTAAGGAAGTATTAGGAACAGACACCCCACACCTTAATGGTGATGCGCATCATCCTCACATGAGTATGACTGATGGGCGTTATGATGGGCGATATGTATTTATTAATGATAAAGCCAATACCCGTGTAGCCCGTATTCGTTGTGATATTATGAAAACGGATAAAATTACACATATCCCTAATGTATCAGCTATTCATGGTTTACGTGTACAAAAAGTACCTCGTACTAATTATGTATTTTGTAATGCAGAATTTCGTATTCCTCATCCTAATGACGGTCGTGATTTAACGGATCCGAAGAAATATTACACCATGTTTACGGCAATTAATGCTGATACGATGGAAGTTGCCTGGCAAGTTATTGTAGATGGTAATTTAGATAATACGGATGCAGATTATGCAGGAAAATATGCGTGTTCAACTTGCTATAATTCTGAAGGTGCTGTGGATTTAGCAGGAACTATGCGTAATGAACGAGATTGGGCAGTGGTATTTAATATTCCACGTATTGAAGCGGCTGTAAAAGCAGGGAAGCATACAACTTTAGCCGGTTCAGATGTACCGGTATTAGATGGTCGTCATGGATCGCAATTAACAGTATATATTCCTGTACCTAAAAGTCCACATGGTTTAAATACATCTCCAGATGGTGAATATTTTGTTGCTAATGGTAAGTTATCCCCTACGGTAAGTATTATCTCTACTGCTAAAATTGATGATTGGTTTGCAGGAAAGTTAAAAAATCCCCGTGATACGATTGTAGGAGAACCCGAACTTGGTTTAGGACCTTTACATACGGCTTTTGATGGACGAGGTAATGCGTATACTACGTTGTTTATTGATAGTCAGATTGCAAAATGGAATATTGCTGATGCGATAAAAGCCTATCAAGGTGAAAAAGTGCGCTATATCAGACAAAAACTCGATGTACAGTATCAACCAGGGCATAACCACACCACGATGGGTGAAACTCGTGATGCAGATGGTAAATGGTTGGTAGCATTATGTAAATTTTCAAAAGATCGCTTCTTGCCTTGTGGACCATTACATCCTGAAAATGATCAATTAATTGATATTTCAGGGGAAAAAATGAAATTAGTACATGATGGACCAACGTATGCAGAACCACATGATTGTATGATGGTACATCGTAGTAAAATGAAACCATTAAAAATATGGAAACGTGATGATCCTTTCTTTGCAACAACTGCGGCAATGGCAAAAAAAGACGGTATTACCTTAGAAAAAGATAATAAAGTCATTCGTGATGGTAAAAAAGTACGAGTCTATATGACTTCCGTAGCACCTAATTACGGTTTGACTGAGTTTACTGTGAAAAAAGGCGATCAAGTAACAGTGACTATTACTAATATGGACAAAATTGAAGATGTAACGCATGGTTTTTGTATGGTAAATCATGGGGTAAGTATGGAAATTGGGCCACAACAAACGGCATCAGTAACCTTTATGGCAAATCAGGCAGGGGTACATTGGTATTATTGTCATTGGTTTTGTCATGCTTTACATATGGAAATGCGTGGACGTATGTTAGTAGAAGCATAAGCATTATTATTAGTTGTTATCATTGATATCCTCTTTTTCCTTTAGGGAAAGGGGGATGTCAACTTTGCAATGTTGAGGTAAACCATTTTAACTTTTGGATATGATGAGAAATTTTTTATTACTCTCTTTACTTTTTTATGTATTGATAGTTGATGCTAAAGAATGGCATTATCCTGGTTCAGGACAATCATTACAGGCAGTTATTCATTTAGCACAGCCGTATGATAGCTTAATAGTGGCAGCAGGAAGATATAAAGAAAATTTAGTGATTAATAAACCCCTTACTTTAAAAGCTGAACAAAGTAAACCAGGTGAATATGCGATTTTAGATGGCAATAAGCATGGTAATGTCATTAAAGTAAGTGCAAAAGATGTACATATTACCGGGCTACGAATTGAATATTCCGGCTTTAATTTGACAGATATGAATGCAGGTATTTTTGTTGATCCCCATGCAGATAATGTAGTGATTGAGAATAATTTTTTTTATTATAATGCGTTTGGTATTTGGTTAGATAATACCAAAGGGAGCGTTGTGCGTAATAATAAAATTCAGGGTGATTTAGCTATTCGTTCTCAAGATAGAGGAAATGGCATACATCTTTATGCCACAACGAAGGCATTAATTGAAGGCAATGAAGTGTGGCATACTCGTGATGGTATTTATATTGATACAAGTAATTATAATGAACTAAAAAATAATTTTTTACATGATTTACGTTATGGTGTGCATTATATGTATTCTAATCATAATGCAGTGATTGCTAATCTCTCTAAAAATACTCGTTCTGGTTATGCCTTAATGCAATCCAAATTTTTGACAGTATTAGATAATCGCTCAGAAAATGATAGTAATTATGGTATTTTGATGAACTATATCACAGATAGTAAAATAGTGAATAATCGAGTAACAGGAATACATTTAGGGGGAAATACTGGAGCAGGATTAGGCGGGTTGGATGCAGAAGGAAAAGCCATATTTATTTATAATTCCCTGTTTAATCAAATTTATAATAATGCGTTCATAGATAGTGGTATTGGTATTCATTTAACTGCTGGTTCAGAAGATAATAGTTTTTCGGGAAATCAATTTATTGCAAATCGAACACAAGTAAAATATGTTGCTAATCGACGACAAGAATGGTCGGTACAAGGAAAAGGTAATTTTTGGAGTGATTATCTAGGTTGGGATAGAAATAAAGATGGTATTGGTGATCAGCCTTATGAACCAAATGATGGGATTGATAAAGTATTATGGAAATATCCTCTTGCTAAGGTGTTATTACATAGTCCTGCTATTGAAACCTTACATTGGGTGCAAAAGCAATTTCCAGTATTTACCGCACAGGGAGTACGTGATAGTTATCCTTTGATGCACATCCAACACGATTAATAGTGCAAAGGAGTATATGTGAGTATTGTCAGTTTATCACAGGTTAGTAAATATTATAGTAAGTTAATTGCTTTAGACAAACTTGATTTAGACATCACAGCAGGTGAAATCCTGGCATTATTAGGACATAATGGCGCAGGAAAAACAACCACAATGAAATTAATTCTGGGCTTGTTAAGAGCAAGTAATGGTAGCGTAAAAGTGTTTGGGCAATCGCCTCAAAATAATCATTATTTTTCTCAACAGCTAGGATATTTACCTGAAAATGTCCATTTTTATGAGAATTTAACAGGTAAAGAAGTATTACGTTATTTTGCCCGTTTGAAACAGGCTAAAAAACAACAAGTGCAAGCATTATTAGAGCAAGTAGGATTGGAAGATGCAGCAAATAGACGGGTAAAAACGTATTCTAAAGGGATGCGGCAACGTTTAGGTTTGGCGCAGGCATTATTAGGAAAACCACGATTATTATTATTAGATGAACCAACTGTTGGTTTAGATCCGTTAGCGACTAAAGATTTATATATGACTTTAGATAGTCTTCGTAAAGAAGGTGTCAGTATTATTTTATGTTCACATATACTACCTGGTATTGAACGGCATATTGATAGAGCCGTTATTTTAGAGCATGGACAATTAGTTGCTACAGGGAGTTTGGAGGCGTTACGGCAGCAAGCCTGCTTACCCTCATCTATACGGGTGCAAGGGAACTGGCATAGTAATGAATTACAAGAAGCCTTGCGTAAGCAAGCTGTTACAGTAACAGCTTGTAATGATGAAGAAATAGAATTACAAATATTGTCAGAGAGAAAGTTAGAGATATTGCGTTATTTACTTAATCGTACTGATATACATAATATTGAAACACATGATCCGATGTTAGAGGAATTATATGTGTATTTTACTCGGAGGTCGATGTGTCTGCCATCTTAATCGTAGCCTTAAAAGAACTGCAAGATGCTTTACGTAATCGTTGGATTATATCTATTACGGTAATATTTGTTTTATTTGCAATGGGATTGGCTTATTTTGGTACAGCAGCATCAGGACAAACAGGTTTTAGCCCACTTTCAACTATGATGGTAAGTTTGGCTAGTTTAGCTATTTTTATTATTCCTTTAATTGCATTATTGTTAGCTTACGATTCCATTATTGGGGAGGAAGAATTAGGAACATTATTATTATTGTTGACTTATCCATTAGGCCGTTGGCAGTTATTGATAGGTAAATTTTCAGGACAGGTGATAAGTCTGGGTATTGCAACATTGTTAGGATTTAGTTTAGCGGGTGTTTTAATATTAGGGTTAGCAGAAGATATTACTGCAAGTGAGTTAATTCCTGCTTTTGCTCTATTTATTTTTTCTGCGATAGCATTAGGGGCTGTATTTATTGCTATTGCTTTATTAATTAGTTGTTTTGTAAATGAAAAATCTAAAGCAGCAGGATTTTCTTTATTTGTCTGGTTTTTATTTGTACTTATTTTTGATTTAGCATTACTGGGCTTATTGGTTGCAACAGAGGGAGGAGTGGGGGCTCATTTTTTTCCTTATTTATTATTGTGTAATCCTACAGATATATTTCGTTTACTCAATATCAGTGGTTTTGAAGCATCACAAGTACAAGCTGGGTTGTTATCGGTTGCAAGTCCTGAGTTATTATCTACAAAAATATTAGTGTCTAGTTTGTTATTATGGATAATTACTCCTTTATCTATTGCGATATGGTTGTTTGAGCGGAAAAACGTATAAATGATGTACAAAAAATCTATTCTGTTATTTTATTTAGCTTTACTACTAAGTTGCGGAAAAGCACCTTCACCAGAAACCATGCAAGCAACTGGGCAACCGGAAGTGATTTTAGCCCAACATGAGTGCCATTTATGTGGTATGGTGATTTTGCCCTTTCCAGGACCTAAAGGGCAGGTTTTTGTAAAAGGTCAGCCACATTCTTTAAAATTTTGCTCAACCGTTGATTTATTGAGTTGGTTGTTACAACCTGAAAATCAGTATCGGATAGATACTTTTTTTGTACATGATATGGCAAAAGCAAATTGGAAACAACCAGAAGAGCAGTTTTATGTAAGAGGGGATAGCGCTTGGTATGTATGGGGACATAACAAAAAAGGGGCAATGGGACATACATTAGCTTCTTTTAAAGAAAAGCAGGATGCGCTGGCATTTAGCCAAAAATTTGGGGGCAAATTATATCAATACAAAGATATTGATGTCGCATTATTAACCTCTTTTACACAAAAATAATCAAGATTTAGGCAGTAGTACCAATCGGGTTTCTGCATAACGGTCATACCAGGTCATACCTTCGCTATCAATAATACTCCAGAATATACCCAGTGTGGGCAATATCCATAGCCAGTTAAGGAGATATTCTGAAAAAGAGGTATGTTGTTTGAGTAATTCAATTATTAGTCCACAGGTAAGCCAGGGTAATGTGGCAATGATATAGCGTAACATAGCTTGCCACCAGGAAATAATATAACCTTGTCGGGTTTGTAAACGTAAACGCCAGGCACGCATTCCAAGTGTTTGACCCCCTCTAGTCCAAAAAAAAGCATAAAATAAAAATCCAACAATAAATAAGTAAGTTTGTAATAGCGGTAGAGGAATGGGTGATTGAGTGTCTAGTGTATTATTTGCTGATGTCATAAAAGGTATGGTGAGGATGGCGGTAGCAATAAATAAGACAGCAAGTAACAAAAAGGCATCATAAAACATTGCAGCAAAACGCCGTCTTAAGGGTGCTGAGGGAAGGGATGCAGGATCAATATTAGACATAGTTCGTATAAGATAGAGTAAATAGAGTAAAAAACAGCGACTATTATGCCAAATTTTCTTCACTTTAGCGAGATTGCTCGAATGTTTCAATAATTTTTGCTACCGGTAAAATATGATGAATACCGGCAACACTTTTTCCTGCTTGCCAAAATTCTTTATCATCGTATTGAATGGCTGTTTTAAGCCGTCTACCAGAACGTAAAGTATAAAATAAGCGTAACCAATGTTTAAGTTTTTTATGTCGTAATAGCCAACGATCAAAGATATTTCCAGTGAGACCCCATTTTTTAATATAAGGGGTCATGATAACAGAAACGGGTATGCCAGTAATACGTTCACTCAGAACAATATCGCTTTCTTCTGCTTGTAGGATAGCATCTTTATAGCGTTGAGGTACTGTACATTCACAACTAGCAATAAAGCGAGTCCCCATTTGTACGGCACTATATCCTGTTTGTAATGCCTGCTGATACGCATGGGGAGTCCCTATGCCTCCGGCACAGACTATAGGAAGGGAATATTTTTGTAAATCATGGAATAATTGTTGTGGTGTTTTTTCTCCTGTATGTCCGCCAGCACGATTATTGACGGCAATTAAGCCATCGACCCCATTATCGATTGCTATTTGAGCCCATTTTTTTTCAGTCACATCGTGATATACCACGCCTTTGGCAGCATGTACTTGTTTAACAACCCAATCGGGTTTCCCTAGTGAAGTAATAAAAAAACGAATATGGTTATCTAACGCAATATCAATCCACTGTTGCATCCGTTGTTGGTATTTAGAAGATGATTTTTCAATCAAGACATTCATACCTATGGGGCGAGAAGTAAGAGAACGAATATATTGGATACCTTCTTGTAATCCATATCCATGTACGTAAGTTAAAGAGATAGGTTGAATAATACCTAATGCGCCAGTATTGGAAACGGCAGCGATTAACTCAGGATTACTACAAGGATACATAGGCCCTGCAATAATAGGAATATGTGCCTGGCTATGTTGTAAAAACGTATTAATATCATTCATTAGTTTTTCTCTAAGCGTTTTTTTAAAGCAAGGAGTTGTGGATGATTAGGAAAATATTGTAGACTTTTAGATAAGTTCCGTTCAGCACGAGCATATTTTTGTGCATCAATATCTTTTTGTATAGAGGTAGCGAGTTTAATGGGGATATGCTCAATGGCAGTGTTTGCGGTAATATTATTGCTATCAATATTAAGTATAGCAATATAACTATCATAAGCAGATAAATACATACCAAATTCTTCTTGTTCGCTAGCGACTTCTAAAATAGTGTGTATTTTTTTGATGATCTCAGGTGTTAATTTTTTTTCTTGTGCTTGTTCAAGTTGTTTCAATTTTTGTTCAAATTGAATAAAGCGGGTTTGTAATGTTTGTTGTTGAGTTGTGGTCAATAAATATTGGACTTGTTTAAAATGAGTTTCTAATTGCTTTAAATCAGCATAAGCATGTAATAATTGATATTGTTGCAAGAGTGTTTGATAGGTTTTTTCTGCCAAACGATGTTTTAAAGGATGATCGGCACTTAGTTGTTGAATCTCTGCCTGATATGTTACAACATTTTTTAATATATCGGTATTTTCATCCTGTAAAGCGGTAACAATACGACGGGTTTTTTTAAGCCTGTGGAACTGTTTATTAAATTCAGTAAGTAGAGTATTTTCAGGTTGTAGCGCAATGCTCTTATCTAGTAGTTTTTCTATGCTTACAATATCTAGCTGAGTTTGTGCTACTTGTAGTTGTTGTAAGTAATACTGAGCCATACGATTACGTGCCTGATAGCTTAGATCATGATCTTGAGTAATGGCTAACATTTTATTCATATAAAATTCAGCACTACTTTTTTTAGGTATTATATAGCGTTGATTATCAATGGCTTGTTGAAAGTATTTGTAATATTCTTCAAGTTGATGTTGTAATAACTGATGTTGTTTATCTAATATAGTGCCAAATTCAGCTAACATTGAATTAGGAAATAAACTAGAAAATTCAATAACCAGTTGTTTTGCTTCTTGTAATGCCTGCATAGAGGAGGCATGTTGAATAAGTTGCTCTAATTTATGGTTAAGTTGTTGAGTAATTTGGTGTAATAAAGGATCTTGGGGTGAGGTACGTTGTAAACGTTTACTATCAGCAATAATATTTCTAAAATCATTAATGGTATTGAGTGTCGTAGCAAAATATTGTAATCGTTGTTTTACTTTGGCGGTGGCTTTTTGAGTTTGAATTAATTGTTTAATTTCTTTGATACGTGGATCAGCAGGAAAAAAGGGAGCAATAGTATTAAAGAGTGTTTCAGCTAATACCAAGTCATTTTTTTGTATATGTTGTTTAAGTAATAACAGTAGACTGATTTTAAAACGTGGATTTTGAGATAAATACTGATTATCAATATTTTGTAGTGCTGTTATAATTTTACCCAGTGTAGATAAATCCTTTTTGGATTCAAAATAATCAAAATTTTCACTTAATTCATCAAGTAATACTTTTTGCTGTTGTCTCAAGGTGTTTAGAATGGGATTTAAGGTATTTGAATCAGGATAATATTGTAAGGCTTGTTGCAATAATTTTTTTGCTTGCAGGTAATGATAGATTTTAGAAAATAACTCGGCAACAGGGATTTGCTGTAAATGTTGATCTATTGCTTGTTTATAATATTGGACAATAGCAGATTGTGTTTTTAAGGTATAAACCTTATCTTGTATCCGAGTAGGGAGTTTTGCAATATGTTGAATAATCGCTTGTAAATCAGTATTGTGTAATATAAGGTATTGAAATTTCTCTATTAATTTATTTTCAATAATAATGCTATCTGGCTCGGTAACGGGAGGGTCTTGCATGGATGCTTGTAAAGGGACAAATTGTGGTACTTTAGGAGTAGTAATAAATTGTTGAATAATCTGTTCACGATGGCGTTGTTGTAGTAAGTGTTGCATCTGATAAAAGCCAATTATAAAGAGAATCAGCAGAACAGGAATAATAATTTTTAAATGCCGTAGGTAAAAACGGGTTTTAGGTAAAATGCTGTCAGCAAATTCATCAATGGTAGCAGTACGAGCATCACGGGTAAAAGCTAACCCTTTAAGTAAGCCTTTCCATTGACTACTAGATAGAAATTTAATCCGTTTAGGTTGTAAATTTTCTAATAAGGCTTCAGGGGCACGTTTACGTTTAAAAGGATGTTTACCTGTGAGTAACTCATAACTGACACAGGCTAAGGCATAAATATCATCTTGTGGGGCAGGAGCAAGATGATAAAACATTTCACAACTGGCATAAGCTGGGGTGAGAGCGTTTAATACACCCGCATCAAATAAAGTGTTATCGGTATTATCGTCTCCTGTATTAGCAGCCCGTGCGATACCAAAATCAATGACTTTAACTTCCTCTTTATCAGTGATAAAGATATTACCCGGTTTAAAATCACAATGGATAATATTGTGTTGGTGTGCAAAACTTAACGCACTTGCTAAATCTTTTATAATAGGAAAGGCTTTATATGGTGGCATTCCATTAGGGTAATGATGTTTAATATACTCTTTTAATGAACTGCCTGATAATAACTCCATGGTAATGTAAATGAGTTCGCCATCACGGTCAAAATCATTGACGGTTAAAATATTGGGATGTTTGAGAGATTGAGTTTTTCTAGCTTCCCGTTCTAAAGCATAAAAAGCGGTTTTACTTTGTGTAAAACTGTCATTAATAATTTTAATAGCAATGTACGGTTGTTGATTTTTTGCTTCTTCCCGGCGTTTATCAAGGGCTTTATATACAGTACCCATTGCGCCTCGACCAATTTCTTCTTCTAAGATAAAACGATCTCGAATTACTTTTCCAGGATAATGTAAACTTTGTTTACTACTTGCAGCAGAATGTAATGGTTCAGTTTGTAGAGGTTTAGTTTGATGGGTATGGGAGGTTGATGTTTGTTTTTGGGTTGCAGAGTAAATAATATCCGTTTTGGCTGGTAAGGTTGCATCGATATCAGGTATATCTTGTATGTCTTTAGCCAAGAGTGTTTTATCTTCTGCCAGTAATGTTTGCTCATCCTCAGTAACCATTATGGTATCTGCTTCTATGGATGAAGTCGTAGGTAAAGAAGAGGATAGAGGAGATGAGGTAGATGGTGGGGTGGGTTTATTCTTATGATGTAATGCCTGTTCTGCTATATCTCTGAGTTGTTTATGAGAGGTAGAAGGAAGGAGTTGTTGATTATGTAATTGATCAAGATTTAATAAAACATCAACCACCATATCAGGGTTTTGTTGCAGGTATTGAGTAAGTGTGGAAAGGAGTTCTTGTTCATTGATTTTATTTTGTGTGTAGTCTTGTAAGGGAGGACAAATATAGGTTGGCACAATCCACTTCCTTTCTTATTAGTAAATAATCTAAGTGCAATAGAGAGGGATTGTATACAATATTTGTTAATATGTGCAAAGTTTTATTATTATTAAAAAGCTATAATAAGAGAAAATATCTATGTGTAACATTTTAATCTGTTAAGGTGGTTTAAAATGGCGCATTGCGTGATGTCAGTTAAAAAAGAGTAAATTTGGGGAATGATTATGAAACAAGTCATATCTATTTTGTTGGTAGGATATATAGTAGCTTTATTAGGATGTGAAAGTATTGGCGATAAAAAAGATCAAAGTGTAACGAAAGGAGGAAAGAATGCAGATGACTTGTTAATTGTAGATTGTTTATTGCCCGGGCAAGTGAGAAAGTTAGGTGGACAAATGACTTTTTTGACTGCTCGCCGTCCTATTCGTACCTCAGCCGTAGATTGTGAAATACGGGGGGGAGAATATGTTGCTTATGATCGTGCCGATTATGCGACAGCACTAAAGATATGGTTACCGGTTGCACAACAAGGAGATGCCAAAGCACAAAATTATGTGGGAGAAATTTATGAAAAAGGCTTAGGAGTGCAACCAGATTATCAGGCAGCATTTTATTGGTATAAAAAAGCTGCAGCACAAGGTAATTCCAGTGGACAAATTAACTTAGGGCATTTGTATGAAAAAGGCTTGGGGGTTAAAAAAGATATTGTTCACGCATTGAATTGGTATCGTAAAGCCTCTGGTTTGGAAGGAAATGATGAATTACAGTATGCTTCCAGTATTCAAATGGCAAAAGTATCACAGCAAAAGTTGCAGAAAGTAAAGCAAGAGAATGCGCAGAAAATACAGGCTTTACAACAAAAAATTAAAGCACAACAGGATAATTTACAACATCTACAGTATTCGTTAACACAAGCACAAAGTTTATTACAACAACGTAAAGAGAGTAATAAAGGCGATGCGCTTCCCCAATATAAGCGGCAAATCTCATTGTTAGAAAAATCTTTACAGGAAAAAGAACACGCTTTTATGCAACAAAAACAACAATTATCGGTATTACAACAACAACTTGCAGAGCGTGCAAG
>JALWRI010000028.1:0-4354 GCA_026994225.1 Gammaproteobacteria bacterium | reverse complement strand
AGCATCAATATGCCGTTATTAATTGCAGATACGATAGAGTTACCTGAAATTAATATTATTCGTCCTGCTATGACCTTAACACGTGGTTTACCAAGCGTACAATTAAAACAAAAATATATTACCCGTGAGATTATTGGGGAAGTGATTGCACCAGCCGGTCTAAAGGAATTAGTGATTAATAAGCAGCATGTTAATGTAAGTCGTTCAGGGAGTTTTCGTTTTCAAGTGCCACTTGATGGAATGCGTACTTTAGTAAAAGTAATTGCTACGGATAAGAAAAATAATGAAGCGATAGAAGAATTTGTTATTTTTAATACAGCTGATACTGTTCGTAAAGTGGCAGATAAACCGGTGTTGCAAAAAGGAGTAATAGGAAAAGACTTAAATTTAGGTAATTATTATGCTTTAATTATCGGCAGTAACCATTATCAATTTTATCCAGAATTAAAAACAGCAATTAATGATGCAAAGGAAATAGCGCAATTATTACAAAATCGTTATGGATTTAAAACAACATTATTGCTAGATGCTAGTCGTTATGATGTGATTGCAGCATTAGACAAGATGCGTAAAAACCTAACAGAGAAGGATAATTTATTAGTCTATTATGCTGGGCATGGAGAATTAGACAGAAATAGTAAAGGGGAAACCCCCGGTTTTTGGTTACCTGTAGATGCAGAAAAGGAAACCCGGGCAAATTGGATATCAAATAATGATATTACCAGCATTTTAGGTGCTATGTTAGCAAAACATATTATGGTGATTGTCGATTCTTGTTATTCTGGTACATTAACCCGTGCATCTATGGCCAGAATGGAAGTAGACTTAAGTGATAAAATGCGTAAAAAATGGATAAAATTGATGTCAAGAACCCGTTCAAGAACGGTGTTAAGTTCAGGGGGAGTGAAACCGGTACTAGATGGAGGAGTAGAGGGTAAACATTCTATCTTTGCGAATGCATTTATTAAAGCGTTACGCAATAATAGCATGGTTATTGAAGGATATGCCCTGTACCAAAATGTATTTGAATCAGTCAGTACCCGTGCAGCACAATTAAATGTGGATCAACGTCCAGAGTATGCACCAATTCATCATAGTGGTCATGAAGCAGGTGAGTTTTTCTTTAAACCTGTGATATGATAATAAAGATATAAAAAAATAAAGAGTTACTTATTGTAACATTGCTTATGTAGCGATAAGTAATTCATACTTGGTTGTATGGGAATGCATATATGAGTGCAGAGACTACTGTTAATAAATGTCGAGAATTTTTTTTGAGTCTTTCGGAAGTTACTTTTGAAGGGCTAATATTATTAAAACATGATCAAATTATTGATGTTAATAAGCAAATATTAAATATTTTTTTATGTAAGAAAGTACAACTCATTAATCATTCCATGTATCTTTTTATAGAACAAAAAGAACATCATTTGTTAGATGATTTATTACAAAATAAGCATACAGAATGTGAAAATACCTGTGAATTATCAGCACAATGTTGTAATGGAAAAGCCCTTTATCTGGAATTGCGTATTTGTCGAGAAATAGCGGGAGTGAATGGATTAAGAATATTAGCAGTTCGTAATATAACAGAGAAAAAACAAATTGAATTAAATCTTAGAAATGCTAAAGAAGAAGCTAAAACGGCTACACAAGTAAAAAATCGTTTTTTAGCTAATATTAGTCATGAATTACGTACACCAATGAATGGTGTAGTAGGTATGACAGAATTATTGTTGAATACACCTTTAAGTACACAACAATGTAAATATGCTACCGCTATTCAAAAATCAGCAAATTCATTGCTAGATTTAATTAATGAGATATTAGACTATAGTAAGATTGAATCAGGGAAAATTGATTTGGAGATTATTCCTTTTGATTTATATCAATTAGCAGATGATATTATTCAATTACTTAGTATTGAAGCAGAAAAAAAGAGTATACAGACACATTTTAACTATCATCAAGCTACTCCCCATTTTTTTCTTGGTGATCCAGTTAGAATCAGGCAAATTATTACTAATTTATTAGGCAATGCAATTAAATTTACTAATCAGGGGCAGGTGACGTTAGAGATCGAAAGTTTGGCTAAAGAAAATAAAAAGCATTATTTACAATTAACGATTGAAGATACAGGTATTGGTATTTCAGAAGATAAATTATCCATTATTTTTGATCAATTTACGCAAGCAGATGCATCAACGACTCGCTATTACGGGGGAACAGGTTTAGGTTTAGCTATTTGTAAAAATTTAATAGATTGCATGGATGGTGATATTCAAGTACAAAGTACCAGAGGTAAAGGTTCTCGTTTTACGGTATTATTAACACTCGATGAAACAGAACAGGTTATTGAGCAAGTCGATAAGTTTTTGCAAACAGACAATAATCAAAAAATGATTTTTACTAATAGTAATAATGAGTTACCAGATGATCCTAAAAGTAGCATGCCTATCCCCCCCAGCTTGATTGATGTGCGTATTTTAGTTGTAGAAGATCAAGAAATAAATCGTATGGTGGTATATGGTTATTTAACAGATACCGGTTGTTATGTAGATGTAGCAGAAAATGGCCAAGAAGCATTAGAAAAAATACAAAAAAATCAATATGATATGGTATTTATGGATGTGCATATGCCGGTTATGGATGGTTTACAAGCAACGGTTGCTATTCGGCGTTTAGAACAAAGTATGAATAAGGGACATATTCCGATTGTGGCAATGACGGCTAATGCTATGGAAGGGGATAGAGAACGTTGTTTAGAAGTTGGCATGGATAATTACCTTGCTAAACCTTTATTGCCCGAAAAAGTAGGGGATATGGTCTTACAATATTGTACTATCCTTTCTGTTCAAGGAAAAAAGACTTCTGTAAATAATTTTGAAAAAGAGCAGCATAATGCTTTACAACAGGGCATATCTACAAAATACCGAGATGTATTTAATATAGATGATGCGTTAACGACCACAGGGGGCAATAAAGAATGTTTAAAACGTATGATAGATGTTATGGTAGAGGATATATCACCAAAAATTGAAGCATGTTGGCATGCGTATAGTGAAACAGATTTAGTACAAATACAACATATAGCACATACCTTAAAAGGCAATGCAGGGCATATTGGAGCATGGAAATTATATGATAATAGTGAGCGTTTAGAAAAAGCGGCAAAACAAAATGAAAAGCGACAGATTGAAACATTAATTTTTGAATTACAACAAATTTTATTAGAACTAAAAGTAACGCTTGAAGCGATAGATTGGGAAGTACTAGAGAATGCATAAAGAGTTATTGGTGATTGATGATTCTATTGATATACATAAATTATTATCCTTTTGGTTAAAGCCAGAACAATTATTAATTCACAGTGCATATAACGGTGAAGAGGGGATTAAAAAGGCTGAATTATTATTGCCGGCATTGATTTTAGTTGATATTGATATGCCTGGTATGGATGGTTTTGAAGTATGCAAAAAATTAAAGAAAAATAAAAAAACGATGCATATTCCTTTGGTTTTTTTAAGTGGTATGAGTGATACAATAGATAAAGTAAAGGGTTTTGATTTAGGAGCGATTGATTATGTTACCAAGCCTTTTCACCCTGCAGAATTACGTGCAAGAGTCAGGGCAATATTTTATGTACAACAATTAGAAGAAAATTTAAAGCATGAACAACAACGTGTACAAGAATTAGAGCAAATGATAAAAGTAATGAAAAAACAAATAACAGAACTTAAATCGTTGTCATAAACTGTAATTTAAGAGTATCTAATGGCGTTATTCAAAAAATACTTCACTTCTCTCTCTTCTATTCAAAAAAAAATTACTTATACAATTAATTTAATTAGTATTTTTATTTTACTGTTAACAATGTGTGCGATTATCGCATACGCATATATGGTCAATACTCGTTTATTAAAAGATGATTTGCAGGTGCAAGCAAATATTGTAAGAAATTTATCCACAGCAGCATTAGTGTTCAAGGATGAGCGTAGTGCAGATGAAATATTATCTAATCTAGTATTTAAGAAAATGATTATTGATGCAGCATTGTATAATGATAAAGGGGAATTATTTGCTCGTTTTGAAAAGGGAAAAGAACATTATTTATTGCCAGCACTTAGGCAACAAGAAGGCTTTGTTTATCAAGATGGTGATTTATTATTGTTTCAAAATATTTTTTCTGAAGATACGCCTTTAGGGGTTTTATATTTAAGAGCCAGTCTTGCGCATTTAAAAGAACAAGTATTGGAATTATTTATCATGTTATTTTTTATTTTATTAATTTGTTGGGGGTTGGCATTATTAATTGGTAAACGATATGCACAATTAATTACTCATCCTATTGGGC
>JALWRI010000027.1 GCA_026994225.1 Gammaproteobacteria bacterium | reverse complement strand
TACCAGAGGTGTTTTTGAATAATGCCTCTATACCGCTGGCGGTATTGCTTTTACCTGTGGAATTAGAAAAAAGAGCTCGATAACCGTTGGCAGTATTGTTGTTTCCTGTGGTATTAGAATAAAGTGACAAGTATCCGTTAGCAGTATTGTTAGTTCCTGTGGTGTTAGAATACAATGACTGAAATCCGTTGGCGGTGTTATAAGACCCTGAAGTATTAGAATACAGCGACTGGCTTCCGTTGGCGGTATTGTTATATCCTGTTGTGTTATTAATAAGTGCTTGATATCCATTGGCGGTATTCAAATATCCTGTGGTATTCCAATACAATGTTTGAAACCCATTTGCTGTATTGCGTTTTCCTGTAGTATTATGATACATTGCTTGAAATCCATTGGCAACATTTTGAGTGCCTGTAGTATTAAAATAAAGCGCATTTACACCATTTGCAGTATTATAACCTCCTGTAGTATTACTATACAATGCTTGATATCCAGTGGCAGTATTATTTATTCCCGTAGTATTCGCTTGTAAACTTTGAAAACCTACACCTACGTTGGCATTATTTGTACCATCGTCATTCAAACCTGCATTGACCCCTAAAAAAACTGATGAACCATTAGTGTCTGATTTACCATCTACTAAATCATCTATTTGTTTTACAAATGGTATCCATGTAAGTGTTGGGTTGTCCCAAAAATAGAAACCTTTGGCAGGCGTACCAGCACCTGTGGCAAAAACTAGCATACCTTGTTGTGCTACGGTTGGATTGGTGGTTGGAAAATTATCAATTCTTGTAATCAATACACCGTCTTTATTGGTTGGTGTGGCGCTGTTTGTTGCTTTAATATCTAATGTTGCATTTGGTACTGTTGTACCAATTCCTACTTGGGCATATATAACAGTATATGAACAAAAAAATAAAAGTATAAAAAATAGTTTTCTTGTCATTACTTGTAGTTTAGGGTTTAGGGTAAATATTTTCGTAAAAAAATATTTTTTTTGATTGCAAATGTAAAGGTAATTGTACGCTATATTTTGATGAATAAACCAATTTAAGCAAAAAATTAATAAATGGTGTAGTATTATCAATAAAGAGTAAATTAAAAATGGTATTAATTTTATCATAAATGATTGTTTAAAAGAGTCTTACATATTTTGTTGTTATCGGTACATTATAAGCAACTCCATTACCTATACTTCTTAATTGTATTCTACTTGGCGTTTGACCTCTACTTATTTTAACTCTCATTTCAAAAGTTACATTATCAGTATGATGACTGGATATAGAAATAGGAATAGCATAATAACTAGTATTATTCCAACTATTAGAAAGGGCGGCATAAGAAAGCATATAACTTATTCTTACATACCACAAATGAGCAGATAAATTAGAAATACTAAAGGTTGTTTCACATAAATACGTGCCTGTTGGAAATCCGCTTGGTGTAATATCCATCCAGGTACCCGAAATAATATTTTTGGTAAATTGCCATTGCCCTCTATTTGAAAAAGTTTTTTGATGATCTATCGCAACGGTACCCATTATATCTAAACTTTCTGTTGGATTTGTAGTTCCAATTCCTACTTGTGCATGTGTAACAATAGTTATACATAACACAAGAAGAAGGGAGAGTAGGGTTTTACTCATTTTTAGTAGTTTAGGATAAATTTAAAGCAATTGTTCTTTTTCAGCAATTTTCCCAATCTTAAACCAATTAAAATTCACTATTAAAAAAATAGTGTGACATTAGTAAAACGAATGAATAAGAAAATACCCTACCTTATTTTGTTTGTTGTTTGGGATTTGTTGACTCAACACTCAACACTCAACACTCAACACTCAATTCTCACTACTCACTTATTCATTATCAAGAGATTCTCACGTCGCTACGCTCCTCAGAATGACAGTTGTTTTTTTTAGTTTGTGGTTTGGTAGACTCAACACTAAAGACTAATTACTAAATTCTCACTACTAATTACTCACTTATTC
>JALWRI010000026.1 GCA_026994225.1 Gammaproteobacteria bacterium | reverse complement strand
TGAAGCTGTACTGGCGACAATTGCCGAAAAATATATCAGCCAACGCCAACAATTAAAACAGATTTTTTCTGATTTCATCAATGAGAACAGGTTGGATAATTCGCTGCATAAAATCAAAGCCCCTACACTACTGGTATGGGGTGAGCTTGATCGACTCATTCATGTCAGCAGTGTAGAGACCTGGAAAGCGGGCATAGAAACCATCAAGGTGAAAATTTTCAGCGAAACCGGTCATATGCCCATGCTGGAAAGACCGAAAGACATGGCCGAGGTTTATCGGCGGTTTCTCTTAAACTATCAGCAACAGTGAGGCATAGCTATCTCGAGCTAACGGAATATCTGTATTTTTATTAATTTAATAAATTCAAGGTATTACATTAATTCTATTAAAGGTGATATTACTAAAACGTAATACTTTTGTTTCACTATCACTAAATGAATATTCCTTCACCCATTTATCCGCTACCTGATTCACTATGCCATCCATTAACTGTGCACCACCTTTCAAATCAACAAGGTATAAAGGTAAAAACCTGTTACTATCCAACTTAATCACTACTGTACCCAAAATTTTTGAGGATATTCGTCCCATATTGGGTATAAATTTTTCTCCAGCAAAAAGGAACTTGTGTGTTTTTGAAGTAGGTAGACCGATAGATACCCTTTCAATATCAGATAGATCAATAGTTAAATTGGCAGGAGTACCACGACTAAGTTGATTTCCTTTTAACACCCATACAACATATTTACGATAATAATTCAATCCCCAAAAACCATACCCTATAAGAATTGATGAAAAGATAAAAATTTTAACAAACTGCTTTAATAATTCAGAATAACTAACGTTATACTTATCGAACAAAAAAAACAATATCCCTGAAATTATGGCAGAGATTAGTACTGATGTAAGCAACAAACCTAAAAAGACAAAAATCCAGTCCATCAAGTTAAGAGATGTGTGTAACTCTTTTTTCATTATTTGTCTTCAACTGTTGTGATAATATTCTTTACTCCTTCCTTCAATTTTTGTAATTCTTTAACTATTGAAAACTCTTCAATTTCACAGTTAACACGACGATCAATTATCCCTACTGACTATTTCCGTTACTCGTTTTTCATAGTTGTCATCTGCCATATGTGTTAGAAGATATAATCAAACTACATCAAGACAAACACTTCTCAATATATCCTGATAATAAAAAATCTATATAACCACACCCTAAAATATCAATGCAATATCGAAATTCTAACAACATTTAACTCTTTTGTAATGGCATGGTCGTTCATATTGGGGATAAAATTTAATATTCACCACCCATTTTCCTACTTGTTGGACTAGTCAAACCCTATTCTATAGATATAATGACCTCCATAGCTTACACCCCTGCACTTAATTAGACCGTTCCGTATTGTTGCAGGTTTTAATGACAGATTTAAAGGCCCTTACTATGTTCAACGCTAAAGATATCCTTAACCAACCGCCACAATCCCTTCAGCGGTGGAAATCTGCTATTTTTTCTAATTATCAGGTTGATGAAAATGATTACCTTGAGCAGCTGATCCCGCTGGCTGAAGCATCTCCCGATGATCTGGAATATATTACCGATCACACCATTACCCTGATTAACAAAGTCCGCGCCAAGGGCGGTGAACGTGATACGGTCGAATCCTTCCTGCACCAATACAGCCTGGATACGGAAGAAGGTGTAGTGCTGATGTGCCTTGCTGAAGCCTTGCTGCGTATACCTGATGCAAATTCAGCCAACAGTCTGATTAAGGATAAACTGGCTTCGGCTGACTGGCGTTCATACATTGGCAAAAGTGACTCCTGGCTGGTGAATGCCTCAGCCTGGGGATTGGTTTTGACGGGTAAATTTGTCACCCTGGATAAGGATTTTTCCAGAGATTCCAGCAATATTCTCTCAAAAACGGTTGCCAAAACGGGGGAGCCGGTTATTCGTGCTGCGTTGAATCAGGGGATGAAATTTATGGGGCGGCAGTTTGTGCTCG
>JALWRI010000025.1 GCA_026994225.1 Gammaproteobacteria bacterium | reverse complement strand
GTGCCGTTCATGGTAGTGCCACGATTTGCTTTGGTGCTGGCTCGTTCCAAAGATTGGAAGAGTGCGTAAGCGCGGCGAAGAAGCAAGAACCCACTGCGATCTCCCGACTTAAGCGCTTTTAAGTAGAGCGCTTACGCCTAAATCTAGTAATGCATTGATAGTTATGAAATTTGTTTTATGGAATATTTTAATGGCTTAGCGTAGTGCCTAGTAGAAAAATAATGCTTGACTTTGCGCAAAAACTATATATACTAAACTTTAGTTTTTATTTAAGGACAAAATAGTGTTTATTAGAGCAAAGAGCACACCAAACAGCCCAAGAAAATCTATACAGATTGTAGAATCTATCCGCAAAAATGGAAAAGTATCACAAAAGATAGTACGTCATGTTGGTATAGCCACAGATGAAGCAGAAGAAAAGATGCTGCGTGCTTTGGGTGAAGAGATTATTACAAAAATCACAGTAGAGCGCATAAATAACGATCCAAATGGAAGCCTTTTTCCGCCGATTACTGCAAATGAAATTAAAAATTGTAAAAAACCTGGGCGTCCAAAGAAAAAAGCCATAAGTGATATCTTGCCAACATCTCAAGTTAGCTTAGATGATATTGTTGAAAAAACAAGGGTTATAGAAGGCGTACATGATGTTGCAGGAGCTGTATATGATGATCTATACGCTAGAGTATTAAAAAGCAGTAAAAGCAATAGAATCTTAAAAGATATTGTTATGGCTAGAATAGCTAATCCTTCGAGTAAACTAAGAGCACAATCTGCTCTTTTAAAACAGTTTAATATTAATCATAAGATAGATGCTATCTATCGTATGATGGATAATGTGCACTCTAACATTGATCGCATAAAATCAAAGACATTTAAAAAAACCAAAAGCCTTTTTCCAGAAGGTGTAGATGTTCTTCTGTTTGATGTAACAACCCTGTATTTCGAATCTACAGCTGTAGATGAGTTACGTAACTATGGTTATAGTAAAGACCACAGATTCAATACTACGCAATTGGTTTTAGCTCTAGCAACTAACAGTGCGGGCTTACCGATTGGTTATGAACTGTTTGAAGGTAATAAAGCTGAAGTTAAAACCCTTATTGCTGCTATAGAATCATGGAATAAACTATTCTCTATTCGAGATGTTTGTTTTGTTGGCGATAGAGCAATGATGTCTAAACAAAACATAGAATTATTAAAGAGACGTGGATATAAATACATAATTGCAGCAAAACTGCGCTCTATGCCAAGTAAGATAAAAGAACAAATAAAAGATGAGAATAACTACCGGGTAGAAGTTATTGGTGAAGAGCTTACCTGGACAGGAGAGTTTTCTTATAACGACTCTAGATTAGTAGTGAATTACCGTAAAAAAAGAGCCTTAAAAGATTTTTCTGATCGCAAAAAAATCCTAGACAAAATAGAGAAAAAATTATCCGAGAACAATAACGCAAAGAACTTTATCACCAATAATGGGGTTAAAAAATATACTGTTATCAACAACGCTATTACACAATTAGATGAAGAGAAAATAGCCTCTGATGCTAAGTGGGATGGTTTGCATGGTATTATTACAAACATTCCAGAAAGTGAAGCAAAGGCAGCATCTATAATAGCAAGATATGCCAGCCTATGGCGTATTGAAGAGTCATTCAGAATAAACAAACATACATTAAAAATGCGTCCAATCTTTCATTGGAAGCCAGAAAGAATAAAAGCCCACATAGCAATTTGTTACATGGCTTTTTCTACTTTGCGACACTTAGAATATAGAGTTCAACTAAGACAAAAGATCAGCATAACAACAATCATCGATGAATTACTAAACACTCAGAGTTCTATTTATGTCCACAAGGTGACTAAGGACTTATATAGAGTTCCTGGGAGATTTTCCAATATTGCCAATAAAATATATCGCGCATTGGATCTGCAAAGATCGATGGATGCCGAGATATACTTACCATAAAATACAAATAATGTAGTGCCTAAAATTTCTAACTGATTGATTTAAAATGATAATCTCGCT
>JALWRI010000024.1 GCA_026994225.1 Gammaproteobacteria bacterium | reverse complement strand
TGTCTCCTATTTTTGCAGCTATCATTAAGCATAAACCGTATGGCGGAGTTATGAGTCCAAGCCCCAGTGCCATTACAGATACAACACCAAAGTGGACGGGATTTACACCCGCCTGTGAAACTAAAGGCATAAATAGAGGTGCGAGAATTGCCATAGCAGGTAATGCATCCATAAATGTGCCAATTATTAGCATAACAATTACCATCATTATTAGCATCAAGGTAGGGTTACTGTTACCTATATTACTCAATAATAGATTTGGAATTTTGTAGAAAGAAATAAGATAACCAAAAATTGCTGCTGCAACCAAACTAAACAGTGAGAGCGATGACAGTTTAACCGTATCCCTTATTGATTTGAAAATTGCTGTAAAACTAAGATCACGATAGATAAAAATACCAAGAATTAAGGAGTAAATGACTGCAGTAACGGCCGCTTCGGTAGGACTGAATATACCGCTAATTAAACCGCCAATTATAATTACCGGTACTACCAGAGCAAGAAGTCCGTCACGGCTACTAACAAGAACATCCTTCAGTTTTGCTCTCGGATAAGTTGGGACGTGGTACTTTTTAACAAATATAAAATTCAATCCGATCTGTGAAATCGCTATTAATATTCCTGGTAGAAATCCTCCTAAAAACATTGCAGCAATTGAAGTGTTTGTTAAGGCACCCCATACTATCATATTAATACTGGGAGGAATTATGATACCCATAACGGATGAAGCGGCTGTTACTGCGACTGTAAAAGCCTTTGGATACCCCTCCTTAATCATTGCAGGGATTAAGACACTTCCTATACCGGCACTATCAGCTGTTGATGATCCTGATACTCCGGCAAAGAACATGCTAACTACTACATTAACATGAGCAAGAGAACCCTTTAGATGTCCTATAAGATTACGAGAAAAGGTTATTAATCGTGATGTTATATTTGCATTGTTCATTAAGTTCCCGGCTAACAAAAACAGAGGTACGGCAAGTAATACAAACGAATTCATTCCATTGAACATTCGTTGGAATACAATCCAAATGCCGAGTCTTGGATCAAATAAAACCATTGCTATCGAAGTCAATATTAGTGAAAATGCAACAGGAACTCCCAAAACAATAAAAAAAAGCATTAATCCGAAGAGCAAATATGGTAATATGAAAAAAAGATTCGGTGTAAACATAACTATTCATGGCCTCCATCAAGTGTTTCTAAGTCATTGTTGGATAGTTCGGTGTTCTCAAGTTGTTCCAAACCCTTTATTCCACTGATTGACAAAATTAGTAGACGATAGATTGTAAACAAGGTTCCAAAAATACCCATTACAAAGAAAGAAATATACATCACCCACATTGGTATCCCTGCAGCTATTGATCTTCGTCTGTTTCCTGATATTCCGAATTGTAATCCACCAAAAATAAAAACTACTAAGACAATTAGTATTAGTAATTCTCTTAAATATAGTATGAATATCTTTTTATTACCCACATTTTCAAAGATATCAATTTTAAAATGATCGGATCTTAAAACTGCAAATGTCGCTCCTAATATTATCATCCACATAAAGCTGAAACGGGATACTTCTTCTGTCCATTGTATGACAGGAATGACGTTAATGTTACGGCTGACAACCTGGTAGACTATTAGAATTATGAAAATCAAAACCATTGTTATACTGGCTCCGTAGAGTAATTTTTCAAGATATATAATTAGCCTATCGATCAAACCAAGAAGTTTTTTCATAATTTGTTAACCACCTTAATAATATTGTAACATAAAAGCCGGAGCTATAGTCAACATGGCCCCGGCTTTGATTGTATATTATCTTAGCATAAGATAACTGATTTTATTGTGCAGCCATAGGTCACTGCACCATTAGCCATACTGTAGTTTGTTAGAACATCCCTAATGATTCTAAGAGCAACATTATAGTAAATACCTAAATCTTGGCTAAAGTGAATCCATGAAATGCATGTGGATGTGTAAGCAACATGACAGGTACTGGTTCAGTTAGCTCACAACTGAGCAAGATCTAAC
>JALWRI010000023.1 GCA_026994225.1 Gammaproteobacteria bacterium | reverse complement strand
ATAAATAATCAATATTTTAGTAAAAACTGATTTAACAATAGAGTTTATCATATTAAAAATACACCTTTACAAAGATTCATATTAATTAATGCCTGTGGCTTTTAATGGTTGAGTTTTGATTTTCAATATCATCTTTCCTACAATGACATTTCCAACTAATCTGGCATCATGGATATTTACATTTCCTGTAACCACATTGGTCGGAGTTGTTGCCGCTTTTAATGCGGGATCATTGGTTGTAGTTGAGTAAACAAATAAACCATTAACGGATTTTTTGGACATATAGAGAGTGCAATTATAGCGAATTGAATCTTCCAGTTTTTTTCCTGGATGAAGGTTTGTTGAAACTGTAACTAGTGCTTGTGTAGTTATCTGATTTCTACCATTGACATTAATGGGCGTTCTATCTAGACCGACTTCATTGGTATTGGACAATACGTTATTGTTAAACAATCGGCACATGGGAACAATGTCTTTTATCTGTGGGTTAATATGAGTTATATTTACAGGTATTGTAAATTGAATAGAGGATAGCTTTAGTTTTCTGGTTCCTTCGTCAGAATCACTTAAATCACTGCATTGAGCCCCCATTTGATGAAAGGAGCCTTCATTAAAAGTTATGCAATGCTTTATTCGATAATAAACAGTTTTTCCAGGGATAGTATGTATGTCGTCATATGAGTTATTTTTACTATAATCTATTTCTTTACAACTATTTATATTAGCTTTATTAGAACACCTTTGTAAATGATAAGCACTATTAGCATTACCACTTTGAGTCCATGAAATTACGACTTTATTTATCTCTGTACTATCGGATGCATTCGGTTTTTGTGGCGTTTGTATCGAGAGTTTTTTTCTTCTTCCAGGATCTGCTGCGCTAAGATTACTATCCATAACTTTAATACGATAAAAATAGGTTGTTCCAGGTATTGCACTATAATCATCATACGAGTTTTGTGTGAGGTTATTATAGGTAGAATTGCAACCATGAAGACAATTACAACTATTTTTATTGGTATTAGTACACCTAAATATAGAAAAATAGGTTGAAAAACTCATAGGGTAGTCCCATGATATGTGTACCCTATTGGGAAAAGTGGCATCGGAGGCCTGAGGGATAAATGCAGGCGTCGTTTTTTTGTAATGTGATGATGGAGGCAGGCTTTTGCCGATAACAATGTCACTGGAGTTACTACATCCACTAGCGTTACATGCGTAAACTCTATATTCATAAGAAGCGCCTGGATAGATAGCTTTATCAGAATAGTACATAGTTGCAGCAATTGGTCCCGTGTAGCGCTTGTTGCTGAAATGATCAAAAGCACCAAATTTACTTATTTCATAACGTGTGGCATTGTTGACGGGTTTCCATCCCAAAAGAATTTCTTTATCCAGATGAGTAGAAGCTGTGGGCTTTGCTGGTGCATGAGGACGTAATAATTTCCGTTCACCCCTGTCGGCCTTGCTGAATTTACTGCAGGAAATATTGCTACAGGCTTTTATGCGATAATAATATAATACCCCAGGGCGGGCAGTTTTATCACCATAAGGCGATCGTTTGACGGCGACACCTTTGCTACAACTACTCAAGGAGTTCTGATTACATCGAAACACTTTATACATATTTGTACCACTAACCGGATGCCAGGTAACGTGAATTTCTCGATCAAATGTATTATCAGACGCATTAGGCCTTTTGGGCGTTGCTGGCGTTTTATTAGGCGTTCGCATGGTCAGTTTGTTATGATTAATAGCTTTTGCTTGCCGGGTTTTAATAATGGGCCTGTTCGCAGAGAATGCCTCGCCATTTAAAGCTATAAATAAAATAAAGCTTACTGAAAGAATAAAACTCTGATAATTAATGCGATTAAGTTTCATCATGCCCACCTCTTGTTAATGTAAGGGATTACCCTTTAATTTCTCAGTAGCTGGCATAGTAAGAGGAAGTTTTTTGAAAAGCTTGAATGGAGTTTGAAACTTTTTGAAAGTGATTTAAATCAATCGGTTATATGTAAAATAGTATTACTTTATTCAATCTTAAACAACTAAATAT
>JALWRI010000022.1 GCA_026994225.1 Gammaproteobacteria bacterium | reverse complement strand
CGAGTTCAAGTTATGACCCTGCTTGGATTAACCAATTTATACCAGCAAAGAAGGCATTTGCTAGGATAAATCTGTCTAAAATCTGGTGTATGTCCAGATTTTAGATAAAAAAGGATGAAACACATGACAAGTTGATTAAAAAGCACTCAAAACATCAAAAGATTTTTAAAAATTTTGCATATGTGCAATATCTGGCAATTCATCTTACTTAATCAGAGCTTCCTTATACAACCCCCTATCCAAAAGCTCCTGAAATTTGCATTGAAATTGTTTCTCCGTCAAACTCAAAAGTTGAAATTAGCACTAAGGTTGATCTTTATTTAGCTAAGGGGGCTCATGAAGTTTGGGTTGTTTATGATCTTAATGAAATTAACATATACACAAATACAGGAAAAATAGATAACAGCAAAATTGTCTCCAGTATTAATTAATCAGCGTAAAAGGCGGTGCCAGGTCTTATTTTAACGTCTTTTATAAATATCATCATTGCGATTGATTTATTAGTTGTTTGGGGTAGTAAACCTTCATGAGTAGGCTTACCTGCAATTATCGCTTTAATGGATTTATAATTTCAAGTTTATTATGCACTTGTAGTCCATCTTGCATATCTTCTGAATATAAAATGCTACATTCACTATTGATGGCACTAGCAACAATAAGGCTATCCCAATAGGAAAGAGAGTAATTTAGGCGAAGGCTTGCTGCTGTTATGAGTTCAGCTGTTGTTTGATTATGAACGGTATAGGTACTAACAAGATCATGAATAAATTTAAAAACGTAATTATTATCCTTTTTTGCTTTACGCATTAAATTGATAGAAATTTCATTAACGACTTGTGTGCTGATTTGTATATTGTCACTTTCTAAAAATAGTTTTTTTGCCAAAAGGTGCTTGAATTCATCATCAGAGTTTTGTTCTTCAATGAGTGCATATAGCCATATGTTGCTATCTATGAAAATCTTACCTTTCATAAAGATCATTCCTATTTATAGGGGTAAAATGTTCTAGTTTTATAGGGGTGTTTATATAATTGTTAATAAATTGATTGTGTTTTCTAGATTGTTTTCTAAGTGATTGTACTAATTTTTGCAATGCAAAATTTACCACCTCTTTTTTTGTTTTTTTACCAGAGAGCTGAAGTGCCTCTGTAACCAACTGATCATCTAGAATAATATTTGTTCTCATTACTTTCTCCTGATGTGTATATACAAACACATTTTAGCATGAGGGAAGTTTCTTGTCTAAATAGGAAAGTATTTCAGAAAGAAATGGAGGCAACCATTAACCCTCCATAATTAATGTAGTAGTGGTCTAATAATCCTGTAGAAACAGCATACACTAAATCCATGGAGCTAATTCATATAGATCTATGTAATGTACTCCAACAATAGTATTAGAGTGCTAATAAAAGACCTTTTATCCAGCTATATAGACCCCCATCTATAATTTTAAATTATCCTTACTGTTCAGTGTCTGTGAATAATAAGAAACAAAAAGTATGGAGGATATATGAAGGAGCTTTTTCCCCTTGCATTCTTGCTTGCAATACTAATACCTGCATCAACGTATTGGAGCATATCAATGGAACAAATAAAGGAAGATAATACAGCTAAAACAGGGGATACTCTGTGTAAATCAAGGTATTCGACTAATTATCCTGCATGTAATAATCAAGATAATGCAAAGAACTAATAAGTAAGCTGTACCTGATAGCCACTAAACTTACGGATATTGATAACACCGGTATCAAAAATTAAATACTGCCCCTTAATTCCCATTAACGTGCCTGTAACTTCTGGTGTTTTATCGAAGTTGAAAGATTTAACTTTTGTGGGATATTCCAGTACGGGGTATTCAATCGCTATTGGCTCTTCATCTTCGAGGAATTCAATCGCATCTTCACCAAATTGCTGTATTAAGTTAGATAACGCATCTTCACATTCTTCTAGCAACTCATCCCTTGCTTGTAGTAAATCGACGGGAGCAATATTGCCTTTTAGCATTTTTTGCCACGAGGTTTTATCGCTAACATATTGCTTTAATTCTATTTCAATTAA
>JALWRI010000021.1 GCA_026994225.1 Gammaproteobacteria bacterium | reverse complement strand
ACTAAACCAGCTTCTATTGCATCAATATCACGTAACTCTGATAACGGCGGTAGCTCATCCAAACTACGTAAATTAAAATAATCTAAAAAATTCCGAGTAGTCGCATATAATGCCGGTTTACCTGGTACATCTCTATGTCCAATTACCCGTATCCAAGACCGTTCCAATAAAGTTTTAATAATATTAGAACTGACACTGACCCCACGTACTTCTTCAATTTCGCCCCGTGTTATGGGCTGTTGATAAGCGATTAATGCCAATGTTTCCAGTAATGCCCTAGAATAACGGGGAGGTTTTTCTTCCCATAGACGATGCACCCACGGCATTAATTCCGTCTTCACTTGTAACCGATACCCACTGGCTAGTTGTTGTAACTCAAACCCTCTATTTTTATAATGCTGTTGCAAATTTTCTAGCACTTGCTCTAAGACTTTTTTTTCTACTTCATTTTCTACAAATAAAGACTGTAAGCGATCAATACTTAATATTTCATTTGCTGCCAATAATGCGGCTTCAACAATATTTTCAACTTGTACTATTTCCATCGTGTTTTATCTCAGTGCTGATATTTTTCCCTTTTACATAAATGCTGGTATAGGGATCGGCTTGGGTAATCTCTAATAAAAATTGTCGAGATAATTCTAAAATAGCTAAAAAAGACACAACAACGCCTTGCCGTCCTTCTTCGTATGATAATAATTGAGTAAAGGGCAAAGCCGTCTGTGTTTTCAATGTCTGCAAGATATAAGTCATTTTTTCTCTCATTGATAAGGCTTCACGTTGTACATGGTGATGACTAAACATCTCTGCTTTTTTTAATACCTGATGTAATGCTTGTAATAGATCAGACAAATCCACATCAGGGTGTTGCCGTTGTTTATCTTGTTTGGGTACTGCAACATGCAATATAGCATGATCTCGCTCCATACGAGGTAAGGCATCTAACTGCTCTGCTGCTTTTTTAAAGCGTTCATATTCTTGTAAATGCCGTATCAACTCTGCACGAGGATCAGTATCTTCTTCTTCCTGCGTCACTTTTTGAGGCAATAACATCCGTGATTTAATTTCAGCCAACATCGCTGCCATTAATAAATATTCTGCTGCCAGTTCAAAATTCATCGTCTGCATTAATTCCACATACTGCATATATTGTTGTGTAATTTCTGCAATCGGAACTTGTAAAATATCTAAATTTTGCTTACGAATTAAATACAATAATAAATCTAAAGGTCCTTCAAAAGTATCCAAGAAAACTTCCAACGCTTTAGGTGGAATATATAAATCCTTGGGTAAGGTTGTAACTGTTTGTCCTAAAACCAATGCCACTGATGCACTTTCTGTATCCACGTTGAATGCACTGTTCCTTAATATCTACTCAAATCTACCTATTTAGATTTGATAATCCCCAAAATGCGTCACTGTGAACTAAAATAACGGCGTTAATCCCATTACCTGACGCACTTCTTGCAAGGTTTTCTCTGCCTCTTCTCGTGCCATTTGAGTCCCTTTTTGTAATGTTTCTTGCACCTTTTGCTCAGTAATCGCTTTCGCTCTTTCTTGTATAGGAGCTAGTTCTGTTAATACTGCATCAATAATAGGGGTTTTACAATCTAAACAACCTATTTTGGCACTTTGACATCCTGCCTGTACCCAATTTTTTGTCTCTTCATCAGAATAAATAGTATGTAATTGCCAAACCGGACAGTTTTTAGGATTACCCGGATCATGCAAACGTACCCGAGCCGGATCGGTAGGCATTTTACGTAATTTATCACTTAATTGTTGCGGATCTTCACGTAAAGAAATTGTATTATGATAGGACTTGGACATTTTTTGTCCATCTAAACCTGGCATTTTTGCAGCAGGAGTCAGTAAGGCTTGTGGTTCTGGTAAAATAACTTTCCCCCCCCCTTCTAATGCACCAAGTAAACGTTCTTTATCTTCTATAGAGATATTTTGTTGACTATCTATTAATGTTTTTGCTGCAAGTAATGCCTCTTGATCACCTTTTTCCTGATAGGCTCTCTTATAATTACGATAGTGCTTTACTTGCTTTTTACCCATTTTACGCATAGATATCGCTAATTTTTCTTCAAATTTATCTTCTTTACCGTACAAATGATTAAAGCGTTTCGCTACTTCTCGAGTTAATTCCACATGTGCAACTTGATCTTCTCCTACTGGAACCAATCCTGCTTTATAAATTAAAATATCCGCACTTTGTAATAGGGGATAACCTAAAAAACCGTATGTTGCCAAATCTTTTTCTTTTAATTTCTCTTGTTGATCCTTATATGTTGGTACACGTTCTAACCATCCTAATGGGGTCATCATAGAAAGCAATAAGTGTAATTCTGCATGTTCTGGTACTTGTGATTGCACAAAAATGGTGGCTTTTTCTGGATCAATCCCTGTAGCTAACCAATCTATCACCATTTCAATGGTACTGGTATGAATAATACCAGGATTAGCATAATGGGTCGTCAAGGCATGCCAATCTGCTACAAATAAAAAGCATTGATAAGTATCTTGTAAACGAATCCAATTTTTAATTACGCCATGATAATGCCCTAAATGTAATGCGCCAGTTGGCCGCATCCCTGATAAAATACGCTGATGATGAGTTGCAACTTGCAAAGAAATCTCCTTATGGATAATCTATATTATTTGAATGCATCGGCATTGCCTAAACCTTCTCTCACTATGACCGGCACGACATCACTCATATCAATCACCGTTGTCGCTTCTAAACCACAAAATCCCCCATCGATAACTAAATCAACATGATGTTCCAATACTTCACGAATTTCATAGGGATCAGTCATCGGTATGGTTTCATCTGGTAAAATTAATGTGGTACTCATTAATGGCTCATTGAGAAAAGCCAATAAACTCTGACAAACGGTATTTGCTGGAATACGAATACCAATGGTTTTACGTTTTGCCTGCATACAACGGCGAGGTAATTCACGTGTTGCCTTGAAAATAAAAGTATATGCACCAGGCGTAAAGGTTTTTAATAAACGGTAAGCAGTATTATCTACTTTTGCGTACGTTGCTATATCTGATAAATCCCGACATACTAAAGTAAAATTATGTTTATTATCCAAACGCCTTATACGACGAATTTTATCTAATGCTCCTTTATCTCCAATATGGCAGCCTAAGGCATACCCTGAATCAGTAGGATACACAATAATCCCCCCTTTTTGAACGATTTCTATCGCTTGATGAATAAGTCGGGGTTGTGGATTATCTGGATGAATTTGAAAAAACTGACTCATAATAGACCTATTGGAAACAGTGGATAAAACGCTCATGCTGCCAAATAGGCTTACATTGCTCTGGTAATGTTGGTAAATATCCTAAACGTGTCCAGGGATATTGCGGATCATGGAAATCTGATCCTTGTGATGCATATAAATCATATTTTTTTGCTAACGCTGCTAATGTTGGTACTTCTTTTCTTATTTGACTGCCTGATATTACTTCAATGGCATCGCCTCCTGCACCTTTAAACTCTTTCATTAGCTGGCGTAATTGTGTTTTACTTAAATGATAACGAGCAGGATGTGCCAAAACAGATAACCCCCCTGCTGCATTAATCCATGCCAAGACATCCTGCAAACTTGCCCATTGCCCCGATACATAACCAGGTTTATTTAGTGTTAAAAAGTGTTTAAATACTTTTGGTAATGAATTACCATACCCTTTATCTACTAAGGCTTTAGCAAAATGTGTACGAGTTAAAACACCTGTTCCTGCATACTCTAAAGCCTTATCATAGATGTCGGAAATTCCTTTTTTTGCTAAACGTCTCCCCATTTCTTCCCCTCGCCATTGTCGAAAAGCGAGCTGTTTTTCTATACCCTGTCGTAATAGTTGATCTTGTATATCTATATATAGCCCAACAATATGCAATGTTTTACCTTTCCAGGTAACAGATAGTTCAATTCCTGGAACAAAATATAATTGCACTGTCTTTGCCATCGCCTGCGCAAGCTCTATCCCCGCTACCGTATCATGATCGGTCAATGCAAAGACATCAATGTCTGCATTTTTAGCTGCTTTAATTAAATCAGATGCTAGAAGCGTACCATCCGATGCAGTAGAATGTGCATGTAAATCATAGAACATAAGCATATTGTTAATCGATTTAAAGTCTCTATTTTATGCTAAAATCACATCATGAACAATCTAATATCGAGAAACTTTGCAGCCTAAATATATTCTATGGTAGATTTGTTAAACATGTTGTTAACTATCCCTAAACTAAAGATTTAGAGGTTTTTTTACCAAAATTTTTATAAATTATACAGTAATTAGTGTCAGGCATATATATTTTGTTATACTTTACTGCCCATGATAGGGATGGAAGGGAACTAAATCCCTACAACCTTACTCTTAATTTAACATATCATTTTAAGCTAAAAATTTTACTATGAAACTACTTTACGATTTTTTTCCAGTATTACTTTTTTTTATCACTTACAAACTCAGCCATGATATTTATCTTGCTACAGCGGTTATTATGTTGGCAACATTAATACAAGTTGCTGGATACTGGTTAAAAAACCACTCAGTAGAAAAAATGCAAATTATAACTCTGGTCTTGATTATGATCTTAGGGAGTGCAACCTTACTATTAAAAGATGATGTCTTTATTAAATGGAAACCAACTGTGGTGAATTGGTTATTTGCTTTAGCTTTTTTATTTGGCTCATTATTTACCAAAAAACCACTTATACAACATTTAATGGGACAAGCCATTCAATTACCTCCTACTATCTGGCAACGTTTAAATACGAGCTGGGTTATCTTTTTTCTTTTTTCTGGTGCATTGAATATTTATTTTGCATTCTATTATGGCAATCATCTTAGTATTGAAGAACGACAAGCAATCTGGGTTGACTTTAAATTTTATGGCTTACTAGGCCTTACTTTAATATTTATTATTGCACAAGCCTTTTTTTTACAAAAGTATGCCGAACCGATAGAAGAAAATTCAATCAACTCTTAATAGATAATTTATTTTAAATACCCTTATAATATTCACAAGAAGAAAAATTATGCTCTATGCCATTATTGCTACCGATGTTAATGACAGTTTAACTGCAAGACTAAAAGCTAGACCTGCACATTTAAATCGTTTAAAAAAACTACAACAACAAGGCACATTGATTATTGCAGGCCCGCATCCCAATATAGATAGCGAAGACCCTGGTGAAGCAGGCTTTAGTGGCAGTTTAATCATTGCTGAATTTGCCTCCCTTGAAGATGCAGAAGCATGGGCAAGGGCTGATCCTTATATTTCAACCGGCGTATATGCCAGCGTCATCATTAAACCCTTTAAACAAGTATTACCCTAATTTCACACATTTTATCTCGTTCACTACTACTAAAAAAAGGACTATTACATTGAAAAAACTACATCGTACATTAATTGCTGCACTTTGGTTTGGCACCGCTCAACTTGGTTTTGCACAAACACCAGATTCTACTGTATTAGCAACAGTAGAAGGGAAAGATATTACCCAAATGGATGTACGCATTTATGCCGAACAACGTAAAATAGATTTGAGTAAACTCAAACCAGAACAACAGCATATTTTAGTTGAGGCACTTATCAATAGAGAACTTTTAGTTAAAATAGCTAAACAAAAAGGGATTGATAAAAATCCTGAAAATATAGCCTTTTTACGTAATTTACAGGAAACAGGTCTTGCCGGTTTAGCGATTAAAGAAGTATCAGACACCTTTACTATTACAGACCAGGAAATACAAGATTATTACCAAAAAAATGTGGTTGATAAAGCACCACAGCAGTTTAAAGCCCGCCATATTTTGGTAAAAACAGAAGATAAAGCCAAACAATTAATTGAGGACTTAAATAAGGGCGCTGATTTTGCCGAATTAGCGAAAAAACATTCTACTGGACCTACCGGCAAAAAAGGTGGAGATTTAGGTTGGTTTCAAGCTAAACAGATGGTAAAACCCTTTTCTGATGCGCTTGCTAAAATGAGTAAAGGAAGTTACACTAAAACACCTGTTAAAACCCGTTTTGGTTGGCATGTTATTTTACTTGAAGATGAAAAATCCAATGACGTAGCCAAATTAGATAAAGTAAAAGATGCTATTGTAAAGCAACTAAAACAACAAAAAATGGCCGCCGAATTAGTGAAACTACGTGAAAAAGCAAACGTAGTTGTACATACTAAAATAACTACTCCACAGAAAAAATAGCTACTTCCTGCTATCTTTTTAAGGTGGAAAGAGATACTCACTCTCCTTTCTCTTCCACCTTCACTCCTGGTATTTCCTATAACAGCTTACTATCATTATTATGTTTCCTAATAACTCCTTTAATTTAGAGCAACAACACATCATACAAGACTATCTTGATAACTTAATAGATATTCCCTTACATCCTTTACCTCACCCTTTATCCATTATTCAAAGCTGGACAGATAAACAATTATTTACCTTTTGCCAACTTGCCAATGCTTGTTATAGAAAGGGCGTACCCATTATTTCCGATCATCACTATGATCATCTTTATCTAAAGGAGGTTGCTAAACGCAATCCTAAACATTCATTAGTTACTGACATTGATGATGAAGGGAATGCCTTTAGTGGGGTAAAAGTCGATTTACCTCAACCTATGTTATCAACAGAAAAAGCCTATGATGAAGAAGGTATAAAAAAATGGTTACATCGTATAGAAAAAGCAGCGATTGAAATACATATTAACCCTAGTAGCCTTATTATTCATGTTACTCCCAAATTAGATGGCTTTGCTGGTTATGATGATGGCAAACATCTTTATACCCGAGGAAATGGTCTGCGAGGTACTAATATTAGTCGGACTTTTGAACGAGGTTTACCCATCTACAATAATACTGCTCGTGGACAGGGTGCAGGAGAAATTGTTGTCAAAAAAAGTTATTTTAATCGCTATCTTGCCCCATATTTTGAGCATCCTCGTAATTTTCAAGCTAGTTTAATTAAGGAAAAAGCCCTCGATCAATATACCCAACAAGCAATAAATGAGGGTGCTGCAATGTTTGTTCCCTTCGCACAACTACCTGCTTGGCAAGGCAGCATCGCACAATTAGAAGAACAATTTTCTGAAATTATACATAATACCTTACACTCTGTTGATTTTGATGTTGATGGGGTAGTGCTAGAAATAACCAATACAAGCCTTAAAAATTATATGGGAGCTAACCGCCACCACCATCGCTGGCAAATTGCTTTTAAAAATAATACTGAATCAGCAAAGGTGAAAGTCCTGTCTGTTACGCCCCAAACAGGACGTACAGGAAAAATCACTCCGGTTGCAGAATTATCACCTACTGTACTCAGTGGGGCAACCATTAAAAGAGCTACAGCACATCATTATGGTATGGTTAAAAAGGATAAAATTGGTGCAGGTGCAATTATTCAACTTACTCGCAGTGGTCAAGTAATACCTAAAATTGAAAAAGTCTTGGTAGCAGGAGAAGTCAACATTCCTGGCCACTGTCCTCATTGTAATAGTCTATTACTTTGGGATAATGACCTGTTATATTGTCCCAATCATACTCACTGCCCAGCTCAAATTATGTTAACACTGGAATATTTTTTTAAAGAATTAGGTAATATAGATGGCTTTGGTAAAGCAACTATTGAAAAATTATACCAACAGGGTATTCAATCCTTATCTGCTATTTATCAACTTAATGTAAAACAACTGATTAAGATGGATTTTGGTGAAAAAACAGCAAACAATATCTACTCTGAATTACAACGTAGCCGCACTGAAGCAATAGAAGATTGGCGTTTTCTCAGTGCTTTTGGTATGGATAGAATGGGAGCTGGAAATTGTGAACGCTTATTACAATATTACCCTCTTAGCGATATTTTTTCCTTAACTAAAGAACAAATTATTACCATAGAAGGCTTTGCACAACTGACGGCTGAAACCGTTTTATCAGGATTACAAAATATTAAAAGCGAGTTTATGAGCCTTTACCAACTAAAATTTAACCTCATTCCCACTCCATTACTCAATGAAAACTCTGAAGCTCGTTTTCTTATAGGTAAAATACTCTGTTTTACTGGTACTATGCAGCAAGGAAACCGGGATTTTATGAAAAAACAGGCTAAGGAGTTAGGTGCAAAAGTCGTATCATCTGTTTCATCTAAAACAGATTATCTCATTATTGGAGCAAAAGTAGGACAAAAAAAAATCCAAAATGCGCAACAAAAAGGGGTACAAATTTTAACTGAAAATGAATATCTACACCTGCTCAACACCAATATTTCTTCCCACTTTTAAGGATAGGAATTTGTACTACTTTATTAAGAGGAATAGATAGATTGTATTATGC
>JALWRI010000020.1 GCA_026994225.1 Gammaproteobacteria bacterium | reverse complement strand
TTCTTGGATAAACCAACATCACCAACAATATTGACAGAAGAAATTTTATATTTATCGCCTTCTTTAATATTTAAAGTGATATACGTTGATTTTTTATCAGGTGTTAATGAAGTTTGAACCGATACAACTTCAAAATTCAAATAACCTCTATCTCGATAGAATGATGTTAATTTATCTATATCACCGACTAATTTACTTTTTTCGTATTGATTACGTTTACTTAAAATTGCCCATGATTTTTTCTCACCAGAATCAAGTAAATTCAATAATTTCTTTTCAGGAAAAGCATGATTACCAATAATTTTTACTTGTCTGATTTTTGATGTTTTGCCTTCGTTGATTTTGATATTAAGAGAGCGACGATTTCTAGGCAACGCTTCTAATGTTGTATTAATTTCAACACCATATTTGCCTTGTGCTAAATATTGCTCTTTTAAGCTACGCTCTAAACGAATGACAGCAGATTTATCGAGTGTTCGACCTTTAGCAATATCCGCTTTGCGTAGAATGTCCAAAAGCTGTTTGGTTTTAAAGGCTTTATTACCGCTGATGTGGATTTCACCAATAGCTGGACGTTCTGCAACATTAACAACTAAGATATTACCTCGGCGTGATAGGTTGACATCCTCAAACAAGCCAGTCTGGTATAGACTACGGATAACCTCAGGAGAGTTTGCATCATCAAAGGCTTCGCCTACAGTGGCGGGAATATAATTGAGTACTGTTCCTGCCGCTACACGTTCAAGCCCATTGACTTCAATATCCTTTACAATAAAGCTTGCAGCCCAAGATGTTTGTGATAATGCCAGTAAACTACCTACTAACAAGCTCTTAGTAATCGGAGTGTTCATTATTTGTTTTTCCATAATTATGTCATTAACCGTGTAATATCATTGTATAAGGCTAACATCATCATACTGCCCACTAAAGCAATGCCAATACGAAAACCTAACGCTTCAACTTGTTCAGAAACTGGCTTTCCTGTAAATAGCTCTATAATGTAGTACAAAAGATGTCCGCCATCCAACATAGGAATGGGTAAAAGATTTAATACCCCTAAACTTACGCTAATTATTGCTAAAAAGCTGAGATAGGCAGCAATTCCTACCATTGCGGTTTTTCCTGCAAATTCAGCAATCGTAACGGGACCTGAAATATTTTTAAGTGAAGCTTCGCCAATAATTAAGCGACCCATAACTTTTAAGGTCACAACTGACATTTGCCATGTTTTTTTAAGCCCAGTTGTAAATGCCTTAGCCACACCTACTTTTTGTAAAAATACAGCATGATCTAATTTCTCTTGATCATCTGCACTAAGATCATCCGCGATTTTAGACGATAATGCCGCCCCTAAGCTGCCATATTTTTTACCCTTCTCTATTTTTTCAGCCAAATTAATCGCCAAATCTAGCGTTGAGCCATCACGCTCAATTTTCAACGCAATTTTCTGTAAAGCATGTGAACGAATATAATTTACAAGCGTTTTTGAATCATCAATCGGCTGATTATCAATTTCTAATAAAATATCACCTTTTTGCAAACCTACTGATTCTGCGGGAGAGTTAGGCAATACATTGTAAATACTAACCGTCTGCTTAGGTCGCCATGAATCAATACCTGCTTGTTCTAAAAAGTCTTCAGTATCTTTTAATATCGGTGTTTTTGATAAATCTAATGTATAGGCTTTTTCTTCATTATCTTTTAATACACTAATTTCTAACTGCTTATTATTTTCTAAATAAGAGCTTAGGAAGGTCATGCGAGCTTCCGTCCAAGAATCTATTTTAATATTATTAATGCGTGTTATTTGCCCGCCTGAAGTCATGCCCGCTATTGCAGCTGGTGAGTTTTCGGTGATTTTCCCAACATAGGGCTTCATTGCGTGAATGCCAATTAAAGCAACAAGGCTATATAAAATAATAGCTAATAAAAAATTGGATAAAGGCCCTGCTACAACAATGGCTATTCGCTTCCACACAGGCTGATTATTAAAGGCTAGATGCTTCTCATCTTTAGCGACTTTGCCTTCTCGCTCATCTAACATTCTGACATAACCACCAAGCGGAATAGCGGATACAGCATATTCTATATTGTCTTTT
>JALWRI010000019.1:595-2102 GCA_026994225.1 Gammaproteobacteria bacterium | reverse complement strand
CATCTAAACCGATAAAAAAGGACTTATCACCAAAAAATCCACCTGCGAGTAAAAAAGTTACACCTAGAAAAACTACAGTTAAAACAGAAAATGCTAATATTTGGGGAGAGGTAATAAAAAGGAAAAAGAGTGAATTATAAGCTATTTCTCTGTTGTTTTTTCCTAGGATTCCTCTATTAGTCGAGGTGTTGTTGCACCCTAATTCAATATTTTTATTCGTTAGACCTTTTTCGTAAAGGTTTCACACTGCTACCTAGATCTTACTTTATTCATTAAGCTTATGTTCATAAATAAAGTTAGCCAATTATCGAGTGTTCTACTCATCTAGTACATAAAATCACTTTTATCCACCCGATAGTCCTAACACCAATGGTTCTGCTACTAAATTCTGTTTATTGTGTATTTGTATTCAGAGTTTCAGTGTACTTGGAAGAATCGTAGATGAATGCAGATATATTTGTTTATTGACTGACTTCAAACTTTGGGTGATTTAGGTATAAAGGACGATACCAACGAGCTCTGATGAGTCGTACGTATAGTGTAGATATAACCGTTATTTTTAATAATAGATGTTCTAGTAAAATCAAAACATTATTATTGTATGCATAATAAATGGTCTATATTCTTTGATACGGCTTGCTGATAATCCATGGAGGAAGTAATGGCTGATGTGACTCAGCAGAAACATTCATCTTATTTACTGCTATTAATACTAATAATATCTTTGGTTGCAACACTAACGACTATTACTATCTTTTTTAAAAAAAGTGAAATTGAAGCTGACTTAACACAACGTGCAAACCGCTTATTAATCGTAAGTGGCTTACTGAGGGGTAAGGTTACCTTTGATGGTCGAGATGCTCATGTAGAAGGGGTCGTTGCTTCAGAAGAAGATAAAGAAAAAGTCATGGGTATTGTAAATAGCGTCGAAGGTGTGCGGTCTGTTTCTGGAGACTTACGTATATCTCCGATAGATACAGCTAAACCAGTTAAGAATGATGATGTTATCAAGAAAGTTGAAAAACCTGTTGAGTTACAAGGTCGATTTACCTTAAGGCATGATGCAGGTGAATGGATTCTTGTTGGGCAGGTTGATTCAGAGTTAACTAAACAAAATTTAATAGAGAGTACGCAAGAGGTTATTGGCGAAGAAATACATAGCTTATTACGTGTTGATACAACCGCCGAAAGACCTCGGTGGATTAATAAATATCTACATGTACTTGAAGCATTTTCCTATGTTTATGGGGGTGCTGAATTAACCCTAAATAAAGGGGTGCTAACAATAGGTGGGGATGTTGATAGTGAGGCAGCGATGCGTCTTACATTACTTCCTATTCGAGAAACATTTGGTGATGTTGTCAGTATACGAAATACATTGAGAATACTGAACTTTAAAGAAGGTTTGTACCAGCCAGAAAAAACTTATGAAATTGAAAAAATAGACCTCTCTGATATTCAGTTTAATAAAGATAATACTGAAATTCAGTCCGCAGCTAGTTTAGAT
>JALWRI010000019.1:0-585 GCA_026994225.1 Gammaproteobacteria bacterium | reverse complement strand
TCTTTACATTGAGCTTTCGGGGCATGCAGATCATTCTATTAATGAAGATGAAAATATTCAAGTAAGTTTAGATAGAGCTTTGCTGGTTAGAAATTATTTAGTAGAACATGGGATTAAAAAATCACGCTTACGAGCAAATGGTTATGGTTCATCACGTCCCATTGACAAAGAGAAAGGCAGCAGTCGAAACCAATGGATAGAAGTGACTGTCATTAGAGAGGGATAATATGCATTATTTAGCACTACAAATTACAGTATTTTTATTGACAGCCGTTATCAGTGGTATTGCTATTGGTTGGTGGATCAAGGGAATGTTAATGAAAATACAGCTAGAGGATAGTAAAAACCAAAATGTCAGTGATCATCGTAACTTAATTGACGCGAGAGAGCAGTATTTAACTTTACAAGCTAAATACAAACAGGCTCAGCAACAAATTGATAAATATTCTGCACATTATAATAGTAATACCTATGGTAAATACCTTGAAACAAGGAAGTCATTGGAACAAGCACGTGCAGAGCAACAGCGTTTACGAACAGAATAAAACCAGCAGAAGTCGATTATTCAGACATTGCAACACGAGA
>JALWRI010000018.1:289-2107 GCA_026994225.1 Gammaproteobacteria bacterium | reverse complement strand
ATAGCCAGTTATCAATACACCCTCGCAGCCAATGGTAACCGCACAAGAATCGAAGAAGCCACAGGACGAATCGTTGATTATACTTATGATGACTTATACCGTTTACTCACCGAAACCATCACCGATTCACTCAACGGCAACCACACAAGTCAATGGTCTTATGATGCCGTAGGCAATCGCCTGCAACAACAAAAAGACGGCATCATCACCACCTATGTTTACAATAACAATGACCAATTATTATCCGAAACCCAAAATGGCGTAGTCACCACTTACGCCTATGATAACAACGGCAATACGCTGACAAAATCAATAGACGGCGTACTAAACACAAGCTACAGCTATAACAAAGACAACCGAATGGTGCAAGCCATAACGCCAACAAGCACCATAAGCAACACCTATGATGCAAGTGGAATTAGACAAAGCCAAACCGTCGATGGCATCACCACCAATTATCTGGTTGACCAAAATCGAGCCTACGCTCAAGTGCTAGAAGAACAAGATGCAAGCCAAAACCCACAAATCACCTATGTATATGGCGATGATTTAATCAAACAAACCCAAGCAGGCGTGACTCACACCTTCGGCTATGATGGATTAGGCTCAACAAGGATTTTGACTGATGCATCAGGTACAGTTCAGAATGCTTATGGTTATCAAGCCTTTGGTGAAGTGGATTATCAACTTGGAACTGTGCCTAATAATTATCTATTTACTGGTGAACAATATGATAATAATGTTGGGTTTTATTATCTGAGAGCTAGGTTTTATAATCCGGGGAATGGTAGGTTTACGCAGATGGATAGTTTTGCTGGGAGACAGTTTGATCCTATATCACTTCATAAATATCTCTACGCTCATGCTGATCCGATTAATAATACTGATCCTAGTGGGAATGTTACTTTAATTGGGTTGTTAACAGGGACATTATCTGCAGCAGTTAGAACTGGTTACAGTGTTGCAATTGTATCTTATTTTGATAAAAGAGAACATGAATATTATGTAGAAAACATTATATGTAATTCTAATATCAATACTGGATGCACTGTTAAAGAAGTATTTGAAGTATTAAGACTTTATCCAGCTCCAGGGTCAAGAGGAGGGATACCTGTTTATGATTATTCAGAGTCTTGGGCATGGCCTGTAGGTGCTGTTTATCACAGGTATTTCCCTGATATATTCACAATAATTAATATTACTTTAGAAGGACAACATCTTTTACACGAAGGTACGGTGGATAGGGTAGTGAAAGACAATGGTGGAAATATTTCTGTTATTTCTGATGGAGTAGGTAAAGGAAGATTTGCAACACTTAATGTGCTTGGTGCAGATGTATTATGGAGTGCAGTTGATAATATAATTGCAAGTAATTTTAGATGAATGTTAATAACTACAACCCTAAAGAAATATTAGATATATCTTTAAAAACGTCTGCAATTTTAATGCTTGTTTTTTTAATATTATATAGTTCGATTAACTTTTATAATGCTACTGAATTAAAAAACAATGTTACACTCATATATATATTTAAATCATTGATTGTATATATATTATTGGCATGTTGGGCAGGAGCTAATTTTATCGTTGTATCCTTTATTTCATATACTATTATACAACTTTTATTTCTTCATTTTAATAAGATTATACAATTTATCATATGCCTTACATTAGGGGTATTATGGGCTATTTTGATTAGAAAATTTTATGAGGTATTATTTTCAATTCCTTACCAAAACATGTTTGTTTTCTTAGGAGTTGTCGGTGGATTAATAGCGTTTTATTATACTAATAGCTTAAATAAAAACATTAAGGTTT
>JALWRI010000018.1:0-279 GCA_026994225.1 Gammaproteobacteria bacterium | reverse complement strand
TTTGTGTCCAATCAAAGGGCAATCAAAGGGGACAGACACTTTGATTTTTATCATTTAGCCGCTAGCTCTTTGAGAAAGTCTGCGAACTTCATATTTAACTATCATGCCATCGATCAATTCACGGATAAAGTTAGTTATAACACACATATGGTTAGAAAAATGAAGAGGGATGATAAAAAATTTGCAAAGAAAATTGATGGTTTAATTAAAAGTATTGCAAGTCAAATGACTTGACCCCTTTTTTAAATTCTTGTAGGAAAGTTGCTATAGAGGTGTGTG
>JALWRI010000017.1 GCA_026994225.1 Gammaproteobacteria bacterium | reverse complement strand
GATATTTTTCCTAAGTATAGAAATGAATTACACTCTAAGAAAGACTGTATCCTTTTTTGCGATAAAACAATAACAAATAGAATAATGGCAGAAACCATGGCGTAATGGTAGGCATAGTCTTGTGAATCAAAAGAACCATAAATTGTCCCTTGCAAGTAGTCATCACTTATATTGTAAGGATAAGAAGATATGAATATAAATATTACAAACAGACACAAGACACCTTTTTTTCCAAGTGAAGCAAGCAACGCAGGATATTTTTTATTTATATCCGCTAATAGGAGCCCTAAAAAAAAAGCTACATACGATGTTCCCCAAAGCAACACTATGACTAACAAGCAAACGATATAACGATATTTAAACGCACTAAAAAGCAATAAAAAAAGAAATATCATAAAAGAGCCATATAGTTCCATTTTTATGGTCCACAATGGCATATTATAAATAGGCCCCTGACTAAAAGGTGAAAAAACAAGGTCGAAAAATAAAGCTGACCAGTTAAAATCACCCAACCAAAACTTACCAAACCACGCTTGTGACTCGGCAACTTTGGAAGCAGGTATATTATAATAAAAACCAAAATACCAAAGCAATGAACTAATCATCATCGTCGCAATAACCATACCACCTAAGCGAATCGGCCTTTTTATAATCGCAAAAGCAAACTCATTCACCTTAAACGTTAATCCGACAAAACGATAACTAAGCACATAACCACTAAGCATAAAAAATACACACACAGCAAAATGTCCAGCAACCAAAAGCCCAAGTGGTGGAAAAAGAAATAGCCCTTCCCAATCATATTTCTGAATATATCCATCACCACCAAAAATAATATATGGATAAAAGGCTGCCGCAAAATGATTATTTACAACCAACAAAGCCGCTATTCCCCTTAGAGAGTCTAAATATTTATACCTTGATGTGCTCAATGTGGGGCAGGCTCACTTAAACCAGATTTATATCGACATAACACTGTATTCGATGTCAAATACCCTAACTGCTCTTCGTTTCTTGGCACAGGTCGCTTATTAACCTTTAATGAATCCAATAACTCATACACAGCGTGGGTAGTTCCATACAAAAAGGACATTGTTTTAAACTGACGTTCAACTGCATGCTTAGCATGAAAAACTATTGTTTTAACAGCAACCAGAGTAGCTTCTGACAAAAAAAATACCGTATATCTCTTCTTGGAGGTAAGGGAAAGAAATTGTATAGCTAAGTCCATAATTTGCTTCATAAAGCACCTCCCCCCTATTTTATTACCCAAAATATAAGCAGTACTTGGCAATGCCTTCAGCCTTTTACATTCTGTTCAATCACAACTACCAAACAAATATAAAATTCATCAGTGAAACGCCTCGTATACAAAAAACAAAAATAGTTTTGCGTTTTTGCGTTATATCAATCCTTCATAATACAGTTGCAGCTCAATAAACCGCATGTTTAATATATTATAGATAACATTTACCCAACATACTTGAAAGGTACCAACTAACTGTTTTCCTAATCCCAGTTTCAAACGTTTCATCAGGTTGCCACTCTAACTTATCATTCATTTTCGTTGCATCAATCGCATAACGCCAATCATGACCTGCCCTATCTTGCACAAAGGTAATTAGCTTCTCATGTGGTGCGTTCTCTGGTTTATGCTCATCCATGAGCTGACAAATCAGTTTACAAATATCGAGGTTATTCCACTCATTGATACCACCAATATTATACACTTCACCCAGTTCCCCTCGGCGAACCACTGCATCAATGCCAGTGCAATGGTCACGTACATACAACCAGTCACGGATGTTACTACCATCGCCATACACAGGAATGAACTCTTGAGCCAAACATTTACGAATCACTGTAGGGATAAACTTTTCACTGTGCTGATAAGAACCATAATTGTTCGAGCAATTGGTGGTAGTCACTGGCATATTGTAAGTATGAAAGTATGCACGAACCAAATGATCAGAGCCTGCTTTGGATGCAGAATATGGGGAATTGGGTGCATAAGGTGTGGTTTCACTGAAAGCAGGATCACCTTTTGTAAGTGTACCGTACACTTCATCGGTTGAAATATGATGGAAGCGACACTTCTCTTTATCCCAGCCCTTCTCGCC
>JALWRI010000016.1 GCA_026994225.1 Gammaproteobacteria bacterium | reverse complement strand
ATAGTGGTTGATGAAAGTATAGACTTATCCAACACTACTATTCCGGTAATGTTAATTCAACCTTTTGTTGAAAATGCTATTAAGCACGGACTGTTGCACAAAAAAGGCGAACGAAAATTGCAAATACATTTCAAAAAACAACATCAAAATCTTGTTATCAGTATTAAAGATAATGGTATTGGCAGGCAACAATCAAGTGAAATTAATAAAATGCGAAAACGTTCTCATAAATCATTTGCTACCTCTGCACAACAAAAACGTATTGACTTAATTAACCAAGGGCAACCTGAAAAAATCGTAATAATTTATACTGATTTAGTTGACTCGTTTAATCAAAGTGCAGGAACACTTGTTGAAGTGATTTTACCGCTTTTCTAATTTTTTCTTTAGCAACTCAAAACAACATTTTAGCAATTCAAAACAGCAGTTCAGAAATTGAGCAAGTGTATTATGAAATTTAATGCATTGATTTACATTGTAAACAATTAAAAATAAATATTATGAAAAAAAGAATACTTAATTTATTTGCCGGTATTGTGCTTATGTCAAGTGTGAGCAATGCACAAGATTACAACTGGGCATACTCTGAAATTGTTGGTTCTTCCTCTTCTTCCGGAAACGGAGCTAGAATAGAAACTATTACAACAGATGCATCCGGTTATACTTATATTGCCGGAACTTTTAACAATGTAGTTAATGTAGGAAATACAACTTTAACCTCACAAGGAGGTTTAGATGTATTTGTTGCCAAATTAGATGCTTCCGGTACTGTACTATGGTCTTACTCAAGTGGAGATGGATATAATGACTACGTCTATGATATTGAATTAGACGCAGATAATAATGTTTATGTAGTAGGTAAAGCCGGAATATCAACTTCATCCTATACCGGATTTATCGCTAAAATTACCAATGCAGGTAATAGTGTTTGGATTTATACCTTTCCTAATGTTACAGCAGGATTTAGTATTGGTTCATTTAACGCTCTTCATATAGAAGATAATAACATTTATATGGGAGGGTTCTATTATGATAATATCATTTTTGGTAATGATATACTACAAGGTGTTAATGGTAACGTTGCATTTGTAACTAAAATGGATACTGCCGGTGTTCCCTTATGGGCAAAAATTACAGCAAAAGGCACAGGAAATAGTACGATCAATGACCTTACTACGGACAATGCCGGTAATTTATATATAGCAGGCCATTTTGCTTTTACCCAAGATTTTGACCCTCATCCGTTAAATACATACAACATAGGTGCAGGTTCTAGCGGGCAAGAAAATTCGTACATTCAAAAATTAGATACAGCAGGTAATTTTATTGCTGCCTTTGGCTTTGGAAATACAAGCGATTTGTGCAGAGCATATGACGTTGAATATGATGGAATGGGAAATATTTTTATAGGTGGACTTTTCAGGCAAAGTGCGGATTTAGACCCTACATCTGGTGTAGATATGCATACCCCGGGAGGTGCAGCATATAACGGATATATTATAAAAATGGATACAGCAATGAATTTTTCTTGGGCAAAATCTTTCTATGGCACTAGTAATAACTTAGTAAATGAACTAATAAGTGATAGTGAGGGTAATGTACTAAGCATTGGCGCATTTACGGGTACAGATTTTGATATGGATCCTTCAAGTGCACAAGCTATTCATCAAACTGCCGGTGACTTTGATGTGTTTGTATCCAAACTCGATAGTGCAGGCAATTATGTATGGGGAGAATCTTACGGGTCAACTACTACAGATAAAGGAAATGCTATACATATTGATCAAAACGACAACTTATATTTTGCTGGATTCTTTAACGGCACGGTTAGTTTTACTCCTTCAGGAGCTGCACCTCAAAATGTGTCTTCACTAGGTAGCAGTGATAATGGTTTTGTAACAAAATGGAATACTGTAAATGTTGGAATTAACGAAACAAGTTTTAACGCTATATCTGTTTATCCCAACCCTGCAAACTCTCAAATTACGATTAATCACGATTATGCATCAATAATTAGTTTTACAATTATGGATGTAACCGGTAAGGTGGTCAAAACAGGTAAATTACAAAACAATACAATTCATATAGATCATTTAACAAAGGGTGTTTACTTTTTAAAAATTGAAGCAGATAAAGGA
>JALWRI010000015.1 GCA_026994225.1 Gammaproteobacteria bacterium | reverse complement strand
GTTCTTATGTTTAAAATGCGGGCATATAGACAATGCCGATAATAATGCCTCAAAAGTAATAAAACAAAGAACCTTCGAATATTTACGCTCTAAAGCGTTCCTCAATGGGAAAAAAAAGCGGTACAGGCGGTGGAACGACCGTCTTTAGATAGCAAAGGAGATGTAAGCCCGGAAAATCCGGCAACGACCGTTGATGCGTCAAACGAAAACAGAGTAACTTAATCACCCGGCATGGGTGATTAAGTTACTCTTTTAGTAGGCTTGTTATGCCTGTAGGGGTGCGGCTCTTGAAGCCCGCTCCTTTAGGAGCGGGTAGTTCACTTATTATATCTGCCTGCTCGTATCATATTTTTTATTATCTTGTTGTAAACGTGCTTTTAAACGTAACTGTGCCTGGGATAAAATCTGACTAACCCGTGATTCACTGACATTTAATACTGCTCCAATCTCTTTCAAATTCAGTTCTGCATCATAATATAATGACACGGTCAGTTTTTCTCTCTCTGGTAATTGTTTAATTGCACTTGCCAGATTACGTTTTAATTCTTCTGAAATTAATTGCTTTACAACCGTTGCATTTTTGTCTTCTAAATATGCAGAACTATCTATATCGGTATTATCCTCATCTTTATATGCCAGCTCTTCAAAATTTAGAATGCGTCGATTACTGGCATCTTGTAAAATATGGTAATACTCAGTCAAACTGATCTGTAATCGTTCTGCTATTTCATTATCTTGTGGATCTCTTCCAGTTTCTCGCATTATTTCCTGCATCACACTGGCTACATCACGGGCTTTCTTGTGTACTGATTTAGGTACCCAATCATTACGCCGTACTTCATCTAAAATAGCCCCTCTGACCCGAATCGTTGCATAGGTCTCAAATTTTGCTCCCAAACTGGCATCATATTGCCGTATTGCATCGAGTAAACCCAATAAACCTGCTTGAATTAAATCATCAATATTAATCTCTGGGGGCAAACGTGCCACCAAATGCCAGGCAATACGCCGCACTAAAGGTAAATATTGCTCAACAAGCTGGTTTTGATCTTGTTGCTCTAAACCTGAATACACGAAATTAACCCATACCTAAGCCATAATATCTAGTAAAGAACCGATAGTCGCATCCGCAGCAGTAATAGATTTTGCATTTGCTTGCACTTGTGTAGTACCTTGCTTTAGATCGGTTAATGCGCTTGCATCTACTGACTTTTCTTGTATGGGTGTTTGTGCAATCTCAGTGGCTGCACTACGAGTCGTTGCTAACCCCCGTTGTATACCGGTAATACCATTTGCTAACACTTGCATGATGTACCTCCCAAAATTAGTTACAATCACTTTGCAATAGCTTACGCCAACGTGTACGGATTGTATCATGATGTAGTAATAACCATTGTAAAGCAATAATAGCACTCGATGCACTGATTTTTTCACTCTCTAATAGTGTTTTAGCTTGCTCTAATGATACGCTACTCACACAAATATCTTCTCCCTCTTGGGCTAAACCATACACACCACCCATCCCTTTTGCTTGAACACAACCACAATAAATCGTCGTCGCTTCAGAACTTCCTCCTGCACTCATTAAATAATGGCTAATTTTTTCCAACGGTAATAAAAACCGGCAATTTGCTTCTTCTTGTGCTTCTCGAATAGCAACTTGCTCTGGCGTTTCACCTTCTTCTACCATTCCTGCTATAATTTCTAGTAACCAGGGTTCTGTTCCTTGCGCCCAAGCACCAATCCGAAATTGTTCGATCAAAATCACTTTGTCTTGTATGGGATCATAGGGCAATACCGCTACAGCATGGCCTCGCTCCAAACATTCTCTCTTTATAACATGACTTTCTCCACCATTATATAAACGATGTTGCAAATGGTATTTATATACTTTTAAATAACCATCATAGGCTACTTCTTTAGTTAATATTTTTACATCATCACGTTGCATCTTTTTGGTATTATTCATATCATTTATCACTTTACCGTTTACACTACTAAATATTTCCACTATAGGCTCAATATTTTATGTCATTAGATACTATTAGTGCTGTTATTCTTGCTGGAGGCAAAGGTCGCCGTATGCAATATCAAGATAAGGGGTTAGTTATTTACCAAAACCGTCCATTAATAGAGCATGTCTTATCTACATTAAGAAAAAACATTGCTACTATATATATTAGCGCAAACCGTCATATTGAGCAGTATAAAAATTATCATTGTCCCGTTATCAAAGATGATCCCAACTACCATTATGGTGGCCCTTTAGCTGGCATTTATAGTGTCTTGCCTCATATTCCAACCCCTTATTTACTTACTGTACCCTGTGATGCCCCACATATTCCTGCTACCTTAGGCATTGATTTGCTACAAATAGTGCAAAAGAATGCTTGTCAAATCGCCTGCGTACATGATGGTGAACGGGTACAGCCCTTATTTTTACTTTTAGCACGCTCTCTACTCCCTGGTTTACGAGCATATTTAGAAAATGGCCAGCAACAAGTATTACCGTGGGTGCAATCACTACACCCTGGTTATTTAGATGCCCACAATCATCCTGAGTATTTTGCCAATTTTAATACTTTCGATACAATACGTGCTTATTCTTCTTCATAAGATAATAATGCCTATGCTGACTCATTATAAACAAACCCCCTTATTAGGTTTTGCCGCTTTTAGTGGCACAGGAAAAACAACCCTATTAACCCAATTACTGCCATTACTGGTGCAACATCATTACACTGTCGCTGTGATTAAACAAAGCCATCATAGTATTAATATAGACACGCCAGGCAAGGATAGTTACCGTTTACAACAAACAGGCATACAACAAATGTTACTTGCCTCAGAACAACGCAGTTTTCTTGTTGCACAACAACCTCCATGCCATTCAGAAGCACAGCAATTAGATACCTTATTAGCGCAATTACAACCTGATCTGGATGCCATTTTTATTGAGGGCTTTCGGCATCATCCTCAGCTACGCAAAATGGAATTACATCGTCCAGTATTACAACATCCCTTGTTATATCCTGATGACCCCAATATTATAGCCATTGCCAGTGATCGGCAGCTGACGGCATCCAGGCCCGCTGCTGTAGCAATGCTTGATTTAAATGATATTGAAGCCATTTTTCAGTTTATCCTTACCCATATTATACAACCATAAGATATCAATGATATGAATACTAATTCTTACTTTATTAGCGTTACCCAAGCACAACAAACTATTATGCAAACAATGCAAACGATTGATGGCTTTCACCAAGTCGCTATTCGTGATGCACTAGATAAAATATTAGCTGAAGATATAGCCTCCCCACTTGCTATCCCTCCATATACTAATTCAGCAATGGATGGTTATGCTATCAATAGTACAGATTTACCCCATCACCTGGCACTAGAGGTTATTGATACAGCTTATGCTGGACATCCTGCAAAACAATCTCTCTCTCCAGGCACGGCTATTCGTATTATGACCGGTGCAAAACTCCCTGATGGAGCTGATACGGTCATTATGCAAGAAGATACTACAACATTGGATAATAATACCGATAGCAAACAAATTACCATTACTGATCCCTCTAAACAACATCAAGGACAGCATATTCGTCATCAGGGAGAAGAATTTCAAGTAGGGAGTGTGGTATTCTCTGCGGGCAGAAAAATAAGCCCCGCAGATATTGCCTTGCTTGCTACGTTAGGGATTGCTGAAATAAAAGTAAAACGACGTTTGCGGGTGGCTTTTTTTTCAACTGGTGATGAATTACGTTCTTTAGGTGAGCAATTAGAAGAAGGACAAATTTACGATAGTAATCGCTATTCCTTATATGCCATGTTAACACGCTTAGATATAGAAATTATTGATATGGGGATTATAGCCGATCATCCTGATGCCATAGAAGCAGCATTTATCCAGGCAAGTCAACATGCAGATGCTATCATTAGTAGTGGTGGTGTTTCTGTAGGCGATGCCGATTATATCAAACCGTTATTAGAAAAAATGGGACACATTAATTTTTGGAAAATTGCCATGAAGCCGGGTAAACCACTCGCTTTTGGCTTATTAAATACTACGCCTTTTTTTGGTTTACCTGGAAATCCAGTATCGGTTATGGCAACTTTTTATCAATTTGTACAACCTGCCTTATTAAAACTAATGGGGCAAACCACGACCACCCCCTTCCATTATCAAGCAAAATTACAAGGCACATTGAAAAAACATCCCGGACGTACCGATTATCAACGTGGTATTTTAAGCTATAACCATGACAATGAATTATGTGTTCAAAGTACCGGTCATCAAGGATCACACATACTCAGTTCTATGAGTAAAGCAAATTGCTTTATTATTTTACCTACCGAGCAAGGAAATGTAAGCGAAGGAGAATGGGTAACAATACAACCTTTTGCAGGATGGGTTTAGTTTTACCAAAAATAGCAAGCAGGATATGCCTTTACAATAACAATATTTTGGCTTATATAGCAAAGGCTTAACTCGTTGACGGCTCCCTTTGTGATAGCCTATGCGTTTTGGCTATCAGTATCTTGCTCTGCCATTTCTTTACGTACTTGATCCATATCTAATTCCATCACTTTACCCAATAACTCTTCAAACTGTGAGGCTTGTAATGCACCCGGTTGAGAAAAAATACCAATTTGTTCTCTAAAAATAATTAAAGTAGGAATGGAACGGATACCAAATTGCGCTGCTAATTCTTGTTCTACTTCGGTATTGATTTTAGTAAATACTATATCGGGGTATTTTTCAGAAGATGCTTCAAAAATAGGAGCAAACATTTTACAAGGACCACACCAAGGAGCCCAAAAGTCCATAATTAATATCTCACTTTCTGTGAATACTTTTTCAAAATTATCTTTTGTTAATTCAACTGTTGCCATCTTCTTTTCCTATATCTATTTTGAATATCATCGAGTTATTTTCCACCACCTTGACAAGGTGGTGAGGTTTTTACTTTTTCCCCCTTGTGCATCCACTCATCCGATGTAAAAGTATGTAATGTTAAAGCATGAATACTTTCTGCCAGTTCTGTTTTAAGCAGCGTATTAACCCAACGATGCCGTTGTATTAATGGTTTTCCAGTAAAGGCATCGGTAACTAGAGTTACCCTAAAATGAGATTGCGATCCTTTAGGCACATTATGATTATTACTTTCATCTATCACTTCAATGAAACTAGGAGAAAAGGTTTGTTTCAATTTAGTAGTAATAATTTTTTGAATATCCATACTTCCACACATTAGTTTATTATGACATTTCTCTCTAAGTTAAGGGCATACACCCATAAAAACAAGTTATATTTCTTTAGTGAGGAGATAGTTGGATAAAATGTTTAGATCATGCCAGAACGTCCTAGTGCAATTCCTACATCTAAGCGTTCAAACCAATTCAGAAAACGCCCCACATCATCACCTCTAAATAAACGTCCATGCTGAGGAGCCATAATTTCAATATTCAAGCCTCGTACTCGGCGTATCCAATCTTGTTTTGCATCATTAGATGGCATCCAACGTTGATGGAAAAAACGCATTTTTTCAACATGCTCATCAAAATTCTCTACAAATATGGGGGCTCCGGGTGCTTCTAATGCTGCACCTACATCACCACTCATTAAAATTTTCGCTTGGGGATCGTAAATATGAAAATTTCCTGATGCATGTAAATAATGTGCAGGAATAGCGTGAAATTCACTATTATCCAAGGTAATTATTTTCCCTTCATCTGGAATAGGATTATATTCTAATTTACTACAATTAAAATGACGTAAAAATCCTTCCCACAACCACGGTGCATGTAAGGTTAGCTTAGGTAACACTTCATTCCATAATCCCAATGATGAAACAATATCCGGATCCTGGTGTGAACCAAATATATCTGTAATATGCTCTAGCTTAGTTTGTGTCAATGTTGCAGCAAGGACTGAGGAAAAAATTTCAATACCACCTGGATCGAGCAACAACGCTCGATTTTTTTCTTTAATTAAATATTGGTTAGTGTCAATGATTTTATCAGGCTTTTCTGGATCTCTTGCCATCACTAACCATTCGTATGTTTCATTATTATAAAGACTTGTTACTTTCATCGAAATTATATATCCTAATTCAATTATTCTGTAGTTCCTAAAGTATAACGTATTCCACCATTCATACGCATCCTGTCTGATGCTTCAATAACACATAATCGGCTCGCACGTAATATCTTTTTTACCTTTTCAACAGAATGTGCTACTTCGTCAGCAACCACTTCCAAACTTGATTGAAATTCCCCTGCACGGGTTGCTTCTGTCCGAGAAGTAGTACAAATCATTTCTGCTGATTGTAATTGTGTATTGGTTTCTTCCAATAATGATAATAATTCATTCATCTGTCGCCGATATTGCATCTGTACGGTTTCTTGTAAATCAATACTCTTATCTAAAAACTGTATTAATTCTTCATTATCTGTATCGGTTTCTTGTAAACGATTTAATTTATTTAATGTAGTATTGACTTTTGCGGCTGCATCTTCCACATAAAAATTAGCTATTGCCAAACGAGATAATTTAACGGTTTCATGATCTACACCAGATACCAACTTTGCAATATTAACTGCTACTTCATCAATAAAATCAGTGATTGGACGAAATCCCAATGCCTTATTGCCTGCTCGTGCAGCAATGGCCTTGGCATTTTTAGCACTTAATGAAATTTGTCTGGAAATCGTGGTAACAGAAGCTAACTCGGCAGACACAGAAGCAATAGCAACAAATAAATCAACATTTATTTTCACTTGTAATGAAGATTCAATATTTTGCATAATTCCTCCTTGACTGTAATCGATATTATTTTTATCTCGCAAGAGTAAAACAAAGGTCAGTATAAAGCAATCACTAATCATCAACTCTATACTATTTTAACAAACCAAAATACTCTTAATTACGCATAATAATTAACTAAATCTGGAATAACCGTACTCCTTATTGTATCAGTTTGTTCCTCTAACTCTAATTCTTCTTCTGTATCTTGAGCCGTAAAGGCTTGTTCTGATTTTTCTTGTTGTTGAGATTGCTCAGATACATTGACATCAACAGATAAAAAACCACTTTCTGCCAACATTTCTCTTAGTCTAGGTAAGGCATTTTCTAAAATGTCCCGTGTTACCACATGATTTGCCTGAATTTGTATATTGACCTGCTCATGCTTTACATTTACTTTAAGCGATAAAGGACCTAATTCCTCTGGATTAAGTTTAATCTCCGCTCGCTGCATTTGATTTTTAGTCATCCAATCAATCCGTTCTCCCAAACGTTCACTCCATTCAGGTGTTTGTACATGCTGTCCTATTTGTAATTTTGCTTCAAGAGAATTTTGCACTGTTGGGGGTGTTTGTACCGCTCTAGCTTCTCTTGTTTCTAATACTTTATTTATATCAGAGAGCTTATTTTCAACTAAATCCCAGCCCTTTTCAGAAAAAGATGTTTTACCTATATCCTTGTTTCCTCCTTTAACTAAGGTATTATTAAGCTGCCCTAAAAAACCAGGGCTTGCTTGTCCCATCATCGTATTATTTAATTTAGTTGTATTGAGTAATGTATTATGCACGGGTTCTTCCTGAGCTATATCGGTATTTTGTGCTGCCTGAGCAACCCCGACAATCATCGCTTTACCTTCTTTTGTCATTAATGGCAAATTATTGCCATCTTTTGTTGTCAATAATTTGCGTAACCATGCCTGTTTGCTATCTTGTTCTATTGACTTTGTTGATACAGTTAAATATCCCTCTTGCGTTATATCCAGCTCCTCAGTCTCTCTAGTGTGCAAGAGTGTCTTGTTGATATTTACATCTACACCACTACTATTAACCGTATTCATAATATTTTCAGGTTTTAATTTGCCATTATTATCTGCTCTATAAGCTAGCTGTCTTCCCTGTGTTGTTGGTGTTAATGCATCTGTGGATGCTACGACAGGAATAGCATTATTTAAATCATCTAATAATAACTGTTGTAATTTTTCTATATCTTGGTCATTAAGCCCAAGCTGTTGCATTAAATCTGCTATTTCCTGCTCGGATTGATCGGCGATTTGTGAAATATCTTTAGATAATACCGAAGTAATTGAGCTAGTCTCTGCATCTTGTTGGATAAATTCTCCTAACATACCCAATGTATCGAGCGTTGAATTATTTTCTATACTATTTATATCTACATCATCTAAAATCAGGGTATCTTCATTGAGTGCCGATTTAACACTATTTCCTACCGGTAAAACAGATAATAAATAGTCTTTTGTGTATTGTTTCAGATCATTGAGTATAGGTAAAGGTAATGTTGAGGCTACTTGCTGATTTTCTATCGTATTATTTAAGACCTTTGTATCGGCCATACGTTTATCTTGTATTCCCGTAAAGACTGCAGAAAAACCCGTTTCTGTCGTATTTGAATTAGTACCTAATGGCTTAGTTTGCATGTCGGTTAATGGTAATAACCCTGAAATTGCTACTTCCGACATTGTTAACTCCTTGAGTATCAAACATACTGGTTATATTTTTTACTAAATGTTCATTTTTTCACTATCTATATAATAGAAATAAAGCAAAAAATATGCCGGAAATAAATAAGGAATAATTCACTTTTATATTTTATAATCTAATATAGCTTCGGTGAACTACCCGCCCTAAAGGAGTGGGCTTCAAGAGCCGCACCCCTACAGGCATAACGAGCCTACTAAAAGAGTAACTTAATCACCCATGCCGGGTGATTAAGTTACTCTGTTTTCGTTTGACGCATCAACGGTCGTTGCCGGATTTTCCGGGCTTACATCTCCTTTGCTATCTAAAGA
>JALWRI010000014.1 GCA_026994225.1 Gammaproteobacteria bacterium | reverse complement strand
AAGTCGAAAATGGGGTGAAATTTGTATTTTTCTTGACAAGCTAAATTTTATTGGTTATCCTGAGCGCCTTTTCCATCCCATTTCGTGTTTAAGATTTGAAACGTAACAGCAGGTTTTATTATGAAAAGAACATTCCAACCCAGTGTTATCAAGCGTAAACGTACTCATGGATTTCGTGCCAGAATGAGCACCAAAGCAGGTCGAAAAGTGTTAAGTTCTCGTAGAGCCAAGGGGCGGGCAAAATTAGCGGTATAATTTTTAAAATATTTTTTTGAGTAAACGCATCTAATGCTAACGGGCTGTAGTAATTTCCCCAAATCATATCGTTTACTTAATCCCTTTGAATACAGGCAAGTATTCAATACTGGAAAAAAACTACACGGAAAATATTTTATATTATTTATTTCAGAGAGTGATCAAATACATTCTCGAATTGGTTTAATTATTTCCAAAAAAGTATCCAAACATGCAGTTCAGCGTAACCGGATAAAACGTCAAATACGAGAAAGTTACAGGATGCATAAACATCACTTACCAGCAATCGATATTGTCGTAATGGCAAAAAAAAGTGCAGTCAATCAGGATAATTCCTTTATTCAAAAAATATTACTGCAACACTGGAATAACATATCGGTATAATTAATACGCTTGTTATTTGCTACAAAATCATTAATTTGAACTGGATATTTTAGTTATGGAAATGCAAAGACTTTTTTTATTAATTGCATTATTTTTTGTATTAAGTATTTTATGGGGAAAATGGCAAGAAGCATATCATCCTGCAGTCGTAGCAGATAACACTAATACGTCTACCACTCACACCTTAACGCCTACTGCTGAAACTGATATTAAAAATACTCCTTTGCAAAAGAAAAACAGTGATACTCCAGAAATTCCTGCTATAGAAAAAATACAACCAGATATTGAAAAAGAAAAAATTAGAAAAAATCAATATGTTGAAATTAATACTGATGTATTAAGAGTCTTTATTGATAAGCATGGAGCCAATATTCAGATAATAGATTTATTAGCGTATCCAGTAGAACTTGAACATCCAGAGAAAGCAGTGCGTTTATTATCTGATTCAAAAAATCAATTTTTTATCGCCCAATCAGGTTTGTTGGTACGTGATGAGTATGCTCAATGGACACCTAAACCTAATTCTGCCTTATACAGCACCAAACAACCCTTTTACACCCTCGTAGATGATACATTAGAAGTCCCTTTTGTATGGCAATCTGAAGATCGCCAATTTGAAGTAATTAAACGCTATATTTTCCATCCTGGACGTTATGATATTGATGTTATTTTTGAAATAAAAAACAATACAGCTCAAAATTGGCAAGGGTATATTTATCGACAATTACAACGTATTGAAGCACAAAGTAATGCATCAGTATTACATACTTACACCGGTGCTATGATTGCTTATGATGAAGATGGATATAAAAAAATTAGCTTTGAAGATATTGATAATGAAGTATTAAAAAACGATCCAGATTATCAAAAAACGGTTGCGGGAGGTTGGATATCCATGATTCAACATTATTTCTTGGCCGCTTGGGTTTTTAATAAAGAACACGCTGAGCAATACTATACGAAAGTTTTAAAAAATAAAAATCATTACATTGTAGGTAGTTCCCGACAAGTGAAAGTAGAGCAGGGAAAAACTGCACGTTTTAACGAAAAATTATTTGTAGGTCCAAAACTACAAGAGAAAATGGAAAACTTGGCAACGGGTTTAAGTAATACTGTTGATTATGGTATATTGACTATCATTGCCAGACCTTTATACTGGTTATTACAAAAATTACATAATTTTTTAGGTAATTGGGGATGGTCTATTATCTTTTTGACGATTATTATCAAAGCCCTCTTTTACAAATTATCAGAAGCTAGCTACCGTTCTATGGCGAGTATGCGGAAATTATCACCTCGTTTAAAATCTATACAAGAACGTTATGCCAGCGATCCACAAGGAAAAAATCAGGCATTAATGGAGTTATATAGAACAGAAAAAATTAATCCATTAGGGGGATGTTTACCCATTTTAGTACAAATACCCGTATTTATTTCATTGTATTGGGTATTATTGGAAAGTGTTGAATTAAGACAAGCTGATTTTATGTTATGGATTACTGATTTATCTTCTAAAGATCCATATTTTATATTACCCTTGATTATGGGGGTAAGTATGATTATTCAACAAAAATTAAATCCTACGCCTCTTGATCCTATTCAAGAAAAAGTAATGATGATTTTACCTATTATTTTTACCGTATTTTTTGCCTTTTTTCCTTCTGGTTTAGTGTTATACTGGGTAACAAATAATGTCTTATCTATTGCTCAACAAGCCTATATCACTAAAAAAGTAGGCGCATAATAATTCTGCTATTATGCCTGACAATAAAACAATAGCAGCATTAGCCACTCCGCCAGGTCAAGGAGGGGTCGGAATTATTCGTATTTCAGGGAATTTATGTCAATCTATAGCTCAATCAATACTTAAAACACTTCCCTCTCCTCGTTATGCTTTATATACCCCTTTTTACGGTAGTAATGATACTATTATAGATATGGGGATTGCATTATACTTTCCTGCACCACATTCGTTCACTGGAGAAGACGTACTAGAATTACAAGGACATGGTGGGCCTGTGGTTTTAAATATGTTATTGCATGATATATTACAATTAGGTGCATACCCGGCTCGTCCTGGAGAATTTAGTGAACGGGCTTTTTTAAATGATAAAATGGACTTGGCACAAGCAGAAGCGATTTCTGACCTTATTTCGTGCCATAGCGAGCAAGCTGCTCGTTCAGCCTTACGATCCCTTCAAGGAGAGTTTTCAGAGCAAATAAAGGCTATTATTGATGCTTTAACACACCTACGCATGTATGTGGAGTCAGCCATTGATTTTCCCGAAGAAGAAATTGATTTTTTAAATGATGGCATGGTGTCCGAAAAACTGGCGAATATACATCAACGTCTTGAACATACTTTATCGCAAGCACAACAAGGATATTTACTTAAAGAAGGGATGACTATCGTTATAGCTGGGCAACCTAATGCAGGTAAATCTAGTCTACTCAATGCCTTATCAGGGAGGGAATCAGCAATTGTTACGGATATAGCTGGCACTACCCGAGATATTTTGCGAGAAGAAATTAATATTGATGGTATGCCTTTACATATTATTGATACAGCAGGATTAAGAGAAAGTAAGGATAAGGTGGAACAAGAGGGCATTAAACGAGCATGGGATAGCATAGCACAAGCAGATTGTATTTTATTGGTTATTGATGATAGCAAAGGTATAGAAGAAGCGGATAAAGCTATTATAGCTAAATTACCAGACAACCTTCCGATCACACTTATCCGTAATAAAGCAGATTTATCAGCGAAAACACCTTTTTTTAATGATAAAAAACCCTATCCTGAAATTATACTATCAGCAAAATACCAACAGGGTATGGATTTTTTACGCCAACATTTAAAATCTATCATGGGTTTTCATAATATTCCTGAAGGAACTTTTTTAGCTAGAAAACGACATATTATTGCCTTAGAAAAAGGCTTATCCCATGTTACAGAAAGTATTAAGCAACTGAACTTGTTTGTAGCAGGAGAAATAGTAGCTGAAGAATTACGATTAGCACAACAAGTGTTAGGAGAAATTACTGGGCAGATTGATAGTGATGCATTATTAGGTAAAATATTTGAATCTTTTTGTATTGGTAAATAAAAATGATAGAGATAAAAATTCTATTAATAGTAGAAAAAAATAATTGAAAATAAATATATTTATTTTATTCTTATTAGACTTTATATTTTATCATTGTTAATGATAATTATACTATGTATTGGTTTCTTTTTATCTAAAAACAGTTTATATTATAAATTCCTTAAATTAGTAACAAATACATTGATTATGCATGTAGGCATCCAATGATTGCTATTGAAGTAAAAAATATTTCTAAAACCTATAAATTATATAATAAACCGATTGATCGTTTAAAAGAGATGCTTTTTCATCGTCCCTTGCATACTCCTTTTCAGCCTTTAAAAAATATTCATTTTTCTTTATTAAAAGGTTCAAGTCTGGGTATTATTGGTGATAATGGTGCAGGAAAAAGTACCCTATTAAAAATTTTATCTAAAACCCTGACACCGACAACGGGTGAAGTAATTGAACAAGGACGTGTTGCAGCATTATTAGAACTTGGTGCAGGATTTCATCCAGAATTTACAGGTAGAGAAAATATTTATTTAAATGCTGCTTTATTAGGTTTGAATGAAGCAGAAATTAAAGAAAAAGAAGCAGCTATTATTGATTTTTCAGAATTAAGCAAATTTATTGATCGTCCAGTAAAAACTTATTCTTCTGGTATGTATGTACGATTAGCTTTTTCAATTGCAACAGCCGTTGATCCAGATATATTAATTATTGATGAAGCATTAAGTGTCGGTGATAGTCATTTTCAAAAAAAATGTATTAAGAGAATGATGCAGTTTAAAGAGCAAGGTATTACTTTGTTATTTTGTAGTCATTCTATGTATTTAATTAAAGAACTTTGTCAACAAACAATTTGGTTACAGCAAGGAACAGTACAAAGTATTGGTAATACAGAGCAAGTGATTGCAGAGTATGTAGCTTATTTAGAAGAGCGGCAAGCCTCTAATCAAGTACCAGAAAATAGAAAAGCGGTAAGAGGTGAAAGTATTTTACCAGATGTAATCATTCATTCTATACAAATTTGTGATACAGAAAAAAATACGGTACAACAATTACAGTTGGGTAAAGCCTATCAAATTATCGTACAGACTAAAGCGAAAAAAAAAGGAATAAAAGGATATTTAGCTGCTGGTTTATTAAAACCAGATGGACAATTAGTGTTTGCTAGTAGTAGTCGTGATAGTCATAATGTCATCCATTTTGATGGAGAACAAGAGAGTATATTACATATTCCTTCCTTACCTTTAGTATCAGGGGCATATCGTTTAATTGCCATTGTAACCGATGAATCGACATTATGTCCTTTCCATGAATATATTACACAAGAAGAATTAAGTGTGCTAAGTGAGCATCCTCAATGGGGCATGTTTTGGATAGCTCATCATTGGTCATTACCTGAATAATTTAGATGCTAAAAAAAATAGTGCTTACAATAGGGGAAAAAATACGTCAATGGTTACAAACTTGGGATTATGCGGTATTTTTACCTGCTATTGCTCATTTACCTTTAGTGCTAGGAGAAAAATTAGCTAAATCACGGGGTGTTTTTAATGCTATATGGGATTTAGATTGGCGATCGTTATCCTTACGTAAACGCTATATCCGTAAAAATACCTATCTTGCTATGCAAATGTTATTACCTGATGAAACACCAAGAGTATGGCGCATAAAAACATTAAAACGATTTGTACATAACGCAAGAGAAGAGTGGGAAGCATGTTTATTTTATTATTATGATTTATATACATTATTACCAAATTGTCATTGCATTAATACAAAGCCATTACACCATGCACAACAAAAAAGACAAGGAGTAGTCCTATTATGTTGTCATTTTGACAGCTTTTTAATAGGAGTTAGTCTGTTAGGAATGCAAGGATTAAAAGTAAATGTTGTTACCTCATCGGTAGTAGAGAATCCTCAGGTACATCCAGCTATAAGACAATTTTACCAAAATAAATATAGAGGGTTGGAAAAGTATCTGAATGGAGGAAAAATGTATCACTTTGAAAACGATATACGCTTTTTTTATCGTTGCTTAAAAAAGGGGGAAATAGTCGTTATTCTTGCCGATTTACCGGCTGCAGAAAAACCTACCTCAGTGGTATTATCCTTTCTTGGAGGAATACGTCGTATGGCACCAGGAGCGTTACGTATGGTACAAAAAACTAATAGCCAAATAGGGGCTTTTGCATGTATCCATCAAAATACAGGGCAATATTTATTACACTGTTCAACGTTACATACTCATACGGCTATAAAACAAAACCCTTTAAATACTATGCAAATTTTATATCAATTTTTAGAACATTATATTTATCAATTTCCTGAACGTTGGTGGGCGGCTGATTTACTGCCTTTTTATGAAGATATAAAATAAGGAAAATAATGCAAATCCATACGTTATTAGATATTCCTTCTCATTATGCTTATTCAGAAGAATTATCATTAGGGTTACAAATGTTTTGGCAATCTTTTCCTGAACAATGGCAACAAAATTTAAGTTATGTTGAAGATTGGCAGATCAGTATTGAGCAGCTATTGAAAAATACTTTAGTAGACTATGTATTACTTATTCGTGAACCAGCATTATTATTACCTGATAATATCACTAATTTATTCGATACCTTGATAGACAACCCGGATTGTCAGGCAATAACAGCCTCGCAATGGTTTAATTATTCGGGAGATATTACCTTTTTAAGTTTAAGGGGGTTTGAAGTTTTTACCCAAAAATTAGCGAAACATACACCTTTGTTAGTACCTTTTGAAGAAGAACAAATTAATTTTATTTTAGCAAAAAAAACGCTATTGCAAAAAATAGATATAAAGCGTTGTCCATTCCAGGAAATTAAAGATAATTTTATTATATCTCGTGCCACGCATATTTGTTTCCATTCTTTTGCTCAATATTATCAAAAAAGTAGAGAGGAATTAATACCATTATTACCCGAAAAATTTAATAATGTATTGGATATTGGTTGTGCAAGTGGACATTTTGGCGCATTATTAAAAACACATTATAATTGTAATGTAACAGGGATTGAACAAAATAAACAACAAGCAAAACAGGCACAAAAGAGATTAGATAAAGTGATTAATGCAGATATTTTAACGACGCAATTTGATCAACAGTTTGATTTAGTTAGTTGTTTAGATGTAATAGAACATTTACAATTTCCCGAAAAATTATTACAACAATTATCACACTCTTTGCTACTAGATCAAGGTTATCTATTATTAAGTATCCCTAATGTTGGTCATTGGTCTATGCTGGAAGATTTATTAGCAGGACGTTGGGATTATATTCCGGCAGGATTATTATGTAACACACATTTGCGTTTTTTCACTTATCAAAGTATAAAAACGTTATTACAACAATTTCAACTTACTATTGTCCAAGTGAAATCTATACGATTACCTGCGCCTGCAATATGGAGTGATACATTGCAATCTTTACAACAAGCAAACTATAGTATAGCGTATGATAGTCTGGATACTTTGGAATATCATATTCTCGCACAAAAGCAATGATCTCTGTTATTATTGTTAATTATCATTTAGCTAATATGTGTTTAGATGCTGTACATTCTGTCCTTTGTGCAGCTAAAAAACATTGCTTAGAAATATTAGTTGTTGATAATAGTGTAGACAGGATACAAGAAGATATATTACGAGAAGGTTTAAACAGCATAGATATATCTTATCAACTTATTATTAATAGAGAAAATACAGGCTTTGCTAAGGCCTGTAATAGTGCTTATAAAAAGGCACAAGGAGAATGGATCGCTTTATTAAATCCAGATGCTATTTTTTATCCTGGGGCATTAGATATTTTAATAGATTATTTACAAAAATATGAAAAATGTGCAGCAACAGGCCCTCGTGTTTATTGGGATAAAGACGAAAATTTTTTATTACCTATAAACATCCAACCTTCATTACTATTAGAAAGATTATCTAAACCTCATTCTTTATGGATGGGTTGGTTAACATGGATATATAGTTTATATCAGAGAAAAAAACATATCCATTATTGGACTACATCAAATCCTTTGCAAGTAAAACAATTATCAGGGGGGCATGTTGTATTAAAAAAATCAGCCATAGAAAATATACAAGAATTATTTGATGAACAATTTTTTTTATATTATGAAGATAGTGATCTGTTTACTCGTTTAAGAAAAAAAGGTTATCAATTAACTTGTGTACCAAAAGCCATAGCACAACATCAATTTGATGCATCAGGAAAAAATGTATTAACCTGGAAACGTGAACAAATGCAAATCACTCAGCAACAATATTTTGCTAAATATTATTCTGCAAAAATATTAAAATATTTTTATCCAAAATATACTCCAAATTGGTATCCTGTTATGATAGATGTGGAAGTAGATGCTGCATTTTGTTTATTGATACCCTTCCATATAGGACAACAATGGTTATTGGAATGGAGTTTTAATCCTTATTTCCTTCCTGCTGCGGGATATTTTGGGCAAGGTCGTATCGGTGATTTTTCAAATTCCATTTGGAAAATATTAGCTTCAGGGGTGTATTATTTACGGATATCAGCTATAAATAAACTATTCATCTATCCTAAAATATGGCGAATTAAGAAAAAGATAACTAATAACTAAAAGATTAATCTGGACATTTTTTATGAAATCACTCCATTACCCTTTAAATGTTTATGCCTGTTGTGTTTTGTGGGAAGAAGGAAATGTTGATTACTTACATTATGGTTTATTTAAAAATAAACAAGAAAATATTAGGGAGGCACAATGGCATTCCACTGAATATATCTTACAACATTTACCTCAAGCTCCAGCAGATATTTTAGAAGTGGGAATGGGCTTGGGATGTTTACAACAATATTTATTACAACAACATTATCATTGTTTGGGTATTAGCCCTGATTGCAAACAGATCGATATAGCACGAAAACGAGTGCAACGTACTGATACAACACAATGTAAGAGATTTGAAGACTTTGCACATGAGCAACAATTTGATGCGGTTCTTTTACAAGAATCGGCACAATATATTGATTCATTAACCTTGTTTAATAAATCTTGGAAATTATTAGTAACGCAAGGAAAATTATTAGTATTAGATGAATTTCGTTTACATAGTACAAATGTAGAACAAGGTAATTTACATCATTTAGATTATTTTATAGCACAAGCACAACGCAGTGGATTTATTTTAAAAGACAAGCAAGTTGTATCAGATCAGGCTCTTCCTACCTTAAATTATTTACTAACGATTATTTCTAAATATCAAATGCGTTTGCAAAAAGAATTACAGTTATCGGAGGAGGTCATTTTTGAGTTATTAGCATCATTGCGTAACTATCAGGATAAGTACCAAAAAGGGGAATATGTATATGCTTTGCTTACCTTTGCTAAATCACCCGCTCCCCCTCGATGGATATTGAGTACAGCAACGACAGCAGATAGCAATGATATTCAACAATTATTTCAAACTGTCTTTAATGATACCTTATCAAAAGAACTTTGGCATTGGAAATATGCAGAACAACGAGGGAATGCTATCCTGGCCTGGAAAGGAAAAGAATTGGTAGCACATTATGCTGGAATGAAGCGTGATATTCTTGCTCAGGGAGTACCATATCAAGCCTTTCAGATTGGTGATGTAATGGTCAGAGAAAAAGAACGGCGGGTATTGACTAAACAAGGCGTGTTTTTTTTAACTGGAAGCACTTTTTTAGAATATTATGTAGGATATGGGACAACACAAGCACTTGCTTTTGGGTTTCCTAATTTACGTGCTATGCGTTTAGGAGAAAAACTGGGATTATATGAAAAGGTGGGGAAAATGCAGGAAATACATTGGCAATGTGTGCCACATCCTCCTTATAGTGGTTCTACATTACGCACTTTAGAAAATACTGATACGCCTATTATGGATAAGATATGGCAAATGATGCAAAAAGATTTTTTATCCGCTTATATTGGTGTAAGGGATAGTAAGTATTTATTGCATCGCTATTTGTCTCATCCAGAGAAATACTATGAAGTTATTTTAGTAGCACAACGTTTTACCAAAAAACCTTTAGGGATTATAGTATTACGAAAAGAGGTGCAACGTTGTTTATTATTAGATTTTATTGCTCCTTTAAAATATTATTCTTTATTATTAAAACAAACTCGCCGATTAGTTGCATTGTGGGGGTATAAAACATTGTATACTTGGGTGAGTGATGGATATGCACATTACTTTTTACAACAAGGGGGGGTAAAACAGAAATTAGATGTATATTTACCCAGTAATATATGGACTGATGGAATACCTCCAGAAACGATACGGGATAAATGGTACTTTATTTGTGGCGATACTGACTTTTTATAGAATATTTTTTTATCCATTATGAGAGTGATTTTAATTAATATATATATTGTGTTATTACTTGGTTTATTTCCCTTATGGGGAATGGCAGATATAACGTTTGATGGTAGTATGGGGTATCAAGGAACACTCTCGGGAAAACAAATAGATATTAGTGCACAGTTAGGAAAGCAACAAGGTAATAATTTATTTCATAGTTTTGAACATTTTTCTATTGAAACTGGACAACAAGTAACTTTTAGTGGTGCTGAAAATATACAACATATTATTAGTCGAGTAACGGGAACACAAGCAAGTTATATTGATGGTATATTACAAAGTACCATCGAAGGAGCTGATTTTTGGTTTATTAATCCAAACGGTATATTTTTTACTGATAATGCGCAATTAGATATTTCTGGCGCATTTTATGCCAGTACAGCAGAGAGTATATTATTTTCAGATAATATCCGTTTTTCCAGCAGAGATAATTTTGTACAACTGAGTGTTGCCTCCCCTGAGGCATTTGGTTTTCTGAATGCGCCGATAGCAGATATTACTTTACAATCTACGCAATTAGCCGTTCCTTTGGGGCAACATGTCGTATTAGCTGGAAAAGGGATTACCTTACAAGATAGTAATATTTATGCTCCTGAGGGAAAAATAGATTTATATGCTATTCATTCTACTGGCAAAGTCTTACCGGTTTATCGTAGTGTAAAAGATGTAAATATTTTTGATATTATTACTATCAATGGTAGACCAGTAAAAAATAATAATAGCCAGGGTTTTATTGCAAATCTTGATGTAAGTGGTACTCAAGCCGGTAGTATTTTAATCTATGCAAAAGATGTTTTCTTGCAGCAAGGTATTATTGCAAATAATCGACTATCTGGAACCACTGAGAATATTCCAGAACAGGCAAAAATTACACTAAAACTGAGCGATACCTTAGAGCTCAAGGATAATGCATTAATTGGTTCTAATAATTTTAATGACACCGCTAATTCTGCTAATATTTTTATTACGGTTAAAGAGATGCTGTTAGAAAAAAATAGTTCTGTTAGTAGTGTTGCCTTGGCAAAAGGGAATGGAGGAAATATTACTATTAAGGCCAAAGAAATAGTACTTGATAATGGTGGTATTCAAGTTGCAAGCAGTGCGTCGGGTCATGCTGGTTCATTAACAATGCGAGTAGAGAGTATATCTTTGCAAAATAATGCAGTCATACAAACAGATAGTTTCGCACAAGGGAATGGGGGAGAAATTACTATTGAGGCACAAAAATCGGTATTGTTGAATGAGGAAAATAAGAGTTCTCGTAATAACAGCGGTATTGTAGCAAATGTATTAGGAGCAGGAAATGGAGGAAATATTACCATTGTAACGCCTCTATTAGTATTACAAAATGGAACGGTAATTAGAGCCTTTGTGTTTCCTAGTGCAACCGGAAATAGTGGTAATATCAGCTTGCAGACGGATCGTTTAGATATTTATTCCGGTTCTGAAATTGATGCACGTACTAGCGGTACAGGGAATGGGGGTAATATTTTTATTGATAGTAAACAAGTAGAAATGCGAGGGCAATTAACGCCCACCAATGCGACACTAATATATCCAAGTACTATTACTGCCAATACCTTAGGTAAAGGTGATAGTGGAAACATCCAAATGCAGGCACAAACATTGGTCATGACAGATCAAGCAAGTATTTCAGTTGCCTCTAAATCACCAGGAACAGGGAATGCCGGATCGGTGTTTATTATGTTACAGGGGATATTGTTGGATAATGCTACCTTAAGCTCTAGTACCCGAGAAGGAAAAGGGGGAAGTATTACTATTCAGGCAGAGAATATTACCCTACAAGAAAGTGAAATCAATGTATTAAGTGCAGGGAAAGGAGAAAGTGGTAATATTTCTTTACAGGCAAAAACGATACAGTTACAGCAAGATAACATTATTACCGCTGAAAGTCAGGGTAGTGGGGATGGAGGAAATATTATTATCGCAGCAAATACCGTGCAATTACAAGATAGTGAAATTATTGCTAACAGTTTAGCAAGCGGGGATGCAGGAAATATTAGCTTAGATGCAAAGACATTAGTGATACATAATGGGAAAATAAATGTAGCAACAAAAGCACAAGGTCAAGGAGGGGAAATTCGCTTAAATAATCAACAATTATGGATGAATAAGAATGCAAAAATTAGTGCAAGTAGTGAAGGGCAAGGGACAGGCGGCGCTATTTATATCACCAGTCAACAAATAGATATCAAGGAAAATAGTGCAATAGTGGTTAATAGTAATGCTAATGGTGATGCGGGGAATATTAGTATAAAAAGCGATAATATGGCATTACAACAGGCAAATATTGAAGCAATCAGCACAGATAAAGCAAAAGGAGGAGAAATAGTGCTGCAAATACAAGCATTACATTTATCCGCACAAAGCCGTATTACAGCAAGCACTAAACAACAAGGAGATGCCGGTACTATTACTATTGAAGGAGAATATACGGTAATTGAAAATAATTCAAGTATACAAAGTAATACCTTGGGAGCTGGAAATAGCGGCAAAATTACCATTAATATGATTGATCGCTTATTATTACAAAGTGGAGGAAAAATTATTGCTGATACACAAGGGACAGGAAACGGAGGAACCATTACGCTCACAGCACAACATCTTGCTATAGGTGATAAAGAGAGTGCTATTATTGCAAGTACGGAAAATACAGGAAAAGGCGGAGCAATATTGATTAATACAGAAAGTTTGCTATTAAAAAACAATGCTCAGATTATTGCATCAACACAAGGTCAAGGTGATGCAGGGGAAATTAGAATTAATAATAAAAATACCTTTCTTTTAGAAGGAAAAGGAACACGTATTAGTAGTAATGCAGAGAATGCTTCAGAGGGAACAGGGGGTAATATTGTGATACAGGCACAACATCTTAAATTACAAGATGCTGCGATAATTTCAGCCTCAAGTAAGGGAACAGGGGATGCTGGAAATATCTCTTTGGAAGGCGATAATTTAAGTATGCAAACAGGTATGATGATTACCCAAGCTGAACAATCAGCGGGAGGAAATATTGATTTATCTCTACAACAACAAGGCTATCTTGTAAATGCGACGATCAGTGCTTCTGCAAAGGGATCAACTGATGCAAATAAAGGCGGTAATATTGCTATTAAAGGGAAGCATCAAGGTACACAATTTATTATTTTAAATAATGCAAAAATAATAGCAAAAGCTAATGCAGGAAGTGGAGGAAATATCACCTTACAAGCGGGTGAATATATTGCCAGTGCAGAGAGTCAGATTGATGCTTCTTCACAATTAGGTGTCGATGGGCGTATTGCTATTAAAGCACCTAGTAATGATTTAAGGGCAGCTACTAGCCGGTTAAATGCGGGGAGTTTAGAGAAAACAAAATGGAATATTTCAGAATGTTTAATTGGTTCACATAATAAAAGTACCTTACATATTCCGGCACAACTTTTGTTATATAATAAACCTGATAGATATCTATAATAAAGCGTTAGGATAGCGTATGATAAAAAATAAATTGCCTGATTTTTCTCAAGCAAAAATATTAGTAGTAGGGGATTTAATGTTAGATAGATATTGGCATGGCCCTGCATCCCGTATTTCTCCTGAAGCACCCGTGCCAGTTATTCGGATTGATGAAACAGAAGAAAGACCAGGTGGAGCAGGAAATGTTGCGTTAAATATTGCTGGTTTAGGGGCAAAGGTTACTTTATTAGGATTATGTGGTGCAGACGAAGCGGCAGAGAGATTAGAGCATTTGTTACAATGTCAAGGGGTCAGATGTCTTTTTGAACGTTTGGAAAATTCGACTACGATTACTAAATTACGGGTATTAAGTCGTCATCAGCAATTAATCCGTTTAGATTTTGAAGATGGTTTTGATAGCCATAAAGAAACCCATTTACAAGAACATTTTAAACAGGCTTTGCTAGATACGGATATTGTTGTTTTTTCTGATTATCAAAAAGGGACATTACGTCATGCTAAACAATTTATACAATATGCAAAACAAGCGGGAAAACAAGTATTAATTGATCCTAAAAATAGGGATTATAGCCATTATTATGGTGCAAATGTGATTACTCCCAATATGAGTGAATTTGAAGAGATAGTAGGTCATTGTAATAATGATACGATGTTAGAACATAAAGCCAGAAAATTATGTGGTGAATTTGCTATTGATGCATTATTAATTACTCGTAGTGAAAAAGGGATGACCTTAGTACAACAAAATCAGCCAATCTTACATCTGCCAACTCATGCTCTGGAAGTGTATGATGTAACTGGAGCAGGAGATACAGTTATTGCTTCACTTGCAGTGAGTTTAGCTAAAAAATGTCGTCTTCTTGATGCGATACAGCTTGCTAATATGGCAGCAGGAATTGTGGTAGGAAAAGTGGGTACTGCAACAGTCAATCGACAAGAGTTAGAATTAGCTCTATTACAACAAAAACAATTACTACAAGGAATTGTTACAGAAGAGATATTGTTATCCTTAGTTGCACAAAGTCAGCAGTTAGGCGAAACCATTGTGATGACAAACGGTTGTTTTGATATACTCCATGCAGGGCATGTTACTTATTTGCAGCAAGCAAAACAATTAGGAGATAGATTAATTGTAGCAGTCAATACGGATGCTTCTGTAAAACGTTTAAAAGGTCATGAGCGTCCGGTCAATACGCAAACTAGACGGATGCAGGTGTTGGCAGGATTATCCTGTGTTGATTGGGTCGTCAGTTTTTCAGAAGATACACCAACTCGATTAATTTGCCATATCCTACCGGATATTTTAGTTAAGGGGGGGGATAACGATCCCGATAATATTCCCGGGGGGGAATGTGTGCGTAATGCAGGGGGACGTGTACAAGTTATGGATTATATTGATAATTGTTCTACTACTGGATTAATACGTAGTATCCGTGCAGCAGAAAAAAATATATCTGATCATGATAAAAAATAATGCCCAATTTGATGTGATTATTTTAGGGGGGGGAGTGGCTGGATTATGGTTACTCAATCGTTTACGCCAACAGCATTATCAAGCAATAATACTGGATACGCATCATTTAGGAGCAGGACAAAGCTGTGCTGCACAAGGGATAGTGCATGGCGGATTAAAATATAGTTTACAAGGGAATTTAAGTACTTCTGCACAAGCTATAGCAGATATGCCGCAACGTTGGAAAGATTGTTTACAAGGGCAAGGTGAGATAGATCTAAGTCAGGTACAACAGTTATCAGAAAAACAATATTTATTTTCTACACAACAATTATCCTCAAAATTATTGACTTTTTTTGCTGGAAAAACATTAAAAGCACGTATTCAAATAGTAGAACGGAATGCATACCCTAAAGCCTTAGATAATAAAGCCTTTCAAGGTAATGTGTATCAGTTACCTGAGCCGGTATTAAATATGCAATCGCTGTTAAGACATTTATCTCAACCACAAAAGCCCTTTATCTATCAGGTTGATGAATATAATATTGAGCAAGGGAATAGTCAACAAATAGTCATTACGCAAAAAGATAAATGCTATACCTTAACAGCAAAAAAAATCATTTTATGTGCAGGAAAAAATAATCAAACATTATTACAACAATTTATTGCAACAAAGAAACAGTATATGCAATTACGTCCTTTGCAAATGCCTATGCTATGGAGTAAAGATTTGCCGGTATTTTATGCACATTGTTTAGGTAAAGGTATTAACCCAAGGATGACAATTACCAGTCATTATAGAGAAGATGCTATCGTATGGTATTTAGGGGGGGAGATTGCAGAACAAGGAGTTAATATCCCTAAAAATCAACAAATAGAAAAAGCACAACAAGCCTTACAAGCTATTTTTCCGTGGAGAGATTTTTCTAGTATGCAATGGCGTACCTTATTTGTAGAACGGGCAGAAGAAAAACAATTATTGCATACCCGACCTAGCACTGCTTCATTATTAGTTATAGAGCATCTCTATCTGGCATGGCCAACAAAAATGGCAATGGCACCTCTATTAGCAGATCGTATTATTGAACAATTACAAAAAGATGATATTAATCCAGGAAATAAAGTACAACCTTTGGTATTAGATAGCGTAAGTGTTGCATCATTACCTTGGGAATAGGAGAATTTGAATAAGGTGGATACTATTTTAGAATTAAAAAATATGCATACTTACCTTATGCAAGGTGATAAACGTTTAACACTGTTGGAAGATATTAATTTTAAATTAAAAAAATCTTGTACGTTTGCACTTTTAGGTGAATCAGGATGTGGAAAATCTATGACTGCATTAAGTATTATGCAGTTATTACCACATTCAGCAAAAGTAAAAGGGCATGTGTATTTACAAGAGGAAGATTTATTTGAATATAGTGAAAAGGCAATGCGAAAGATTAGAGGAAAACGCATTGCCATGATTTTTCAAGAACCTATGACATCACTTAATCCAGTGTTGAGCATAGGAAAACAAATACAAGAAATTTTACAATATCATTTTCAGCTTTCATTATCTCAACAAAAAGATCGTATACGACAATTATTAGAGGAAGTGGGGATTGCCGATCCTTTGCAACGTATAAAAGAATATCCACATCAACTATCAGGAGGAATGAAACAACGGGTTATGATTGCTATGGCACTTGCTTGTGAACCGGATATTTTAATTGCAGATGAACCTACTACTGCATTAGATGTTACTATTCAGGCGCAAATATTGAGCTTATTAAAAGTTTTACAAAAAAAGAAGCAGATGGCTATTTTGTTAATTACGCATGATTTAGGAATTGTAGCACAAATGGCAGATGAAATAGCCGTTATGTATGCGGGGCAAATTGTTGAACAAGCAAGTAAAGATGATTTTTTTTCTAATAATTTACATCCTTATAGTGAAAAATTATTTCAAGCACTGCCTTCTATGCAAAAGCGACAACAAATACTTCCTACTATTGAAGGTAATGTGCCGACTATGGATAAACCTTTTACTCATTGTCGTTTTTTAAATCGTTGTCATAAAGCTGTTGCAGCATGTCATCAAAAATACCCTGAATGGCTCGTATTACAAACCGGACAGGGTGTGCGATGTTTAAATTGGAAAGTAGCAGATGTGGATAAAGGTATGAAAAAAAATACCTTAGCGATGCACGCTCCGTTTGAAAAATCCTCTAAGAGGGTATTACAAATAGAACAGTTAAAAGTACATTTTCCTATTCACAAAGGTATTTTTAAACGGGTAGTAGCACATATTTATGCAGTAGATGGAGTATCATTGCATCTTTATAAAGGCGAAACGTTAGCCTTAGTAGGTGAATCGGGATGTGGTAAAAGCACTATTGCAAAAGCAATTTTACAATTATTACTACCTACATCAGGAAGAATATATTGGAAAAATACTAACTTATTACAATTATCAGAAAAACAATTACGCTCTTTTAGAAAAAAAATGCAAATTATTTTTCAAGATCCGTTTTCTTCACTTAATCCTCGTATGACCGTAGCGGAAAGTATTTCTGAAGGCTTATATAGCTATCAAAAAGTACAACATCTTACAGAAAATACTATTTTAGCAACGGTAAAAAAATTATTACAGCAAGTGGGTTTATCAGAAGAGGTGTTATATCGTTATCCGCATGAATTTTCTGGTGGACAGCGACAACGCATTGGTATTGCACGGGCAATTTCTTTACAACCAGAATTATTAATTTGTGATGAACCAACTAGTGCTTTAGATGTATCTGTACAAGCACAAATTTTAAATTTATTAAAAACATTACAACAACAATTACAACTGAGTTATTTATTTATTACGCATAACATTTCAGTCGTTGCTTACCTTGCTGATAGGGTTGCTGTAATGTATTTAGGACGTATAGTGGAACAGGGACGGGTAGAAGATATTTTACATCATGCAGCACATCCTTATACAAAGACCCTCTTGGCCGCTGTCCCTGAGATAGATAAACCCTTATCTAAAGAGCAAGAAAAAGAGGAAATTGCTTCAGCACAAAATCGTCCAAGTGGATGTTTTTATCATCCCCGTTGTGTCAAGGTGCAGGATAAATGTCGCCAGCATTACCCCGTGGAAAAAAAATTAGATACAGAGCATAGTGTAAGTTGTTTTTTTCCATAAAATTTTATTTTTTTAATAAATCTGCTAGTCCTTCAAAGGCTTTAAATGTTGCCGTATCAGATGCCGTATTTTCTTTGCTAAAGCCTCTAATGGCTTCTTCATGTCGTTGATGTTCATTATCATGGCAAAAAAGACAAAGTAATTCCCAATTACTCCCATCAGATGGATTGTAATCATGATCATGGTTTTTGTGATGTACGGTTAATTCTTGTAGATTTTCTCGTGTAAATTCCCGTTGGCAACGTCCACATATCCAGGGATACATTTTTAATGCTTGTTCACGATAGCCTTTTTCTCGCTCAGTGGCAGTTTTTCTTGCTTGTTCAACGACTTTATCTAATTTATTTGATTTTTCCATAATATTGTTAATTGTTAATTTAAAGTTCCCTGCATCTATTTACTACTAGAGTATGCAGCTTTATGCGTACTATGATGAGGAGTGATATTCAGATATTCTTTCCAATCCATAAATAAGGTTTTATCTACTGCTCCCATTACTTGTCTAGGCTCTAAATTAAATTGATAAACAGCTTTACCATCTAACCCTAAACTTAAACAACCTGCTTCCTCTGCAATTAATAATCCCGCAGCATAATCCCATAAACGTTGTTTACCATGTATATAAATATGTACTCGCTCTGCTGCTAACCAACACCAATCTAGTGCAACTGAACCAAAACTACGTTGTGAATGATATGGAGGGTGTAAAATTAAACGCATCCTTAATGATTTATCAAGACGTTTAAGATCGACTAATGCTAGTGCGTGTTTTAATGCTACATGTTGATCGTTAACTTGTAATGGTTTTCCATTGAGTTTTGCACCTTCTCCTTTTAATGCGGTAAAACATTCATCTCTATTTGGATCATAGACTAAACCAAAAACGATTTCTCGATCTTTAATTAAAGCTAAAGAAATACTAAAAAAGGGTAACCCTATTGTAAAGTTACTGGTACCATCTAAAGGATCAATACACCAGAATGTATTTGTTTCATCATTAATAAAAAAATTATCCAAATATTCTTGTGACATCTCTTCTGCCAATAAAGGATAAGGATAATCTTGTGCTAACATTTGTTGTAAACGTTGTTGTAAACGAGTATCAACCTCTGTTACATAGCTACCATCTGTTTTAAAGTTTGCAGCTTGTATTTTTAGAGATATTTCTTCTTGTGCAATTTGTCTGACATTAGCGGTTAATTTTATTATATCTATCATTGTTATACTACGAAATATAGCAGAAAAACATAGAAATCATGTCAAACTGTATATATTTTTAATCTGATTTAAAAAAAATTCTAAACTATTCTGTAAGTGATATTATCATTATTGTTTTATTTTTACACCACAAAAAACTCTACTCAGAATAAATAGAAAAGTCAACTATATTTTTTTAATTATTATTGATTTAATTTTTTTTCAATATCTTGAATTAAACCATTAATTCCTTGTTGAGATATAATTTTTTGAAATGAACTACGGTAAGTTGTTACTAAACTCACTCCTTCTACACTTAAATCATATACTTGCCATTTTTTCTTTTTAATACTATAGCGTAAATCATATTTTACTGTTACAGATTTAAAGCCCTCTGTTTCTACCTCAGAATATACGGTCGCATAGCGTTTATCTATTTTCTCTTTTTCAGGTAAAAAGCGTACAGTGGGTTTGAGTGAGGTAACTTGTTTTTCATTTAAATATTTTAATAAGGCTTTAGAATAAAAACGCACCACCAAACGCCGAAACGCACTAACAAACTCCCTTTGTTGTAATTTAGAGGCCGCCTTCCAATGTTTTCGTCCAAGTACATAGCGTGCAATTAAATTAAAATTAAATGCTGATGCTAAATGTTTATTAATTAAATGATAAGCAATGTTAGGGTCTTTTTTCACACTACTTAAATCTCTATTTAATTCTGATGTCATTGCTTCAGCAGCCGACTTAATAATCGTTTGTGGTGATTCGATAGCATAAATGGTTGCTGATAAAAGTAAATAACATAACATGATAGTCACTAAAATGGGGGAAGAAGATAATCTAAACATAGGTATTTATATCCTGTTATATATTAATAGTCTGTAGTACGTAAAATAGATAATAAAAGTGAGGATAGCATAATATAAGATGAAATCTATGATATTATCCACATTATAGGTTTTTTATATAAAAATAGTTATTATGTAGGTAATTTAATGACACATTATTCTTTTACTCGAAAACGCCGTATGCGTAGGGATGATTTTTCTCGCCGTTTAATGCGTGAAACATCGCTGTTAGTGGATGATTTAATTTATCCTGTCTTTGTCATTGAAGGGAGACAAAAAAGAGAAGCGATTATTTCGATGCCGGCTATAGAAAGGCTGAGTATCGACCAATTACTGCTTGAAGTGAATGAGCTGGTTACATTAGGTATTCCTGCTATAGCCCTATTTCCCGTTCCTGATGCAAAGACCAAAACTGAAACAGGAGAAGAAGCCTATAATCCAGAAGGATTAATGCAGCGTGCTATTTTGGCAGTAAAAGCAAATTATCCTGATCTAGGAGTTATTAGTGATGTAGCCCTTGATCCTTATACAACACATGGACAAGATGGTATTATTGATGAACAAGGATATGTACTCAATGATGAAACCATTGAAGTGCTAGTCAAACAAGCCTTATCCCATGCTCAAGCTGGGGCAGATATTGTTGCACCTTCAGATATGATGGATGGCCGTATTGGAGCGATCCGTCAGGCTTTGGAGGAACAACACTTTATTTATACTCGCATACTTGCTTATTCTGCTAAATATGCATCAAGTTTTTATGGCCCTTTTAGGGATGCTGTCGGTTCTGCCCAAAATTTAGGTAATGCAGATAAACGCACTTATCAGATGGATCCAGCTAATACGAATGAAGCGTTACATGAAATTGCTATGGATATTGATGAAGGAGCAGATATGGTGATGGTGAAACCAGGTATGCCCTATTTAGATATTGTATTTAGAGCAAAACAAGAATTTGGAATACCTCTATATGCCTATCAAGTCAGTGGTGAATATGCAATGTTAATGGCAGCCATTCAAAATGGCTGGCTGGATGAACAAAAAGTAATAATGGAATCATTGCTTGCATTTAAACGTGCAGGGGCAGATGGTATTTTAAGTTATTTTAGTAAACGGGTAGCACAATGGTTACAAAATAGTACAAATTGACATCCTTATCTTCAGCTAAATCTATTTTACTGCTCCCTTTCCTGGAAGTTTTTAGGGGGGAGGGAGATATATCAACCGACACACCATGCGGTAGGTCTACGCATACCTGCAAGTTGAATTGCTTGTTGCATATAACCATTAGGGAAGAGTTTAAACAAATATTTTTTTGCTTCCTTTTTATCCAGGCCATTTTCAATGAGAAAATGGGTTGCTTCTCGTACATCAGGGGTAATTTGATGTTCTGCATGATAGTCACGGATAAAATGCAATACGGGTAAGTGGGCTTCATTAAAGTTTAGGCCATGCCATTCAGAAGCCATTTTCCAAGCTAAAGATTCATTCCAGTCTTCTCTATTTTTTAAATATCCATCGGGACATCGTTCAACATGTAAATCAATAGGGGTTCTCATAGTTTTAATATCCATAGTATTTAATGGTATTTGTTTAGATAGCTTTTTAGGGCTATTCTTGGGAGAATTACAACCCCCTCTATTCTTTTAGCCTAAGCATTGAGGACTACTCTTTGAACTCGACACACTACAATAAACGATCGTCTTCTTTTCGTGTCCAAAATTCCCCAGATCATCCTCACATCGGATTCATCATAATACCTATGACCCGATGGATGTCTTTTCGCTATAAGTTTTCCCGCTTCATCCCATTGCCTCAACGTTCCAGGGGATTTACCAATTCTTTTTCCAAATTCATACACACCATATATTTTAGCTAAATATATTTAATTATGACGCATTATGAGCAATTATTCAATAACAGTTTTTACCTTTCTTGTTTTCAATACCATATACACTAGCAAACTATTTTATATTTTTCGATACTTGATAAGGGTTAGGAGTGGGGGCTAGATTCCAATACCATGATGGCATCCATTTCAATTTCAGCACCTTTTGGTAACTGTGCAACGCCTACTGCTGCACGAGCTGGATAAGGGGTTGAAAAATGTTCAGCCATAACTTCATTAACGATGGGAAAATGATTCATGTCGGTTAAATAAATATTTAATTTTACAATATCTTGTAGGCTTCCTCCTGCTGATTGAGCAACAGCAGAAAGATTATTAAAAACCTGGTGAATTTGCTCTCGGATATCGCCATTCACTAATACCATATTTTCTGGACGTAAAGGAATTTGTCCCGATAAATATACTGTTTTTCCTGCTTTTACTGCTTGAGAATACGTACCTATCGCTTGAGGAGCTTCATCACTGTGTATAATTTTTTTTGACATAGTAAACTCTCTTGTTTATGTTTTAGGTTATTGTTTTACCCGTGAAACGTGGGTAACTATTGGTAAAGCATGTACCGCTTTTAATATTTGTGCGAGATGTTGCCGGTTTCGAGTAGAAATAATAAAGTTAATAGCATAGTAATTTTCATCATGTTCAAAGGCATCAACATGTTCAATATTTGCTTCTATTTTCGCAATTTCTGATGATATTTTGGCTAATGCACCACGTTGATTTTGGGTGATGACTCGAATAGCAACACTGAATTCACTTTGTACTTCATCACTCCATTGAACATGCACCCATTTTTCAGGTTTCTTTTGATATTCTTGAGTATTTTTACAATTACAAGTATGGATGACAATGCCTCTGCCAGCACTAATAAAACCAACAATATCATCGCCTGGAACAGGATGACAACATTTAGCGTAAGTAATTACCAACCCTTCCGTCCCTTTTATGGCTAAAGGGGTGTGGGCAGTGGTAGGGGATAAATTAGCAATACTTTTTTCATCTTCAGAAATTTGTGGTAGTAAACGTTTAATGACCAATTGTGCAATCCGTTGTCCAAATCCAATCTCTTCTAATAAGGTATCCATATCAGGAAGCTGATAATCTTTTAATAAGGTATTAATACGTTGTTGTGATAATGTCTCTAAGGTTAGCCCCTGATCGGATAAACATTGATTTAATAATCTATGACCTAGTGCAATGGATTCAGAACGTTGCATATTTTTCATATAATTACGAATACTGCTACGTGCTTTGCTCGTTGTTACAAAAGTGAGCCATGCTAAATTAGGTTGTGCTCCTGAAGCGGTAATAATCTCTACAGTCTGCCCGTTATGCAGCGTGGTATTAAGGGGTACTACTTGTTGATCAATTTTAGCCCGAATACAGGTATTACCTATATCACTGTGTACACGATAGGCAAAATCTACTATTGTTGCTCCACGAGGGAGTTCAATAATTTCTCCTTGTGGGGTAAAAACATACACTTCATCAGGAAATAAATCGAGTTTTACATTTTCTAAAAATTCCATAGAATCGCAAGTATTTTGCTGAATTTCTAAAAGATTTTGTAGCCATTGTCTTGCTCGAGCATGGTGTTGGGAATTGGATGCTTTAGCTTCAGATTTATATGCCCAATGTGCGGCAACGCCATATTCTGCTAGATTATGCATATCATGGGTACGGATTTGTACTTCAATAGAAAAATTATAATTACTGGATAATACAGTGTGTAAAGATTGGTAGCCATTTGCCTTGGGAATGGCAATATAATCTTTAAATTTTCCCGGTACGGGTTTACGCCAATTATGAATAATCCCTAAGGCACGATAACAATTATCTACGGAATTAATAATGATACGAAAACCGTATATATCTGTTACTTTATTAAATGTAATATGTTTTTTTACCATTTTGTTATAAATACTATAACTGTGCTTTTCACGTCCTAATACTTCTGCACTTAATCCTTCTTGTTGTAATCTTTCAGATAAACTTGCTTGTAATTTATTAATAATTGTTTTTCGATTTCCCCTTGCCGTTTGAATAGTCTGTTCTAATACACGAGAACGCCAGGGATAATAAGCCTTAAAACCAAGAGATTCCAATTCATATCGAATTTTATTCATACCAAGCCGATTTGCTATGGGCGCATAAATTTCTAGGGTTTCCCGTGCAATACGACGCGCTTTATCAGGTTTTACTACTTTTAAGGTACGCATATTATGTAATCTATCTGCTAATTTTATTAAAATAATGCGTAAATCTTTTACCATAGCTAAAATCATTTTACGGAAACTTTCTGCTTTAGCAATATCTTTACTTTCAAATTGTAAATGATCAAGTTTGGTGACACCATCAACTAAATTAGCTACTTCCTGACCAAATAAATTAGCGACTTGTTTTTTAGCTATTGGCGTATCTTCAATCACATCATGTAAAATGGCAGCGATAATACTGGTATGATCAAAATGTAATTCTGCTAAAATTCTTGCGACCGCAATGGGGTGATAAATATAAGGTTCGCCACTAATGCGAGTTTGCCCTTGATGTGCTTCTGCACCAAACAAATAGGCTTGATAGATTTCAGCTACTTGTTCTTTATCAAGATATGACTCTAGCATCGTACATAGATCACTGATTAAAAACATACGTTATATCCAAAAAGTGATGATACTTATATTGAGATTTGAGACTCCATTTCTTTACGGGCTTCTTCTTCCGTTATTTTAGATATTTCGGTGTGTTCATTAGCAGAAATTTGTTCTAATATTTCGTAATTGATTTTTCCTTCTGCAATTTCTCGCAAAGCGATAACTGCTGATTTATTATTACTTTCATCCACTAAGGGAGGGCGGCCAGCATTCAGTTGTCGGGCGCGTTTGGTTGCAACATTAATCATATCAAAACGGTTGTGTACATGCTTTAAACAATCTTCTACAGTAACTCGTGCCATAATATTTCACTCCAGTCTAATTTTTGGGCTAAAAAATTATAGTATAGCATTATTATTGTATTGACATCCTCCCCTTCCTGAAGGAAGGGGATACCTGTTAGTCCTTTAGACTAATACAGGTTCCGGCTTATCACTAAGCCTTTTGGTTCCTGTTTCACAGGGCTGAGTAACCTCAATCTCTCCACAGGCTAACAAGCGGTGTCCCCGCTCTAATATATTTCTGGCACCTGGCACATTAGCATGTTCCTGATATCCACAGCGGACACAGATAAACTCAGCCTGGCTTTGCCGGTTATATTTACTGGTATGACCACAGTGCGGACATCTCTGGCTGGTATGTTTTGGATCAACATACAACACCTGACCACCGAGCCAGTGCTGTTTGTATTCCAGGCGATGCAGGTTGGTTTCAATGGTCTCAGTGGTGTTGAGCCGAAATTTAAAGACTTTACGAATGATCATAACGGGTATTGTAATACACGCTTGTAGTATTGCAAGTGTGCCGTAAAACCCCGCTCTGAAGGACGGGGTTTTACGGCACGTCTGATTATTGTAATAAATTATTTAATAAAGTAGTGAATTTTTGTTGTTGTAATGGCATACTCAAACGCATACTCTGAAATAACTGTACTAATTGAAATAATGCGGTATCAAAATCATCATTAATAATCATATAATCTGCTTCATGATAATGTGATATTTCATTGATTGCTTCAGACATACGTTTTTGTATTACTTTTTCATCATCTTGAGCACGAGCTTGTAATCTTTGTGCTAATGCTTCACGAGAAGGTGGTAAAATAAAAATACTGATGCTGTCTGTAAACTGTTTTCTTACTTGTTGTGCGCCTTGCCAATCAATTTCAAGGATAACATCTAAACCTTGTTCTCTTTGTGCGGTAATATTTTTCTTGGATGTGCCATAAAAATGCCCAAAAACTTCTGCATATTCAATAAATTCTCCTTGTGTAATCAGTGTTTGAAATTGTTCTTGATGAATAAAATGATAATGTATTCCATTTTCTTCCCCAGGACGTTTATTCCGGGTAGTATGTGATATAGAGAGTGCTAACTGATCATCTTGTGCTAATGCTGCTTTTAATAAAGATGTCTTTCCTGCACCAGAAGGGGCAGAAACAATAAATAAGTTACCTTTATACATATTAAAAATTCCTTGTCAGTTAAGTCTGTTATTCTATATTTTGAATTTGCTCACGCATTTGCTCAATTAATACTTTCAATTCTACTGCAGCTTGTGTCACATTAATATCTGTTGCTTTTGAGCCTAAGATATTTGCTTCTCGGTTCATTTCTTGCATAATAAAGTCCAGTTTTCTACCCATCGCTGTATCTTTAGATAGTAATAATTGTACTTCGTGTATATGTGTGGATAAACGATCCAATTCTTCAGCAATATCTGATTTTTGTACTAATATGAACATTTCTTGTTCTAAACGTTCAGGTTCTACTTCTATTTGTAGCTCAGAAAAATGTTGTTGTAAACGGGATTGATGTTTTGCCATGATATTAGGAAACTGTTGCTGTACTTGTTTAATAATGGCTATTATTTTATTACAACGTTGTAATATAATCGGTTGTATTACTTCAGGTTCTATAATAGTATCTTCTAATGCTCCTGGCCACTTTAAAATATCTATGGCATTGACGGGGGCAGCACTATAGAGTAACTTATCTATTTTATGTAATGTTTTGGATAGATGTTCAGCTAAACTATGATTAAAATGCAAAGATTGTGCATCATTATATATGGCATTGATATGCACATGAATATTAAATTTCCTTTGTGAAAATTTTTTATTCAGTTGTTCTCTAATAGGGAGTTCTAAAAATTTAAGTGCTTCTGGTTGATAGCAGCAAATATCAAGAAAACGGTGGTTGACACTACGCATTTCTAATGATACATGCCCCCAAGGGGAGGTCGTTTCTTTGTGTGTAGGCTGTCATACTGTATGGCATAGCCATTTCTCCTTAATATTAAATACCTAAACTACATTAAAATATGATACAAAAATGGATAAGCAGGAATCGGAATATCAATTAAAACCTTTAAAAGAAGGGACTGTACTCGATCAATATACTATCGATAGTGTAATAGGTGGTGGTGGTTTTAGTATTGTTTACCATGCTTATTCTATCAACCCTGAAACAAAAAACAAACAACAGGTTGTTATCAAGGAATTTATTCCCAAACGTTTATCTAAACGTATTGAAGGAAATCAGGTTGTACCTATCAATGATGGAGCCATTGAATCGTTTAATAAAGGTCGTAAACTTTTTTTTCAAGAAGCACATACTTTGGCAGACTTAAAACACCCTGGTATTGTAAATGTGATTAACTTTTTTCCTGAAAATGGTACTGCATACATGGTAATGTGTTATGAAAAAGGAGTAAATTTACAAGATTATATCCGAAAACATGAGGGATATTTAAGTGAACTCTTCTTACGTAAAGTATTTCCAGCTTTGTTAGAAGGTTTAAAGGTAATACATTTAAAAGATTTACTGCATTTGGATATTAAGCCTGGAAATATTCATTTACGCCCAGGGGGAAAACCATTATTATTGGATTTTGGCGCAGTACGAGATAGAATGAAAACCCGTATTTATGACTCACAGCTAGTAGCTACTTCAGGATTTTCCCCTCCAGAACAGACGACTGAACGAGGTTATTTAGGTCCATGGACGGATATTTATGCTATTGGTGCAACAATGCGTAGTTGTATAGAAAATAATTCTCCTCCTGCTGCAAAAGAACGAGTAGCAGAAGAAGCAAAAGGCAATGATCAATTTTTTAAACCTGCTATTGAAATCTTCAGAGGCCATTATTCTCCTGAATTACTTGCCATTATTGATTGGGCTATGGAATTAAATCAAGAATTACGTCCTCAAAATGTCGATGAAATGCTGGCAGCATTTGCAAAACCCTATAGCGAACCAGAAGCAATAGAAGTAGAGCCAAAAGGGAATATTTTTGATAAACTATTAAGTCGTATCTCATTTAAAAAATCTTAAATTATTTATCCTCTATTTATATTTTAATACCAAAGGAACTTATTATGCGCCCAGATGGTCGTTTTGTAGATCAATTACGTCCTGTTAAATTCACTCGCTATTACACTAAGCATGCAGAAGGTTCGGTTTTAGTAGAATGTGGAGATACTAAGGTCTTATGCAATGCTACGGTTGATGAAAAAGTACCTGGTTTTTTACGGGGGAAGAAGCAAGGTTGGGTAACTGCAGAATATGGTATGTTACCTCGTTCCACACATGGACGGATGGGACGTGAAGCAGCTCGTGGAAAACAAGGGGGACGCACATTAGAAATCCAACGTTTAATAGGACGTTCATTGCGTGCAGTGGTGGATATGAAAGCACTAGGTGAAAATACTATAACATTAGATTGTGATGTGATACAGGCAGATGGCGGGACGCGCACTGCATCCATTACGGGTGCTTATATTGCATTGGTGGATGCGGTTGAAGGAATGTTAAAAAAAGGAAGAATTAAGAAGAATCCTTTATACGGACAAGTCGCTGCTGTATCGGTTGGTATTGTTAATGGCCAGAGTATTTTAGATTTAAATTATCAAGAAGATTCTAATGCAGAAACCGATCTAAATGTTATTATGAATGAAGGTGGCGCATTTATTGAAATACAAGGAACTGCTGAGGGACATGCCTTTCGTCGAGAAGAACTCGATGAAATGCTAAATTTAGCTGTTTCAGGTATCCAAGAATTATTGCAAGCACAAAAAGAAGTCTTGGCAGATTGATTTACTCGCTTGTATGTAAACCGCTACTAAAAACTTAGGATAACCTGTAAAATATAGAATAATTTAAAGTCTATTCACACCGTCATCGCTGATGCAGTAACCGAAGCCACCGTCTTACTCAACTTTTGTGTGCGTTTTAAGGCGGGCTGTAACGTATCCACACCGTAATGGTTTAAGTTAATACTTGCATTCAAATCTCGATCTATCACTAAACCACAATTATCACAAACAAAAATGTGATCTTTTAACGACAAATCATCTTTTTTCTCATCACAAGCCGAATACGTTTTGCCAGATGGAAAGAAACGGTCTGCAATCACCACGTCACAATTCCTGAGTGCACAGCCTTGTATTCAATCATCTGCCTAAGATAACCAAATCCAGCATCGCTAATGGCTCTGGCAAGTTTAGGGTTATGCATCATATTTTTTTATGCATATTGTCCTCCTAAGATGTCATCATGTTGAGGATCTTGAAATTGATCACTAGAGAAAGGTTCCATTAACTTTGTTTCATTGAGTGGACAGACATGATCAAAACCTAATCCATGTCCATGCTCATGAGCTATAATATTGTAAAAAAAAATATTCTGATTAAAAGTTGTATCAAAGCTATCTAAGACCATATCTCCTGAATCGGGAAAAAAATTATATCCTAATAACCCAGAATCACCATCTAAAAAATGCGCACCTATACGAATATCGCCTCGAACATTTAAAATACCTGGGGCAGAAGGAAAAGTACCATCAAAAGCAGCTCCATCATCATTTGGTTCATATATAAGTAATGCCTGTTATATCACCCCAAGCATTAAATACTTCAGTAAATACTGCATGCCAAGTATTAAAATTACCATAAATATTGTTTAGTCAGGCATAAAGCTGACTTGCTGAAGTTCCTTCACCATTATATCCTGTTATTGAAGTACCATCAGGTAAATAACTCCAAGTCAGTGTTACTGGTTTCCCTAAATTAGCCACAATAGAACCATCTTTTACTGTTTCTGTCCAACGATTACTAAAGCGAAATCGTGTCTTAATTTGACTCGATTGCAGTAAAGGGACTTGTCTTTGATTTGCTTTTTTTACCATATTTTGCATATATTCCATAGACGTTCCAGGAGCAAAACAGGCAGCATAATAGGTATTTTTATTTCTTATTTCTGCCCTAATATGTAATGATGTAACTAATAGTATTACTAATATTAATAAGTGAACTACTCATTACTAGAGCCAAGAGTTTCCAGCTATTTTGTGATAGCCTTCTTTTTTGACGCTTCTCAGCCATCGCATGATGATATAGTGATTTACCTATGACTTATACAGCTCCCCACCCTATATATACTATGTTGGGT
>JALWRI010000013.1 GCA_026994225.1 Gammaproteobacteria bacterium | reverse complement strand
CTGAAAAGTTTGCTAAGGAAATAGAGGGCATTGTAGTGTTCCCAAAATTGGTAACAATTTAAATGACTACCATAAAATACTATGGTTTTCAGAACTATAGACAAACTGCCTTTACCCTTTTAGAAGTGCTGATTGCCGCTTCCATTGCGGCCGTACTCATGATTGTATTAACGGCGGGTTTAGATGGTGTAATACGTGATTGGCAAAAGCAAAATACTGCTTTGGATGTGCAATTAGATAATAATTTATTGTTATTACAATTAGAAAGGGCGATAGAAGGTGCTTTTCCTCATCTCTATTTTAATAAAAAACACCGGAAAAAAATTTTTTTTATAGGAAAAAAGAATACTATTAGTTGGGTAAGTACCTTTTCAGCTCATCAGCAAACGGGTTTGACTTTATGGAAATTAGAAAACAGTAAAAAAGGCGTACAACTGTATTTATCACCGGCCTATGGTAAGGAACCAGAGAAGTTATTAGAAAAAGCACCCCCTCTATTATTACTGGAAAATTATCATGTCCGTTTTCATTATTTGGAAAAAAACAAGAACAAGAAAAAACAATGGCTGGATAAGTGGGAAGGGGATAAACGCAGAAGTTTACCCTTAGCTGTACATATAGTATTTCAAGCGATAAAAGATAAACAAGCACCTTTACAACTGATAGCTCCCATTTTTGCCTATCGCCATCCTTCTTTACGACCAAGAGATATTAATCGAAGGTGAGGAAATTTTTGATGAAACAACAAGGTGCGGTATTGATTGTTGTATTGTGGGTGATTGTAATCGCAACCTTACTTGTGGGGATAATGGCAAGTAATATGCGTTATTCTGCAGATATTGTATTACGTCATAAAGCACTTTCGCAAGATTGGGGAGCAATGATGCAAGCTGTAAATATGGCGCAAATGGAACTGTTATTAGAACGTATGCCAAAACCCCCTACTGAAAAAGAAGATAAACAAGAAGAAAAACAAAAAATGGGTTATCGTTTTAATGGTCAGGTATTGACACTGCATTATCCGCAACCAGAAAATATCATTATCCGTATTTATGATCATATCGGTAAAATTAATTTAAAAAAACTGACTCGTTCAGCAATGTACAAGTTATTAAAAGTACGTTTAGGTATAGCTAAAGATAAGGAAATTAATGCTCTTTTAGATGCTTGGCAAGATTGGATTGATGCTGATGATTTAAAACGCATCAATGGTGCAGAAAAAGATTATTATGAAACCCTTGATCCGCCGTATCAACCTCGTAATGCGCCCTTGGAAACGGTGGAAGAATTACTAGATATAAAAGGATTTAAAGAAGTTTTTGGAAATGAAAACCTACAAGCAAGTTTTACTGTCTATGGCAGTAAATCCAAAATTAATCCTAATTTTGTTAGTAGAGAAGCGCTATCATTATTGCCTGGTATGGATAAAGAAACAGTAGAAAAGATTATACAATTACGTCAGGAAAAAGAAATAAAATCGAATGCAGATTTAGCTTTTATATTAACTCCTGAACAAGTGAATAAAGCTAGAAACTGGTTTTCTTATTCCATTTCTAATTATTATACGATAGTCGTCTATCCAAAACCATTAGAAGGGGAGAAAGCACCACAATATGCCTATATAGTAAATGTACAGTTAAAAGGGATCAGTAAAATTCCAACAATATTACAGGTGCTACCATATATCAAACGCCCTAAAAGTAATTAATTTCCCCCCTTTCCTTAAAAGGAGAGGATTCTTGCTTGTTAAAGCCATTGTTTTAATTTTGTGGTTAAAAATAACCCATATTAATATAGGACTTAACATCGGTAGGATTAAATATCCTGCTTGATAACAAAAAATAAGAATCTGTTTTTGTTGCGTTGAAACATTAAAATACGCCACAATTTGGGGATTAAATTCAAATATTAGCTCTCGCAATAAATCCATACATGAACAAAAGGAATAATTGTAATCATTTCGGTAGATCCAGTAATTGCCAACGGACACTCTCTATCTGTTTTCCTTGCCATCTTACCTGATAGGTTTGTAACGCATATTTTACCGGTTTAGTTTGTCTTTCTGGTTTGTCTATTAACCCATTAGCCGTAACGCTTATATCTGCTCCTGTCAAAATAGAATGAACATTGTCTTGCCCATCTTGTAACTGTGCTTCATTGACTGCTGCACGCAATAGCATTGTTTCAGACATCACCTTACTGCTTTTTAATGCCAGTTGCTTACTACTGATAGATAAACTAATTAAACTACCTAAAGCTAAACCTGTAATCGTCAAGGCAATTAGCACTTCGAGTAAAGTAAATCCTTGCTCTGTTGCTTGATTATTCACAATTTCTCATCAAAAAAAGTCTTTATTTTTCCTGTTAAGGCATTAATTTCTATGTTCGCTTTACGTTTTCCTTGAGTAAACGTCAACACTCCGCCAATACTACTTCCTTCTGGAAAAAAAGTAACATGATAATAATTATCCTTTGCTACACTTTGTGCCATTTGTACACTTGCCCCCCGACTTTTCCAAATATATTGGGAGCTATCAGTCACAGCAGTCTGTTTACTTCCTGTTTGAGTGGTATACATATCTTGCAATATTGCTTGAGGCGTAAATAATACCTGTACTTCTTGTCCCTTCACTACCGCTAAACGGCGAGCATGATTTAATAAAGTGTTGGCTTCACGTAATTGTACTCGAAATAATTTGCTTTCATTTTGAAATACTTGCGGGATCACTAAACGGCTTAATAAAGCAATAAAAGCCATCACCAACACTAATTCTAGTAAACTAAATCCTGCTATGCTTATTCTACCAATTAACGATGTCCTTATTATCACCCTCTCCTCCTTCTACGCCATCAGCACCTTTAGAATAGAGGTCGTATGGGTTCTTATGTTGTCCTGGCTTATGGTAAATATAATCATTTCCCCATGGATCTTTAGGCACTGCCGTTTTAAGGTAAGGACCATCCCATAAACTGCCACCGCTATCGTTAGTACGTAAACCTTCTAAGGTCTTGGGCAATTTACCTACATCAAGTTTATAACTAATAATGGCATTCTCAAGATTTTTTATCTGTGCCGTAGCAGTCGTTACTTTTCCTTTATCTACTTTATCAATTAAATTAGGCCCAACTAATGCTGCTAACATACCAATAATTGCCATTACGATTAATAATTCAATCAGAGTAAACCCTTGTTGTATTCGTATTTTTTCACTTTGCATACTTTTCTCCTGTAGGTATAGGCTATTTATTTTTGATCAAAATGATAGATTTTAAACATATTTTCTACACCTATTAAACGACGTTTAAAATCTGCAACTAATTTAGCATTTTCTTTAGTCGGATCAACAATTTCTGGAATTAACATTAAGAGTAATTCTCTGCGGGTATCAGACGTTGCCGTAGCACCAAATAAATATTTACCAATAATAGGAATACGACCTAACCCCGGTATATGACTTTGACTATCATTCCCCCGTTCTTCTATCAATCCTCCTAAAATTACCGCATCACCATTTTTTACCACTACAGAAGAAGTAATCTCTTGATTATCAAAAGAGGGAGAAGTGCTGCCAGATGTTGCCTCTTGTACTGCTGAAAGATTTTGAGAAATTTCCATGTTGATCACCCCATCCACATTTATATGGGGGGTTAACGTTAAAATAATTCCCACATCCCGATATTGCACATCATTTTGGACATTATTGATATCATTATTTGCAGAAGTAGTACGAGTCGTTACTGGCACCTCTGAACCAATTTTAATTTCCCCTTCCTGATTATTCGTAATCATAATTGAAGGACGTGACAGTAAGCGTACTTCATTTTTACTTGCTAATGCCTGTAATGCAGAGGTTAAACGTCCGATCGTATCTTGATAAATAAAACCGCCTTCATTTAATGCCGGAATACCAAAACTCGTACCGGCTATCTCTACAGCACTACTTAAACTGCCATCATCATTTTTTGTTCCATCTAATAAATATTGCCATTGAATACCAAACTGATCTTTATCTGTCAAAATCACTTGTGCAATCACCACATTAACTAATACTTGTAAGGGTACTCTATCTAACTCCTTAATAGTACGTAATAATTGTCGATAATCTTTAGGAGTAGTGCGAATTAATAAACTATTTGTACTTTCATCTGCGACAATCGTAACATTAATATCTGCTGATACGGTCTTGGATGTGTTTATCTTTTTCTTTACCAGAGTTTTTTTCCGGGGTGTTTTAAGCAATGTTTTCTTGGTGTTATTATTGCCTTTTTTGGTTTGCGTAAAAGCATCCTTTTTTCTGCCAGGCTTGTCTTTTTTCTGTTGTTCTTTTTGTTCATCTGAAAGTTGAAATACTTCTGATAAAGTGCTGGCTAACGCTTCAGCTTCTAAATTGCGTACTTTATAGATAAAAACCTGCTCAATCTCATTTTTATTCCCTGAATCCAGAATTTCTACCCACCGTTTTACTTCTTTAAAACGCCGTCCTGGAGGTGCTACCACCAATAACGCATTAATTCGTTCTAAAGCAAGCACCTTATATGCTGGTTTATCCCCTTCAATCAGTTGTAAAATCTGATTTAATTCTTCTGCTAATTCAACCGCTTTTGCATAGTCTAAATAAAATAATTCTATATCCCTATATTTAAATGGATTCGCATCAATAATATTTAGTAATTTATTAATTTTTAGTAAATGACTCGGGGCAGCAACAATAGCTAACAAGTTTAAGCTCGATAATACCGCAACTTTTCCTTCTGGTTCAACGAGTGGTTTCAATAACGTCAATGCTGATTCAGAGGAAATATAATGTATCGGCGTAATTTGTAATACTTCTGGTGCAGAAGAATATTTTACTTGCGTCCATGTACCCATTTCTGAGGGCATAATTGCTGTCGATTTTTTTACCTGATAAATCCCTCCTTTTTTCTCTATTTTTACTCCTGCATCAGTGAGCAAAAGTTTTAATAAAGGCCATAAATCTCTATGTTTTAAAGGTTTACCCTCTGGAGTACGAATAGTTACTTTATTATTAATGCTTGCATCAATCACCAAAGCAATACCTAATACATCCGCAATATGTTCCAATACTACCCGTAAATCAACTTGTTCAAAATTTAATTCCACCACATCATCTGCTTTGCTTACTTTAGGTAATACGGGAGACCTTTCACGATAGTTAGATGACTTCGCTAACTGCGTTAAACTTCCCCTATTTTGCATCGCAATAGGGCTAATATGTTGAGTTTGCTTATCCTCTTGTTGATCGAGCATCTCAGTTGTTGCCACCTGTGATTTAACAGGGGATAGCTTGCTTGTAGCCACCCTCTTTTGGGGCTGAGATAGTGCCTGAGATTGCAGATGTGAACAGGAGACAGGTAATAAGCATACCACCACCCACAAAGTATGAATAAAAGGTTTTATTGTCATAGAATAATCAATCCTGAATCTTGCCTTAAAAGCTGACATCGTTAATACTAAACACAGCAGAAAGCATTACAATTACAATCCCCCCTACAAATATCCCCAAAGCCAAAATTAATAATGGCTCTAATAAAGCAACCAGCCTACTGACTTGTTGTCGAATATATTTATCATAAGTGCTTGCTAATTGCTGCAAAATTTCGGCAGTCCGTCCAGACTCTTCTCCCACCGTAATTAACTGAAAAAACAAAACCGGAAATTGCCGAGATTTCTCCAATGCTTTTCCTAATGCACTCCCTCCTCGTACATCTTCTTCTACTGTATGTAATTTTTGGGTTAATACACTATTATTTACCACACCTCTTGCCACCCGTAATCCACGCAATAACGGCACGCCCGCTCCGAGCAAAGCACCTAATGTACGGGCAAAATTAGCAATATCCAGATATAATAAAATCCGACCAAATAAAGGTGTTAATAATAAAAACTGATCCCGTTGTAAACGATTTTCAGCACTGCTTCCCCACCATTTCCAAACGCTACCTAAAATAACAGGGATAAAGAGTAAACTCCAACCATAACTAGATAACCAATGGCTTAAATTTAATAATAATGCAGCTGAATCAGGAATGTTAGAGCCTGCATTTTCAAATAATTGTGCAAATTGAGGAACGACAAAAAGCAATAATAATACCACTGATAAAATCCCTACTACCATTAATACCATAGGATAAATCATGGCAGAAACCACATGCCTGCGGGTTTCATCCGTTTCAGCCAAAAAGCGTGCTAAAGTTGGCAATAATTGATCTAAAATGCCCCCTTCTTCTCCGGCTCTAATAATATTAATATACATACGTGAAAAAGATTCAGGACGTGTTTCCATCACATCAGCAAGGCTTTTACCTTCTTTTACTTCTCGCCGCATCGCATTGATTAACTGTTGTGTATTTTTATCTTCAATAATCCCTTCTAACAGTAATAATGACCGATCTAACGGCACGTGCGCTTCCACTAAGGTACATAAACCATTAGTAAAATCAATCAATTCTTTTTGTTTTATCGTTTGTTGCTTTGCAACTTTAATATTACTTGCCAATTCAATTTTAAACGGAATCAACTGTTTACTTTGCAAACTGGATAATACTTCCCGCTCATTTTCAGCACTTAACTGCCCTTTTACCAATTTACCCGTATTATCATAGGCTTCATAATCGTAATAACTAACTTTCATGCGTCACTCTCACGACCTCTTCTGGAGTAGTAATTCCTTGTGATAATTTTTCCAGTGCATCTTTGCGTAAGGTACGCAAGCCTTCTTTAATGGCTTGCTGACGAATTTTTGTAGCATCTGCGCCACTGGCTATTAAATGTCGGATACTTTCTGTCATGAGTAATAGCTCATATAACCCTAAGCGTCCTCTATATCCTGTCCCTCCACATCGTTCACATCCCTTTCCTCGATAGATATAAGGGAACTCTGCTGTAGTTAGTTTTAATACTGATTTTTCATCTTCTGTTAAAGCAACTTGTTCTCGACAATGTAAACAAATTTTACGTACCAAACGTTGCGCTTGTACTGCTAATAAACTGGAACTAATTAAATATCCCTCTACCCCCATATCCTGCAAACGACTAATAGCACCTGCTGCATCATTCGTGTGTAAGGTTGAAAAAACTAAATGTCCGGTTAATGCAGATTCAATAGCAATACTGGCTGTTTCATGGTCACGGATTTCCCCAATCATAATAATATCTGGATCTTGACGAACAATAGAACGCAATCCTGACGCAAAATCCAAACCTATTTTAGTATTGACATGAATTTGCGTAATACCGGGTAATTGATATTCTACGGGATCTTCTACTGTAATAATTTTTTCTTTACCCGTTTGAATTTTTTCTAAAGTGGCATAGAGTGTTGTCGTTTTACCACTACCTGTAGGGCCGGTAATTAATACCATACCATGCGGTTGAGAGACTACTTGTGTATAAGGATGCAATACATCTTCAGGAATGCCTAATTGTTCCAGATTCACCATTACATCACTACGATCTAAAATCCGTAATACGATAGATTCCCCATATACACCTGGTAATGTGGATACCCGCATATCTAATTTACGTTGATTAATAGTAAATTGAATACGTCCATCTTGGGGTAAACGTTTTTCACCTATATCTAAACGTGCCATTAATTTTAAACGAGAACTAATTGCCGCTTGTGCCGTTGCTGGTAAGGTTTCTATGGTCAGCATGATACCATCTACCCGACAACGCACTGTCAAATGGTGTTCATCTGGCTCAAAATGAATATCACTTGCATTTAAATCCAATGCTCTTGCAAATAAATGATTAACCAAGCGAATAATTGGTGCTTCTGACGCTAAATCTTTTAGTTGTTCATCATCATCTAAATTAATCAGTTCGGTATTATTTTCTTCTAATTCAGGGGATAATTTTGCTCGCCAATGACGGATTAATTGCTCTACCTGATCTTCCTCTGCCATATTAAAACGGATATTTTTCCCTAATACAAAACGTATTTGATGACGTAAATGCAAGCTTGGCACATTTTCAAAATATAAGTTCTGTGTTTGTTCAAAATCTTTTGCAGGTGCAATTTTCTCAGGTGCTAATAATTGCGTAAAAACAGGCAGATTTAAGCGACTCATGCTGCCTCCTTTAAACGACTAAAACCCACAACTTTAAATGTACCACGCAATATTTTACGATTTACTCGTACATCTAAACCAATAACGGTTAATTTTGGCTTGGCTTTTTGTAACAATGTTAATAATTTGACTAATTGTGCTGTCTTGGCACTAAAACGAATCCGTTTATTTACCATTAACCACTCATTAGTATGGGTATATTCTGCTAATCCTATTGATTCGATTTTAACGCCTGCTTCTTGAGCAAGTTTTTTTACCTGACTTTGCATACGAGCATCAATAATCTCTCTGGTTTCACCGGAAAATAAACCTTGTTCTGCTATCTGTTTACGTTTTTGAGCTTGATTTAATTTTTCTTGCCATTGCGCATCCGTACCCAATAATTTTCGATAGGCCTCGAGCCTCAGATGCATTTGCGCCAATTCTTCTTGCTCTTGTTGATATTGTTTATACAAGGCAGGAAAAACATTGACCAATAACACTAATACGGTTAATACTGCAAATATCAGTAATAGTTGTCTTTCTTTGGTACTCATCTTGTTCCCTTAATAAACATCAGTTGGAAAATATTTTTCCAAATAACTAGGAACATCCACATCTCGCAAAATAAAATGAATATCAAAGCGATTTTGATTGACAGCTCCTTTAAACTCTACTGAACTAAACCGTGTTACATTCGATAAACGTTCCAATAACCCCGATGGATTAGGGCTATTACCCTGAATATCAACAATACCATTATCTACCTTTAAGGTAGTAATCCAGCTATTTTTTGGCACTTCTTTATTCAAGATACGCAATAACTCCAAGACCTTAATTTGGGGAAAATCATATACCGTACCCCAATTTTCTTCAATGTCCTGTATTTGACTACGTAATTGACGGACATGAGCGGTTTGTTGTTCAAAATCAGCAATCGCTCTACGCATATTCATTTGATGATAGTGAATTTTTAAATACGGTAAGCAAGCAATAACAACAATCCCTATAGCTGCCGTAATCAGCCACCTTTTTTGCTGCTGTTTTTTTTGTTGCTGTAATAAGTGTTGAGTTGCCTGAGGATAAAAACAATATTCATCCTTAACAGAAGTATCGGCTAAGGTCAACCAATCCTCTAATTGCTTAAATGCTGTCACCTGTTCTTGCAAATTGGCTTGTTGTTGTTCCCAATCTGCTAATAATACCTTATCATCTAAATCCAGACTACTGATTTGTTGCCATTGGGTAATTTCGCCATCTTGTAAGTGTAGATAAGTTAAATAATCATTATCTTGCTCAGATACCACCCCATTTTTTACCTTATTCTGTAATAAAGCAGTTCTAGGTGCAATGGCAGCGAGAAAAATCCCTTTTGCAAAAAAAGCTTTAAATAAAGCATCTGCCCGTTGAACACGCATCCAAAAAGCGATGGCAGATGCCTGATGGCTACTTACGCTTAATAATAAGGGTTCATCTACAGCAGGTAATAAATGACCAGCTTGTAATTGTAATGCACCATATAAATTCTTTTTTGCCATCTCTGGCAAATCGTATTCTGTTGCAATAAATTCAAAAGGAGGTAATAACAATATCACACGCTTTTGCAATGGCTTTTTATCTTCTTGCTGACAAAGTGCCTTTGCTGCTGTTGCTAACACCTCTGCGTTAATCCAGGTATCTTGTTCTTGCTCAGACACTTGCAGATGTATTTTTTTACCGCTGGGCAAATGGATTAAATATTGTTCCCATAATAAAAATTTATGTGCTATTACTTCTCTTTCAGTATGTCTCCCTATTGAGCGTATACGCTCTTTCCATTCTTGCCAGGTCTTTAACATAATGAATAGATTCTCTATCGCTTAGCGATTAAATTTTGTAATACCGGTTGTATTATCAATTGTAGCTCTGCCATACACTGTTGTAGTGCAATATCCCACGGTAACATCTGTAACATAAACTTGCTCTGTAGTTTAGTATTTGATAATACCGAATAAGCAGGCCGCTGTGCCAGTGTTGGATACTGATCGGTAGTGATTGGAGTAAGTTGTTGTAATAAAAGTTCCTTTAAATTTCCCGCAGCAATATCTTGATAATATGCCCTAATTTTTTCTGCAAAACCAAACCAAGTCACCTCTCCTGCTGCACTTAAATGATAAATACCTTTACATTCAGATATCTTGTTATCTATCGCTAATAACTGTGTTAATAATTGTGTACTGCACTCTGCAATCGCTCTACTCCATGTTGGCGCACCCCATTGATCATTTACAATTGACAACTGTTCCCGTTGTTGCATTAAACGTAACATGGTTAATAAAAAATTATTTCCCCGTAGACCATACACCCAACTGGTACGCAAAATAATATAATTATCATCTACTGCACTGATAGCTTGCTCGCCTTGCTGTTTACTTGCACCATAAACACTTTGTGGAGAAACAGCGTGTTCTTCGGTATAAGGACTACGAGATTTTCCATCAAATACATAATCTGTAGAATAATGCAGTAATAAGCTCTGATATTTTTTTGCCTGTTCGGCTAAAATACCGGGTGCAATCGCATTAACTTGTTCTGCTCGCAGGCTATCTTGTTCTGCTTTATCGACTGCCGTATAAGCCCCTGCATTAACAATTACATCAGGCTTAACCTGCTCCACTACTGCAACAATACTGTCATTATCTTCTAAATCTAAAACAATATCTGTATTACGGCTAACCGTAATCACTTGCCCTAACGATGCTAAACTACGTTGTAATTCCCATGCAACTTGTCCACACTGCCCTACCAATAAGATTTTTTTTTGCATGTTTTAATACACTCAAGATGTAGACAAATAGCGAGGAAGGTGATGATTATCAATATCTTTTAATTTTACCCCAGCTTGATCCTTTGCTGCCAGAGAAGGATTATCTACTGGCCATTCAATGCCAATATCTGGATCATTCCAGATCACAGAGCCTTCCCCTTCAGGATAATAAAAATCTGTACATTTATAGCTAAATAACGCATTTTTACTGGTCACACAAAAACCGTGAGCAAATCCCTCCGGCACATATAATTGTTGTTTATTATCTGCCGATAACGTCACCCCAACCCATTGCCCAAAATATGGAGAACCTTGACGAATATCAACTGCTACATCAAAAACACTGCCCTGTAAAACCGATACTAATTTACCTTGTGCATGAGGATTTTGAAAATGTAAGCCCCGTAATACGCCATATTCAGAAAAAGACAGATTATCTTGTACAAATTGTGCAGGCAGCCCTATCCTGGCATAACGCTGTTGTTCCCAGGTTTCCATAAAAAAACCTCGTTGATCACCAAACACCTTAGGGGTAATTAATAACACACCTGGTAAATGGGTTTTTGTTACTTTCATGCCTTTTCTCCCATTGCCAGTATTTCTATTAAATATTTACCGTAAGATGTTTTTAATAATGGCTGCGCTAATTTTTCCAATGCTGCATCATCAATCAATCCCAAACGCCAGGCAATTTCTTCCGGACAAGCTATTTTTACCCCCTGACGTTCTTCCAGGGTATAAATAAACTGTGAAGCCCCTAATAATGAAGCATGTGTTCCAGTATCTAACCATGCCATCCCTCGCCGTAATATTTCCACTTTTAATTGATTTTGTTGTAAATACAAGCGATTAAGATCCGTAATTTCCAATTCACCTCGTGCTGAAGGTTGTAATGTTTTTGCTAAATCCACCACTTGATTATCATAAAAGTAAAGCCCTGTTACGGCATAACGAGAACGAGGATGTTGTGGTTTTTCTTCTAAACTCAAAACCTGCATTGTTGTATCAAATTCGACAACGCCATAACGTTCTGGATCTTGCACGCAATATGCAAAAACCGTTGCTCCTTGTTTTTGTGTTGCTGCATGCATTAATATCTGGGCAAAATTATGTCCATAAAAAATATTATCTCCTAATACTAAAGCACAGGTATCATTGCCAATAAATTGTTCCCCTAAAATAAAGGCTTCAGCCAAACCGTTAGGCTCTGGCTGTATGGTATAACTTAACTGTAATCCCCATTGTGAACCATCACCTAATAACCGCTGAAATTGGGCAACATCATAGGGAGTAGTGATTAACATAATTTCACTAATCTGTGCCAACATCAAGGTAGTCAGTGGATAATAAATCATTGGCTTGTCATAAACAGGCATCAGTTGCTTTGAGACGGCCATAGTAACAGGATATAAACGAGTCCCTGAGCCTCCAGCTAAGATAATTCCTTTCATCAGACATTGATCCCCAAACGTTCACCTTGATAACTACCATCTTGAATATGCTCACACCATGTTTGATTATCTAAATACCATTGTACTGTTTTACGTAATCCGGTGGTAAAACTTTCATCCGGTGTCCAACCTAATTCTGCTGCTATTTTACCCGCATCAATGGCATAACGTTGATCGTGTCCAGGTCGATCAGTGACATAGGTAATTAAATCTTGATATTGTTTTACCCCTTTAGGGTGATCCGGTTGTAGTTCATCCAATAAGGCACAAACACTTTTTACTACTTCTAAATTGGTTTTTTCATTATGTCCACCAATATTATATGTTTCTCCTGCTTTTCCTTCTGTCATACATAAATATAATGCCCGAGCATGATCATCAACATATAACCAATCTCGAATTTGATCCCCTTTCCCATAAATAGGAAGGGGTTTTCCTTGTAAAGCATTTAAAATAATTAACGGGATCAATTTTTCTGGAAACTGATACGGCCCATAGTTATTAGAACAGTTCGTGATAACTATGGGTAAACCATAGGTTGTATGCCAGGCTCGCACTAAATGATCAGAGGATGCTTTACTGGCTGAATAAGGAGAATTAGGCTGATAAGAGCTTTGTTCAGTAAATAATCCCGTTGTGCCTAAACTACCATAGACTTCATCTGTTGAGATATGATGAAACCGAAAACGGTGTTTCTTTTCTGTATCTAATTCAGACCAGTATGTTTTTGCCATTTCCAATAAAGAATACGTACCTACAATATTGGTATGGATAAAACTTGCCGGCCCATCAATGGAACGATCTACATGTGATTCAGCCGCTAAATGCATCACTGCATCGGGCTTAAATGCAGCAAATACACTTGCTACTGCTACTGCATCACAAATATCCATCTGTTCAAAATGATAACGGGGATGTGCTGCTATATCCGCTAATGACTCCAAATTCCCTGCATACGTTAGTTTATCAATATTGATTACTTCATGTTCGGTATTGCTCATAAGATGTCGTAATACCGCACTACCAATAAATCCTGCTCCACCTGTTACAATAATTCTCATAAATTACCTTAATGCCACAAAATCTATACGTTAACCACAAAACCTCATACTCTGCGTTAATTCTTTAATTTTTGCAAGATGTTTTCCGCTAAAGTAGTGATATGCGGCATCTGTAGCATAGTATGATGATCACCAGATACTTTTTCTCTTTCTATTGTTCCACTAATAGATTCTTCCCATCCACTGGTTTGTCCTTGACTATTTTCTGCTTCATATAATAAGGTATGTCCATCATAACAGCGTCCTTCACCACGATAATCCCGCAATGCTTTCATATTGGCTAAATGCGTGAGTATCACTCGATCAATAGTGCTACTTTGTTGTTTACTTTCATTCTTGATAATTATCTTTTCTACTCTTTCAAGTACCTCATCAATCTGGGAGAGCAAGGAACGTTCCGTATCAAGTTGTAAATCGGTATCTTGCCCAAATTCTTCCGCTAACCATTGTTGGATTTGTGCCGTTTCTAACATATCCACTGGATCATTTTGATAGGCTTTCTGATTCGCTTTTACTGATGGACTATCAAATAAAATCAATTCTTGCACGGTTTTACCTTGTAGTTGTAACTGACACGCCATTTCAAAAGCAATCACTCCTCCCATAGAATGTCCGGCAAGAATATAGGGCCCTTTACTATCTTCTTTTAAAATAGCTTGTAGATATTCTTTTGCCATCACTTCTATTTGTGTCCGTGCTGTTTCACCCACTTGTAAGGTCTTTGCTTCTAGTGCATATAATGTTTGTTTATTTTGCCATTGTTGCGCTAAATCAGTAAATGCCAGGCTTCCTCCACCAATACCATGTATACAATAAACCGGTGTACTGTGTGCAGCGTTTGTCATTAATATCAAAGGTAAGGCTAAAGTTTGTTCACTATTATCTGCTTGCTGGGTAATCACTTTGGCTAAATGAGCAATACTGGCACCATGAAATAACTGTGATAAAGGAATACGTATCTTAAACTGCTGTTCTACATGAGCAATTAGTTTTACTGCTAATAAAGAATGCCCGCCTAAAGCAAAAAAATCATCCTCGACACTGATTTCAGATTGTTCTAGTAGTTGTTGCCATAATGCCAATAGACTACTTTCTATGGCATTGCGTGGTGCAATAATAACACGCTCTGCAACAGCAATAACCGGTAACGCTGCAAAGTCTGTTTTACCATTTGCCGTCAGTGGAATACGCTCTATACATTGATAATGTCCAGGTATCATATAGGCTGGCAAATAGTCAACTAATTGTTGTTGTAATAATTCTTTATCAAATTCCTTCGCTGCACACACTAACCAGGCTTGTATTTGCTCATCCCTTACTTGCACTACACATTCTTTCGTTATCCCCGTTTGTATGATCGCTTGTTCAATTTCACCAAGTTCTATACGTAATCCCCGTAATTTGACCTGAAAATCGACCCGCCCTACAAATTCAATTTCGGCATCTTCTCTATAACGCACTAAATCGCCAGTACGATATAATTTTTCCCCCGCAAAAGAAGCATAAGGATGAGCAATAAACCGTTCCAGCGTTTTTTCACTATCCCCTAAATAACCTAATCCTACCCCCTTACCGCCAATATATAATTCACCGGTACAGCCTGTTGGTAATAACTGTTGCTGCGTATTAAAGATATAAAGATTAACATTATCATTAGGACGACCAATAGGAATAGGACGCTGACGATAATTATCCACCGCTCCCACCCGATGGTACGCTGCAATATCGGTACACTCTGTTGGCCCATAACTATTAATTAACTGACATTGCGTATTAGCTAACCAATCTTTTAGTTTTTCCAGTGAAATGGCTTCTCCACCCAAGAACACATAACGTAAACTATGTAATTGTGCCTGTAACGCAGCAAAATCATTTACATTTTCTAATAAGGGATAAAACATACTTGGCGCACAATTTAACCAGGTAACGGCTTCTTTTGTAATTAAATGACGTAAATAATGTGGATCATATTCTGTTTGTGCAGGAATAATTACACTTGCTCCACACGTTAATGGGGTATAAATATTCTTTTGTGTCAAATCAAAACCAAAGGCACTTAATAATAAAATTTTATCTTCTACCTGCATCGCAAATTCACGCTGATACCATTGTGCTAAATTGACGACACTACTATGTTTTACCATCGCTCCTTTTGGCTTACCCGTTGACCCTGAAGTATAGATAATATAGATTAAATCTTCTTCCTCTATAGGTAAATCGGGATTCGTATCTTCTTGCTCTGCAATCTCATCCCAATGTTGATCTAAATATAATATTTCTGTTAGCTGTGCTGGCAAGGCAGTTGCTAATGTCGAATGACTTATTAATAATTCTGCATTCGCATCTTGTAATATATACGCTAAACGTTCTTTAGGATAAGAAGCATCCAGAGGAATATACGCACAGCCTGCTTTTAATGTTGCTAAAAATGCCACCATCATATCCCAGGATCGATGTAAACAAATCGCTAAACGACAAGTTTTAGCATGGGTTTTTTGTAAAATAAAATGAGCAAGTTGATTTGCTTGTTGATTTAATTCATCATAACTATATTGTAACTCACCGTGAATAACAGCAATCTCATTAGGTGTTTCTTGTACTTGTTGTTCAATCAGGGATAAGACCGAATTGACAGTTGGCAATGTTCTCTCGGTAGCATTCCAGGTATAAAGCTGACGAGTTTTTTCTGCTTCATTTACCCAAGAAATCTGCTCTAACGAGGATACAACCCCTGCGACCAGTTGTTCACTTACATGTAGCATCACTGATAAAAAATCAGGGGCAGTTAAGGCATCATTATAATGATGCAAACTTAATTGCATCGTTTCATCTATTAATTGTGCAATAAATTGTAACTGCCCAGGAATGACTTTAGGGGTATATCGATAAAAGCGCATATCTTGTCCCTGAAAGTCTAAACTCACTGGTAAGGTAATGTAATTATACATTGCCTCCAAACCGGCTTGTGAGAATAACTGATGCTGTTTTAAAATAGAAATATATTGTTTATCGTGTAATTGACGTGAAAAATCCCGCACAGAATGTAAGTAATCACTGAGACTAATGCTACTATTGACTTGTTCAATATTAAAAATAAAGGGTAATTGCTGATAATAGCAACCCAATGCGTGATTTGTTTCTTTATAACGCCCTCCTAAAATTTCCGCTATCATAAAATTCCCTTGAGGACGGCAGTAGATATTTAATAATAAGCCATACAAGGCTTTAAAATAAATAGCAGGAGTTATCCGCTGGCGACGACAAAAAGATTTAATTGCTTTCCAATGTGCCTTTTCAATATCTACGACATCTGTTAATAACTGTACCTTTTCTACAGCTTGTACAGAGGGTAATAAAGGCTCTACGGATGTTGCCTGCTTACTCCAAAATGCATGTACTTCTGTGGTATCAAATTTTTCTCTACTAAAGCGAATATAATTATTAAATTGTGGTTGGGGGAATGTAGGTGTGGTCTTTTCTAATAAATTCAAATAGGTATTACATAACATAACACTGTATTCCCATGCACTCACACCATCAAATAACAAATGATGTGCAGCCAGTACAATAATACAATGATCGTTCGCCAATTTGATAAAATAATTTTGTATCAATGCATCTTTATTAAAATTATAAGGGCGATAAATTAAATCATTCAGATAGCCGTTTATCTGTGCAATATTGTTATACCCTTTATCACTCAGATCAATATATTCTGCATGTGCTGGTGTCGTTTTTAAAATACATTGATAGGCATTATCTAAATAACTATGAGATGCACTGACTATACGTGTTCGGCATAACGGTTCTGCGTTCGTTATTTGCTGTACACTTTCTTTCCATATCTCAAAATCTAACGATTGCTGTACATCAATGGCAACCCCTATACTATTATACAAGGTATCAGGATGTAATAGATTTTCCAGATATAAATCCCGTTGCATAGGCGTTAGAGGTAAAACATCTTCTACTTCTTCATTCACTTGTAAGAGTGTTTTTAATTGCTGCGTATCCACTAATTGAATACTACTAATACTCCGTTCACCGTCTTCTAGCATTTGTTCCAAAATAATTTGAAAATGTACGGCAAAACGCTCAATCGTCTCTTTTGTAAATAAATCGGTATTATATTCCAATGCACCGAGTAAACCGTCTTCTTTTTCCTCCATCATCAATGTCAAATCTGTTTTTGCTGTACCGTTTTCAATACTAATCATTGCTACTGAAAAATCATCTAAGCTTACATCGGTATCTGGCATATTTTGCAAGCTAAATGCTACTTGCGCTAAAGGGGGATGGCTGGTATTACGCACAGGTTGCAAATCATCTACCAATAATTCAAACGGTAAATCCTGATGTGCATACGCCCCGAGTGCAGTGTCTTTTACCCGTAATAATAATTCATGGACAGTCGGGTTTTCCGTCATACGAGTACGCATTACCAAGGCATTGACAAAAAAACCAATTAACGGTTCTATTTCATTACGATTACGTCCTGCAATCGGTACTCCAACACAAATATCATCTTGCCCACTATAACGGGATAAGAGTAATTGATATGCTGCCAGCAAGATCATAAATACCGTTACCCCTTGATCATGGCTCATTTGCTGTACTTTATGCAAAATATCCAGTGGTAAATGGAAGGTATAATGACGACCATTGACAGTTTGTAATTCGGGTCTGGGGAAATCGGTTGGTAAGTGTAAACTTTCTGGAATACCCTTTAGTTGCTGACGCCAATAATTAAGTTGTGCTTCTAATGCTGCATCACGTAGCCATGCTCGCTGCCATGCAGCAAAATCAGCATATTGCAAAGGTAATGGCGCAAGAGGAGAAGGTTGTCCCTGACTAAATGCACTATAGAGCGCCACCATTTCTTTTACCATAATACCTAATGACCAACCATCTGAAGCAATATGATGCATGGTTGCCAATAATACATATTCTTGTTCTGCCAACTGTAACAATTCAGTACGTAATACCGGACCTGTATGTAAATTAAAGGGTTTTTGGCTGTCTTCATACGCTAAACGTAACACCTCCTGCTCCCGACTTAGCGCATCAAGATGTTGTAAATCGGTTATTGGTAATGACCATTCTTGCGCTGCATGGATAACCTGATAGGCTTGTCCCGCTTCACTGCTAAAGCTGGTACGCAGGCTTTCATGCCGTGCTACAATCTCGGTAAATACCCGTTGTAAGATCACTACATTCAAATCACCTTTTAAGCGTAGTGCCGCAGGCATATTATAAGGAACAGAACTGCCTTCCAACTGATCCAAAAACCATAAACGTTGTTGTGCAAAAGATAACGGTAAGCGTTGTTCACGAGATACCGGTACAATATCCGGTGCTTGTAATTCTGGCGCAATATCACTTTGTTGCTGTAATTGTTCTACTAATTCAGCAATGGTTGGAGATTCAAAGATAGATTGCAGACTCAAATTACATTGTAGTTGTTCTTGCATCCGATATAATAACTGTGTCGCTAATAATGAATGCCCTCCTAAAGTAAAGAAATTATCATGCACTCCTATATTCTCAACACCTAATACTGTACTCCATATTTCTGCTAATGCTTTCTCTTGTGGATTACGAGGTAAGACTTTTTCACCTTGCTCAGATCGCCATTGTGGTTCAGGCAGTGCTTTTCTATCTACTTTACCATTTGCACTCAAAGGTAAACTATTGAGAACAATAAATATTGATGGCAGCATATAATCGGGTAATTGCTGCTGTAAATCACGGCGTAAACGTTCTATCAAGGTATTTTGTTCATTGGTATCGACACACTCTTGCTCAAATACAACATAGGCAACTAAACTTAATGATGTGGTTTCCCCTATTGCTTTGGCTAATAATACGGCATCTTGTACTAAAGCATGTGCCTGTAATTGTGCTTCAATTTCACCTAATTCAATACGAAAACCCCGAATTTTAACTTGATGATCCAAACGCCCTAAAAATTCAATATACCCATATTCATTAAAACGTGCCAAATCACCTGTACGATAAAGTCTTTCTCCTCCTTGTTCAGGATGAGGGTTGATAACAAATTTTTCTGCACTCAAATCAGGATTATGTAAATAACCTGCACCGACACCAATACCACCAATATATAATTCCCCCGCCGCTCCAATGGGTACAGCTTGCATAGCCGTATCCAAAATAAATAAATGTACATGCGGTAAAGGTTGCCCAATGGGTACATTGGCAACCACTGGATGATATTTATTAATATGATAAAAACTCACTACATCCGTGCATTCTGTAGGCCCATAGGTATTAACAATTTCTGTCTGTGTCATATCATGGCTTAGCCATTGATGATATTTTTCCAGTAAAATCGCTTCTCCCCCTAAAAAGACATACCGCAATGATGCTAAGAGATGATAATCATTTTGCACTGCAACACGTTCCAGCAAACTATCAAAGACACTTGGTGTACAATTTAACATCGTAATTTTCTGCGTTGCAATTTGCTCCACCACGTATTGCGGATCAAAATGTGGCATATCTGGTAATACTAGTTGTCCTCCTTGTAATAAAGGCGTAAATAAATTTTTCTGTGTTAAATCAAAACCTATTGCACTAATTAATAAATTCTTATCTTTGTTATCTACACTAAATTCACTAGCATACCAAGTTAACAGATTAACAAATCCCCGTTTTTTAACTAACGTCCCTTTGGGTTTTCCTGTTGATCCCGAAGTATAAATAACATACAACAGATGATCTAAATCAATAGGAATATCAGGATTGCTCTTGGTTTGCGTACTAACATCTATCGTATCGAGCATAACTAACGTAGTATCGTGATCACCAAAATATGCTTTTTGCCCACTCCAGGTTACTAATGCTACCGCTTTACAATCTGTGAGTATATATTCTAAACGTTGTGCAGGATAACTGGGATCGAGTGGCACATACGTAGCACCGGTTTTGAGTATCGCTAATAAAGCGATCAGTAGCTGTTCATTGCGAGGTAGGCATAATGCGACAAAATCCCCTGCGCTAATTCCTTTTTCAAGTAAATAATGGGCTAGTTGATTTGCCTGCTCATTTAATTGCTGATAGCTTAATGTCGTTTTAGTTGCGCTACTAAGCGCAATAATTGCCGTTGCATCAGGCTGCAAAGCAACTTGCTGCTCAAATTGTTGCACTATTGGTAAAGCATTACGCTCACTATAATGTGCCTCTTGCTCTTGTGTCAGTACCGGTGTTTGCCATTGTTGCAATAATTGCAACTGCTGTTCACTCTGGCAAGCTATCGCGCTGATCGCAATACTGCTATCTTGTACTAAATGTTCCAATAACACCACAAAATTTTCTGCCATACGTGCAATGGTCGCTGCTGAGAACAGATCTGTATTATATTCTAGTGATGCGTGTAAACAGCCTTGCTGTTCTCCCATTGCAAGGGTCAGATCATATTTTGCACTTAGATGTTCTGTCTCAATCGCTACAACATCCAAGTTATCTAAAGTAAATACTTGGGTTGGGGTATTTTGCAAAATAAACATCACCTGGAATAATGGACTATGGCTCATATCCCGTTGTATGCCTAATTCATCCACTAATTTTTCAAACGGAATATCTTGCCAGGTATATGCATTTAAGGTCATATCCTGTACCCGTTTTAATAAGGTATTAAAATCAGGAGATTGAGATAAATCCATTCGCAATGCTAAGGTATTAATAAAAAAGCCTATCAAACCTTCTAATTCTGTACGGGTACGATTTGCAATAGGCGTCCCGATACAAAAATTATCTTGTCCACTATAACGAGATAATAATACCGCAAATGCAGAAAGTAAGGTCATAAATAAGGTAACACCTTGTTTTCGACTAACTAACTGTAATTGCTCTGTTAACTTGTCTGATAAACTAAAAACATAATGATCCCCCTGATAACGCTGTACTGCAGGACGAGGATAATCGGTACTTAAGGCTAGTACCGGTACATCTTGTAATTGCGCTTTCCACCACTGTAACTGTTTATTTAACAACTCTCCTTGTAAATGTTCTCGTTGCCAACAAGCATAATCCACATATTGTATAGGCAGTTCAGCTAAAGGCGCATTTTCCCCTTTATCAAAGGCATTATACAACGCTAACATTTCTTGTACCAAGATGCCTAACGACCAACCATCTGATGCAATATGATGCATCGTAGCGAGTAATACGTATTCACCCCTACCTTGTTCATCGGCTGCTTTTAAACATAATAAACGACTACGTAATAAATAATCACGGGATAAATTAAAAGCGGTTTTTGCTTCAAATTGTGCTTTTTCTAATACTATCTGTTCTTGACTTTGTGCATCCAACTTTGTTAAATCTTCCACTGGTAACGACCAGCTATCAATCTCTTGTATACGTTGATAAGACCGCCCTTTACGGGTAATAAAACAGGTACGCAAAACACTATGACGTTGTACAATAGTCAAAAAAGCCTGCTGTAATGCTTCTTTATTTAACCGACCTTGTAAACGTAAGGCAATCGGCATATTGTAGGCGGTTAATGCCATAGAAGAAGCATTTGCCAATTCATTTAAAAACCATAAACGTTGTTGTGAATACGAAAGCGGTAATAATCCACTATGGTCAACTGGCGTAATAGCTGGTAAATGTACTTGTTCCACCCCTGTTGCTATATCAATTTGTTCTGCTAATTCAGCAATAGTTGCGACTTCAAACAAGACCTTTAAAGGCAATTCTACCCTAAATTGACGACTAATCCTTGACATCACTTGCGTAGCGAGTAAAGAATGCCCTCCCAAAGTAAAGAAATTATCATAAATCCCTACTTTTTCGATTTGTAGCACTTGTTCAATAATACTCGCTAACAGCATTTCTCGCTGATTGCGTGGTGCAACATAGTTATCCTGACCTTGACGAGATTTTTCCAGTTTTGGCAATGCCCTGCGATCAATTTTACCACTAGGAGTTAAAGGCAACTTGTCCAAAATAACAAAAAATGCGGGGATCATATACTCGGGTAAACTTTGTGCTAAAAAGTTACGGATTGCCTGATTGTCAAGCGTTTCTTGTTTATGATGTAATACTAAATAGGCAACCAGATCCTTACTGTTACCTTCTTCATTCACAAACACAACCGCTTCCCGTATATTTTGATAGTTACTCAGTGCTACTTCAATTTCACCTAATTCAATACGAAAACCCCGTAATTTCACTTGTTGGTCAATACGTCCTAAATAACGTATATTGCCATCATTTTGATAACAGACTAAATCTCCCGTTTTATAGAGTTTATCTTTTGGATTGCTCGAAAAAGGATTCGCAAGAAAACGCTCTGCGGTTAATTCGATATGTTGCCAATATCCCTTAGCCAAACATGTCCCTGCAATATATAATTCACCGGCTACCCCATTGGGTACTACCTGCATGACAGGATCAAGAATATATAAGTGGGTATTATCAATCGCTGTACCAATAGCAGGCAAGGTATCCCAATCTTCTACTGTTGCAGGTAAGGCATACGCACTCACTACATGACTTTCAGAAGGACCATATTGATTAATTAAACGACAATCAGGCAAAGCGGTAAATAATTGTGCAATAGCAGGGGTAATATTTAATTGTTCTCCGGCGGTAATCACCTCTTTTAAGGAGTTTGGCAAGATCTGACTATCTGCTACCACATCGGCCAAATGTTGCAAGGCAATATAAGGTAAAAATACACGTTGTACCTGATTATCCTGTAATAAATGTAATAATGCGGGAAAATCTCGCCGTTGCTCTTCGTTAATTAATAATAAACTGCCTGCTGTTTGCCACGTTACAAACATTTCTTGAAAAGAAACATCAAAACTTAATGAAGCAAATTGCAAGGTCATGGCTTCTTGCCCTAATTGCGTATGAGCTATCTGCCAATGTAGTAAATTACTTAATGCCCGATGCGGCATTGCAACCCCTTTTGGCTTACCAGTAGAACCTGAGGTATAAATCAAATAAGCTAGATCTTCAATATTACGTTCTATCACTAACGGTTTGACATCGTTATCCCATGTCATCTGATCTAAACACCATACCACAGGATGAGATAATTTTTCAGCTAATGCGGTTTCAGTTAACACCAACTGACATTGACTATCTTCCAACATATAACTGAGCCGTTCAGCTGGATAGTTAGGATCAAGCGGTACATAGGCATTACCTGATTTCAATACTGCTAATACTGCTGCTAACATATTAACTGAGCGAGGTACACAAATACCAATAATTCCCGCTTCTACATTTTGTTGTTGCTGCCATTGCCAGATATTATTTGCCAAGGTATTACTGCGTTGATCCAAATAGCGATAACTATAACTATCGCCTTGCCACTGCACAGCAATATTATCAGGATAACGGCTGGCACTATCACTAAAGTAACTATCTACTACCGATAAAGGATGAGCGATGGTTTCCCCTTCTCCCTGTTGCAAGATAGCATCTTGTTCCGCATCATTTAGCAACGCTAACTGTAAGATCGCTTGTTTACTATCTACTACTACTGACTGTAACAGATTTTCAAAATGGCTCAGTAATGTTGCAATCCGTTCTGGCATGAATAAATCCGTATTATATTCTATTGCTCCTTGTAAAACAGTGATCCCGTTTTGTTCTACTTCCATCATGGCAACAGTTAAATCAAATTTTGCCGTATGATTTTCTGTTTCAATATTTTCAAACTGCAAATCACCTATCTGTACTTTTTCAAACGGTACATTTTGCAACATAAACATGACCTGAAACAAAGGTGAATAGGCCGTATTACGTTCTACCCCTAATTCTTCTACCAAACGTTCAAATGGAATATCTTGATGACTATACGCATCAAGGGTCATATTTTCTACTTGCTCTAATAATGCTTCAAAAGAGGGATTATTCTGTAAATCTATTCGTAATGCTAAGGTATTAGCAAAAAAACCAATCAAAGGTTCTACTTCTTTACGGGTTCTATTTGCAATAGGTGTTCCAATACAAATATCCGGATCATTACTATAACGATATAATAATACTGAAAAAACACTTAATAAGGTCATAAATAAACTAGCACCTTTGCTTCGACTTAAGCTATTTAATGCGCTTGTTAAGTCTGCAGAAAGGCTAAAGTGCATTCTATCACCATTAAAGGTTTGCACTTCTGCACGAGGAAAATCGCTGGGTAAATGAGAATGACTGACCCCTGATAATTGCTTCTTCCAATATTGTAATTGTTTTTCTAACACCGCTCCTTGTAAATATTCCCGTTGCCAATGGGCATAATCAGCATATTGAATAGCTAACGCAGGCAAGGGCGATTTTTCACCACTTTCACAACTTGCATACATAGACAGCATTTCATGTACTAAAATACCATTTGACCAACCATCTGAAATGATATGATGTAACGTTATCAATAACACTTGTTCTGTATCAGAAAGCGTAATCAAAGTAGTACGCATCAATGGTGCAAGCTGTAAATCAAATACTTTTTCTGCTTCTTGACTCGCTAAGGTCATCACTTGCTGCTGTTGTTCCTTGGCATCAAGAGCCGTTAAATCTTGTATCGGTAATAACCAGCGACGAGGCGGATCAATCACTTGATACGCTATTCCATCTTCTTCTACAAAATGCGTCCGTAAAATTTCATGCCGATGTACGATAGTTTCTAAAGCAGCCCGTAATGCTTCGGTGTTGATTTTGCCACGAATACGAATTGCTGCGGGCATATTATAGGCAGGATTGGGGCCTTCTAATGCAGTTAAAAACCATAACCGTTGTTGTGCAAAGGATAAGGGCGCACGTCCGGTACGGATAATAGGCATAATAGGCTTATCGACTGCATCCGGTTCCTGTTCTAAGGTTAATTCCCTATCAATCACATGAGCAAGACTGGCAACCGTTGTGGCTTCAAACAAAGTCCGTAATGGCAAATCTATTTTAAAATGCTCACGCATACGTGTTGCAATTTGTGTCGCAAGTAGTGAATGCCCCCCCAGAGCAAAGAAATCATCTTGTACCCCAACGTTATCTACCCCAATTACCGCTTCCCATAATTGACATAAATATTTTTCTGTATCACTACGAGGAGCTATATATAACTGTTGTTGCTGTGGTTCAGGTAAGGCTTTGCGATCAATTTTTCCGTTTGCACTCAAAGGCCATTTATCTAACAAGACATAATGTGATGGCAACATATAGGCTGGCAGATAATCAGCTAACCGCTGTTGCCATGATATTTTTATCTCTTTAGTAATACTTTCTAATACTGTTTCTTGTTGCCTATCAGCAAGAAGGTATGCCACCAACACTTCATTTTTTACCATCACCAATGCTTCAGAAATTTCTGCACATTGTGTCAAAGCATATTCAATTTCTGCTAATTCAATACGTAAACCCCGTAATTTTACTTGAAAATCAGTACGCCCAATATATTCTAATAATCCCTCGTGATTATAGCGAACTAAATCCCCCGTACGATAGAGTAATCCTTCACCAAAGGGATTGGCTACAAATACTGCCATCGTTTTTTCTCTATCATGCAGATAGCCTGCTCCAACCCCTGCTCCGCCAATATACAATTCACCAATTAATCCAACCGGCAATAATTGCTGAGCATGATTTAATACATACAGTTGAACATTCGTATTCGCTTTACCTAAAGGAATAACACCATCAGAATAGGTGCTAATATCCCGTAAACGATGAAATGCAGCAATATCGGTACATTCTGTAGGTCCATAACTATTAATTAACTGACATTCCGTTGTTTCCATCCAATTAGCAATTTTTTCCAGGGCAATTGGTTCTCCTCCGAGGAAAACATAACGCAGACTATTTAATTCATTGTAATTTTCTACATTTTCTAATAATGGATAGAATGCACTCGGCGCACAGTTTATCCAACTAATCTGATGTTCTACTATTTGCGCTCGTAGATATTGATCATCATAACGATCCATAGCAGGAATAACGAGGCTTGCTCCAACAATAAACGGTGTCCAAATATTTTTTTGTGTTAAATCAAACCCAATCGCACTCATCAATAATAAGCGATCATCAGCGTGCATGGAAAATTCATCTTTATACCAGGTAAATAAATTTAATACGCCTTGATGCGTAACAATTGCACCTTTTGGAGTACCGGTTGAACCAGAAGTATAAATCACATAGAACGGCGCATCTAAGGCTGGATAATGATGCAGATTTTGCGTACTGTATGAGGTGAAATCCAGGCTATCTAAATCTATTTTTGCTGTATTAACAGCCTGTAATTTTTCTTTACCTGCTGCATCGGTGATCAGCATGTCAGGTTGTATATCTTGCAAAATAAGCGCTAAACGCTCTTTAGGATATGCCGGATCAAGCGGCACATACGCTTTACCTACTTTTAAAACAGCCAATAAGGCGACTATCATCTCTACAGAGCGTGGCAAACAAACCGCAATATATGCCGATTGAAGCGGGGTACTCTTTTGTTGTTGTAAATAATGCGCTAGTTGATTTGCTCGCTGATTTAAGGTTGCATAACTCACCTGTTGTACACCACAGATCAATGCGATGTTATCAGGTGTATTGTCAATTTGTTTTTCGATTTGCTCTAATACTGATAACGCTGGTAATGCAGTGGTTTTCGCTTGCCAATCACTCACTTGCTGCATGGTTTCTTGTGCTTGCAAGAAAGATAACTGTCCTAATTGTTCACATCCTGCTAATAATTGTTGATTAACATAAAGTAAACGTTGCAAGAAATCCTGATCATTAAAATGACTATTATAATAGTGTAGATTTAACTCTAGTTCACCATCAATTAATTTCACAATAAATTGTACTTCTCCTGCTACAGGCGGAGCAACATATTGTAAAATCCGTTCTTTTTTACCTAAAAATTCCAATGTGCTAGTAAAATGATAAAAATTATATTGAAAATGCATTCGCCCCGTAGGTAATAATTGCTGTTGCCGTGCAATAGAAATATCACGGTAAGCACTGCATTCTTTTTGAAATACTTTAATAGCACTAAAAAAGCTATTCACCGGTGTTGTTGCGGATAAATATTGTTGTCTAAAAATAAAAGGATATTGTTGATAATAACAACCCAATGTCGCAGTATGCCCTTTAGGACGACCTGCTAAAAATTCTTCAATATAAAAATCATTTTCTGCCCGACACCAAGAATTTAATAACAAACCATACAAAGCTTTAAAATAAATGGCAGGGGTTATTTTTTGCTTACGGCAGTATTTACGAATTGTATTCCAGGTATCAGCATCTAAAGAAATTTGCTTATCTACTACTCCTTCTTGTGCGGGCTTTTGCAATGGAAAATCGAGTGCATCAACATTATTTAATGCTTGTTGCCAATAGCGGGTATTATCTAAACTATCAAATTGCTGTAGATGATACTCTACATATTCTATATAGGTATTAGGTAACGGTTTGACTATTTTCGTAGTATCAAGTTGGCTTTCATATAAGGCACATAATTGGGTAATGTAGTGCATACCTGATACGCCATCAAAAACCAGATGATGCCCTCCCATTACAGAAATATAATAATCTTCCTGAATTTTAAACAATACCGAACGACCTAGCATATTGCTATTGACATCAAAGGGAACATGCACAACCTGTGCAATGGCATTATTAATTTCTTCCGTAGAAAGCGGCGTTTGACTTAAATCAACAAAACTGTAATCAACTATTTTTTTACGAGGAATACATTGATATGCAATATCACTATACGCTGCATCACTTGCTTTGACCTGCATCCTTACTACATCTTGTTGATCGGATAATAATTGGGTACAGTGCTGCCATAATGCTGGATCTATTTTTTGATGTATCTCTAAAGCATAGCCTAACGTATTATGGATACTTTCAGGATGAGCTATAGAATATAAATACAAATCTCTCTGCATGGTAGTCAGGGGCAAGATATGTTGATAATCTTCCCGTGAAAGTTGCAAAATAGCATATAATTCTTCTTCATTAATCAAACGAATAGCATCAATCTGCATACCAGGGTCGTCTACCATCTGTTGCAAAATACGCAAGTAATGATCGACCATGCGTTCAATCGTTAATAAATCAAACAAATCCGTATTATATTCTACTGTTCCAGATAAACCCTCTGCTATTTCATTAAACATAAAGGTCATATCATATTTGGCTGTACCTGTTTCAATTTCCAGTGCTTCAATGGATATGCCTTCAATATCCAATGCAGTATGTGGTAAATTTTGTAAGGTGAAACCCACTTGTGCAAACGGTGCATGAGACAAATTACGTTCTGGTTTAAGTGCATCAAATAATACCGCTACGGGCATATCTTCATGGGCAAAAACATTCAGTGTCGTTTCTCTAAGCTGAGATAAAAATTGGCTAACAGTAGGATTACCCGATAAGTCAGAGCGAATAACCAGGGCATTAATAAAAAAGCCTAATAATTGTTCCGTTTCTATCTGGGTACGCCCTGCAGAAGGAATACCCACACAAATATCCTCTTGATGAGCATAACGAGATAGCAATAATTGATACCCCGACAACAATAACATAAATAAGGTAACCCCTTGTTGCTGACTGGTATCACGTAATTGTTGTTGCAATGCTGTCGGAATATCAAATGTATAATGATGTCCATTTAAAGTTTGCACTGGCGGACGAGGACGATCTGTAGGTAATGATAATAAAGCGGGTGCATCCGATAGTTGTGCTTTCCAAAAATGTAAACGTTGTTGTAAATTTTCACCTTGTAAAAACTGTCTTTGCCAGTAAGCATAATCTACATACTGAATAGCCAAAGCGGGTAAGGGTGATGCTTTTCCTTGCGAAAATGCCTGATATAAAACGGATACTTCCTTCACCATCAGATCAATCGACCAACCATCAGAAATAATATGATGCATGGTTAATAATAAGAAATAATGATCACTTTTTATTTTAATCAAGGTCGTTCTTAGTAAACTATCACAACTTAAATCAAAGGGCTTTTGTATTTCCTCACTAACCAATTCCATCGCATTGACTTCTGCTTCACTGTCTTGATTTTGTAAGGATAAATCATATACAGGGATTGCCCACTTTTGAGGTGCATGAATGACCAATTTTGGTTCACCATTGCTATTGATAAAATTACTGCGTAAAATTTCATGCCGACAAACTAACTCCGTAAATACTTGTTTTAATACATCCTGTTGCAAGCTACCTCGGATACGCAATACAACGGGCATATTATAAGAAGTAGACTGACCTTCTATTTGCTCTAAAAACCATAACCTTTCTTGTGAAAAAGATAACGGTAAGCGACCTTGTCGGGGAATACTCACTATGGCCGGTATATCAGCTTCTTGGTATTCTTGATCTTGGGTTTGTTGTACAATAATATCAATAACACCTGCCAGCGCCTCTAAAGTAGGGGTTTCAAAAATACTTTTAAGTGCAATATGGGCATTAAATTGTTGCCGTATACGGGAAATTAATTGTGTTGCCAATAATGAATGCCCACCGCTATGGAAAAAATTATCCTCAGCCGTGATATGTGCTATCTCTAGTTGTAAGGTTTCAGCCCATATTTTAGCCAATAATTTTTCAGTTTTTGTGGTCGGTAAACGTTTAGATTTATCTAAACGATACATAGCTTGCGTATCAGGTAAGGCATTTTTATCAAGTTTCCCGTTTGCTGTTAATGGAAACGCATCTAATACAATAAAATGCCCAGGTACCATATACTCAGGTAATTGTGCTAACAAGAAGTTGGTTAAGATGTTACTATCTGCATCATCAACATGAAAACCATTTTGTAATAATAAATAAGCGAGTAAGCGTTGATCACCGTTACCGTAATCCCTGCCAATTACGACGACATCTTTAACCATATCATGGGTACGTAAAATATTTTCAATTTCTCCTGGTTCAATACGATAACCACGAATTTTTAATTGTTCGTCAATACGCCCTAAA
>JALWRI010000012.1 GCA_026994225.1 Gammaproteobacteria bacterium | reverse complement strand
ATCTAATACAATATCAATATTATTCTTACCGGCTTTAATCTGTACCATTTTTTCAATTTCTCCTCGAATATTCCATGCTTTTAACTTGTATCTTCCCACCGGGATATTATTAATTTGATATCTTTTATTAATATCGCTTATTTGTGCATAACCTCTGTCTGTTACCATAATAAACGTTGCCATTTCTGGATGAATATTACAATACACTTTTACCAAGCCTGATTTAGGAAATGTTACATCTGGTCTTTTTCCTGTGGCATAAGTACCTAAATCAAAACGATTTTCAGGAGATAAGGAAAAAACATTGTGTTTAAATTTATCTAAATTCGTAAATCCTACTTTATCATTCACATTAATTATTAATGCGCTAGGGTGATAATTTTTATTTTTCATATCAATATGGTAGTAATGTGATACTACTTTTTTCTTGTTTTTTTTATCTACGGCTTCAAACACTAACATTACTTTATCATCAATCGCCGTAATTTTATTTTTATCTTTGTTCAAGATGCTCACTGTTCCACTCACTGTTCCAAATGCCGGTTTTTTTTTCATACTTTGTACAACTTGTCTGCTTACCGGTTTATTACTCGCTGCTAAAGGTTTCTTTTTTAGTGAAGAAATAGCTATTTTTTTCACAGTTTTAGGTATTTTTTTAGGGGTTTTTGCTGTTACACGTTTAGCCAATTTTGGCACAACTGGTTTTTGTACGGGTAATTTTTTTAAAGATGGCAAGGGTTTTTTAGCTGTAGTATGTTTTTCTTTCAGGGTGTACGAAACTTTTGAGGTTAGCTTTTGTTGTGCTTTAACAGGGACTGTATTTTCAACATTACCTGTAACTTTATCAACTTTACTCATCACCTTACTAGAATGGCTATCTATGCTTTTAGTATTTACTTTAGCTACAGTGCTTATTTTATCTTCTTTTTTTTTATTGACTTTAGGCTTTTCACTCATCGATGTACATGCTGTTATCAGCAATAACGTTATAGAAAAAAACACCCATTTATTCTTATTCATCAACATCACCAATACTTTTCACTCTAAGTTGCTTCTAAGGTTTAATTAATTTGTATGCTAAAATCTGATTGATTTAATATACATTGTTGCAACATCACATGCCGATAACGTTTATCATTATCCAATAAACGCTGATACTCTTGTCTTTTTTCTATACTCATATTGCTACCTAAGATAACACGAGATACTGCATTGCTAGGGAGTTTAAAGATATGATCCTCTACATGTTGATAATCTGCAAGAGCCAAAGAACGAAATAACCGCCACTCTTGTTCATGCTGCCATACAGTTCCTTTAATAGATAACTCAGGAAATAATAATTTTTCACGAGCCACTCGATATTCCTGGTAACGTACCGCTTGCAATAATTGTGGATGTCCTTGTATGTCTTGTGCGGAAAAAAAAGTATGCTGGGCATCGAACTCAATCACAATACCATGATGATTATCTGCCTGATATTGCCATAATAGGGGGTTATCACCCCTTGCATAAAATATTGCTATCCCTAATCCTTCATAATAGGGGGGTAAGGTATTTTCTTTCTGGAATTGCTTTTCAGTATGTTGTGATAATTCCTTAATAATACTTTCACGTTTCACTTCTGCTTGCTTTAAAAAATAAGCAAAATTGATCATTTCCTTAATATTTGCTGGTAAACGCTGATATTGCTTAAGTAATTCATTTTGATATTGTTCTTCTGTAATACTTATAGACGTTTTTTGCTGTACTAATCCTTTATATAAACTAAATGGATCATCTAATTGAAATACTGTATGAAAACACAATCCACTATGACGAAGTATCTCCAACGCTGTATTGTTATCACAATATTTATATAATTTCATTATAATCTATCATGATTGTATCCATCTTAAGCTATATATCTCCACCCACATCCAAGATTGTGGGTGGAGAATTTTGCTCAATGATTGATAAATAGATAATAGAAGCGTTACATGGAACGTAAACTTGCAATACGCTCTTCTAAAGGAGGATGACTCATAAATAAAGCCCCAAAACTTTTTTTCGTTGGTGAAATACCAAATGCAGCAACTTGAGCAGGCAATTCTGCTTCTTCTGAGCTATGGCGTAAACGCTCTAATGCAGCAATCATCTTATTTTTACCCACTAATTTTGCCGCTCCCGCATCGGCTCGAAATTCTCTCTGTCTTGAAAACCACATGACAATAATAGAAGCAAAAATACCAAAAATCATTTCTAAAATAAAATTAGCAATCATATAGCCAAAAAAACCTAATCCTTCCCCTTCTTCATCATCGCCAGATAAAAAGGCATCAATCATATTAGAAACCATACGTGCCAAGAAAATAACAAAAGTATTGAGAACCCCTTGCAATAATGTCATTGTGATCATATCCCCATTAGCTATATGGCTCACTTCATGGGCTAAAACGGCTTCTGCTTCATCTTGACTCATCTGCTCTAATAACCCAGTGCTAACTGCAACCAGGGCATCATTTCTTTTCATTCCGGTTGCAAAGGCATTCATATCCGGTGAATCATAAATAGCCACTTCAGGCATACCAATATTGGATTGTTCTGCCTGTTTTTTAACCGTACTCACTAACCACTCTTCCATAGCATTACGTGGTGTATCAATCACTTCTGCTCCAGTAGATGTTTTTGCCATCCACTTTGACATTGCCAGAGAAATAAAAGCACCCCCCATACCAAACATGAGAGCAATAACTAAAATACCCCCTACACTACGAGAATGTAATCCCAGTGCTGATAAAATAATCCCGACTAAAAGCATCACTGCAAGGTTAGTTAAAATAAATAAAATGACTCGTTTCATATTACTATTCCTTTAAAATTTAGACTACTATCGAGATGGGATTTTTTTTACTAAAATCAAGTCTCTTTCCAACTTGAAAACACCAATAATAACCATGCAATCAATAATAAAATACCACCAATAGGCGTAATCATTCCTAATTGAGGTAAATCCAATATAACTAATAAATAAAGACTGCCTGAGAAAAAGATCATGCCTCCCAACATCAAAAAACCTGCCCACTTAAATAACTGGGAAGTGGGAAAATGACATGATAATAAAGCAATCACTAACAATCCTATCGTATGATAAAAATGATATTGATTAGCAGTATGAAATACACCCAGCATTGGTTGATTTTTTAAGGCATGTGCGCCAAAAGCACCCAATGCTACAGCTAAAAAACCATTTATACCGGCAATAATAATTAACAAACGTCTCACTGTCATTATCCTAGAGGCCTATTCTAATCGTTTTAACATTTCTTTTGCGATACGGCTTACTTTTTTATCTGTTGTCATTTTAATAATTTTTTCAAATGCTATTTCTGCATCATCTAATAATTCATTAAGATGGTTTATTTCCGACATGATATTTAATATTTCACCGAGCATATGTTTTGCTTCAGTTGGAATTTCTGGATCCCCAAATAATTCTTCTAACTCAGGGGGGATACTTTCCATCATCTCCATATCATTTATCATTGCCGTTTCTTCACTTTTATCCCCAGCACGTTTTAACTTAATTTTTTTATCTTGAAAAAATACATTTAACTCTTCATTAATTTTATCTTGATCATAATATTCGCTATCCCAATCTTTTCCAACCCATTCTACTATATCCTGATAATCTTCATGTTGTGGATTTGCTAATACCTCCAAAAAATGCTGATATCCCATAATACCACCACAATCTTCAGGGGGAACATTACGCCGCCCTTTAATACATTTTACTGGTGTATCTTTCATCGTACCAGGTAATATTTTTTCCAATACAATTTTATGCACCCATGAATCACCAAAATCATACTCATAACGCATCCAGGATTTTTCTTTTTTCAAGATACTCGATAATGCAACCGTATCCTCATCAATAATATCTATACCAAAGTCGGATGCACCAGCCTCTCCATATAAGGTAGATCCTTCTATAAACTGATGCAAATGTGCAAACTGCCAATTAAAACTAATTTGTATCGCTTCATGCAAACGTCCTAAAGGAATATGATTATCAACTAGCAAGCGTCTCCAAACAGGCGGACGTATATCTTCCAAAATAATTTTAATTTGGTAAATTTGGTGTAATTGTGTAACATTTGATTTAGACATATAGAAAATCCTTGATGCCGTATAAAAAGTTTCCCATTGTAACAAAGAAAAAGGATATATGTGCTAGAGTTAACAATATTGCATTAAGATCAAGTTATCTCTATGAATGAGTTCTTCTTCATCAATGTATCCCAAAATATTTTCAATTAAATCACTATTTTTCCCTATTATATTGAGTGTTTCATGAAAATTATAATTAATTAATCCCCGAGCTATTTCTTCTCCTTGCATATTAACACAACTGACCATATCCCCTCGTTGAAAATGTCCTTCAGCCTTTTTGACTCCAACCGCTAATAAACTGCTCCCTTTTTGTTGTAAACTTGCTACTGCTCCATCATCAAGCCAAATTTTCCCTGACATTTTCAAATGCCCTGCCATCCATTGTTTTTTTGCTAATAAACGCGCAGATTTAGGTACAAATAATGTCCCTACACGTTCCCCTGCAAAAATACGTGATAATATCTTTTCACTATTTCCTGATGCCACAACAGTTGCTGTTCCAGATCGTGCAGCAAGACGTGCAGCACGTAATTTGGTCTGCATTCCACCTCGTCCTAATGCCCCTTTACTTTCGCCTGCCATCTGATCCAATTTTGGATCACTAACGTCTACTTCTGTAAGCAACATTGCTTGATGATTATGTCGAGGATCACTATCATACATCCCTTGTTGATCAGTAAGTATCACCAACGTATCTGCTTCCACCAAATTAGCTACCAATGCGGCTAACGTATCATTATCCCCAAAACGAATTTCATCCGTTACCACTGTATCATTTTCATTAACAACAGGAATAACATTTAACTGTAACAATTCTCTTAAGGTACTGCGTGCATTTAGATAACGCTTACGGTGAGATAAATCATCATGTGTTAATAATACTTGTGCAGTATGTATTCCATAGTTTTGAAAACATGATTCATAGGTTTGTATCAAGCCCATTTGTCCAATCGCCGCAGCAGCTTGTAATTTATATACTTCATGTGGACGTTGTTTCCAACCTAAGCGTTGCATCCCCTCAGCAACTGCTCCTGAAGAGACCAATACTAATTCTATATTATGGTTACGCAAATCCAGCATTTGCCGTACCCATGCTTGCATTGCAGCAACATCTAAACCCAGGCCATTATTAGTAAGTAAGGCACTACCTATTTTAATAACCCAGCGTTTACTATCAGTGAGCTTATGACGATATGTTTTCATCCGTTATCACATTTTCTTTATTTAGTAATGATACATTTTCTAAATAATCCATAATTTGATATGTCAGTTCCTTACACCCTGCACCGGTTAAAGCTGAAATAAAAAACACTTTTCCTTTCCAATTTACCGCTTCACAAATAGATTTAGTGTATGCTTCAATATCTTGATCGGTATTCATATCTACTTTATTTAGCACTAGCCAACGTTCTTTCTTAGCTAAATCTTCAGTAAAGCGGTGTAATTCATTTTCAATAGTAGCAATAGCTTTTACCGGTTCTTCCGTTCCATCCCAAGGATATAAATCTACAAGGTGCAATAATAAACGTGTTCGAGTAATATGTTTTAAAAATTGTATACCAAGCCCAGCACCTTCTGCTGCCCCTTTTATTACCCCTGGTATATCTGCTACAACAAAACTTCTATGTGGGGCAATAGATACAACGCCAAGATGAGGATGTAATGTAGTAAAAGGATAATTTGCTACCTTTGGACGAGCAGCGGAAATAGCTCTAATCAATGTAGACTTACCCGCATTAGGTAAGCCAAGTAAACCCACATCAGCTAATACTTTAAGTTCTAACTTTAACTCTCTTTTTTCTGCTTCTGTTCCTGGTGTACACTCTCTTGGAGCACGATTTACACTACTTTTAAAACGGGCATTTCCTAAACCATGAAACCCCCCTTTTGCCACTATTTGTACTTGTTCAGATTGTACTAAATCAGCTAATATTTCATCTGTTTCCATATCATAAGCAATGGTTCCAACAGGAACATGGATATATAAATTATCGCCTTTTTTCCCTGTCCGTTCTTTGGATTTCCCTCCTTCACCATTTTCTGCTTTAAAAAAACGACTATGACGAAAATCAACTAAAGTATTAAGATTACTATCAGCCACTAAATAGACATCTCCTCCATCACCCCCATCTCCCCCATCAGGACCTCCAAAAGGAATATACTTCTCCCTACGGAAACTTACAATTCCATTCCCTCCTTTTCCTGATTCTACAATGATACGTGCTTCATCTACAAATTTCATAACCTGATAACTTCTATACAAAGAAAAAAGGCTTCGTAAATGAAGCCTTTTTTAATATTTTTAATGCAACAATATAATCTATTATAATGCTGTATTTATTTTATCATTCAACTGGAATAATATTTACATACTGACGTTTCTTTTCACCTTTACATACAAAAACAACTTTTCCATCTGCTTTTGCAAATAATGTATCATCACGACCACGCCCAACATTTACTCCAGGATGAAAACGAGTGCCTCGCTGACGCACTAAAATATTCCCTGCCGCAACAACTTCACCACCAAACCGTTTTACACCCAAACGTTTAGCATTGGAATCACGACCATTACGTGTACTACCACCTGCTTTTTTATGTGCCATAATTGCTTCCTTAAAACTTATCTATATTATGAGGAGATACTATTGATAGTTAACTCTGTATAATGCTGTCTATGTCCCATTTGTTTACGATGATGCTTACGACGACGAAATTTTATAATTTTTACTTTTTTTCCACGACCATGTGATTTAACAGTAGCCTTAACTACCCCCCCTTCAACATAAGGGCTACCTACTTTAATATCGCTCTCATTAGCAATCATCAGTACTTTACTTAAATCAACGTCTGCACCAACTTCAGCATCTAATTTTTCCACTTTTAGTGTTTGACCTTGTTCAACTTTATATTGCTTACCGCCAGTGGCAATTACCGCATACATGCCCGCTATCTCCAAAATAATAAACTACCAGATTAAGAACAGGCGATTATAGGTAAAATAAGCAGTATTTGTCAAGCCTTAATTTTCACTCGCTACTATCTCTAATCCTTTCAAAACAAGAGATTCAACAATTATATTATCACTTACAAGCAAGCTATCTAGTATTTGAGCATCTCCTCCCGTTAACACAAAGAGGATTTGATTACTATATTGTTGAGCAATCTCTATTAAATAATTATTTAACGTGGCAGTTAAAATTTTTACTATCCCTAAAGTTACTGCATCATTTGTATTCTTAGCCCATGTTTTTTTACACATAGATGCTATTTTTAATCTATCCAAATTAACAGCAAGGTTTTTATTATTTGTCTGTAATGATAAACAGTGTGATAAACTCGTTACCCCAGGGAAAATAATCCCCCCTTGATGCGCACCATTTTTATTTAAAATATCGACGGTAATTGCTGTACCACAACTTATAATAGCTATATTTTTTTCAGGATAATAATATTTTCCTGCTATTAAACTTAACCATCTATCTACTCCGAGTAACTCGGGTTGTGTATAAGCATTCTTTACTCCACTTTGATATGGTTTTGATTTTACTTCAATAATGGTATAGTGCCGTTGCGTTTTTAAACTAAACTTATGCCATAACGATGGCATATCTAAAGAAGAAACATTTGCATAGAAAATTGTATCATTACCCTTTGATAAAAGAATATAATCAATACACTTATCTATATCGTGATGTGTAAAATAACGTAATGTTTCTTTTAATCTATGCTTTATTGCAACCTTAATTAAAGTATTACCACAATCTAATAAAATACACATACTTACACCACAACAGATACTTCTTCAGAATACAGTATTTTCTTTACTCCTTTATCCTCTACACATAATGCACCCTGTAGATTAATACCTAACACTTCCACTATAGATATTTTATCATCTTTTACTATTTGTATTTTCTTCCCTTGTAAATAATCTTTTGCACACCATTTTGTATAAAAATAGCTAAAACCTTCTACCTCATAAACTGAAATATATCTGATAATTTTGTTTACTAAACGTGTTAATAATATAGAACGATTAAAAATTCTACCTGTAGATAATAAAAGACTTGTCCATGCCTGATCAATCAATGCATCATCTTGTAAAGTATGCATATTTACGTTTATTCCTATCCCGATAATCGCATCCACGCTACGCCCTGATTGTGAAATAATATCTACCAAAATTCCAGCTAATTTTTTATTCTTTATATAAATATCATTAGGCCACTTTATCATTACATCATGAATATCTAATTCATCTAAAGTATGGCATAATGCCAAGGCAATGAGTAAGGGAAGAGAACTAAGTTGCACTTGTGTATTGCTAATATGAATTTTTCCTGCTAAAGAAAAATAGATATTTTCCCCCACAGGTGAAACCCAAGTACGCTGTTTTCGCCCTTTTCCTTTAGACTGGTGTTCCGCAATACATAAGTTAAATCTATTATTATCGGGTATTTGCTGTTGCTTAATTATTACTTGAGTAGAAGTTGTAGTTTGTAATAACTGTATATGATTACAAACAGATTGAAGTTCAGAAATAATATAATTTTCATCTAATAATTGCACTGTCATATTATGTTTACCTAACTAGCAAACAAAAAAAACCCCATTGATAGTTCTATCAACAGGGTTTTTTTGAAATAAATATCTGGCAGTGTCCTACTTTCACATGAAGAATCTCCACACTATCATCGGCGCTAAAGCGTTTCACTTCTGAGTTCGAGATGGATTCAGGTGGTACCACTTCGCTATGGCTGCCAGATATAAAC
>JALWRI010000011.1 GCA_026994225.1 Gammaproteobacteria bacterium | reverse complement strand
TGAATATTGCTTGTATGGTTGTATGTGTTTGTAGCTCAAGAGTTGTATTTGATAATTTATCAATGTCATTCTTCTCTTTCTGAATATGCAACGGAATTGTTAAGTTATGCTGTTTATGATTGTTGATAGTAGTATTATTCTCCTTTTGATAGCTTGAATGAGTAATTGAAGATGCTGGGGTAGTCCAGAGATAATTATTCTTAACCCCAATAGTAGAGGCATAGCCCTCTCCGTAAACCACAACATCATCGATGAACACCCCATAGGGATCATTGGGATTAGCATAAGTAGGATAGTCAGTGTTGTTGGTTACTACCCTAAATCTTATTTCAATGCTCTTGCCTGCCCAGCCACTGAGATCGCAGTTTATCCTTTCTAGAGCTGTAGAGGATTCCCATCCATAACTACTACTTCCCGAAGGATGGGTAATTCCCCATCCAATCCTAACACCATAAGTTATAGATCTCCATGTCATTCCATTATCACTGCTTACTTCAACACGCACGGTAGCTGGTGGTACTCCTGAAGCGGAGTTCAGGTTAAAGCGAATCCAGAAGTTTAAAATCGCTGTTCTAGCAGAGCTTAAATCTATCTGCTTTGTGATTAAAGATGAATCAACGCCTTTTGGCAATCCACCATAGGTACCTGCAGAACTTTCATTATACATCCATGCATAATCTCCAGAATGGGCATGATCATCAATATCTGGCATATATTGAAGTTTCCATAGGTCATACTGATTATCCGATGTTATGTCTATCTTTATATCATCCAGATACCACCCCATCTCTGAATTCCATCCTGTGCTGGGGGTTAGTCCTCCGTACTGAGCAAATAGGAACACTATTCTAAATTTACCACCACTATTGCTTATATCATTAATGTATTTTGTTAATAGGATTTCTATATAATCCCATCCAAAGGTTCCTCCACTACTTCTACCATTGAAACACCAATATGGTAAATTTCCGTATTTATCTACCAATCCATCAGCTTCGCCTGTTATGTTTGGTCCGCCTGTAGTATTATCCTTATCCACTCCAATGGGGTTACCATTTTTATCTTTACCCATCATTAGATTTCCAGTGTATGATTGTTTAGGTGTTAGATATATGCGGTGTTCTTTATCCCAGGTCCAATCATTACCGGTACTGTTATATAGCCATAGATACACTACTCCCCCGTTAGTACCTGAGGTCATCCAGTACTTAGTCCAGAAAGAAAGTATAGCTCCTTTTGCACCATCAATATTCACAGTGTTTGTTATGAGGAAAGTGTAATTCATCTGGGTATTTACACTATTTAGATAACTCTCAGGAACCCATCCATTTGTATTTCCTGAGGATGGTGGTGTGTAATCAATATAATAGACAACCATCACATCATCTATGCCTATCGTTCCAGTAATGGAGGATGCTTCTATTTTTATATTGAACGAAGATAAGGAATAAATTGATGATGGTATCTGTACGGAATAGTATTCCTCAACATTTTTTCCAGAAGAATCATTATATGTAAAATTCCCTATTAGTGTGTTATCGGCATATACTTTAATTGTTGCTTGAGATTCATCTGGAGAGAACCTCCACCCCCATACAGTACCATGATCCCCAACCCAGAAACTTATATTAGCTCCAACAATGGTATAACTTCCCGGATAATGATAATGGAGCACATCATAGGGATATACTGTATGCTCCATATACGCCCCTGCTGTAGATGTCTGTGCAACCCAGTATAAATCTGTCGCACCGTCTGATTGTCCCTTGTAATAATAGTTTCCATCGTCATTAGATGCTATTGTAAATCCGGAGGATATCCATTTACCATAAAATCCTGGGGTATTGGCATCATCAGGAGTATTTGTATAATTTCTGAAACCATCAGCAAAAACAACAGTACCCAAATTGCTTATGGTTGGGTTAACAGCCTTTAATCCCCCTGTAGAAGCTGTCTGAGTTAGAAGGGAAATAAATGTAGTGAAAGCACCCTTTATGGCATTTGGATCACTTTCAAACAAAGACATAGAAACATCACCTTTAGATGAGTTCCCAAGTGCAAATAATCTGCCATCCCAAGCATTTGGAGCTATAGATATAACCATAACGGAGTAGGGCATATCAAGCAAACCGCTGACTTGTCCCTTTACATATTTATTTACAATCCCACTTTCAGATTCATCATATCCAGTTCCTGGAGCATATATATACTGGTTACCTTGACTA
>JALWRI010000010.1:81505-94005 GCA_026994225.1 Gammaproteobacteria bacterium | reverse complement strand
GTAAGTTCCGACCTGCACGAATGGCGTAACGATGGCCACGCTGTCTCTACCCGAGACTCAGTGAAATTGAAATCGCTGTGAAGATGCAGTGTACCCGCGGCTAGACGGAAAGACCCCGTGCACCTTTACTACAGCTTTGCACTGAACTTTGAAACTATTTGTGTAGGATAGGTGGGAGGCATTGAAACTAAGACGCTAGTTTTAGTGGAGCCGCCCTTGAAATACCACCCTGGTATTTTTGAGGTTCTAACCTGGATCCCTAAACGGGATTGGGGACAGTGCATGGTGGGTAGTTTGACTGGGGCGGTCTCCTCCCAAAGAGTAACGGAGGAGCGCGAAGGTACCCTCAGTACGGTCGGAAATCGTACGATGCGTGTAAAAGCAAAAGGGTGCTTGACTGCGAGACTGACAAGTCGAGCAGGTACGAAAGTAGGCTTTAGTGATCCGGTGGTTCTGAATGGAAGGGCCATCGCTCAACGGATAAAAGGTACGCCGGGGATAACAGGCTGATACCGCCCAAGAGTTCATATCGACGGCGGTGTTTGGCACCTCGATGTCGGCTCATCACATCCTGGGGCTGAAGCCGGTCCCAAGGGTATGGCTGTTCGCCATTTAAAGTGGTACGCGAGCTGGGTTTAGAACGTCGTGAGACAGTTCGGTCCCTATCTGCCGTGGGCGTAGGAGAATTGAGAGGGTCTGCTCTTAGTACGAGAGGACCGGAGTGGACGTACCACTGGTGTTCCAGTTGTTCCGCCAGGGGCATTGCTGGGTAGCTACGTACGGAACGGATAACCGCTGAAAGCATCTAAGCGGGAAACCGGCCTCAAGATAAGTTCTCCCGTGAGCATAGCTCACTGAAGGTTTGTTGGAGACGACAACGTTGATAGGCAGGGTGTGGAAGTTCAGTAATGGATGAAGCTAACCTGTACTAATTGACCGTGAGTCTTGACCATATAACACCAAAGTGTATTTAAAGCAAGTTGTGATAACAGATTATTTATTTTCCGACCCAGTTTATATCTGGCAGCCATAGCGAAGTGGTACCACCTGAATCCATCTCGAACTCAGAAGTGAAACGCTTTAGCGCCGATGATAGTGTGGAGATTCTTCATGTGAAAGTAGGACACTGCCAGATACTTATTTCAAAAAAACCCTGTTGATAGAACTATCAATGGGGTTTTTTTTGTTTGCTAGTTAGGTAAATAAAATATATGAGTAATAAAGTGCTATCTTATATTCTTTTATTAAGATGATATAAGGAGAAATAAACAATATGCTTTTATTAAAATTATTCTGGGAGCTTTGTATATTTCGTAAAGCTCCACAAGATATTCCCTATTCCCATGATTTATTATTTATATTGGTGATATTACGTATTATAACCGATACATTATTAAATATGTTATATAGACCTTTATGGGAAGCAATATTTATTGCATTATCTATTGTTTTTATTATATACATCTTTACATATATTTTATTATTTTTATTAAATTATTCTAATCGTTTCATACAAACATATACGGCTTTAATAGGTACTGATATACTAATTAGTATTGTATTTTTATTTCCTTTAATTTTATTATCTAAACTAGATATCTTAACCGATATTTCTAATTTTAGTTTATTTGCAGGGCTTTGGAGTATAGCTGTAACAGGTCATATTTTTCGATATGCGTTTTCAATTTCTATTTTTACTGGAATTGTTTTAGCATTGTGTTATGTCTTAATTATAGAATATTTGTTAAATATAGCATTTGGAAATTAATAATATGCATATTCATATTTTAGGTATTGCGGGTACATTTATGGGGAGTCTTGCTCTATTAGCAAAGGAACTAGGGTATAAAGTATCTGGACAAGATATGCATATCTATCCACCAATGAGTACCCAACTGGAAAATTTAGATATTCCCTTAGAAATATCCTATGACGTGACGGATAATTTGCACAATGCAGATTGTATTATTATTGGTAACGCTCTTTCAAGGGGTGTTACAGCAGTGGAGTATATTTTAAATCATAATTTGGAGTATACTTCTGGTGCACAATGGTTATCAGAACATGTATTAAAAGATAAGTGGGTATTAGCTGTTTCAGGAACTCATGGAAAAACAACCACAACGAGTATGTTAGCTTGGATTTTAGAGTATGCAGGATTACATCCTGGTTTTTTAATTGGAGGGATTGCTGAAAATTTTTCTGTTTCTGCTCGTTTGGGTAAAACCCCTTTTTTTGTTATTGAAGCAGATGAATATGATACTGCTTTTTTTGATAAACGCTCTAAATTTATTCATTATCATCCTAAAACCTTAGTGATTAATAATATTGAATATGATCATGCGGATATATTTCCTAATATTAATAGCATTATTCAACAATTTCATTATTTAATAAGAACTATTCCTGAGCAAGCCTTGATTCTTGCGCCTAATAATAATGATATTATTGAAAAACTGTTTACAAAAGGAGTATGGACTCCGATAGAATATTTTTCTGCATTACCACAACAAAAAAGTTGGTCAGCAAAAAAAATAACGCAAGATGGTTCACAGTTCAAAATCTATTTTTCTGAGCAATTGCAGGGAAAAATATCTTGGAATTTAATTGGTGATCATAATATTGCAAATGCAATCAGTGCCATTGCTGCGGCAAGACATGCGGGAGTTCCTACAAAATATGCGATTACTGCATTATCTGAATTTAAAAATGTAAAAAAGCGTTTGGAGGTAAAAGGATGTGTGCGTGGTATTACTGTCTATGATGATTTTGCACATCATCCGACTGCTATTAAAACTACATTGGCTGGATTGCGTAAAAAAGTACAAGATAAACGTATTATAGCGATACTAGAACCTCGTTCTAATAGTATGAAAATGGGAGTACATAATACTGAATTAGTAAAAGCATTGGATATTGCTGATCAAGTATTTTTATTTATTCCCCTTGAATTAACAGAAAGATTTAGTAAAGTATTAGAAGAGCTTGGTTCTAAAGCAGACAGTTTTAGTGATATAGAACAATTAATAGATAAAATTATTGCCTTTAGTCAAACTGGAGATCAATTACTTATTATGAGTAATGGTGGATTTGCAGGTATTCATGAACGTTTATTAAAAATATTATGACTCGTTGATGTTGTACGATAAGTGATTTTTTACGCTGCATTAATAGACTAAATGGTCTATTCGTAATGAGATTTTATCTATGAAACCAAAAAATATTACACTTATTTTTTCTGGCGCATCCGGAGTTATTTATGGACTACGTGTACTTGAATGTCTATTAGATGCTAACGTTAAGGTGTATTTATTAATTTCAAAAGCAGCTCAAGTTGTTTTAGCAACAGAAACAACATTACATGTTCCTGCTCAAGCTAGGCAGCAACAAGATTTTTTTTGTGATTATTTTAAAGTCAGCTCTGAATTATTACAAGTTTTTGGACATTCTCAATGGATGGCTCCTGTTGCTAGTGGCTCTAATGCAGCTGAGGCAATGGTAATTTGTCCTTGTTCAATGGCAACAATTGCCACTATTGCACAAGGGATAAGTAATGATCTGATTGGTCGTGCAGCAGATGTCATGTTAAAAGAACGACGTAAATTAATTGTTGTACCAAGAGAAATGCCATTATCTGTAATTCATTTAGAAAATTTATTAAAATTGGCTCGAATGGGAATTGTTACTATGCCTGCAAGTCCTGGTTTTTATCATCAACCTGAGAATATCAATGAATTAGTTGATTTTGTAGTTGCACGTATTTTGGATCATTTAAATGTTGAACATCATTTGTTATCACGTTGGGGAGTTAAATAGAAATTCTACTTTTTCCTTTAAATTGTGTATTATTTCCTGGAAGAATGCTAAATACTAGATACATGAGTATGTAATTTTTTTGCTTGCATACCAAGTGAGTTATTGATGGTGAGTAATTTATTGCTCATTGAAAGTGTATCAGATGCAAATGAACTAATATTATGAATATTTAAACTGACATCATTGATCATTTTATTTTGTTCTTTTGCTACTGATGCGGTGATATGATTAATTTGTGAGAGATTGTTCATTGCTGTATTAATTTTTATTATAATTTCGCTTGTTTGATTAATATGTTCTGAACCATATTCGGCAATAGTTTTACTTTTTTTCATTGCTTCAATGGCTTTTATTGAAGATACTTGTAATCGATTAATTACTTCTTGAATTTCCTTTGTTGATTGTTGTGTTCGACCTGCTAAAGTTCTAACTTCATCTGCAACAACGGCAAATCCTCGACCTTGCTCTCCAGCTCGAGCCGCTTCAATTGCTGCATTTAATGCCAATAAGTTTGTTTGCTCCGCAATACTTTTAATAACATCTAGGATTGAGCCAATATCATCACTATCTTTCCCAAGTTGTTGAATGACATGCGATGCACTATCGACTTCTTTTGATAGTTCAGATATAGTAGTTTTAGTGTTATTTGCTAATTCTTCCCCTTGACTTGTAAGTTGATTTGTTTCTTTAACAATCAGTGTTGCATTTTGTGCATTATCTGAAGTTTCAGATGCCGAAGTATTTATTTTATCAATCGCAGAAACAATTTGTAAGACCTGGCTGTCTTGTTCTTTCATATGTGATTGTGTTTGTTGTGCAATAGTCGAAAGTTGATTGACTGTTTCACTTAATTGGTAGGATGTATTTGCAGTTTCATTTACAATAAAATTGAGTGTTTGATGCATGTTGTTTATTTCATTTATAAAGATGCCAATTTCATCAACTCGAGATGTTTTTAAATTAAAATCTTGCATATTTCCATTACTCATTTTCTTAATCTCATGGATAATCAGTGGTAATATCTTTAATATGTTACGCCCTGATATAAAAATGATAAGCATTATAATACCCAGTAAAATGCTTGAAATTAGAATGCCAAAAATAGTTCTTGTTAAGACCTTATTTTGATTGATTAATTGTTTATTGGTTTGAATTACAGCTATTTTTAATAATTCATCTATTTCAACAGCGATTTTTTCTGCTATTTTATCAAAATGAGCCATCATTTTATTACCACCTATTGCTCCATGCTTAATATAGGCTTGTGCCATTTTTTTACCTATTTCATAATAGCCATTAAATGTGGGAATAAGAGCTTCAAATTTAGTTTTATTGTCTGGATCGAGCAAAATTAATTCACTAATTTCATGTTTAAAAGCATCTGCATTTTCCTTTGCTTTATCAAAGCCATCATCTAAACCATTCAATCCTCTTGTTGCACTGATATCAGTAAGCCATTGTTGTACTTGTTCAACATGAAATTTAATATTATTCATTTTTTGCATAACAGGAATACGTTTTATCATTAAATCAGTATTATCATCATTAATACTAATAATGAGAAAAATCTCAAACAATAGCACTGAAGTAAAAATAGAAATCATTATTGCAAGTTTTTTAGATATTAGCATGTAGATGGTCTTCCATTATTATTGCAAACAACAGCTATAATAAGACTTTTTGAGTAAATTTAAAAGTGGTATTTAAAATATTATTAGTAGTTAGCTCTTTATTCCAATGCCTTTGTTTAATAATTGTAAAGATATAGTAAATAATAAAACGTTAAATCCTAATATAATAAATAATGCTATGTTAGTAGGAATATCACTGATACCTAAAAAACCATAACGAAATAAATTAATCATATATAAGATAGGATTACCAAGAGAAAGGGTTTGCCATATTTCAGGTAACATACTTATAGAGTAAAATATTCCGCCAAGATAAGTAAGAGGAGTTAAAACAAAAGTAGGGATAATAGAAATATCGTCAAAACTTTTAGCAAAAATAGCATTAATAAATCCTCCCATAGAAAAAAGGGAAGCTGTGAGTATAGCAACTATTATAATTGTAGTAGGATGTTGTGCGCTTAAAGGTGAAAAAAGTAGTGATACACTACTTACGGCAAGAGCTACCGCTAAACCTCGTAAAATACCTCCACTGAGATAACCTAATAAAATAATAGCGTTTGGTGTAGGAGATATAAGCATTTCTTCTATATTATGATGAAATTTAGTACTATAAAAGGAAGATACTACATTAGCATAAGAGTTGCTAATAATATGCATCAGAATAAGACCAGGAGTAATATATTCAATATAATTATAGCCATCTATAGGAGATAGTTGCGAACCAATTAATTGACCAAATATTATAAAATATAAAATGGTAGTGATAACAGGAGGTAATATGGTTTGTATCCATATTCGGGAAAAACGTAGTATCTCTTTAATTAAAATGGTTTTGTAAGCAACATAATATAGCATTGAGTTTTTTCCTTTATAATTGCTATTTATCATTGATTAAATTAAGAAAAAACGTTTCTAAGCGATTTTGTTTTGCACGGATATTTTTAACATAGATATGTTGTGTAGATAGTGATTGGAACAGTGTGTTAAGAGGAGTATTGTTTTGCATTTGTATTTCTAACGTAATGGGATCAATAAGAGATATATAATAACCAGGAATTATTGGTTTTACGGATAAAGGTGAAGACAATTCTAATACCAAAGGTTCATCTTCAACTTGTGTTAATAATTCTTGCATAGAAGTGTGTAATAATATTTTTCCGTGGCAAATAATTGCAATATTACGACATAATTGCTCTGCTTCTTCTAAATAGTGTGTAGTTAAAATAATGGTCGTGCCTTGCGTATTAATGGTTCGTAAATATTTCCACATAGATTGGCGTATTTCTACGTCTACACCAGCAGTAGGTTCATCTAAAATTAAGAGTTTAGGATTATGCATTAATGCTCGTGCAATCATTAAACGTCGTTTCATACCTCCAGAAAGTTGAATAGCACTATGATTTCTTTTTTCATATAATTCAAGTTGTTTTAGTAAATGTTTTGCACGAGGAATGGCATATTTCCTCAAAATGCCATAATACCCTGCCTGATTGATTAACACTTCCATTATAGGTTCAAAAATATTAAAGTTAAATTCTTGAGGTACTAAGCCTATAAATTGTTTTGCCTGTATAGTTGCTGTGTCCAAATCGTGGTTAAAAATATGTATCTTTCCGGCTGTTTTATTAATAAGTGAGCAAATAATACCAATAATTGTGGATTTTCCCGCACCATTAGCACCTAATAATGCAAAAAAATCCCCTTCTGGAATGCTTAAATTTAAATCATGTAAAGCAATAAATCCACTTTTATACGTTTTTTGTAAATGTTCAATACGTAAAGCTGTCATGATATATAATTACACTGTTAGTGTTGCAAGGACTTGTTTACTAGCATCTAATGTCATATTAATATCACTATCAGTATGTGCTGTTGATACAAATCCTGCCTCAAATGATGAAGGAGCAAGGTATATACCTTTTTCTAACATGCCATGATAAAAGGCATTAAAACGTGCTTGATTACATTGCATCACTTGGTGATAATGCGTAATATTTTCATCTTCAGTAAAGAAAAGACCAAACATACCTCCAATTTGATTACTACTCATAGGAATTCCTGCCGTTTTAGCTTCTTGCATAATACCATTTACTAATGTTTGGGTTTTTTTTGTCAATGCAGCATGTACTCCCTTCTGACATGCTAATTCTAATGTAGCTAATCCTGCTGCCATAGCAACCGGATTTCCTGATAAAGTACCAGCTTGATAAACTGGTCCTAAAGGAGCTATGTGTTCCATAATTTCTCGTTTACCGCCAAAAGCACCGACAGGTAGTCCTCCTCCAATAATTTTTCCTAATGTTGTTAAATCGGGGGTGACATTATAAATAGCTTGAGCTCCTCCTGTTGCGACACGAAATCCAGTCATTACCTCGTCAAAGATTAAGACACTGTGATAGTTATCACAAAGTTGACGTAAACCAGGTAAAAATGTTGCTACAGGAGGAATACAATTCATATTTCCAGCAACAGGTTCTACTATAATAGCAGCAATATCCTCACCATATTGTTTAAAGGCCTGTTCTACTTCAGATAAATCATTATAAGTAAGGGTTAAGGTATGTTCTGCCAGTGTTGCAGGTACACCAGGGGAAGTGGGTACACCTAAAGTTAGTGCACCAGAACCTGCTTTAACTAATAAAGAATCTGAATGCCCATGATAACAACCTTCAAATTTAATAATCTTATCTCTACCCGTAAATCCTCGTGCTAATCGAATAGCACTCATTGTTGCTTCAGTACCAGAACTTACCATTCGGACTAAATCCATAGAAGGAATAGTTTGGCAAAGAAAATCAGCCATATCTGTTTCTAATTGGGTGGGCGCACCAAAACTTAATCCGTTCAACATAGTTTCGTGTACGGCTTTTAATACTTCAGGATGTGCATGTCCTGCAATCATAGGTCCCCACGATGCAACATAATCAATATAACGCTGGTTATCTTCATCAATAAGATAAGCACCTTCTGCTCGTTTAAAAAAGACAGGATCTCCTCCTACACTTTTAAATGCACGAACAGGAGAATTGACTCCTCCAGGAATATGTTGTTGAGCAGCAATAAAGAGTTCTGAAGAACGATGCATAAATATAACCCTGTTATCAAATAGAAAAGATTAATTAAAAGTATGGGTATTTTATCGGCTTAATGGAAAATAAAAAAGAACTATTACTAAACTGACTATTTTAAGTAGGGCGTTTTGAAAATACGGGCATATTGTTCTGTAATAGATTGACATGTCGGATGAGAAAAAATACCACTAATCACAGCAATACTATCTGCTCCGGCTTGATACAAATCATTGGCCTTTTGAGGCGTATCAATGCCACCGATAGCGACAATAGGAATATCCAGATAAGTTTTTGCTTTAGTTAAAAGAGATATGTCAGCGCGAATAGCTTGGGGTTTATTTAATGAAGGATAAAAGCTGCCAAATGCTACATAATTTGCACCATCTTGTTGTGCTTTAATAGCTAAAGAGAGTTGATTATGACAAGTAATACCTATGATAGCATCGGCACCTAATATGTTTCGTGCGCTGGATAGGGGTAGATCTTGTTGACCTAAATGCACCCCTTTTGCTGCAATGTCTTTAGCAAGTTGTATATCATCATTTATAATAAAAGGGATTTGATAGTGCTTACAAAGTATTGCGAGCTGTTGAGCTTGTTGTAAACGCTTATCATAATTATCACTTTTATCTCGATATTGTAATATACTTGCTCCACCTTGTAAGGTTTGTGAAACTTTATCAAATAATTGCTGTGATGAAGTCAAATTTTGGTCAGTAATAACGTATACACCACTGATATTAGCTTTCATTTTTGGCCCAAAATAAACGGTTAGGATGATATTGTCCCATGCCAAGTTGCTGGGCAGTTTGTAAACTTTCCCAAGTATATTCTTGTGCTTCTGAAACAGCAGTAAACATATCTAATCCTTGTGCGAGTAATGCTGCTGTTGCAGCGGCTAGGGTACAACCTGAACCATGATAAGAGTGAGGTAAGCGTTGCCAATAAAAATCTTCTAATTTTTGATATTCCCCATATAAAGTATTAATAACTTCATGGGTATTTTCATGTGCGCCAGTGATCAGTACATATTCACATCCAGCATCCATAAAAACTTGTGCGCAGGCATCGAGATTATCTGCTGTATCTGCCAGGAGTTTGGCTTCTTGAGAATTAGGTGTCAGTATGGTAGTAAGTGGAAAGAGATGATAAAACATCGCTTCTTGCATCATTGTATCTGTTAGTATTTGACCTCCACCTGCAGATAAAACAGGATCTAACACGACTGGTATATCTGAATAATCTTGTAGTATTGATGCAATAATTTCAATAGTTTTAACACTTCCTAATGTACCAAGTTTAAAAGCATGAACCGGCATATCTTCTAAAATAGCTCGGGTTTGCTCTGCAATAAATATTGGATCAACAGAAGTACTATTATGTACGTTATGCGAATCTTGCACCGTTAATGTAGTGATGATAGGGGTACAATGTGCATTCATACTTAAAATACTTTCAATATCAGCTTGTATACCTGCCCCTCCTGTAGGGTCTAAACCAGAAAAGCAAAGTATAATAGGAGTGTTGGAATTATCAGTGGTAATTGGCATAATATTTTATAAGATCATGTTATAGATTTTGTGGCAAGAAAACGTATCTATCTTTGGCTAAGGGATAGTTGATATAATAAATGCTTATTATGCCTGTGCTAAATGAAAAAAGCAGGTTTTTATTTGCTTGAAGGTTATTATACTATACTAAGAACATGATAAATATTACTGTTTAGGGTTCTTTTATGCAAGATGAACGGCGTTTTTACCCCCGTTATGGTATTGATTTGGGTATTGAGTTATTAACCAAAGAGGAAGAAATATTAGAAGTGGAAGGAATAAATTTATCCTGTAATGGTATGCAGATACGTTGTGATGAATATACAGCACAAAAGATTCATCTTCCAGGCATCACACAAGTAGATATTCGTTGTTTTATGCCTATCAGAAAGAGTATAGAGTTATTTGAAGCACATGCTCGAGTGATTTTTGTTTATCGTTTATCCCAACATGCCTATCATATAGGTCTACAATTTATTTCTTATCAAGGCAATTCGAAATATTTGTTACATCAATATATTACTATTTTAGCACTATCTAAATCATAATGCGGATATAAAGAGCATATCGTATCAGCGAGTCATTTTTTTTACAAACACTACCACAAAGAGTGCAATAGTAAATGCACCAGTAAAGGCTTCTAATGATGCCAATAAGCGAGTTGCGCCAAGCGGAGAAATATCTCCATAACCTAAGGTAGTAAATGTCACAATACTAAAATAAATACAGTTAATAAAATTTTTAATATTTTCCCAAAGATTAACATTACTGTTAAATTGAATAAGTTGACCATCTGAAATACCAATTAAAAAATATAACGATGCACACATAAAAACAAATATCCAAGAAAATATGACTACTCTTAATGGGCTTTCACCATAACCACAAAAGAGATCAACGACCTTTGAGAGTAATCGATCTTTAGAAAAAAGAGGCATTTGATAACGGCGCATAGTCATTTCTTGATAAAAAAAATGTCCTGCCAATTCAAATAATCCACGCTCTTCTGTTGCTTTGCGTAAATTACGATAGATTTCTTCTGATTGTTCCAGGTAATCTCTAGCAAGGGTAAACTTTTTTTCATTTTTAGCTTGTCTTGCTTTATCTTGTTGTAGCAGTGAATTTCCCCAATCAATATGTTCTACTTTAGCCTTATCTAAATTGACACCTAATAAATTGGTATTTTTTAATGATGCATGATTTAAATTTGCACCATATAAATTTGCTTTCATTAAAGAAGCATTATCTAGTTGTAACATAAACAGGTGGGCATTTTGTAAATTAGCGTGATATAAATCAGCATAGGATAAGTCATATCCTGTACGGCTACCTTTACGAATTAAATTAATGCCTTCTAAATGAGTCCGTTTTAAATTAAAGCCTATCATAGGTTTACCCGTTTTAGCCCAAGCCTCCAATTTTATTTTTATATCTTTATCATTTTCTCTATTAGGGTTATGCCAATAACACCAATTACTATTATTGGTTTCTGTGATAGCATCACAGTGATATTTTCCATCAGGACTGGTATAACAACAGGTTTTCTGTTCTGTTATTAATGATGAAGGAGGAGACATAGAGATACGGGTATTCATCACATTTTCTTCATTTTAATGTATGGTATGAGAGGCATTATGCCATTGGTCATAATATTTTTTCATTACTTTACGTACATGTGCAGGATAGTTTAATTTATCCATTTGTTCCATTCCTTCTGCAAAAAATTGTGCAGCATCATTAGGTAAGTGAATACCTAATATATGGAATGCGACCTCCATAACTTCGGGATTATGTGAGCGAGTGGCTACGATTCCTCGATTTATATTTAGTAACCGCCAGGGTCTACCTGGATTAGCATTATCTAAATCAGATTGGATTTCAGGGGCTACAGCTTCGAGTAAATAGCCAATTAATTTGGAAAGTTCAGCAAGTTCAGTGGGATTGGTAGTGGTATTGGCGTAGTGTGCCAGAATATCAACAATGGTTTCTAAATGTTGAATTATTCCTTGTTGCTGTGTCATCCATAAAGCAGTTGGAATAGTGAGTTCTAATAATGCTCTTGCGGTATCCGTATTTTTTAATTGGTATATAGTATTAGCTAAACTATGCAATAATTGTAGGCCATAGTTACCTAATTCAGTGACTTCTTCTTTATTTAATACTTTATTCTCCTTTTCAGAAGTCAAAATAATATTCAGTAATTGCCGCATAGCAACAATTTGCTCTAGTGATGAAGGCGTTAATTTTGCTTCTAATGGGATGATTAAAGTATTAAATTGTTGTTCTATATTGCTGATGTTTAATTCAAATTTTTTCATATAACTCAATGCATGGGAAAAGGGGTTTATTTCAATAAATAAAAAATTAAATAAGAATTGTGACATAGAACACAGTATTTTTATAGTATAGTCCGCATTGGATAATTTAAAAGA
>JALWRI010000010.1:0-81495 GCA_026994225.1 Gammaproteobacteria bacterium | reverse complement strand
AAAGAAAAAAATTCAATTATTTAAAGTAAAGAAGTAAATACTTAAAAAATATATTATTTTCATCTATTTCTTAGTATTTATATAAAGAATAGCTAAACGTTAGTAGTTAGAATAAATTTTTGATAAAACTTTGATCCTATCGTCGTATTCTAGTACAATCAGCGCGTTTTAATGGATAAATGCTGTTTATGAGTGTTCATCAATAAATCTAAAAATAGGGAGAGGCTATTCCTACTGGGATATTATCTTAATTACTTACCTGTGATAGTTTTTCACTCTCGAAATATTGAATTCTTAAAATGTATAGAGTGAAGTTATTTTTTTAATTAAAAACAAGAGGAATTGCGACGATGCCTACATTCGTACGTACTGACAAATGTGATGGTTGTAAAGGCGGAGATAAGACTGCTTGTATGTATATCTGCCCGCATGATTTAATGAAATTAGACGTAGATGGATCTGAGACAGGTCATGCAATGAAGTCTTTTAACCAAGAACCAGAACAATGCTGGGAATGTTATTCTTGCGTTAAAATTTGTCCACAAAATGCTATCGAAGCCCGTTCTTATGCTGATGTTGTACCAATGGGTAGTTCTGTTCAGCCTTTACGTGGTGCTGATTCTATTATGTGGACGATTAAATTCCGTAATGGCAAAATGAAACGTTTCAAATTTCCTATTCGTACAACTCCTGAAGGTTCTATTAAACCTTATGAAGGTAAACCTGCTGCCGATATTGAGAAAATTGGTCAATATGGTTTCTTCAATACGAATAGTGAACCTCAAAAAATGGGCGATCGTAGCGAGTTAATTTGCTTATAAACCCCATGCTTTAAAGGCAATTTAGTAATTTAGGTAATATTGAAAAGTATTCTATTATGTATATGAATAGATGTATTACCTGGTTATGATAAAATTCAATAGTTTAGTTATTTTGTAAGAAAATAGAGGATATTATGGCTGGAACGTTTGGTAATCCTGAAGTAGTAGAAGAATCCGTTGATATATTATTAATTGGTGGTGGTATGGCTGCGTGTGGAGCAGCATATGAGTTAGGTCCTTGGTTGGAAGCAGCTAAGGCTAAGGGGGTTGATATTTCTGTAAAATTGGTTGATAAAGCAGCTATGGATCGTTCTGGTGCAGTAGCACAAGGTTTATCAGCAATTAATACTTATATTGGTGAAGAACAAGATCCTGCGGATTATGCCCGTATGGTATCTAATGATTTGATGGGTATTACTCGTGATGATTTAGCGTATGACTTAGGTCGTCACGTTGATGATTCAGTACATTTGTTTGAAGAATGGGGTTTACCTATTTGGAAAACTTTAGATGATGGTAATCGTGTAGATGGTGCTTCTTGGGCATCTAAAGGCGGTAAATTATTGAAAGACGGTGGTAAGCCTGTTCGTTCTGGTAAATGGCAAATCATGATTAATGGTGAGTCTTACAAATGGATCGTTGCTGAAGCTGCAAAGAAAGCATTGGGTGTAGAAAATATTCAAGAACGTGTATTTATTGTTAAATTAATTAATGATAAAAATGATTCTAATCGCATCGCTGGTGCAGTTGGTTTCTCTACTCGTGAAAATACTGTTTATGTTTACAAATTTAAAGCATGTTTATTAGTTGCTGGTGGTTGTGTAAACTTATTCCGTCCACGTTCTGTAGGGGAAGGTACTGGTCGTGCTTGGTATCCAGTATGGAATGCAGGTTCTACTTATGCAATGGCTGCTGAAGCTGGTGCAGAGTTAACCATGATGGAAAATCGTTTCGTACCTGCTCGTTTTAAAGATGGTTATGGTCCTGTTGGTGCATGGTTCTTACTATTTAAAGCAAAAGCAACTAACGCTTTTGGTGAAATATATATGGAAACCAACAAGGAATTGTTGGATGATTACCCTCCATATGGTCAAGCGGCAGTGCCTGCAAGTTGCTTACGTAATCACTTAATGATGCGTGAAATGCGTGAAGGTCGTGGTCCTATCTATATGGATACAGTGGCTGCATTAGGTAAATTAGCAGAAACTATGACACCTAAAGAAATTAAGCATCTGGAAGCAGAAGCATGGGAAGATTTCCTGGATATGTGTATTGGTCAGGCAGGTGTTTGGGCTGGTGAAAATATTGAGCCTGAAGTAACTAATTCTGAATTAATGCCTACTGAACCATACTTATTAGGTTCTCATTCTGGTTGTTGTGGTATTTGGGTATCAGGTCCTGATGATGTAGGTGCGCCAACTGAAGAAGCGCAATCTGGTATTCCTGAGCATTTACCTAGTGGTTGGCATTGGGGTTACCGTGCAATGACTACTGTAAATGGTTTATTTACTGCTGGTGATGGTGTTGGTGCATCAGGACATAAATTCTCTTCTGGTTCACATGCTGAAGGGCGTTTAGCTGCAAAAGCTATGGTAAAATATGTCATGGATAACCAAGACTATACGCCAGAATTTGCAGAATCTATTGACGATATTGTAGCTGATATCTATAAACCAGTGAAAAATTATCTGGAACATAAAGATTATACTACTGCCATTGATGTCAATCCCAATTATATTACACCTAAGATGTTACAATTCCGTCTACAAAAAATTATGGATGAGTATTGTGCAGGTGTTGCAACCATGTACCAAACTAATGTACACATGTTAGACGTATGTGAACATAAATTAGGTATGTTAAAAGAAGATGCTGAGAAAATGCGTGCAAAAGACTTGCATGAATTATTACGTGCATGGGAAAATTACCACCGTATTATCACAGCAGAAGCACATATGAAGCATATCCAGTTTCGTGAAGAATCACGTTATCCTGGTTTCTATTATCGTATGGATAAGAACTTTGTTGATGAAGAAAATTGGAAAGTATTTGGTAACTCTATTTATAATAAAGAAACCAAAGAATGGACTAATTTCAAGCGTCAACACGTTGATTTAGTTGATAAGAGCAAGTTGTTTAAATAATTTTATTTTTACAATGTTCTAAAAAAGTCCGATTACCGTAAGGTAATCGGGCTTTTTGTTTTTCAGACATAAAGATAATTACTCATTTTGTATTTTATAACAGTATGAAATTATTAGTTATTTTTATAACTTATTTAATAAAAGGTAACATTATTTATGAGTGAACAAAAATCCGCTTTTGATATTCCCAATAAGAGTCATATAGTACCTGGTAAATTGACTAAGAAAGATACTATTCAATTTCGTTGTCATAAGGATATAGCGTGTTTTAACGCTTGTTGTAATCTGGCAGACGTAACATTAACGCCTTATGATGTTATTCGATTAAAAAAGCACTTAAACTTAGATTCTAGTGCTTTTTTGAAACAATATACTGTTCCTTTTCAAATGGATGGGGATGGTATGCCTGGTATAAAACTTAAAACAGATAATAAGGGTGCCTGTTTATTGATAACAAAAGAAGGATGTAGTGTCTATAAGGATCGTCCTTCTGCCTGTCGCTATTATGCTTTAGGGCATATGTCTATGAAAGCATTAGATAGTAAAAAGCCAGAAGATTATTACGTTTTAATTCACGAAGATCATTGTTTAGGGCATAAAGAAGATAGAACACTGACAATAGAGGCATATCGTCATGAACAAGGAGTAGAAAGCTATGATCAAGAAAATAAAGAATGGATGGATATTATATTAAAAAAACGTTCCAGTGGTCCTACAGTAGGTAATCCGCCTGAAATGAGTTTACAGTTGTACTTTATGTTTTGTTTTGATTTAGATAGAGCTCGTCGATTTGTTTCTAGCCCATCATTTATTGCAACTTATGAACTTGATGCAGATGAAATGGCAAAATTAGAAAAAGATGATATAGCCTTATTACATTTTGGACTGCGTTTTCTAAAGCAAACCTTATTTGGAGAAGATCATGGTATTGCTATGAAAGAAGGAGCAAAAGAAAAACGTATAGCAGAACGAAAAGATATTATTCAAGCACGTATTAAAGCAGAAACTGAGCATAAAATGAAAACCGATCCCCGTTATGATCCAGAAGTACAAAATTATTTAGAGAATGTTGATATCCCAGTAATACATGCTAAAAATAAAGATGAAACTGCTGATTAAGCAGTTATAGTGATGCAAGAGAACAAAATGATAGTTGCTATATTATCAGATACCCATCATTATCTTGATCCACGTATTGCAGAATTAGTAACATCTTGTGATATAGCGATACATGCAGGGGATATTTGTGGTGCAAAGGTATTGCAAGCATTACATCCTAAGTCAGGAAAATGGGTTGCAGTGCGTGGGAATAATGATGCTCTTCAACTATGGGCAAAAGAAGAAAGTGCTATTATTGCTAATATTCCTGAAGTAGCACATGTTGACTTGCCAGGAGGTATTTTGGCAGTAGAACATGGACATAAACATGGAACGCAACAACCTTGCCATGCTTCGCTACGTAAAGCACACCATCAGGCTCGTGCTATTGTGTATGGACATACACATAAAATGCTCTGTGATGAAACACAATTACCGTGGATTTTAAATCCTGGTGCAGCAGGTCGAACCCGTACAAGAGGAGGACCTTCTTGTTTAGTTCTGACTGCTACCCCAGAAAAATGGTCAGTACAAAGTTATCGCTTTAATGATATAGCTTAATTTATCAGATGTGTCGTAAAACCCCATCTTTCAGGGCGGGGATATAAGGCACACTTGCAATACTACAAGCGTGTATTACAATACCCGTTATGATCGTTCGTAAAGCCTTTAAATTTCGGCTCAACACCCACTGAGACCATTGAAACACTTGCTTCATTACGTCGGTAATTACTGCCGCTGGGTGCCAGAAATATATTAGAGCGGGGACACCGCTTGTTAGCCTGTGGAGAGATTGAGGTTAGGTTGTTCAGCTCTGTGAAACAGGAACCGGAAAGCTTAGTGATAAGCTGGAATCTGTATTACTCTAACGGACTAACAGGAATCCCCTTCCTTCAGGAAGGGGAGGATGTCAAAGCATGGATACGTCAGCAATACGTAAAAATTGTTGACGTAATTGTTGTAACAGACATAAACGATTATGCTGTAAGTGAGGATTTTCATCCATAACCATGACCTGATCAAAAAATTGATCCACCGGTTCACGTAATTTTGCTAATGCAGTAAGTGCTGTATTATATTGTTGTTGTGCAATATAATTATCCATACTAGAACGTATATTTTCTAAATATTGATAAAGATTTTTTTCTGCATCTTTTTGTAATAAGCGACTATCTACATCCCCTTGTATAGTATCAGGAATTTTTTTAAGAATATTAGCTATACGTTTATTTGCAGCGGCTAAACTTTGTGCTGCTTCAAGCTGGGTAAAGTGTTTAACTGCTTTAATACGTTGATCAAAATCCCAGGCTTTTGCAGGACGACAGACCAATACCGATTCAAATATTTCAGCATGAATATCTTGCTCTAAATAATAAGCTCTAAGACGTTCCATTATAAACAAATAAATGTCATTAACTATATTCATTTGATTATACGGTGTAGGTAAATGTTGTACTGCTTGTGTTAATAGATCGATGACATTCAGATCTAATTGATTTTCTATAATAGTACGCACTACGCCTAATGCTGCTCTACGTAAAGCAAAAGGGTCTTTATCACCAGTAGGTAATTGTCCAATACTAAAAATACTGACAATACTATCAATACGATCAGCAATGGCTAAACATTGTCCAATAGTGGTTTGTGCAACCTTATCTTTTGCATAACGAGGTTGATATTGCTCATTTAAAGCGATTGCAACCCGTTCATCTTCTCCTTCTGCGATAGCATAATGGTATCCCATAATACCTTGTAAATCAGGAAATTCTGCTACCATATCGGTCATTAAATCTGACTTTGATAACAGACAAGCTCGTTCTATTAACTGAGTATTTTCACTAAGTTGTATACCAATAGCTATGGCAAGTTTCTGAGTTCTTTGAATTTTATCAAAAATAGAACCTAGTTTATTTTGGAATACAACAGATTTGAGGGATTCTACACGTTCAGATAAAGGTATTTTTTTATCTTGCTGCCAAAAGAAAGCTGCATCTGCAAGACGAGGACGAATAACTCGTTCATTTCCTTCTTTAATTTTATCTGGATTTTGACTTGCAATATTACTAATAGTAATAAAATAAGGTAAAAGTTGTTGTTGTGCATCAACAATATGAAAATATTTTTGATGTTTTTTCATGCTGGATATTAATGCTTCGGTAGGGATTTTTAGAAAATCTTTATCAAAATGACCAACAATAGCTTGTGGCCATTCCACCATACTATTTACTTCATCTAATAATGCCTCATCAATAACGGCTATCCCTATCCCTCCTAGTTTGTTTGCCGCAGCCTGTATTTGTTCTTGGATAATCTGTTTACGTTGTTGATAATCAGCAATAACAGAATGTGAATATAACTGTTTTTGATAATTCTCAATGGTTACGGGTATAGCATTAGGAGAATGAAAACGATGTCCATAGCTTTGGTTAGAACTATTTAATCCGAGAATAGTTTTTGTTACCGTTTGTTCACCAAAAAGTAATACAACCCAATGTACTGGGCGTACAAATAAGGTATCACTATCACCCCAACGCATTCTTTTAGGGATAGGTAATTTATCAATGGCCTGATTGATAATATTTTCAAGTAAATCAAGGGTTTTTTTCCCTTCTTTTTTATAATGATAGGTTAGCCAAGTGCCTTTATCGGTTGTCAGTTTCTCTAAATCTTCAATATCTACACCACATGAGCGTGCAAATCCTAATGCTGCCTTACTTGGTTCTCCTTGATCATTAAAAGCGGCTTGTATTGCCGGTCCTTTTCGTTGTACATTTTCACTTTTTTGTTGTGTAAGTAAATCATTCACTTGTACAGCTAAACGGCGAGGGGTCGCATATTGTCGTACAGCACTAAATGATAAGTGATGTGAAACTAATAATGATTGTATGTTATTAGCAAAATGTTGTGATAAATGAGAGAGTGCTTTAGGTGGTAATTCTTCCGTGCCAATTTCTACTAATAAATGTTGTGTTTCTGCCATAATAGGTTGCTCTAGCTAAAGGTAAAAGGAAATCTGTTATTATTTACACATGGGAAAGTGTAATTGTTCTCGTATTTGGTAATAAGCATGTGCTACAGATTTGGCTAAACCTCTCACTCTACCTATAAAACGGGCTCTTTCTGTTACCGAAATAGCATGACGAGCGTCTAGTAAGTTAAAGGTATGAGAAGCCTTTACCATCATTTCATAAGCGGGTAGAGGAAGATGTATTGCTATCAAACGCATACTTTCTGCTTCATACTCATCAAATAAAGCAAATAATTTTTTAGTATCTGCTTGTTCAAAATTATATCTGGACATTTCCACTTCATTTTGGTGAAAGACATCACCATACGTTACCGTGCCTAGTTCTCCCTTTGTCCAAACCAAATCAAAAACACTTTTTACTCCTTGTAAATACATTGCTATACGTTCTAAACCGTAGGTAATTTCACCTGTAACGGGTTTACAATCTAATCCTCCAACTTGCTGAAAATAAGTAAATTGAGTAACTTCCATGCCATTTAGCCATACTTCCCAACCCAAACCCCATGCACCTAAAGTGGGTGATTCCCAATTATCTTCCACAAAACGAATATCATGTACTAAGGAATCAATACCCAATATAGCTAAAGATTTTAAATATAATTCTTGGATATTTAAAGGCGAGGGTTTAATAAGCACTTGAAATTGATAATAATGTTGTAAACGATTAGGGTTTTCTCCATAGCGTCCATCAGTAGGTCTGCGACAAGGTTGTACATAGGCTGCGCTCCATGGTTCAGGGCCTATTGCTCGTAAAAAGGTGGCAGGATGAAATGTTCCTGCCCCCATTTCCATATCATAAGGTTGTTGTAATACACAACCTTGCTCTGCCCAATAATTTTGCAGCGCAAGAATTAAATTTTGAAAGGTCGATACATCAATATGTTGATTAGTCATGAAAAAAAAATATCCTGTAATTTATAAAAGTAATAGCACATATATTATGGGATGATTATTAGTTGAGCAGTTTTTTTTCGTTATTATAACTTTTCATAATAAAAGATAAAAATAACAGAGAAAAGATTACAACTTCGTTGTGTTAGCTTTAATTTAAGCGTTATGTGGTAGTATTTTATCAACTATAGCGTATGCGAACATTCAGTTTCTATTCAGTTTATATGTTCTATACTATCGGTAACGTTAATGGTATATTTTAATCTGCACAAGATAATTATAACTATGGTTTATCAGAGGATATCTAAATGAAAACGACTATAACACACTATACACCATTTTTACCGAAGATTTTAACGGGGTTATTGGTAATTATTTTTTTAACAGGCTGTCCACCGAAGCCTCCTCCTCCAACAGCTCGTGATCATTATGATCAAGGTATGTCTGCATTTAATCAAGGGGATTACCGTTATGCAGCAAATAGTTTTGAAAAAGCAGTGGACATGGATAGAAATTTTGCAGATGCTTATTTTCAGTTAGGACGTAGCTATGTGCGTTTAAAACTCCATACTAAAGCTATTTATGCGTATAAATCTTGTATAGAAATCAGACCAAGTTATGCCATAGCACATTCAAATCTTGCCGCATTGTATGTTATTAAACAACAATATACTCCAGCGATTTCACATCTGAAAAAAGCGATTAATTATGATCCATCAGATTATTACCCTTATTATTTATTAGCAAATATTTATAATAAACAGGGTTTATGTAAAAAACCTAAGGATTTGTATAATAAAGCATTATCAATCAAACCAGATTTAGTTGATGCTAAAAAAGAGTTACGTGAAGTCAAACGGAATAATTGTCATAAAAAACATCGAGAAAGAGTAATTACTCCTCCTCCCCCTAAAACAGAACCTTTCCATGGTGGTGGTAAGGCTTTAACTCCTAGTCAATGGTGATAATTATGAATACCTTATTTCGCTTCAGCACGCTAATATTACTTACTTTAGCTGTTTCTATCAGTATTGCAGGGAATGCACAGATGATGCAAAATACGGCTCAAAACCTGATAAAAATTAATGAAAATATTATCCATCAGTTAATAGAAGATCAGCAAGCTGATGGAAAAATAGCATTAACAGCCAAAGTGGTTGAACAAGCAGGTAAACGTCAAATTTTGATAGATGCTGTAGCGAGGGAAGGTAATCCCCTTTCAGCTATGAGCTTTGACAAGCAAGATTATATTACCTTTGTGCATTATGGTAGTATTCCGCAAAAAGAAAGTTTTCCTCTTTCTGTGGATAATAGTACGCAGGATACGGCAGTATCTATAGCAAAAAAACAGCATTTAGATAAGATGTTAAATGCGCATCCCCAGTTACAAATGAAAGAATTAAAAGGTAAAGCATTAGGACAACTTCCCGTTTTCATCCCTGAAGGAGGTGGAGCGGTGTTATTATATTGGTAACTCACTATTAAAGAATAATATGAATAGAGATATATTTATTTTGAGGACATTATTATGAAATATAAATTATTTGTTACATCCTTGTTATCATTTTCCATTATTATGGGAAGTAATCTTGTTATGGCAGGAAGTAAAAAATTAATGACCATTAATGCGGCAAAAATTGTAGCAGAACGAGCCATTATTGAGAGTGTTATTGGATTAAAAGTACGTAGTAAAGAAAGTGTTGATGAAATGATAGCATCAGGAGTAAAAATTGATGCAAAAACAAAGGCTTCTATTAAAGGTGTTGAATACACAGAAATTGTTTATGATAGAGAAAAGGATATTGCACGAGTAGTCGCCACGATTCGCTTAGGTCGGGTTTCTAATATTATTGGTAAGCAAATTGATTTCGGTGATAGAATTATTAAGCGAGTCGGTTTTGCAACATCTACTCGTGCTATGGCCGGGCCATTAAAAGCAATGCGTGCAGCGGAGTTAGATGCGTATAAACAATTAGCAAAGAAAATAGTAGGTTTTACATTAGAAAGTGAAAGTACAGTAGAAGATTTTATTTTAAAATCAGATACCATTCGTACTAAAATGATGGCAGCTATTTATGGGGCAGAAATCACTGGTTATCGTTGGGATCAAGATGGGGATGCGTATGTAAAAATGGCATTACGTTTAGGTCAAGTAGAAGATGTATTAGGACAACGTATTCGCTATCAAGGTGATGTTATTGAAGTAGAAGGAGCCGGTGCTCAAAAAGATGATTATTCAGAAGCAAATGCCCCAAGCTATGGTAATAATTTACGTAGCACTTCAAGTCAAATTCAGGAAGGATCATTAAATATTCCAGTAACGCCTATGCCAGAACGTAAAGGCACGGGTTATCCTGGCGCACCAACATATAATCCTGGTGGTGCATCACAATTATATTAAAAAATAAAACAGGGTATGATGATACCCTGTTGTTGATGTTATCTATTAAATAATACTAATAATATGGATATTTTTGATTATGATTAAAATATGTATTTCCTTATGTTTACTCCTTTTTTCGGGTATTCATCAAGCCTATGCCTTTTCTTTTAGTGAATATGAAGAAGCAGAAGAAGAAAAAGAATATATGCAGCGTCAAATGGTCAGAGAGCGTAATCAGCGTAACTTGCGTACGCATTGTCCTGAAAAGGTAAAAGCGAGTAGAATTATGGTAGTGGTATCGGAGTTACATAATGGTAAGCACCGTTATGCCATAAGTAGAAAATATCATGTATTATTTGAAGAAATTAATAGCCGTTTACGTCGTACTGGATTTAAAACTTATACACCAAAAGAAATACAAGATCATATTGCTGATGCAGAGCAAAAAGCCTACTTAAATAATGATTTGGATGCAGCGGTTAATGCTGCAAGCGAATTAGGTGCAGATTATATACTAAAAGCACATATTACTACGTTAAGTCAACGTAATCCTATTATTAATGTAAATGAAGTATTTGTTAATATGGATTTTAGCCTACAATCTGCAACTGGGGCAGCAATATCACATACTTCTGCAAAAGGGGATTCTTTCGCTGGTGCAGATATAGTATCGGTAGCCTTAAAATTAACTCGTGAACGTGCTAATTCTATTGTTGCCTATTTATATAAAAATTTGTGTAACTATGCAACTGAGCATGAAGGAAAATAAAAATGAAAAATATATCTCTTATATTATGCCTGCTAGTATTGATATTGAGCGGTATTTCTCCAGTTTATGCATCGAAAACAATGATTGTTACCGCAGAAGGATTAGCTGATCCCAATGCAGATACCTATAAGCGTGATAAAGGTATTTTAGTGGATGATTTACGCCGTGATGCAAAACGTCAGGCAATAGAAAAAGCAGTGGGTGCTTTTGTAGATAGCTCTACCCTGGTGGAAAATTATGTTACGGTAGAAGATCGTATTCTCAGTAAAAGTAGCGGTTTGATTAAACACATAATAAAAGAAAGTAATCCTTGGTTGGGGGATGATGGCTTTTATCATATGTTGATAAAAGCAGAGGTATATGTAGGAAAAGTGAGTGAAGCGGTAAAAGAAATGTCAAGAACCTCTCGTATTTCATATTTAAAACAATATGGTAATCCTAAAATATCAGTAGCTGTTACAGCAAGAGATGCAGAACGTGGCACAAAAGAGACTCGCTCTGATGTGGCAGAAAATATTTTAAAAGAACATATTTCCAGATTTGGTTATCGGGTTTGGTCTGAAGATTACAGCAAACGTTTAAAAACAGAAATGATAGAACGTGCAACCATTGATAATCAAACTGAATCAACAGTATCCGTTTCACATTTAAAATCTTCTGATTTTTCTATTTATGGTAAAGCAAAATTTGATAAACGTAGTATTACCTTACGTGCTTCAGGTATTACGGTAACAAAATATGTATTAACCTCCTGGACAGTAAAATGTATCAATAACCATACCGGAGAGGAGGTTTATTTTAATAATAAAGTACCTAAGCGTAAAAGTTGGTCAAGTGAAGATGCAGCATTAGAAGATATTGGTCGGATGATAGGTAAAGAATTTTCTAAAGAATTTTTTGAAGAGCAACTGATGGCACCTAGTCGTATTTATCAATTACAGGTATTAGGGTTACCTGATTATGATACCGGAGTATTGTTGAAAAAAGAGTTAATTGGATTACGCCCAGTATTAAATGTAGATTTTCGTAGTTTTGATGGTAATGGTTTATCTATTTATGAGATGGATTTTACAGGTAGCCGTAATAACTTCAATAGTATTATTAATTCTGCAGTGGTAAAACCTTTAAATGCAAAATTTAAGGAGAAAGCATTTCGTTTTATGTCAGCACAAGGCGAAGTAGTGAAAATCAGTTTTCAAAGTGATGAATCACCGGAAGAATTAGTAAAACGTTTTACTCAATCACCGCCTGCTTCTTTAGCTTCGGCTTCTCCTGAACGTTTAAGACAAATTATTAAAGATGAAAAAACGTTGGAAAAAGTCGCACAGCTTAACCCTAAAGCAGTATCTAAGTTACAAGATAGTAGTACAGGGGCAGGAAAAACGTATAATAGTGTAAAAGATTTTTAATAAAAAGGAAAAATAGAAAAATGGATAAATTATTATGTATTATAGCGTTGGGTGTTTTATTGCAAGGGTGTATAGCAACACAAGGAGGGGTACCGGTAACTGGTGCTTCTGCACGAGCTAATGCAGCAGCTGATCAAACCTTGTATCAAAAAATTGAATACCGTAATGCGCATAAGCGTGGACCTACGGTGATTGTATTACCAGGAAAAATGAAAAGTAATAATATGACGTTTACTCAAAAAATGACGGCAAATAATATTGCTGATTTTGCGGAGTTAGAGTTAAGTAACGCTAACTTTAGAGTATTAGAACGTTCAGATTTAGGCCCTATGTTAAAGGAAATAAGTCTGGCTGTAAATATGGGTGATTCACGTGCATTAAGACGTTTTAAACGTGGTAAGTTTAAATCTACCAAGTGGTTTATTAAATTTGATATTTTAAAAGCAGAGCAGGTTGCCAAGGCAAGTGGCGGTTTTGATGGGCGTACAATTGGAAATTTACTCGGTCATGCTACCGGAAATTATTATCTGGGAACCGTTACCCGTTCTGCTCAATCATCAGAAACCGCTGGTGTGTGGGTGATTGGTATGCGTTATAAAATTCTGGATGCAAGCACTTCAGAGCAAGTCTCTCAGGGGTATTTTGAAGATAAAATGGAGTTAGGTAGCAAATCGGTACGCATTTTGGGGGTATCACAATCTCAAAGTGGGGGTGTTACCTTAGATTCTATGGTACAACGTTTAGTACAACAAGCTGTAGCAGATATTGATAAGAAAAAATAGTGCTATGATAGTTATTGTTTTGCTATGAGGCATTCTTTGTCATGCCTTTTTTTTGCATCTAAAAAACGGTACAATGACAAGCGTTGTACCGCTTTTTTATATGCTGATGAAACAGTAGGAACTGTCCCATGCAATCATTATTATTCTCTTTTTTTCTTTTATTTGTTGCTATGTTGTCAGGTTGTATGGCAACTCAGGGTGGAGTACCTGTAACGGATGCATCAAAAAGAGCCAATGCAGCAGCTGATCAGACGTTATATCAAGCTATTGAATACAAAAATAAAGCACAAAAAGGCCCTACGGTTATTGTTTTGCCGGGTAAAATAAAGAGTAATAATGCCACTTTCTCACAAAAAGTAAGTAGCAATAATATTGCAGATTTTGCTGAATTAGAGCTAAGTAGAGCTAATTTCAGGGTATTAGAACGATCTGATTTAGGCCCTATGTTAAGCGAAATAGAATTAGCAGTGAATATGGGAGATCCTCAGGCATTAAAACGTTTTCGTAGAGGTAAATTCAGATCAACACAATGGTTTATTAAATTTGATATTTTAAAAGCAGAACAGGTTGCTAAATCGGGTGTTGAATTTGATGGACGTACTATTAGTAATCTTTTGGGTAGGGCAACGGGGAATTATTATTTGGCTACTGCAACCCGTTCGTTACAACAATCTGAAAATGCAGGGATTTGGATAATTGGTATGCATTATAAAGTGATGGATGCCCGTAGCTCAGAAATTGTTACGCAAGGGTATTTTGAAGATAAAATGGAAGTAGGATCGCAATCTATAAAAATTTTGGGTATTTCACAATCTCAAAGTGGGGGGGTAACCCTAGATTCGATGGTACAACGTTTGGTGCAACAAGCTGTGGCAGATTTAGATAAGAAAAAAGGACCGCCAAAAAAATCAAAATCTATGAAGAGTAAATACGCTTATCGTATGAAGATAAAATCGTATCAAACACTTTTGAATAAATTAGGTTATAACTGTGGAAAACCTGATGGTTTGCCTGGTGCAAAAACCCGTTCAGCATTGGCTGCTTTCCAAAATGATTACGGTTTGAAGATTACAAAAAAATTTGATACCACAACAGTACAGAAACTAAAAGAATTACAGTAAGTTATAATAACATGATGAAAGAATGAGTAAATAGGTATGCAAAAAGTAGTCATAGCAAGTGGTAACAAAGGTAAATTACGTGAAATTGGGGAAATTTTGCAAGATTTTTCTATGGAGATTATTCCTCAATCTCATTTTAATTTAGATGAAGTAGATGAAACCGGTTTAACTTTTGTTGAAAATGCATTATTAAAAGCTCGTTATGCAGCAGAAGAAACTGGTTTACCTGCTATTGCAGATGATTCTGGTATTGAAGTGGATTATTTGCAAGGTGTACCGGGTATTTATTCTGCTCGATATGCAAAAGATGAAACCCCAGAAGGGGAAGATATTAATCATTATAATAATATAAAATTATTACAAGCATTAGAAAATGTACCAGAAGAACAACGTACAGCCCGTTTTGTTTGTTTGATTGTTTATTTGCGTCATGCAAAAGATCCTACGCCGTTAATTTCTCAAGGGATTTGGGAAGGGAAGATTTTAACTGAAATACGAGGAAAACATGGTTTTGGTTATGATCCTGTTTTTTATGTTCCTGAGCATCAGTGTGCTTCAGGAGAATTAGAGCCAATGATTAAAAATAAAATTTCTCATAGAGCGCAAGCATTACAAAGACTACGTCAAGCATTATTACATACTCATTTTTAAGTCAATTCTTTTAATAGCTTATCAAAGCTATCTTGCAAGCAAGGTTTTCCAAATAGGTAGCCTTGCCCATAATCACATTGTAAAGTTTTTAAATAATCTAAATGGCTTGTTGTTTCAATACCTTCAGCAATAACTGTTAAATCCAGAGCATGTGCCATAACAATCGTAGCATTAAGTAATTCTCTATCTATGGAATTATCACTAATATTTTGTACAAAACTTCTATCTATTTTTATAACCTTAAAGGGATATTGTCGTAGATAACTGAGAGAGGAATATCCCGTTCCAAAATCATCCATTGTTAAATGAATACCTAGTTGATTTATATTTTGTAGTATCTCATTGATATAACTATAACCTGTAAGTAAAACATTTTCTGTGATTTCCAATTCTAATGAATGAGGATAAAGAGAAGCATGTTGCATCGTATCTTGAATAAAAGAGAGAAGATTTGGATCTCTAAACTGTTGTGGAGATAAATTTATAGCAATACTAAAAGTATCAAGATAATTTTGTTGCCAATGGTAAGTAGCGTGCAATGCTTGAGTTAAAACAAATCTTCCGATAGGGATAATTAAGCCTGTTTGTTCTGCAACAGGGATAAATTCAGATGGAGATATTTCACCTAATAGTTTGTTATTCCAACGTATTAATGCTTCTGCACCGACAATCTTACCAGTATGAATATTCATTTTTGCTTGATATACAATATAAAATTCATTACCTTCTAAGGCACTATGTAATTGTTCTTCTAATTGTAGTCTACGGGATACTTCTTTATTCATATTAGGGGTAAAATATGAATAGGTATTACGTCCTAATGCTTTAGCATTATACATAGCAGAATCAGCATTACGTAACAGTTCAGAGCCGGTACTACCATTATCAGGGTATAAAGCAATACCGATACTGACTGTTAACATTAAATTGCGTTTATCAATACTAAATACTTGTCTAAATTGATCAAGCAATGCTTCAGCAACTTTACCTGCATCATCAGGATGAAGTATATCATTGAGTAAGATAATAAATTCATCCCCTCCAAGACGACCCACCGTATCATTACTGCGTATATCTGTTTGTAGTCGTTTAGAGGCTTCAATTAGTAATTTATCCCCTATGTCATGACCTAAGCTATCATTAATTTTTTTAAAGCCATCTAAATCTAAAAATAAGACCGCAGCTTTATATTGATTACGTTTTGCGTTTTTTAATAATTGTTTCAGCCTGTCAAGAGATAGAAAGCGGTTAGGTAAAGAGGTTAACGTATCAAAATGTGCTTGTTGTAATATTTTTAACTCTTGTTGTTTACGTAAAGTGATATCTTCAATAACAAGTAGATAGTGGTGAGGGGTATGATATTCATCTAACACAGGAGAGGCATACGTATAGCCATAAAATTTTTCTCCTTTTTTCGTATATTGTAGTAATTCTCCTCGCCAAGTTTTTCCTTTTGTTAAGTTATCCCATAACACTGAATAGACATCAGTATGTTGGGAATCAATATGTTGTAAAAGAGAGGGATTTTTTCCTCGTACGTCATCTAATGTATATCCGGTAATACGTTCAAAGGTTTGGTTAATAAATTCAATTTCTGCATTAATATTCGTAATGATAACTATAATAGGACTTTGATCAATAGCTTGATACAAAGTACGTATTTGTTTTTCACTCCTGATTTTCTCAGATATATCCCGAATAGTACCCATTACACATTGATGTTTAGCAATGTTTAACTTTTTACCAATGACTTCTGCAATAAATTTGCTGCCATCTTTACGTTGCAGTATAACGTGAATGGGTAATCCTTCATCTGTATTTTTAGAACGTTCAAACGAAGAGGTATCTTGTTCAGGTGCTTTTACATCAAACACACTCATGGTTAATAATTCAGATTCAGAATAACCTATCATTTCACAAAATGTGCTATTGACATAAATATAATTGCCTGCTAAATCTGCAACGGTAATCCCTTCAGTAGATTGATTGGTAATAGACTTAAATTTTTCTTCATTTTCTTCAGCCTTGCTTTTAAGAGTAAGAAGTTTATTTTCCATTTTCTTACGTTGATGAATAATTTCATCAATGGCATGTAAACTTTGTTGTATTAAAATAATCCCCATTAACATGATAGTTGAGATAAAGAATATAAACAGTTGTGTATATTGCTTTTCCTCAGATTGTAATTGTAATAACAAACTATTACGAGATAAAAAATGTAAGCGTACCAACTGGTCAATAGTAATAATCATTCCTTTGATATTATTATATGTCATATTAGAAAGCGCAGTGTGTTTGAAATCTGTTTTTTCAAAGAGCGTTAAATAATGTTTTAATTTATTAGTTAAGGTATCAAAATGCTTATCAGCAAAAGAGACCTGTAATGATAAAGCAAGTTCAAGCTCCCGTTGAATAAAATAATAGGAAATCATCTTTTCATTATGTTGTTGTGTGATATTGGTTTGACTATCTGAACTCATATCCAAAAAATCAGGGGTATTATTAAGTATTTTGTGTAGTTCAATAATGGCCTTCAAATAATGAGAGGTACTTGCTAAATGATAATTATTCGCCGTGTATTGTATTTTATTGGTTAAATAATTTTGCCAGAAGTAATAACTTAAAGTAATACTTGCAAGCCCACTAATAATAGTTATTAAACCATAAATATAATAGCGAATATTTTTATGCCATGAAGCGTTATTATTTTTTATCATATTTATTCAGATTATTATTATATACATCTTTTAGAATATTCTTTAAGTCTCTAAAATCATGTATATCAACAGGAAAAAAGGCATTGGCAGAGATATTTTTTAATATTAGCTGATGTACAGGTTTATTCATGTCTAATTCAAGGAACGCATTAAGTAATTTAATTTTAATGACTTCATCAAGATATTCTTGCACTGCCCAAACATAATTCACATAAGGGGGCGTTTCCCACACAATATGGAGCATATCTTTTTGAAGTTTTCCTGTATGTAACATTTGTTTTAAGACATTTGGATTAATAACACCTATATCAACTTCATTATGTAATACTTTATTAATGGTGGCATTGTGATGAGGAGAATATTCTATATGACTAAAAAATTGTTCAGGAATGATTTGTTTTTGTTGTTGTAAATAGTAATAAGGCATTATATAGCCAGATGTGGATAGAGGATTACCAAAGGCTATTTTTTTATTTTTAAAATAAGAAAAAGGTTTTTTTATATTTTGTTTTTGAGTAATAAACCAACTGGTAAAGCGGGTATCGGTATCACGCATAACAAGAGGATAAGCATGGTGTGCTTGATGAGCTTGCACAAAGGTGATACCTCCAAAATAAGCGAGATCAATTTTATCTTGATTAAACATATCCAATAATTCTTGATAATTATTAGGAATAGAGGTACTTATTTTCATCCCAATACGTTGAGATAAGTAATTAAATAAAGGTTGATATTGTTGTAGTAATTGGGTTTTGTTTTTAGTTGGTAAGATACCTATACGCAAGACTTTGGAAGAAGAGGGGGCAGATATAGACGGTTCTTGTTTAAATATGAAAAAGATACACCATATCGTTAATGCAGTAATAAAAATAAATAAAATGCTATTTCTCATATTTTGTTATAATAATGAAAGTCATGTTAGTATTTCATCATAGCAGCCATATCAAAATATGTAAAATAACAATTAATCAATAGAGTGAAGATGATGTCAGATAAATTTTTACAATTACAAGAACAACTTGCAGTGTTTGCTAAACAACGTGACTGGGAACAATTTCATTCACCTAAAAACTTGTCGATGGCATTAATTGCTGAGGTAGCAGAATTAATTGAGCATTTTCAATGGTTATCGCCTGAACAATGTGAAGCGGAACAGTTATCAAAAGAAAAGTTACAAGAAATTAGCCATGAAATGGCAGATATACAAATTTATTTATTACGTTTATCTGAACGGTTAGATATTGATATATTAGCAGCTGTGGAGGAAAAGATGCAGATCAATCAGCAACGTTTTCCGATTGAAAAAGTAAAGGGAAAAGCAAAAAAGGCAGTAGAATACCAGATACAAATAGATATGATATAACCTGTAAATATAGTCCAAACATAACGTAAGTGAGAAGTAAAGGTATAAATACCGCGTAATTTACCCATGACACCGACTCTAGCAGCAGATCCAAATGAGATCAAACTTCCTTAATATTAATAGCCGCTGGAATAAGAAAGGCTTTATTCTTTTGCTCAAGCGTAATTAATACGGTAGCTAAAATTAATGCTGTAGTGAGATTATCGGCAATAGGGGAAAGGAAAAAGGTGATAAGACCGGTAATCCAAAATAGTTTCTTATAATTATATTGTTTTTAAATCATACATGTTGTTATTCCTGTAATGAACATATATTAATCAGTAAGTTCTAATAAGGCAGTATTGTAGATTTTATCAAACCAGACATTTTTTTTAGGCAGATGATTTTTTAGACAATATACTAACCCTTCGGCTAAGAATTGTAAGGCTTTATTCTGTTCTCGGCGATTAATATTTTCTTTTGCATGTGACCAGTAATCTTTTTCTAAATCTTTAAAATTAGCTAAAATAACTTTAGCAACTTGTCGAATTAAATCTTCTGTCATTTGATCTTTAATATTATTATTAGTGGGAAGATCGAGCGGATCATATAGAATACCCGCTGAAGATACAGCATCATGAAAAGTATCCTTATCACTAAAAGAGGATTTAAAAATTTCTGCTTTAGTGATGGCTCCAAGTTTGGTATCAAATAAACGTACGGATGCGGTCATTAAACCGTTTACTTTTTCTTCACCTACATTATAACTGAAGGCTTCTGTCATTTTTCTATTAATAGTCGGTGTTACATAACGTGGCCACTTTGATACATCAGAACCATAAATATTCATATATTGTTGATATTCTGGGTTCGCTTCTTGTCTTTCTCCCACTTCTACCATAATGGTTTGTTTACCCCTTGTTTGTTGTCGCTCTACGCTTAAGGTAGAAATATTCCCTATAATAAAGAGTTCCAGGCCAAGTTGTTTACTAAGTTCTTCATAACTTTGTTCGTATTTTTGCAACATTACATCCACTTTGGAACGTTCCATGATCTCAATACTATAAGGTAAATTTTTAGATAGATAAGCAATTAATGAATCAGAAAAACGTGTGCCAGATTCAGGTTCATGCTGGGGTGAACCAAAGGTAGATATTGCGATATAGATTTTAATTTTCTTGGAGATAGCATCTTGTAAATCACGATGTAATGAAAAGGCTTCTTGATTATATGAATCAATCTGTATTGCTTTATAAGCAAAAATATATGCTTTTCCTGTAGAAATACTCGGATCATCATTATTTAAAGCCATAAACTGTCTTGCTTTATTAATATAATAATTAACGCCACGGGTTTTAATTTGAAATAACAATTTATCTTTAGATAGGATATGGGTATCTTTTAACAAGATATAGGCTTTAAAATATTTATTACGACTAATTAGATAGCGAATATTTTTTTCTATACGATTGTTAATATCATTTTGGTATTGATTGGAAAATTGTCTTAACCATTTGGAATTAAAGGGAGGGATTTCTTTAGATAAGGAAGTAAGTATTGTTTGTGCGCTTTGCCAGTCCTTGCGATAAATGGCATCCTCTATTTGATATTGATAATAATCTTTACGTTGTTGTAGTGTATTGGTATATTTTTCGGGTAAATGGGGATAGGCAGGATTAATTCTTTTTAAATGCTTGAGTAAAGTAAAGACATTATTCCAATTATTTTCACTGCTTGCTGTTGTTATTTTCGATAATAATTGTTGTTGTTCATGTTGATATTGACGTAATTCTTTTTTATAGCGTTTTAATGTTGTACTAATTTGATTTTGATAATCATATTTGACTGAATCAGTAAGATAATGGACAGCTTTTTGAAGATCAGGGATAGTATTAGGAGAACTTAATAAATGGCGTGCTGTTTTTATTCTATTGGGTGCAATATAAGGGGCTAATTGTTGCATTTTTATTTTGATTGCTTTTTTATCCGAGTCTGATGCATTGGCTAACGCTGCATATAATGTATCAAAAGCTGCTACTTTTTTTCCTTGTTGTAGTAGTTTCTCCGATTTGTCTAATGCCGGATTACTGACACAGGCAGCAAGAGATAACATCATACCATAGAGCAGATATCGTATTGCTGATGATGCTATCCTGATAGAACATGAGGGGGGATATATTGTCGATAACATGATACTTCCTTAACTGAGTATTATTGTATTTCTTGTACGATACGAAAACCTAAGGTTGTATTGGTGTAGTCTACCGTACCGGTTTCTCTATGTGCTGAACGAAGTTGATAGGGTTCACTATCCCAAGAACCTCCTCGCTGCACTCGCAAGCCTTTTTCGCCTATTGCTGCACAAACCAACTCACTGCCACCATATAATTCATCATAGCGTGAACATGTCCACTCCCACACATTGCCTAATATATCACATAATCCATAAGGATTTTTATCCAAAGAACAAACGGGAAGGGATTTTTTTCTATACGCTGATTTAGGACAATGTTTTTCTGCATGACGACCATCAAAATTAGCCTGTGATGAATGAATACAGTTTCCGGTATAATACGTACTATTAGTTCCTGCACGGGCTGCAAATTCCCATTCTGCTTCGGTAGGTAAACGGTAATATTTTTTAGTTTTACGGGATAACCAGTTAGTAAAAGCGATGGCATCATGCCAACTTACTTTTACGACAGGATGATTATGGTTATGTTCAGTTACTTTTGTTTGCATCGTATAGCCAGTTTGTTGAGAAAATATTGCATATTCTGCAACAGTAATTTCATGTTGACTAATTAAAAAATCATTGACACAAATAAAATGTTGTCGTTCATCTTTGTTAAATTCTACCATATCGGGAGGGCTACCCATATTAAAACAGTCACCTGTTATTTTTATCATTTTAATAGCAGGTAAAGTGTTTTGAGTGGTCTGAATTGGTGTTAATACTTTTGCCTTTTGTAAACGAATATTCACTACTTTATCCGCATCCGTAATATTAATAACTTTTTTAGATAATGTTTTATAACCTTTTGATTTAACACGAATAATATACCTTCCTGAAGGGAGCAACATACCTGGACGGTATTTAGGTTGAATATTCATAATATAAATACGGGCATTATCTGGAGTGGCATTAATGGTTAAATGATATTGCTTTTTATTGCTCTGCCCTGATGAGTGAGTAAGACGTTGTACTAATTGTTTTAGATATTGGGGTATTTTATCTAATTTATTTTTAGGTATAGTAATATTAGCACTTTTTAATATTCTACCGGTAGTAGTATGAATTAATCGAGCAGAAATGGTAAGAGCATTGCCAAATTTTGAAATACTACCTGTAAGGATAGATTGTACGCCGTAGAGTTTACCATATTCATTTGCCATATGTTCTTCACTAACATATTCCGTTTGTGACATATTTTGTTCGTCAATGATAGCTCGTAATAAGGTGCGTTCATAGAGATCATATTGACCTGAATTGAGTAACGGAGCTATCAGCATTTCGGCAATCGTTTGACCTGCGGCATCCATATCAATGTTACCAACCACTTTAAACTCAACAATCGCAATATGTTGGCGGGTCTGGGGTGTGGTGTTGTTTGCAAAAGAAAGAGTAGATATAAAGTTAAAAATAATAAACAGAGATAAAAAACAGGGAGGTAAAAACATAGTACACGCCTAATGTGTTGATGTACCGAGGATAAATTGATATGTTTATTGATAGTATAACGAAATTAAGATACTTTATCCATCACGATAAAATAGGGTGGTCGCTAAAATTAATTTAACTGGATGTTATGCATAATGGATGAAATATTAACTGGAATTGTTACTAGAGTCACTTATCATAATCCTGTTAATGGATGGTCTGTGTTACGGGTACAAAATTTTGGGCATTCAGGGCAACAAGAAACCGTTACCGTATTTCAGGCAAGAGTTTTTGCCGGGGCAAATATGGAATTTCATGGGCATTGGATGATTGATCCTAAATATGGACGACAATTTAAAGCACATCAGGCAATAGAAAAAAAACCAGCAAGCTGCGCCTCGTTAGAACTCTATCTGGGCTCAGGATTAATCAAAGGGGTTGGACCTAAAACAGCAAAAAAAATTGTGAATTTTTTTAAAGAAGACACTCTGGATGTGTTTGATAATGATATTGATCGTTTAATAGAAGTACCTGGTATTGCTAAAAAAAAGTTAAAAATGATTACAGCAGGATGGATAGAACATCAAGCAATACGGGATGTGATAATGTTTTTACAGCAACATGGTATCAGCACTTTGTTTGCTGTCAAAATATATAAAAAATATGGGGATGATGCGATAGTGAAAGTAACCGATAATCCATACGCATTAGCGAATGACTTTTATGGTATAGGTTTTTTTTCAGCAGATAAAGTAGCATTAAGTTTAGGTTTTGGTGAATATTCAGATAAACGTATTATGGCAGCCATTACACATGTATTAGCTGCGAGCCGTGAACAAGGGCATTGTTATTTGACGGCAAAACAAATACAAGAAGCCATAATGGTTTTAATTGCCATTGATTTAGCAGAGCAATTACCCGTTTATTTAGAACAAATGCGAGAAAATAAACAATTATACTTACGGGTATGGGTACAAAATGAGCAAGAAGTCGTTGCTTATTACTCTAAACGTTTATATTACGATGAAGCAAGTGTTGCAAATAAATTGCAACATTTATCGAAAATAACGACAACATATAATACCCAACAAATTAAAAAATGGCTAGTCAGCTATTGTCAAAAATACATCATTGAACTGAGTGATGAACAACGCAATGCCGTGCAACATATTGTACAACATAGCTGTGCAATTTTAACTGGTGGGCCAGGTTGTGGTAAAACAACAACAACGTTAGTGATTGTGCGTTTACTTGAAGCTATGAAAAAAACAGTGCTGTTAGCTGCTCCAACAGGGCGTGCGGCACAACGTATGGGAGAGGTTATCGGTCGGGATGCAACAACGATTCATCGTTTATTAGGTTGGAAAAATACCCACTTTCAGCATGATGAAAACTATCCTCTTGATGCGGATTATTTAATTGTAGATGAATGTTCTATGTTAGATATTAGTTTAACTGCATCGTTATTAAAAGCTGTGCCAGATAGTTGTCAGGTATTATTTATCGGTGATCCCGATCAACTTCCATCCGTAGGGGCAGGAAATGTATTAAAAGATATGATAGCATCAGATGTTATCCCCTGTTATCAATTAACCAAAATATTTCGTCAGGCACAACAATCTTTCATCATTCGTTATGCCCACCAAATTAATCAAGGTAGTATGCCGGCTATTGCCTCTCCGTTTAAAAATCCTTCAATCTGGAAAAGCATGGATTGTATTTTTATTGACAGTAATGAAGTAACACAAGAGCAATTACATTTTATTCATAAGGTGAAACAGTATTTTCCCTGGCAAATAGAAGAACGGGAAAACTTAAGCACCGCTTCGCCCTTTGAATTTAATACAGAAAAAGAGCTTATTTCTGCTTATCAACAGGAATTTATCATTCCAGACAAATTTGCACATGTTGATATTCAACAATTACAAAAAAGTGCGACAGAAGTGGAAAGTTTGAAAGCAGTATTAAAAAAAGTACATCCCTGGTCTTCATTGCATTATGGATTATCTGCGGTTGATACGATACTCAAGCTCTATTTACAATGGATACCAAAATATTATAGTAAACAACAAGAAATTCAAATTTTAACACCTATGACACGGGGTACATTAGGTACTATTAATTTGAATACGGTTATTCAACATTATGCTAATCCGCCGGATGCAGAAAAATATCAATTAAAAATAGGGGAACGTCTATTGCGAGAAGGCGATAGAGTTATACATAGAAAAAATAATTATGAATTAAATGTATTTAATGGTGATATTGGACGTATTGTATCAATAGATAATGAAAAGCTGCAAGCGGTTATTGCTTTTTATCCTGACAATCGATTAGTGAAATATCAAAAAGAACATTTATTAGAGTTAGATTTAGCCTATGCTATTACTATTCATAAATCGCAGGGGAGTGAATTTCAAATTGTGATTATGCCGGTTTTTACTCAGCATTTTAAAATGTTATATCGTAATTTGATCTATACTGGTTTAACTCGGGCAAAAAAATTAGCTGTATTGGTTGGTTCCAGGCAGGCTTTATCTATGGCTATCCGCCAGCAAGATAGTGCGATAAGACAAACGGCATTAGCAGAATTAATTGCCTTGCAGGAATAACACATATTTTACTCAGGTTGAAGTTGAGTGCTAGCTATTTCTACTTCATCCATACCAATATAATGTTCAATGGCTTGGAGTGTCATTTCTAATGGATGTTGTAATTGAGTTGCAAATAAAGCGGCCTGATCTAGTGCTTCTACCCAGCCAAAAAGAGAGTAGCGTAATTCGTCAATAGTATGGATATGGTATTGTGCATCATGAAAAATTTTTGCATACTCACTGTAAGTAGGCGCATGACCTAAATGGGTAAACAGTAGATAGAAACTTTCCATCATAGGTAATGCATCATCGGATAGATTAAAATCTTCGGGATGATATTGTATACTATTTTTAGAACTGCTCTCTACCCAGACTTTAAAACAGGATTTACGTAATGAATGATATAGAGGTTGAGAAGAAATAAGAAATAATAATAAATTTTTGGGGTTAGCAGTATAACAGGTATCTTGAATTGTCCATGATACTGTGCTGATAAATTGATAAAGACGTAGATGATTAGCAAAATCAGTAGCTTGTAATTGATCTAAAATAAGTATTGTTGTCTCTGCTTCACTAAAGGCACAACTTTCTATCATTATACGCTCAAAGGCACTGGGAGTTTCTGTTACAGGTGTTTCTCCTTCATCTTCTACTATAACAACGCTGGCAGGGGGATCTTGTTGAGTAAAGTCATAATATAAAATATGAGAATATTCAAGAGCTTGTGCTAGCGCATTGGCAAAAGCAGTATTTCGACGTTCATTTTCACCATCAATATTAAGGCAGCGAATACCAGATAATTGACTAGCAAGCAAACAACGGACATGATAATCATAGTTATCATTGGACTCAAAACCATATTCAGCCATTTTTTGTTGCATAGTAGGCAAGAGACTGCTCCTTATGGTATCTTTTAGTTGATGAAAATAATACTTAAAAAAGTAATAATGTCATTGTTTTATATGAAAATCAATCACAGGAAATAGATACTACATTGAGATCACGTAATTATATTTTTTTTGTAATGTATGTATTGACTACGCATCTTTTTGCTATGGATATGGAATATCAGGTGCAAGGTGCCTATTTGTATAACTTTATGCGTTTTATTACTTGGCAAAATGAAGACAAAAGTGAAATATTGCATTTATGTATCTTGGGTAATAGCCCTTTTTCGAAGAAATTAGCGCTTTTTGAAAAAGAAAGTATTCGTAAACATGCGATTAAAATCAGTTACTATCAACAAGTACAAGATGCTACTATCTGTCATGTATTGTATATTAGTCGTTCAGAAGAAGCGCAGATTAAATCTATCCTTAGTCTATTATCCGAGCAGGAAATTTTAACTGTGAGCGATATTGAACATTTTAGTCGTGAAGGGGGAATTATCGGTTTGTTTATAAAAAATAATAAAGTACGCTTTGATATTAACTTAACACAAGCACGTAAAGTGGGCTTGTATATTAGTTCCAAACTACTGGAAATTGCAGAAAAGATTTACTGATAAATAAATAATAGACTGCCTAATAGCAAGCGATAAATAACAAAAGGATACATACCGATACGGGTAATAAAGTGTAGAAAGTAATAAATACAAAAATAAGCACTTAATCCAGATAATACTACGGCTAAACTTAATTCTAACCAGGGTACTGCTATACTTTGTTGTATTAAATCCTTTAATAATAAGCTGCCTGCTGCGATAATGACAGGGATGGAAAGTAAAAAGGAAAAACGAGCTGCTGCTTTGGCGTGCATACCGAGTAATAAAGCAGCAGTAATAGTAATACCTGATCGGGAAGTACCAGGAATTAATGCGATTGCCTGAGCGCAACCTATCAGTAGCATCACTTTCCAGGAAATTTGATATTCATCATAGTATTTTTTACCATACTTGTCAGCAAGGGCTAATAATAAGGCAAAAATAATAGTGGTACTGGCTATAACGGTAATTGTGCGTAACGATGCCATACTATCGTGTAAGAGCAGACCAGCTATCACTGTGGGGAAAGTAGCAAAAATAATTCCCCAAGCAAGATGACTATGTTTATCGGTGAGCCTGCGTTGTTGACAAGATTGTAACCATGATATAAGTAGTTGGTATATATCTTTATAAAAATAAGCGATTACCGCACACAATGAGCCAATATGTACTGCTACATCAAAAGCTAAACCTTGATCTTGCCAAGTGCTTAGCAGTGGGACAAGAATTAAATGTGCAGAACTGGAAATAGGCAAAAATTCAGTAAAACCTTGTACTAATGATAAGATAATAATTTGTAATATATCCATAATCGACTCAAAAAATCATAAATGTTGGCGTAGATCGGTAAAATGAGGAGCTGGCATAGTAATATTTTTACTCAATACTAAGACTTTAAATAATTCTCCCATTTCTTCTGCAAGGGTGAGAGTACGTACTGCCTGAGAAATAGGATAAATATTGCTAGATGGGCTGGTTGCTATTTGTTGTTGAGCAAATTCAACAAGGTGATTGCCTAATAAAAAGTAGGCTTGGGTAGTAAAAGCATTGACCTGCATGGCATGTTGTACTGCTGTGTTTGCTAAGGCAGTAAAATTAACATGAGCAGTAATATCTTGTAATCCAGGATAAAAGAACGGATCAGTATGACTATGATGCTGATAATGGCACATAAGCGTACCGGTATTTCTATCTGGGTGATAATATTCTTGTTCAGGAAAACCATAGTCAATCACAATACATACGCCAGCTTCCAAACAATCTGCAATACTAGCAAGCCAACTTTCAGCTAACAGGTTGACTTCGGTGATATACGGTGAGGTATGATGCTGTAGAGAAGCAATATATTCCCCTTTTTGAGATAATAGAGGATGGCTTAATTCCCCATCAGTAAAGTAAAAAGATTGCTTTGGATGATGATAACTGACATATTTTTCTTGTAGTTGATTAGCTTGCCAGGATAAAAGATGTACAGGCATGGCATCTAGCACTTCATTGGCAAGGATAATACCTTTAAAATTTTGTGGAAGTGTATCTAGCCATACTATACGGGGATATATATCTGGTAACTTTTGTTGTAGTAAGTGTTGTTGTTTTTGTTGTAAATCAGGGCTTAGTTCTAAAATATAATACTTTTCCGGCAGGCTGTTTTGCTGTTGTAAATATTGTAATAGATGTAAGGCCATCTTTCCTGAACCAGCTCCAACTTCTAAAATATATGCACCCAAACTTGCTGATATATGTGTATAGAGCGTATTTAAATAATAAGCCAGACTATAACTAAAAAGAGGAGAAATTTCAGGAGCGGTAATAAAATCTCCATATTGTCCTAATTTTTGGTTACCTACATGATAATAGCCTAATCCTGGGGCATATAATGCCATGTGCATAAAATCAGCAAACGGGATTTGATTATGATGAGCGGCAATTTTTTGTATAATTTGTGCTGTTAATTGTTGGCTATGTGCTATAGCACTCGAATGAGGTAATGGTAATTGGTGCATTTATTTTTTCAATTAGTTAGATTTTTTTGGATGTCCCGTTTACTATACTACTATTTATCAATTTGAGAAGGAACTTTTGTGGATATATCAGCAGTATTTATTACCCCGACTACCTTATCAGAAAAGGTCGCATTAATTACTGGCGGCGGACAACGTATTGGTGCAAATATTACCAGAATATTACATGCTGCGGGGGCAAATATTATTTTACATTATCGTCATTCAAGAACAGAAGCCTTAGCCTTACAAGAAGAATTACATCAGCAACGTGCTGATTCAGTGGTATTAATTCAAGCAGAATTACAAGATTTGCAATCATTACAAAGTGCGATAAGTAAAGCACTGAGTGTTTGGAATCGTTTGGATATATTAATTAATAACGCTTCCCTTTTTTATCCTGCTCCAGTGGCAGAGGTAACAGAAAAACACTGGTATGAATTATTTGATACCAATGTAAAAGCCCCCTTTTTTCTTGCTCAAGCAACAGCATCGGCATTACAAAAGACAAGCGGTTGTATTATTAATATTGTTGATATTCATGCTGAAAGACCACTTAAAAATTATCCTGTATATAGTATGAGTAAAGCGAGTATTGCGATGATGACCAAATCCCTGGCAAGAGAATTAGGACCTGAAATACGGGTAAATGGTATTTCTCCAGGAGCTATATTATGGCCAGAAAATGATATGGATGAAGTAACACAACAGCGTATTGTATCACGTACGTTTTTAAAGCGTCGAGGTGAGCCTTTTGATATTGCTCAAATGGTTTTATATTTAGTCACCACTCAATATATTACCGGGCAAATTTTAGCTGTAGATGGAGGTCGTTCACTTAATTCTTAATGGGTTTACGGGCGATAACATTGATGAGTGTTGGTTCAGGGGATGCAGGGCAACGGCGAGTGAATAATTCGATCAGTCCAAAATCGGGTCTACTCCACCAAAGGTAGGGATAGGAAACGGCACTCTGTTGATAAGTAAAACCCTGCTCAGTGAGTAATTGGAGATATTCAGTAGCTGTTTTTTGTGATGACATGGGATGTCTGAAAAATAAGCGCACAACCCAAGAAACAATAAATCGTTGACACGATTCAGATAGTAATACTACGCCCCCTGGTTTGAGAATACGGTAAAATTCTTGTAATGCGAGAGATTGATCAGAGATATGATGGAGTGTTTGATGGCAAACTATCATATCCACGCTGTTATCAGGAACAGCGAGTTGTGTGGCAGTTTGTCGTGATAGTAACAGTTTATTCTGTAGATCAGGTATCTTTGCTATGCTGGTTTTGAGAGTGCTTAATACTTGTGGATCAATATCAATAGCGGTCATTTTTTGTGGCTGAAATTGTGCATGTAATAAAGGAATAGATAACCCATGCCCACACCCTATATCAATAATATGTGTGTACTGTTGAGGGGCATTTTCTTTGTTTAATAGTTGGTATAAATCATGGAGTCCTTTTTCCAGCACATATTTTTGCCATATATGCGTGCTTAAAAACCAGTTACCAAAGCGTGATTCATGTACCCAGGATGATGATTTTGATGTAGAGGAGGTATTTTGTAGCATAATAATAACTAATTGAAAATAAAGAGAATGCCAAGTATAACGCATGTTTTTGGTAATAGAATATATATTTTAGCTATGCTCCTAAAAATAGAACTTCCCCTTTTTGAAAAGGATGTAAAAATTGAAAGCCTTGTTAAATAATTTAAATTCACGACAACGTGATGCGGTAAAGCATATTGGCAGCCCATTATTAGTTTTAGCTGGTGCAGGCAGCGGTAAAACCCGAGTGATTACCTGTAAAATTGCTTATCTTATTCAAAAATGTGGTATTAAACCACAGCATATTACGGCAGTAACGTTTACGAATAAGGCAGCAAAAGAGATGAAAAATCGGGTACAAAAATTATTAGGACAGGGGGAAAATAGAGGCTTGAGAGTTTCTACTTTCCATTCCTTAGGGATGGATATTTTACGTAGTGAATTAACTCGAGCAAATTTAAAAACAGGTTTTTCTATTTTTGATCAACATGATAGCAAGGCATTAATTAAAGAATTAATGCCTGGTAAAATGATAGATGAAGATGAGTTGAACAGGATAGTACAAGCGATTTCTCGTTGGAAAAATAATTTTTGCTTGCCGGAAGAAGCCTTATTACAAGCAGGTAATGATGAACAAGAGCATATCGCAGCAAAACTGTATGCATTATATAACACCCATTTACGTGCCTATAATGCAGTAGATTTTGATGATTTGATTATGTTACCTGTGATGTTGTTTAAAGATCATCCTGCTGTGCAAGCAGTATGGCAGCAACGTATTCGTTATTTACTGGTAGATGAATATCAAGATACAAATAGTACCCAGTATCAATTAGTAAAGTTATTGATAGGTGTGCGTCAGGGATTAACAGTAGTGGGGGATGATGATCAATCTATATATTGTTGGCGTGGGGCGCAACCTGAAAATCTCGCACTATTAAAAGAAGACTTCCCTCAGTTAACAGTTATTAAGTTAGAACAAAATTACCGTTCATCCGGATGTATATTAAAAGCTGCGAATACATTAATAGCCAATAATTCACATGTTTTTAAAAAAACCTTATGGAGTCAGCTAGGGTATGGTGATTTAATTAAAGTAATTTCTGCACCAAGTGATGAACAAGAAGCGGAACGGATTGTTAGTAGTATAGTGCATCATCAATTTCGTTATCGTTGTAAATATGGCGAGTATGCGATTTTATATCGAGGTAATCATCAGGCACGCATTTTTGAAAAGAAATTACGAGAACAGCAAATTCCCTATTATCTCAGTGGTGGTATGTCCTTTTTTTCTTATACAGAAGTAAAAGATATTCTGGCATATTTACGCTTATTAGTGAATCAAGAAGATGATAATGCATTTATTCGTATCGTTAATGTACCACGGCGGGAATTAGGTGCAGCCACGATAGAAAAATTGGCAAGGTATGCAAAACAACGACATATTAGCTTGTTTGCTGCAAGTTTTGAATTAGGTGTAGAACAGGTATTAAATACTCGTCAAGTTACATCATTAAGGCAATTTACGGATTGGATTATTAGATTAACAGATGAAATACAACGCAGAGATTGTGTAGAAGTTGTAAAAGAGATGGTTGATGTCATAGGTTATGCAGCCTGGTTACAAGAAAATAGCAAAAGTGATTATGCAGCACAAAAACGGGTGGAAAATGTGCAAGATTTACTTTCCTGGCTGGAAAGAATGCAAAAAGCAGAAGAAAATAATACCTTATCATTAGCTGATATGGTATCAAAAATGCTTATTATGGATATAATAGAACGTAATAATGAAGAACAAAATAGTGCGGATCAAGTAGTATTAATGACATTACATGCAGTCAAAGGGTTAGAATTTCCACATGTGTATATGATTGGCATGGAAGAAGAATTATTACCGCATAGAAATAGTATAGAAGAAGAAAATATCGAAGAAGAACGGCGCTTATGTTATGTTGGCATGACTCGAGCGCAAAAAACATTAACACTCAGTTATGCAAGTAAACGTCGCCGTTATGGTGAACATATAGAAACCGCTCCTAGCCGATTTTTAAGTGAATTACCCGCAGAAAATTTAGAATGGATTAATAAAAAACCACAGTTAAAAGAGGAAGAGCGGATTGAATTTGGACGAGCGCATTTAGATAAATTACGCACTCTCTTGCAATAGTCTAAATCAGTAAAAAAAAGGGGAAAATGGATGCTCAGTGCTGTAGATAATTTATCGGGAATAGATATTTTTTTTATTGTATCTATTTTTTGCTTTGCATTAAAAGGCAGCAACAAAGGCAAAGCGGTGACTAAGGATTTTTACCCTATTGCTGATAAAAAACCCTATTGTCGCAAGAATAAGAAAGATATTAAAGTCTGTTTATGTCATAATTTGTAATCATAAAATAAAAGGGTTATCTTGTTAATGCCATTATATGTTGACTGCATTAATGGGATAAGGTATTACCAATAAGCGGTTTTTGTAAAAAAGCAGTTTATAGGTAATATTACTAATAATATTAAAATAAGGCATACGTTTAAATAGTATGGTATGAAGGGAATATAATGAAATTTTTAACTAATATGTCGATTAAACAACAACTGAGCTCTGGATTATTTGTCATTCTTTTGATTGTTGGTATAAGTGTGGGATATACGATGTATACCTTTTCTGTGAGTGAATTAGATACGGTTGAAATCAATCTTTTAGGCAAAAATAGAATGCTAGCACAAAAAATGGCAAAATCGGCATTATCTATTGCAATGAGTAAAAATATCCTTAAGCAGATAGAAGAAAGTGTACGTAGTGATGACCAATATATAACACAAATGCGAAAAGTGTATACGCAACAAGTGGTGAATGTAGCAAAAGAAAAAGGCATAGAATTATCAATGACCCCCCATGTAGGAGAGAGTTTACCTTATCCTGCTACCTATACCCGTTTGGTGAATAATAATTTTAGTGCAGCGATGCAAGGTCAATCAGAGATTGACATTCTAGCAAAAAATCCGGTAAATGATGATAAAATATTAACACAAGAAAGTGATAAACGAGCCTGGAAGGCCTTGGAAGAAAATCCAGACAAGCTGTATTTTGAATTAGAAAAACAAGAAGATGGTGGCGTTAATATACTCTATTATTCTGCTGATATTGCCACTGTACAAGCATGTGTAGATTGTCATAATACGATGAAAAATACCCGCTTTAAGGTAGGAGATATGCTGGGAATACGTAAATATCGTATTTTTTATTCAAAGGATGAAAAATTAGCAAAGAGTGTATTAAAACCTTCTGATAAAGAGTTGATAGAAGCAAAACAGGCTTTTCAGAAAACCTTGGATATAATACAAAAAGGCGGAAATGTTAGTGCTATACAACATAATAAAAAACAGCAGGTGTATCTAAAACCATTAACCGATACAGCAATGAAAAATCAGCTAACAAAAATACAAACCGAATTTGAGCAATATTTAAAGACCATCGATGCCTTATTCTTGGTAAAAGCTAATTCAGATACTATGCAGCAATTAATTATCAAGTTGTTGGCACAATCAAATAGCTTGATGATAAGCAGTGATCAATTAGTAAAAATGTATACTGCCTTAGCAGGTAAGCATCAAAGCAATTTATATATTGAACTTTCAATTGCTACTGTATTAATTATTTTGGTTTTAATAGTGTTTATCTGGACTTTATCTTGTACTGTAGCAAAACCAATGATGACGCTGGCAAACTGCTTACATGCTGTGGCAGATAGAGATATGAGGGTTGTGATGCCTAACGAGGGATATAATAAAGAAGTGCTTGATATTGCAGAAAGTTTTAATATTATGATTCATAATTTACGCAGTGAATTAGATAATGTGATGGCAGTAACACAACAATTATCTTCCACTGCGGTACAAATGTCAGAAGCAACAGAAAGAACCGCTCAGGGCGCAAATATACAGCAAGAAAAAACAGATAGCATGGGCAATGCAGTAAACCAAATGATGGTAGCTGTACAAAATGTCCTGGATAGTGCTAATTCTGCTTCAGAATTTACCCATGCTGCAAATGATAAATCCAGAGAAGGACAAAATACCTTACAGCAGACTATTCAGTCCATATCGAGTTTAGCACAGGAAGTCGATCAAGCAACCAGTGTTATCAGTGAATTAACGCAAGAAACAGAAACCATTGGTTCGGTATTAGATGTTATTCGGGGAATTTCAGAACAAACCAATTTATTAGCCTTAAATGCTGCGATTGAAGCTGCAAGAGCCGGAGAACAAGGGCGAGGTTTTGCGGTGGTTGCGGATGAAGTGCGTACACTTGCGGCAAGAACGCAAGAATCTACGCAAGAAATTCAATCTATGATTGAACGCTTACAAAATGGTGCCAGATCAGCGGCACAAGTGATGGAATCAGGGAAACAAAAAGCACTGGAAACAGAACAGCAGGCAGGTCATGCAGATAATGCGTTAAAAACGATTGCTGATGTGGTTTCTCAGGCAAATGAAATGAACCAGAAGATCACCCATGCGGCACAAGAACAAACGACGGTTGCACAAGATATTGATAGAAGTGTAAATGATATTCGTGGTATTGCAGATAAAACCAGTGATGATGCGTTGCAAACCAAGACAGCAAGTCATGCCCTACAAGATTTAGCAAATCAGTTAAATACGATTACGCAATCTTTTAAAGTAGGTTAATAGCTTAACTCGGATAGCTTCGGATGTTGTGTATGACAGCAAGAAGCTATCTGAACAAAAGATGCAGGGCGCAGTCTCGCTCCTTCAGGGGCGAGTTAGCCCGTGATGTTTTGAAGCGCACCCGGCTTTTTTATGTGGCCTGCGTCGTTTGCCTAAAGTGCGTTGGAAACATAAAAAAAGAAACTGTTACCTTACCTCGGAATTATTTGATATCCAGCCTGTTAGGGGTGCGGCTCTTGAAGCCAGTTCCTTTAGGGGCGGGTAGTTCACCGAATAGCGTTTGTGTATTGATAGCACATGCAATTTTTTGTGTTTTGCGGTATTCTTGTATTCCTTTTAGTCATATTCCATAAAAAAAATGAGTAATAATCCTGATTTTAGTAAAACAGAACAGTGGCAAATTCAGACTACATTAAAAGAACGTTGGCCGGATATAAAAATTGAAGCAGAAGCTGTGGAAGTGGAATTACGCTTATCACTGGCTGATAGAGAACTCACTACATGTAATGCTATGTATTGGAAGGTGAATAATTCTACCTTTATCCTTGCTAAAACGTATCAAGATAAACGGCGTGTTGAATTTCGTAGTCAATTTTTTTATCGAGGGCATCAACAGTTTGGTGCAAAAAAAGAGTACGATAATTTAGAAGAATGTTTAACAGGTTTATTGCAAATGCATGCAGATTATGAAGCAGAGCGTAGCCGTAAGTAAGTCATCAAGATCGATAATAATTGCTTATTTAATAAAATAAGTAAATTTTTCCAAAGCAAGAGAAAGTGGAGTAAATGATGTCTAAAAAAAATATTTTTTATGCACAATCAGGTGGTGTAACAGCAGTAATTAATGCATCTGCCTGTGGGTTAATTGAAACAGCCCGTAAAAATAGCGATAAAGTCGGTAAAGTGTATGCGGGCTTAAATGGTATTATCGGCGCATTACATGAAGATTTAATTGATACCAGTTTGGAATCGGATGAGGATATTCATGCCTTACGTCATACACCATCTGGTGCATTTGGATCGTGTCGTTATAAATTAAAATCCATTGAAGAAAGCAAAGCACAATATGAACGTCTTATTGAGGTATTTAAAGCACATGATATTGGTTATTTCTTTTATAATGGTGGGGGCGATTCACAAGATACCGCACATAAAGTATCTCAAATTGGAGAAAAGATGGGGTATCCGGTAACGTGCGTGGGTATTCCCAAGACCGTTGATAACGATTTACCAATTACCGATAATTGCCCAGGTTTTGGATCGGTGGCCAAATATGTCGCAGTTTCTATTCGTGAAGCAAGTTTTGATGTTGCATCAATGGCAAAAACCTCTACCAAGATTTTTGTTATGGAAGTAATGGGTCGTCATGCTGGATGGATTGCGGCAGCAGGGGGTATTGCAGCAGAAAAAGAAGGCGATGCACCGCATATCATTTTATTTCCTGAGGTTGCCTTTGATCAAGAAAAATTTCTTGCTAAAGTTGATAATGCAGTAAAAAATTATGGTTATTGCTCCATTGTGGTATCGGAAGGGGTACGTAATGCTGAAGGTAAATTTCTTGCTGAAGCAGGGGGTACGGATGCGTTTGGCCATGCTCAATTAGGGGGGGTTGCGCCGGTAGTAGCACAAATGATAAAAGATAATCTGGGTTATAAATACCATTGGGCAGTCGCTGATTATTTACAACGTGCTGCACGTCATATAGCCTCTAAAAATGATGTAGAGCAAGCCTATGCAATGGGTGAAGCGGCTATGAATTTAGCTTTAGAAGGTAAAAATGCCGTCATGCCTACTGTCGTACGCACTTCAGATAATCCCTATACTTGGGAAATTGGTTCTGCAAATTTAGCGGATGTAGCGAATGTAGAAAAAATGATGCCAGAAGATTTTATTAGTGAAGATGGATTTGGTATTACAGAAAAATGCCGTACCTATTTACAACCTTTAATTTCAGGAGAAGATTATCCTCCTTATGAAAATGGTTTACCTAAATATGTAGTATTAAAAAATCAGTTAGTAGAGAAAAAATTACCCACATTTGATTTTGATGAATAATAGGTAAATGAAGATAACGGAAGGCAATATCCCTTCCGTTATCCACTAAGCGGATAGGCAACATATATGACGTTAGAAAAGGCAAGGGAATTAATTACAGTACAAGTGGGATTTGGAAGTGGTTACAATCGTAATGCCACTAAATTAATTTTAGCTGAGGTACAAAAAGAACATGGTCAGGCCATCTCTGACCAGTTGATAGCAGAATTTAACCTTACTGAATTATTTAAATTAGAGCCAGGTGTTAATTTTATTCGCTATAGTTAAGTAACTGGATTTTAATGATTATTAGGGATTGATTTTTTTATGCAAGATGACTTAACAAAAATAAGACGAGAGTATCAAGGTATAGCATTAACACGTAGTCATATTGATTCTGATCCTTTAAATCAATTTCAACGTTGGTTAGATGAAGCACATAAGAGTCAATGTATAGATAGCACTGCCATGACCTTGGCAACTGTTTCAGCTAATGGACAGCCAGATGCACGAATTGTATTATTAAAACAGGTAGATATTCATGGTTTTACCTGGTTTACTGATTATCGCAGTAAAAAAGGGGAAGATTTAGCAGCACATGCACAAGCCTGCCTGTTATTTTATTGGGCTGAATTGTCTCGACAAGTCCGTATTCGAGGTAGCGTATCACAATTAGATAAAACAATAGCAAATGAATATTTTTATCAGCGTCCACGAGGCAGTCAGTTAAGTGCAATGGTTTCAGTGCAAAGTCAAGCTATTGAAAGTCGTAGTATTTTAGAAGAAAGAGTACATACTATAAACCAGTCAGAAAAGCGTCTTAGCTGTCCTGATACATGGGGAGGGTATCAATTAATTCCTCATTATTATGAATTTTGGCAAGGTCGGATAAATCGTTTACACGATCGTTTTGCCTTTACTCAAACAGATACTGGTTGGGATATTACTCGATTACAGCCATAATGGATAAGTAAATTATTTAAGGGAAGCTAAGTGAAGTATGCGTAAAATAATAATAGGGTTATTGCTAAATATAGTATTTATTTCAATAGTAAGTGCTGCAAAATTACCCCTTTGGAAAATTGAAACAGCACAAGGCAATGCTTATCTACTTGGTTCAATACATATCTTTAAGGCAAAGATGTATCCTTTGGATAAAAAGATAATCAGTGCTTATCAAAATACCGATAAATTAGTAGTAGAAGCGAATATTAAAGCCATTAATCAAATGCAGTTTGCATTACAAATGCAACAATTAGGTTTATATACGGATGGTGAAACGATAGCACAACACATCTCTGCTCACACCTTGCAGCAGTTAAAAACCTATATGCAAGAAAATGGTTTAAGTTATGCCTTGCTTAAAACCATGCGCCCCTGGTTTTTATCTATTATGTTATTAACACATAAAACCACTTTATTAGGTTATGATCAACGTTCTGGAGTGGATATGCATTTTTTGAATCGGGCAACGGCGGAAAAAAAACCAATTTTGGAGTTAGAATCAGCAGCAATGCAATTACAATTATTATCAAAACCAGAGCCAGACAGGGTTCAGGAGCTTTCACTAAAAGCAACATTGGAACAATTACCGCAATTGCAACAAATAATGCAAAAAATGATAACGGCATGGCAAGAAGGTGATTTGGATGTTTTATTAGCGATTGCCAAACAGCCAGAAAAAAAATATCCAGTGTTAAAAACATCTCTTTATGAATTACTTGATAAGCGAAATATAGCTATGGTAGAGAAGATACAGCATTATTTACAGTCGAAGGAAAGTTATTTTATTGTAGTCGGCGCAGCACATCTTGCAGGGGAAAAAGGGTTGATTGCATTGTTATCGAAAGGAGGAGCTAAAGTCACTCAGATAATGACCCCTTAATCGGAGGATTTGCTATGGATAAGCAGGTAGATAATACTGCTATAACATACTATCAAGAAACTAAACGGGTAACGTTGGTTGGGGCTATTGTTAATCTGTTGTTGGCAGCGATTAAAATTATTATTGGTTATAGTGGCCATTCTCAAGCCTTAGTAGCCGATGGTTTGCATTCACTTTCTGATCTACTGAGTGATTTTTTAGTAGTCTTTGCTGCAAAAATAGGGCATAAACAACCAGATGCCGATCATCCCTATGGACATGCTCGTATTGAAACGGCTATTTCAGTTGTCTTGGGTCTCTTATTATTTTTAGTGGCAATAGGGATAGCGATTGATGCCATTGATAATCTCTTACATAGCACCCAATCAGTCGTACCTGAAAGTATTACTTTATTTATTGCCCTATTGTCAGTGTTATCTAAAGAAGCCTTGTATCACTACACAATGTTTAGTGCTAAAAAATTTCGTTCCCGATTATTAAAAGTCAATGCCTGGCATCATCGAAGTGATGCCTTTTCATCTATTATTGTGTTATTAGGTATTGCAGCGAGTTTGTTAGGATATGTCTATTTAGATGCCATCGCTGCACTGATTGTTGCTTTTATGATCACTAAAATTGCTTGGGAAATTGCCTGGAATAGTATTTTAGAGTTGGTCGATACGGGATTATCGGAAGAACAAATTGCTTTAATACGGCAACATATTCAAGCTGTTGATGGGGTGGTATCAGTACATATGTTACGTACTAGGCGTATGGGAGCTGATACCTTGGTTGATGCACATATTCAAGTTGATGCGTATTTAAGTGTATCAGAAGGACATCATATCAGTGAACAGGTACAAACCTTATTAATGTCTGAAATAGAAGATATTAGTGAAGTGTTAGTGCATATTGATCCTGAAAATGATGAAGAAAAAGCTCCCTGCCTACATCTACCTACTCGAAAACAATTACTATATAAAATAGAACCATTATGGAAACATCATCCTTTACGTAGCAAAATTAAATATATCATCTTACATTATATCAATGGCAAAATTACTATGCAGTTAGTATTACCTTTAGATGTATTATCAGAGTGTCAGGAAAAAGAGGAGTTATTATGTGCGATACAACAGCAATTATCTTCTTTTGAATGTATATTACAGGTTGAAATTTTATATCAATAGGCATTATGCCTCTTTTTAGTGCAATAAGCACTATTTTAGTGAGAAAAACCTGTCTAAGTCCTTTATAAATAATTATTTAATGAAATACTTATTTATAAAGTATAATTATATAATAGATTGAATTATAAATAAATTTATTTATAATTTATGAGTTTGGCATGAGTTTTGTTAGTTTGCAATAATACCTTAATTATTTTTATGTAATCTTGTTGTCTATGGCAGTGTTATATGTAGTATAATAAGTCGCCGCATTTATCCTAATCATTAATGGAGTATGGAGTTTTTATGTCAGATATTGATAATGTTTTAAGTATGTTAGAAGAAAAAGACGAAATGGGTAATCCAAAAATTCGTTTTATAGATTTTCGTTTTACTGACACGATTGGTAAAGAACAACACGTTACCGTCCCTGCATCAGAAGTAAGTGCAAGTACCTTTACAGATGGTAAAATGTTTGACGGTTCTTCGATTGCTGGATGGAAAGGTATTAATGAATCAGATATGATTTTAATGCCGGATGCTTCAACAGCGATGTTAGACCCTTTTTTTACTGAACCAACATTATTATTAGTGTGTGATATTGTTGAACCTGCCACCATGCAAGGCTACGAACGTGATCCACGTAGTATTGCCAAACGTGCTATGGAATATTTAAAATCATCAGGAGTAGGTGATGATGCATTCTTTGGTCCTGAACCCGAATTTTTTGTTTTAGATGATGTCCGTTGGGGATCAGATATGAGTGGTTCATTTGTTAAGATTGATTCAGATGAAGCCTCATGGAATACTGAAAAAGTTTTTCAAGATGGTAACCTGGGACATCGCCCAGGTGTAAAAGGGGGATATTTCCCTGTACCACCTGTTGATTCATTACATGAAATTCGTACTTCTATGTGTTTGGCAATGGAAGAAATGGGCTTGGATGTAGAAGTTCATCATCATGAAGTAGCAACTGCCGGACAATGTGAAATTGGTGTACGTTTTGATTCATTAGTAGCTAAAGCTGACCAAGTACAACGTTTAAAATATTGTGTGCATAATATCGCACATAGCTATGGTAAAACAGCCACCTTTATGCCTAAACCTTTAGTGGGTGATAATGGAAATGGTATGCATGTGCATCAGTCTATTTCTAAAGCAGGTGATAATTTATTTATGGGTGATGAGTACGGTGGCTTATCAGAAACAGCATTGTATTATATTGGTGGTATCATTAAACATGCTCGTGCCATTAATGCTTTTGCTAATGCCAGTACCAATAGTTATAAACGCTTAGTACCTGGATTTGAAGCACCTGTTATGTTGGCATACTCTGCTCGTAATCGTTCAGCATCTATTCGTATTCCTTTTGAATCGAATCCTAAAGGTCGTCGTATTGAAGTACGTTTCCCTGATCCTTCTGCTAATCCTTACCTTGCTTTTTCTGCGATGTTAATGGCAGGTCTTGATGGTATTAAAAATAAAATCCATCCTGGTGATGCAATGGATAAAGATTTATATGATTTACCTCCAGAAGAAGCAGCAGAAATCCCAACTGTTGCAAGTTCTTTAGATATGGCGATTGATGCATTAAAAGAAGATTATGAATTTTTAACTGCTGGGGGCGTATTTACCAAAGATTCTATTGATGCGTATGTAGAATTAAAAATGGAAGATATTACTCGCTTGCGTATGACAACACATCCTGTAGAGTTTGATATGTACTATAGTGTGTAAATATTAATGGTGGTTAAGGTTATCTGAAAAAATAACCTTTAACATGATTTAAATAAAGCCTATTACGATATATTTTGTAGTAGGCTTTTTTTGTTCTGTTATTTTTTTCTTATAATATTACGTAATAGAGTAATAGTTCGTGAACGTTTTGCTAAGGGTCTGTTTGTTTTATCTACCAAAATAATATGCAAAGTATGTGTGCCAGGAGTAATATTATTGATGGTGATGCGGTGACTACTCCAAAATTGGGGTAAACGTTTACCATCTAATATAATAGATATGCGATGTCCATATTGGGTTTGTAATACAGGTTTTATAGCAAGTTGTAGTGTGATAGATTCACTGTTACTACGTATTATTGAATCGGTGGGAGAAATAATAGCAAATTGTCGATACCGCTTTGCTGTAGCAGGTTTTGGGGTTTTAGATAAAGGCGCATCATTGGAAGTATGAGCAGGGGGAGGAGCTGTTTTGCTTGGTAGCTCGGGTTGATAGGTATGTAATATTTGTGGTGCTATTACTTTCGCTTTATGATCTGCCTTATCGCTATAATGAACACTCCCATCGTCATTAATAATTTTATACACTGTTGCATGGACGGTAGTGAATAATAAACTAATAGTACAAGATAATATTATTCTTAACATATTGACCCCTTTTATTATTGCTGGTGATGATCTTGGCTCTGAAACTAGCATAATTTAGGTTGTTTTGCATCTTTGGGGAGGGTTTTGTTTAATTGTTGTCGAAAAATTTGCATTAATAATTCAATATGATGCATTCCAGTATAATTAGGACGAGTAAGAAAAGCAATACTTCGATGAGGTCCTGGTTCTTTTAAATGAGCGGCTTGTAATTCGGGGTTATAAATTAATAATTGATCTAATGCCATAGCAGGAATGAGGGTTGTACCCATACGTCCAGCAACCATTTGTATTAAGGTATGCAAACTGGTAGATGCTAAAGAATTATCTGTTTCACTAGCTTGTAATCGACACGCTGCAAGGATATGGTCTTTTAAACAATGCCCCTCTTGTAAGAGCATAATATTAGAATATTTAATGTCATCATGAGTAATCTCGGTGAATGAATGATTATCCTCTTTATGGCTGATCCAGTAAAAATCTTCCTGCCAAAACTTAAATGTGAGTAGTTTTTCCGTATCATACGGTAAGGCTAAAATAGCCGTATCGAGTTCGCCATTTTTTACCATATCAATAAGTGGACGTGAGGGTGCTTCCACAATGCGTAATTTTAAGTCTGGATAAGTATGCCGTACTGCGGGCAAGGTTTTAGGTAATAAATAAGGACCAATAGTCGGTATAATACCTAATGACATAGGATAACTTAAAGGTTTTTTTTGTATTTGTCCTAGTAGATATAGATCATTCATTTGTATCTTGATATGATGTGCTTTATCCAGGCATTGTCTACCCAAAGAGGTAATTAAGACTTTTTTATTATCTCGTTCGAATATTTGAAATCCTAATTGTTTTTCCATTTCAGTAATGGCAGTGCTAAGAGCAGATTGTGAAACAGAACATAAATCGGCTGCTTTTTTAAAATGTAAGGTTTTTTCTAATGCTAAGATATAATGGATTTGTTTTAATGAAATCATACTCACCTATGTATACATATAATAGTGGAAATAGACATCTATTTTATTCTATTTTTTTATTTTGATATAGAACTCTATAGCTAGTATATAAATGTCTATAATATCTTTATATTTGTAACAATAACTAAGAGGATGTATATATGTTAATGCAGCAAAAAGGTTTTACCTTAGTAGAAATAGCGATTGTATTAGTTATTATTGGTTTGTTATTAGGAGGCGTGTTAAAAGGGCAAGAAATTATCACCAATGCAAGATTGAAAAATGCTGTCAATGTGGTAAATGGAATTTCAGCGGCTTATTACTCCTATATTGATAGATATGGTGCTATTCCAGGTGATGATGAATTGCCTAAATCTCATATAGGATGTGGTACAGATAATACGGCAGCAGATGGTGCAGGAGATGGTAATGGCAGTATTACAGGTGATACCTTTAATGATACTGCCGGTGAAACAAATAAACTGTGGCGGCATTTAAGAGGTGCAGGATTGATTAAAGGAGATGGCAATTGTTCTCAGGTAGCAACAATACCCAAGCATCCCTGGGGAGGAGAAATAGGTGTTGATGCAGGGAATGGTATTCTTAACTTTGGCAGCAATTCAGTGATATGTTTTAAAGCTGTGCCAGGGGACATTGCCGTTATATTAGATAATCAAAATGATGATGGTAAAGCTGATAGTGGGTCAGTGCGTGCAGCAGTAACAACGACTGCTAATGCACCTGCTGAAAACCCTGTAATAAGTTATGATACAACACAAGCCTATGATGTTTGTTTTACTATTTAACAATTATTACTAAAACCTGCTAAATAGGTGGTTTTTTTGATATGCTTGCAAAGAGGGGGATAAATGCGTATTCCAGGTTTACAACGAGCAATGTTAAATAGATTATTACAGATAGTAAAAGAGTTATATGCTGAAACAGAACAATTTTTAGAACAACCGGAAGATCAGCAACTTTGGTATCAATTAGCGTCTGAACAAGAAGATGAGGATTTACTTCCTGTATTTGAACAGCGGCTCTTGAAGCCCGCTCCTTTAGGGGCGGGTAGTTCACAAGGGATTATTGTTAGATAAAAATATAGAACAGCAGGGTTTTGATAAGACTAAAAAGACTCAACAAAATAGGGTTGTAGAACAAAAAGCTCCTGTTATACCGTTGATAACAACACCTATCAAGCCCAAAGCAGTAACTACATTAGTAACAACATATTATCAAGTACGTGGTAATAGAGTGAATGTGAGAAAAAATAATAAGTGACTTTAAATGATCAAATGTGCGGTATTATTTTTTTTCCGAGAAGGACACTCTGGAAGTTTAACGTTAATCATATTTGGAGTCATTACTGCAATCAGTTGTGTTACTGCGGTAGGATTTTTTTCTGATCGGCTTGCACAAGGAATACAACTACAAAGTAGTGTATTATTGGGTGCAGATAGCATATTGAAAAGTGCTTATCCCTTATCTGATAGCACACTTGGATATCTTCAATCTTTTCCTTTACAGATAAGTAAGAGTGTACGCTTTTCTTCTGTCGTGATGGCAAATGATATTTTTCAACTGAGTAATATTAAAGCAGTAGATCGACATTATCCTTTGAAGGGACAGTTACAGATAGTAGATAAAGCGTCTAAAAAAACTGTATCAAAAGCCCCAAAAAAAGGTACGGTTTGGTTAGAAAAACGCTTATTCAGTTTATTGCATGTGCAATTAGGCGATAGCATAGAAATTGGTAATATTTCTTTAACTATTAGTGCGATGTTGTTGTCTGATAGTTTGGAAGGACAAGATATTTTTAGCTTTGCACCTAAAATTTTGATGGCATTAGAGGACATTGCAGCAACGGGTATTGTTCAGCCTGGAAGCCGTATTCACTATTATTATTATTTGCAGGGTAATCAAGACAGCTTACAACGATTACAACAATGGGCAGCGAAAAATTTGCAAGATAATCAATTCTTGCTACATAGTAGAGATAATTCTGTTGCCTTACGAGGTACTTTGGATAAAGCCTATCAATATTTGGGTTTAGCGAGTTTATTAAGTGTTATTTTAGGGGGAATAGCGATTGCATTAGCTGCTAGGCGTTATAGTGAAAAACATTTTGATAGCAGTGCAATATTACGTTGCTTAGGGGTACAACAGCGGCAGTTATTAGTATTACACAGTTTTGTTTTACTTTTAGTAGCTGTATTTGCCAGTATTATAGGGTGTCTGGTGGGATATTTAGCACATTGGGGATTAGTGTACTTATTATTGGATTTATTGCCTAAAGGTTTACCCCAACCAAGCTGGAAACCATTATGGATTGGTTTGATAACGGGTTGTTTAACGGTATTGGCTTTTTCCTTACCATCTATTTTACGTATTAAAAATGTCTCCGCTTTACGTGTTTTACGGCGTGAATTAACCCCTTTACCTATCAATGCGTATATAAGTTATGGATTGGCATGTAGTGTGTTGGTTTTTATGATGTGGTGGTATAGTAATGATATAAAGCTGGTGATGTTGATGATAACAGGTATCACAGTAAGTCTGGTTTTATTATTACTGTTAACGGCAATTGTGTTTATTATTATTAATAAAATGCAATCAATGTTACAGGGTTCATTGCATTTTGCATTATCTTCTTTAACACGTTATAGAAATATCAATATATTACAGTTGATAGCCTTTTCTTTTGTTTTGATGGTAATGTTATTGGTGTATTTATTAAAAGTAGATGTATTAGAAAGTTGGCAGGCACAATTACCAGATAAAACCCCTAATCATTTTATTGTGAATATTCCCCCATCACAATTAGCAACACTTAAACATTTTTTTGAGCAAAAAGGGATAGTAGATAATGGCTTTTATCCTCTAGTACGGGGACGTTTAACGCATATTAATGCGATACCAGTAAAACAAGCTGTAAAAAAATCAGTGCAAGAATATAATGTATTAAACAGAGAACTCAATTTATCTTGGTTAGATACCATGCAGCCAAAAAATAAATTAGTAGCAGGTACTTGGTGGGATACACAAGATAATACCGAATTAGGATGTTCAGTAGAGCTAGGTATGGCTAAACGTTTAGGGTTACAGATAGGGGATAGCTTACAATTCCAGATTGCAGATACGATATTAACCGTGCCGGTAAAAAGTATTCGCAAAGTACAATGGGATTCCTTTCAGCCCAATTTCTATGTGTTATTTTCTGCTGGAATATTAGAAGCCTATCCCTATACTTTAATGAGTAGTTTTTATTTATCAACGCAAGATAAAGGATTAGTCAATGATTTAATTCAAACCTTTCCCACCTTAACAATTATTGAAGTAGATAAAATTATTAATGAAATAAAACGGATCATAGGGCAATTAGTTTTAGCGATAGAATATATTTTAATACTTATTTTATTTGCTGGATTAGCGGTTTTATTTTCTGGATTACAATTAAGTATGGATGAACGCCTGGAGAATATATTATTGATGCGAATATTAGGGGCTAAAAAACGCTTTATAGAACAGATAATAGGCTATGAATTTATTTTACTAGGCATATTGAGTGTATTATTAGCATTAATCGCTACAGAGTTAATTAGCTACTTGTTATATCAATATTTCTTTCATTTATCATGGCAGTGGCATCCGTTATTATGGTTAGTAACACCGGTTATAGGTACTCTCCTTATTGCTACTATAGGTGGGATTTTAAGTCGTAATATAGGTAATAAAGTGCCAATAAAAAATATGGCAGTATTATCTTGATGAAGAAAAAATATAGTATTGAATGTTGGATTTATCAGCCAAAATCAGCACAGTTTTTATTACTACAATGTCCAGCAACGGCACATCATCCTGTATATTGGCAACCAGTAACAGGAGGTAGGCAAGATAATGAAAGTGTCTTGCAATGTTGTCAACGAGAAGTTGCTGAAGAAACAGGATTGCAGATTGATAAAACACAGTTATTTACAGTTTTAGATTGTTTTTCGGTTATTATTGCTGATCGGGATATGTATTTAGAAAAGCCCGTATATTTATATCTTTGTGATACCGATAAGATACAGTTATCAATAGAACATATTGCTTATCAATGGGTAGATGCAAAAAAAATAGTAGATTTTTTATATTGGGAGAGTAATAAAACCAGTTTTATGCAGGTATGGGAATATTTACAATCAAAATGGTAGTAAATCCTCGCCTTAATACAACAGGCGAGGGTGATAAATAATACTAAAACCTTATTTAGCAACGGCTTTCAATGCATTTTCAATCGCATCGGGTGCATCTTTAATACTCATAAATTGTCCCATTGTTAAGTCAGGAAAACTTAATGCAATACGGAATTTACCATTTAGAATATAGGCTTTTTTGCCTGAAACGAGGATTTCATAAGGTAAATGTGCTGAATGCCGTAAAGTACCGTTATCAATTGCTTTCATAACTGTTGCATCGGATCCTTTTCCTTGTGTTAAGGCAACACCAAAGATTGTTTCATCTTTTCCAGGAATATCAATTCGATACACTTTTTTTGCACCGCCTTTACCTGCTGCTAAGGCAGATTCTATTTTCTTCACTGCCTGTTGGTAACTACCGCTGGATGCTAAAGTGATAGGATCATCAAAGTAGGGCATACCAAACATATAATGCCATTTACGTAGTTTCTTTGCAGATAACCCTGATTTCGTACCAAATGTTTTAGTGCTACCTAATGCTTGTTTTAGCTTATTGGCAACACCAGAAAGATTACCATTCATACGATAAATATTACTGGTGTAAATCGGGTTAGTATAAGAAATTTGCACACCACCAGAGGCATGAGTAATAGAAACCCGTATGGCTGCGCCATAACCACCAAATTCTGATCGGGCTGCTATGCTTTTCAAGGTGCTATTGGTTACAACAAGAATACGAGTGCTATTGTAGGGTGAATATTCGCCTACTACAGTAAAACCATTACTTTTTAAGCGTTTTTTCGCTGCATTAGCAATATCTTGTAAACCCCCTGAGGTTTTTAGCCCTAACAAGAAAGGTTGTAAATTACTGGCATTAGCGTTAGCACTGCCTGTACCCGGTTTACCATTCCAGGGATCAAACGCTTTTGGTTCAGGTTTTTTAACGACTACTGGTGCAGGCTTAGGTGCTGCTGGTTGAGGTTTGGCAACCGGAGCTGGTTTGGGTTTAGGTTGAGCGATAGGAGTTGGTTTAGGTTTACTTACTGGAGCCGGTTTGGGTTTACTTACTGGAGTTGCTTGAGGGGTAGGCTTGGGTTTACTTATTGGAGCGGTGACTACTTGTTTTTCTATTGGTGCATTTTCAATCGCATTTTGTAACCGGATAACAGCTTCGGAATCAGCCAGAATATTTTTTGCTTTATTTAAATATAAACGTGCTTTACTGCGATTATTCGATTGTAAGGCATGTTCACCCCAACCTACATATTTTTCAACGATGGTTTCTAATCCTGCTGTTGCTTGTGCATTACCAGGGGATAATTGTAATACTTTTCGGTAACGATCCAGGGCATTACGTCCGGCTGGGGTGGTAAGACGATTTGCTTGAACATCTTGTGCAGCGTTAGTAAGCAAGGTATTGATATCTTCTTCACCAGACGTAGCAGAAGCGGTTTTAGTTGCAAGCTTACTCGTTACTGGTTGTTGATTGTTCATGGTGTTTGCTTGAGCAATACTTTTTGCAATGTCTTCATCGCTTACATCGCCTAAATATTTACTTAAAATTTGAAATAATTGGGTACCCCAATCATCAAAGGCTTGTGTTACATCATCCCACGATGAATAACTTGCAAACATACTGCCAGCTTTCGTATCAACCATAGCGACTAAACGTTCTCCGGTCATCGCATCAACGAGTTCTCCTTCCATAGATACTTCACCATAAGCACCACCTGCTGGCGCAGAAAGTTCATTTAATAGTGAATCAGCAGATTTGACATCATTGATGGCAGCTCGTACTCGTAATACGCCAGGTCCTGGTTGTTGTACAATACGATATTTTCTTTGCACAGCATCACGCATGGTATATTCGAAATAAATACCGAGCATTAGCCGATCTCGGCGAGACATACTACTGCCATCATCAGAAGTAGTACGTTGAATACGTACTGGCTCAATTAATATTTGGGTATATTTTGACCAGTCAATATTTGGTTTTTCATAATATAACGCTTGTGGACGATCAGGCATGGGTTGTAATTTTGCGTAATCTTTAAGAAAACCCGATTTTTGTGGTGTAGGAGGGTTACTTTCACAACCAAAAAGCAGTAATAAGAAGGCAGATACTACAGGCAGTAGTAGCCGTTTCATAATGTGTTGATGCATTGTTATATCCTATTGAGTTATATTCTGTTTTTATTATAGTTTGGGGTTTATACTTTGCATAATTACTTATAGCATAAAAGTATAGTAAAGTAAGCATTTACAATGATTTTAGCAAATTATTTAGCAATACTAAATAAGTAAATATCCTGATATAGAACTGCTGTATTGAAAAAAATAAGGTTGTGCGATGCATGAAATAGAAGGTTTATCTATTCTTTATCAAGATGATAGTTTGATTGTAATTGATAAACTAGCAGGATTATTATCTGTTCTAGGATGTGGCATAGATAGGCAAGATAGTGTCGCAAGCCGTAGTGAACTACCCGCCCCTAAAGGAGCGGGTAGTTCACATAAAATAACTGAGAGTGTCTATAATGAAAGTTACAAGCCTTCTTATTGTTTTAATTTCTAAAAATGGCATAGACATTTAATTAATGGAATAAGTCTTTATTTCGGTATATATTATTCCTTTGATGTTGGGGAATAATAACTCAAAAAGTAAGTATATCCCGAATTTAAGTTATTTATAGTAATGTACCAATCTATATACTAAAAGATTATAGATTTGAATTAAAGGTATAATGATCATGGCTCAAGCACAATTTTCGAGTAATATTGAAGCGTATAGTGAGTGGAAAAAATCACTTATTGAGACTATAGAGCAATATGATAATTGGTTAAATAATAACCAGGAAGAAGAAGGCGATGCAGGGCTACATATTTTTGAAACGCTGCAAGCACTGCGCCATGATCGCATTACTATTGCTTTTGTTGCGGAGTTTTCTCGGGGTAAAACCGAATTAATTAATAGTATATTCTTTGCTCAGTATAAAACTCGATTATTGCCTAGTAGTGCTGGGCGGACAACTATGTGTCCTACCGAGTTATATTATAACAAGATCGATGCTCGTCCTTGTTTGCGTTTATTACCAATTGAGACCCGCTTGGAAGATATTTCACTCAATGATTTTAAAAAAGATTTAGGTAAATGGGCTTATATTGAATTAAATCCTGATTCAATCGAAGATATGAGCCACGCTTTTACTGAATTAGTCAAAACCAAGCGGGTAAGTTTTGATGAAGCACGACGTTTAGGCTTGCATGAAGATGTGAGTTTACATGAATATCACAGTGATCACACCGATGTGATGATTCCTATGTGGCGACATGCATTAATTAACTTCCCTCATCCTTTATTGCAACAGGGATTAGTTATTTTAGATACACCAGGATTAAATTCTTTAGGTAGTGAACCGGAATTAACCGTCAGTATGTTACCCGGCGCACAAGCGGTCGTTTTTATTTTAGGCGCAGATACTGGTGTTACAAAGTCGGATATGGATATTTGGCAAAAGCATCTGCATATTTTTCGTCATTCACATCGTCATGGGTTATTGGTTGCATTAAATAAAGTAGATACTTTGTGGGATGATTTGAAAACCTGGGAAGAAATTGCTAATGATGTAGCAAGACAATGTATGGAAACAGCGAGAACCTTAAAGGTGAAAGAAGAGCAGGTGCTTCCGATTAGCGCTCAAAAAGGGTTAGTGGCTAAGGTACGAGGTGATAAAGAGTTATTAAAAGAAAGCAACCTGGATCGTTTTGAAGAAATTTTGGCAAAAGAAATTATGCCGCAAAAAGAAAAATTAGTTCGTGATACACTCATTTCGGATATGAGTGAACTAATGTTAACAACTAAAAGGGTGATCACCTCTAAATTAAAATCTCGGGTTCGCTCTTTAAATGAATTTACTAAATTTACAGATAAAAGTGAATTAGTAGTCGAAGAATTATTAGAAGAAACCCGTAAAGAACAAGTTCGTTATCGTGGGAATTTACAAAATTTAAGAGATAGTCGCCAAATATTAGCAGGGCATAGTGAGCGTCTACAAGAAATGATACATCTGGAAAAACTAGATGCATTAGTAGAAAAAACCCGTAAAGAAATGAAAGGGAGCTGGACTACAGCAGGTTTAAAAAAAGCACAAAAGGATTTTTTTGAAGGTTCTTACCAAATGATGGAAGCGGCAAATAAGCAGCTAGAAATTACTAACCGTATGGTGCAATCAGTATATAACCGTTTTAAAGCAGATGAAGATTTTTCCGAGCTAGAACCAAATTTATTCTCCTTGGATTATTATTTGAATGAGATTAATGATCAATTTAAGGAAGGGGAGGATTTTCGTGAAAGTGTCATTACGACTTTTAGTGAACAAAACTTTGTAATTAGAAAATTCTTTTTATCTTTAGTGAGTCGAACTCGCAATATTTATTATCAATTGAATAAAGAATTAGATGAATGGAGTTTGCGAGTATTATCACCTTTAATTAGTCAGGTAAAAGCGCATAAAAAAGATTTAGATGAACAGTTAGCACATTTGAAAAAGGTCAGCCAATCTAAAGAAGCAATGGATGCTCGAGTGCATAATTTAAAGCAAGAGTGTGCGCAATTACAAAAACAATTAAATGAAATTAATGCGATGTTAACAACGATTAATACTCCTATGCCTGAAATAGATGAAAAAGCAAGCACCGTATCATTTTTAGATAATGTCACTCCCATACGGCAAAATGCAGGCAGTTAACAATAACAGCAATATTTACTACAGAATTTAACCAACCTAATCTCGGCGGTTTTCACTGCTGCTTGAGATAGGCGTGGCATAGTTATATACAACAACATAAGTAGATACAATAAAGGTAATTAAGACGGTTAATTGAATTAAGTAAGAAGTTTCTTGTAAAATATTTTGTTGTAAATAGGCAGTATAGGCAACTAATAAGGAAAATTCACTGCCTTGACCTAAACGTAAGGATAATTCCTTGGCAGTCTCTTTTTTTTCTCCGCTACGTTGAAAAATAAAATAAAAACACAAGGGTTTTAAAATAATAACAGCGATAGCAATAGTTATAGCAGGAAATAATACAGGGATAGAAGCCCCCAAATTAAATTGAGCACCGATAGCAAAGAAAAATAAAATCAAGAAAAATTCACGTAAAGGTTTTAATTTTTCTGCTATCACTAAAGCAATAGGAGATATAGCAATACTAACACCGGCAATAAAAGCACCAATTTCATAGGATAATCCTAGTTGCACTGAAACTTCAGCAATAAATAAACACCAACCTAATGAAATAACAAAGATATATTCTTGAATTTGACAAAATTTTTCAAATAAATGCAAAATAAGGTATTTAGCACAAAAGAAAGCAATCAGTATTAAAGCAAGCGTTTTTAATAATAACAAAGGAATAAAGATATTTATTGATATATCCGTATTTTCTCCACCAACAAATAATAGCAAAATAATAGCTAATATATCTTGTAGCAATAAGACACTGAGCATAATTTCACCAATACGATTATGATGTAAATCAGAAGTAGGGATAAGTTTTAAACTGATAACAGTGCTGGAAAACATTAAAGCTAAACCTGTTAAAATACAATCAAAGAGGGGAAATGAAAAGCTATATACTAGCAGACTAATAGTTGCTGCAAAAAAGAAACTAGAGGTTAAAGTGATAAAAAAGACCTTGCGAAAAAGGCTATAGAGCTTATCCGGATGCATATTTAAGCCAATAAGAAAAAGTAGCAAAATAATGCCAAAATGGGAAATTTGTTCAACATGCTCTGCCTGTACTAAAAATATAACGCCATAAGGGCCAATTAACATGCCTAATACAATATAAGAGAGAATAATGGGTTGTTTTAAGTATAAAAAAAGGGTTGCAAGTATTGATGCACCAAAATAAATGAGAGCGAGTTCGAGAATAATATTGTGTAAGGCCATAAGTGTCAGGTTGAGGTTGTTAAGCGAAACAATACCATATTTTTGGCATTGTTGAGTAAAAAAAATTTTGGTAATCTTTATTTAAAATATAATAGATAGGGGATAATAGCAATGAATATACAATTACCAAAATGGCTTTATAATGTGTTACCTGTTTTTTACTTTATATCTGGGATTGCTTTTATAATGGGTTCTGTTTATTTAACCTTCAAAGATGCCATGACACCTGTTTACGTAGGGGTGGGCGGTTTTTCTTTAGGATTGGCTTTTGTTATTTTTTCCTGTCGCAAACGCAATAGTGATTGTGAAACGGGACATTGTGGTACTAAAGAATGTTAATAAGGCTCGTATATTAATGAGGATAGTAAGAAATTTTGCCTAGATATCTTCATTATTTTTTTGTTACAAGTTTGGGATTATGGCTGCTATGTTTTACCCTAATAGGGAAAACAGCACCTGTAACCGTAGAAGAAAAACAACAATATATCCATTTATTACGACAGGTAGAATACAATAAGGCAGAAATTCTTGCCAGTATTGCAAAAATGGATATTACCCCCAACATTATTTGGGCAAAACAACAGTTTAGTCAATTCTGGCAATCTGAAAAGATAAAAAAGCAATTTGAGCAGCATTATAAGGAAGTAGAAAGAGCCTTACAAGAGGTTGTTATTGATGATCAATACAGTGCTTGGGATGTGGTAAAGTCTCAGTATCAGGCAGTGCTGCCATTCAAATCCAAAACAGATCAGTTAAAAACTATTTCCAGGCAGTTTATTCAATCGAGTATTGAAGTTATACAACCTTTGCAAGATAAATTTATACAACAGCTTATACTGCAATTTGAAATATATGTTAATCGTATCTTTATACAAACACAACAAAATATTGGTAAAGAGCTGGATGCTATTATTATCCGTAATTTTAATTATTGGCCAAAATTTTATACTGCGCTGGCTCATTTAAGTGTAAATAAGGAGCAATTATTAACTGGCTCGTTAGATACACTTTCTGTAGAAAAAAAAGGCATGGCAGGTACAACGGGTATTATTTTATTATTAGCACGTAAACGGATTACCCGTTTAATTTCTCGTAAGATAATGGGAAAAGTGGCAAGTAAGGTAATAGCTCCATTAGCATTGATTTCTATTGCGTATGAAATTTATGATGCGAGTACAATAAAGAAAAAGATGCAAAAAATGTTACGCAGCAGTTTTTTTAAGACCTATCAGCAATTATTACAACCTCAGAAAATCGGTAATTCCTTACAAGAGAAGTTAGAAAAATCATTACAAACAGCCATTAATCAATGGTTTACCAAGACTAAAGAAGATATGGTTCAATTTTTAGAAGATGCGTTATTTTTTAATAATAAGAGTTTTCAAGAATATGGCTTACAAAGAATAAAGGAAGGAGCGAGTTTAATTTCTATCGCTAATGAGTTAATGTATATTAAAAATACTTTTGGTTATTTAGCAAGCAAAGTACCTATTAATCTTTTGTATGAAATAAAGGTGTCCGTACCAACGACTGCTGATAGTAAATTTCTGGCACGTTTGGTCACGCAATTTGATATGGATATGATTGTATGGTATCAAAAATATGGCAATTTTTTTCTACAAGCGGCATCGGATATGGGGGTAAAAAATACCTATACACTGATACAAGATAACTATGATTTATTTGATGTACATGCTGTATTTATACGTGTTTTAGGCAATAATGCAAAGCAAAGTGCTAAAAATGGATTTTTTATACTTTATCGTGTGCATACAGCAATAGAACCTTATTGGGAGGTTGAAAGTTTTAGTGCTATTAATGCCAATACAGCACTTTTTTCTTTCTTATTAGAATGTGACATTGAATGGAAAAAAATAGCAACTATTTTTAGCTCAAAGCCTTTGCTTGAAATAGTGGATCTTTTTTACCAACAAGATCCCTATTGGACAAAAAAATTGTTACAAAATTTTAGTATTAAGGATATAACACATTATTATAGCGTAAATAAAAATATTCATATCTTGAAAAAAGTGTATGCCTTGCAATATATGGAAGTTAATGATGAAACAGTCAATCAATATTTACAACAGATTAAAACAAAACAAACGGTTTTTAATATATATCATCGCTATGGTGAAGAAGGTTTACATATTTTAGCGGCTTATCCTGAAAAGGGAACACTACATCAAGCACGTTTAAAAAAAGCATTATATTTATATGAACAAGGGTATGATATAGATATTTGTCGTGATCCAAAAGCGGTGGAATTTGCAACAGCATTATTGCCCTATCCGTTTGCAAAAGTGGTGTTTTCTTTTATTTATCCTTTCTTACCCCTATTAAGTCTTTTAGTATGGGGAGGGATTGTTATGATTTTTATTTGGATGATAAGCAAATTAAGAAGAAAAAAGATATTACCAGGTAGTCATTATATTATTGTTGATAAGAATCATAAAATGGAATCAACTGATGGATTATCCAATAGAGCAACCGTTACCAAAACTCCCGAAATTATCCACTCTGGAGATATTACCAGATGATGGTAAAGAACTTTTAGGGATAGTAACAGCGAGTATTTGTATCAGTAAATCACTCTTTGCTGATATGCTCTCTAATGTAAAAAATTGGACCATTGGGGGGGAATTAACAGCTTATACACAATTAATGGATGCATCTGTCGAGCAGGTATTGCTTAAATTACAGCATAAAGCAGCACAACAGCAAGCCACATACATTATTGGAGTACGTTTGATGACCACACAAGTGAGTGAGGGAGCAGCCGAAATTATTGCATACGGTACAGCAGTGAAATGATGGATAGTTTATCCATCAAAAATAAAGTCATTTTATTAGCAAGTGTTATTAGTATATCTGCATTATTATTATTGTCAGTTATTTTGGTATCCTATCACTTTTATACCTCTACGCAAACACAACAAAAAAAACTTGTATCATTGAATAAAATGTTGGCAGGGCAAATAGCTGTTGCATTATTATTTGAAGATAAACGCAGCATACAGCAATCATTACAAGTCCTTTCTATTGATAAGAATATTACTTTAGCGTGTGTCTATAATAAAAATAAACATATTTTTATATATGCTATCTTTAAAGAAACGTCTTTTTTTTGTCCTGATGCACCACTTGTAGAAGGTATTTATTTTAATAAGGATATTTTTGAATTAGTAGATAAGGTGGGTATATCAAATAAGTCGGAAAATATAGGATATATCTATTTACAAGCTAATACAGAGCAATTATATAATAATTTATTTAATGAATTGGGTTTATTAGTATTAGTTTTTATTATCTTAATGGGGATTATTTATTTACTCTCGATTCGTTTTCAACGGTATATTTCTCGCCCTATTACTCATTTACTAGATACCATACGTATGGTATCTAAATTTCATAATTATAAAGTACGAGTACAAAAAAGCAGCCATGATGAAATTGGTTTATTAGTTGATGAATTTAATTATATGTTACAACAAATAGAAATACGTGATGAGGAATTAGAATTTGAAATTATTGAACGAAAACTCGCAGAAAAAGAAGTACGGAAATTTAATCAAAAGTTAGAACAAAGAGTAAATGAACGAACCAATGAATTAGCCCATTTACATGAGCGTTTACTTGAGAATGCACATCAAGCGGGTATGGCAGAAGTGGCAACAGGGGTACTACATAATATAGGGAATGTCTTAAATAGTGTTAATACTTCTTTGGTTATAATGAAAAGAACAATAATGCAAAATAAATTAGAGTTATTTCCTAAACTGCTAGATTTAATTACTGAACAAGAGGAGAGTGCTCTACAGCATTATTTCAAAAATGATGAGAAGGGGAAGTATATACCACTAATGTTACATTCTATGTACAGATATCAAAAACAACGTGCTCAAGATTTATTACAGGAAATTTCTGATTTAGGAAAAAATATACAACATATCCATGAAATAGTACAAGCACAACAAAATTATACTAAGGTAGAACATCGAGATTGGGGAAATATGGTTAATCAGATGGAAGATGCCTTAACATTAAACATTGCAGGGTTAAATAGGTGTCAGATTATACTCCATAGAAACTATCAGACGATACCCAGACAGTTATATGATAAGCATAAATTATTGCAAGTATTGATCAATTTAATTAGTAATGCCCAGTATGCATTATGTAATAAAGAGGGAGAAAGGCATTTATATTTATCTGTGGAGGAAAAAGATGCACAAATTTTATTAAAAGTGGTAGATAATGGGGTGGGAATAAAAGAAGATATTCAAACACGCATTTTTGAATTTGGATTTACTACCCGTAAAGATGGACATGGCTATGGCTTACATAATGCTGCGAACATGGTTAAAGATATGCAAGGAGAGTTGACTGTTAGTAGTATGGGAGAAAATAAAGGGACTACTTTCTCTTTATGGTTCCCTAAACAAAAGTAAAATTGTTTTTATTTTTGATAAACCAGATCAAAAATACTATGTCCCAGACGCAGACCTCTTTGTTCAAACTTGGTAAGAGGGCGTTCTATTGGACGAGGTGTATATTTTCCTGTTACAGCGGTATTTTTTAAAGAAGGGTTAGATTGTAAGACAGTGAAGATATGTTCAGCATAATTTTCCCAATCCGTAGCAATATGAAATATTCCCTGAGAGTGTAACTTTTGGGCAATAAGTTGTACAAAATCAGTTTGTACTATGCGGCGTTTATGATGGCGTTTTTTATGCCAGGGATCAGGAAAAAAAAGATAGAAACTATGTACGCTTTCAGATGCGATACGATGTTGCAAAATTTCTACCGCATCGCCACAGAGCAGTCTTACATTATGAAGTTGTTGGGCATCAATATGAGCTAGACAACGCCCAATACCAGGAAGATGCACATCTATACCGATAAAATTACAATCAGGATTAGCACTCGCCAGAGCAAGTAAACTATCTCCGTTTCCGATACCAATCTCTATTTTACATGCTGCATTATTTTTAAATAATTGTGTAAAATCAATAAGTTTTGGCGTGTCAGGGATCACATATTGTTTGGATAAATGCTCTAAAGCATATTTTTGTCCACGGGTAAGCCGTCCTTGTCTGCGGACAAAACTTTGGATGCTACGTTGTTTTAACACCAGTGTCATTCCAATTAAATAAAATGCCCTTCTATAGGAGAAGATGCGGTTGCATATAATTTTTTGGACATACGCCCTGCAAGATAGGCTTGTCTGCCAGCCAGTGTAGCATTTTTCATGGCAGTTGCCATCAAACGGGGATGTTTTGCCGCAGCAATAGCGGTATTCATTAAAATACCATCACAGCCTAACTCCATTGCAATCGCTGCATCAGAGGCAGTACCTACTCCTGCATCGACTAAAATAGGCACTGTCGCATTTTCTAAGATCATCATAATATTATAAGGGTTACGTATACCTAATCCTGAACCAATAGGTGCAGCAAGTGGCATCACACAGACACATCCTATTTCCTCTAATTGTTTGGCAATGAGTGGATCATCACTGGTATATACCATTACATCAAAATTATCTTTAACTAAAATTTCTGCAGCTCGCAATGTTTCAGTAACATTAGGATAAAGCGTTTTTTGATCGCCTAATACTTCTAATTTAACTAAATTATGCCCATCTAATAATTCTCGTGCTAAACGGCAAGTACGTACTGCATCTTCTGTGGTATAACATCCTGCCGTATTGGGTAATAGGGTATATTTATCAGGTGAAATAACATCTAGTAAATTAGGTTCATTCGGATTTTGACCAATATTAGTGCGTCGAATAGCAACCGTAACAATTTCTGCACCACTATTTTCTATAGCGTCACGGGTTTCATCCATATCGACATATTTACCGGTTCCCACTAATAAGCGTGATTGATATGATTTTCCTGCGATAATTAAGCTATCATCTTGCATGGTATTTATCTCTAAATTTGGTAACAAATTGAATTATAATTTAATAAATTAACCACCACCAATGGCTTGTACAATTTCTATGTGATCGTGTTCTTGTAATAAATGTGATGGGTATTGGCTACGAGGAACTATTTCTTTATTGATTTCAACAGCCAAGCGTTGGGTTGTAATATCCAGATATTGTAAAAGTTGTTCCACCGTATAACCTACAGCTATTTGATGGGATGCACCATTTATAAAAATTTCCATAGTTCTTGCTATCATAACGGGGTAGAATGCAATATTGTAACATAAATGTAAGGAAGAATGAGGTGGATCTGCTAAAATATTATTCAATGGAAAACAAAATTATAATCTTGTTCACAGAAAGATAATCATTTTTGTGGAAGAATGTCTATTCAAATTTACGCTAACAATTAAATGCTGGAATATATGTATCGAATAATTGCAATAATAGTGGGATATTTTGTAATGAGCAGCACAGTATTTGCCATATCAGGTGATGCTTGTGGTTATTTACAATTTAGTACTGCAAATATAACTGTAGAACGTATACAGGGGATGTTGCCGATTACAGTAAAACGCTTAGGCGGCAATATGGGAAAAGTTTCTACTAATATTCGTTATCAAGGCAAAATATTAAAGACTTTAGTCTGGGAAGATGGAGATAGTAGTGATAAAACATTTATTGCGGGGGTTAATACACAACGTACAGGGACAGCAGATTTAACCTTATCTAATGTTTATGGTGGGGCAAGACTAGGAGAAATTGATGCAACACATATTAATATAGTCAGCCCAAGTAATGAAACATCAATCATTTATAATGCAAATGCCAAAGAGGATAGTATTTCTTCTGCACCCTTAATTACGCCCACACCTAGCGATATTCTGTCTGTCTATGTACAATCGCCTGAAGTACCTGCTTTTGTTGATGAAGCATATAGCTTTACCATTACTATTAATTCTGATGGTAGTGTCAATAATGCTGTGTTAACTATTTCTTTTCCGATCAATATAACGGTAAGTAGTGTTTCTGATTGTGGTGATAATGCCAGTTTTGATAATGGATTATTAACCTGTTATGTTGATTTGGGTGAAGGGGTAACCAGCAATACACGTATTGTTACCATCGTACCGAATAATGAAGAAGACATTACAATTATTGCCGAAATCAAGACCGATGGTGAATTAATGTTTGATACTAATAGTAGCAATAATTTTCAGGTGGTTACTACACCTGTAACATTAGGATCACGATATTATTTACTCGGTGCTACAGTTGGTGATTCTAGTACACAGTTTCAAGGTGCTATTTTGGCAGATAATGGAGAAAGTTTACAAGGTGCGATTTCTGCTTCTCATACCGTAGATATGAATATTTGGTTTGAGTTAGATGCTCGGCATATTGGGAAACAAGGTGGAGTGATTACCGTTGCTATGTTAGATGATATGTTATTACAGCGTACTGCAGAGGGAACATTTACTCCCTGGGATGGACGTTTTGAAACATTAATCCAAAATGCAGAAATAAAGACTCTTAATGCCTTAGAAGTAGTGCATTTGCTGAATGATTTATCTTTAGAGGGTACGGAAGGTCATCAATTTATGGTTATTGCCGGGTATTTTTTGGCAGATGAAGAGGTGATCTATTACCATGATACCCCACTGACACTCACTGTAACGGAATAAGGTAATGTGATCTGGATTATGTCATTCGCATAATATTTTATGAATGAATATAATACAATAGCTATTATGCAAATAATTTCCAGGGTAAATAACTGTAGAGCCGGCGATCATCAATCTGATCTAAATGCAGATCATAGCTACCTATTGGTAGGCAGCTTACGATACTAATAGCTTGATCTTCTTGGGTGCTTAATATGGTGTCGTGTAAATCGATCACTTTATTCCTGGCTAATGGTTTTTTATTCTCGTCAAGTAAGAGCATAACTTGAGGTTGTAAGCGTCTGTTTTCAGGTTGTGAAGTAACGATAGCAACTTGATGATTGTTTAATTCAACCAATGTGCCAGTAGGATATAACCCTATCGCTTGAATAAACTCATCAATTAATTCGCCCTGGAATAATTTATTCCGTTGAGAATAAAGCATACCAATGGCTTCTGCTGCGGTCATTGTTTGTGCATACGGACGTGGGTTGGTAATTGCGTCATAAAAGTCAGCTAATCCTACAATGCGTGCAGATAAAGGGATCATATCTGCTTGTAATTGTTTAGGATAACCAGAACCGTTAAAACGTTCACAATGTGTCGCTACGATAGCTATCACATCACTGGAAATATCGGCAGTATGTTCTAGCATATTGATGGCATATTGAATATGCTGCTGTACTTGTGAATATTCCTCTGCTGTTAAGGTATCATTTTTTTGTAATAACGTGGCAGGCAATTTTGCTTTGCCAATATTTGAAAGTAATGCACCTAGCGCAATATCATCCAGGGTATCTTGTGCCAGCCCAATATATCGACCTAAAATAGTCGCCCAAATAGCAACACGAACGGAATGGCTATAAATATAGGGGTCTTTGGATTTTAAACGGTATAACCAGACGAAAGCATCTGGATTACGGATAATACTGGCTACCATTTTTTTACTGGCTTGTTTTATTTCTGTGATAGTTATACTATCACTGTGATAAATAGCATTAATGACTTTTAGTACAGCATTAGCTACTTCAAAATGTAGCTGTTTGGCTGTTTTTAATTCTTTATATAGAGGTTTGCGTAAATGATCATAAAAATGGTGTTTAATAACTAATTTATTAACTTTAGCCGTCGTGCTGCCAGATACCGGTTTTAAGGTATGCTGAAAAGGAGGTAATTTATTTTGAATTACTGATATATTAGATTTGGAAGTAGATACTTTTAATTTTGGTATAACGTGTTTACTTCTAATAGTATCAATATATACTTTTTTACAATAATGGCGCAACGTATTGATGTCATCTTGACTTTTAATATGAAATCCTTGTACAGCATAAGGTGTACCAAGCCATGAACGATCTAGACGAAAGACATACATGCCAACTTCTAAATCAGTTACATTTATTTCTTTACAAGATTCCATCTGCTTAATTCTCTGGATAAATATTCACTTACGGATAAAATCAAAATATATAACATCATAGTTTTTTAGAAGATGCTAATATAACGAATTTCTTTCAACTTTACTACTATCTACAGTTGTAATCTAGCAAAAACGGATGTTAATAACTATGATGTAGCTCTCACTTTTGGGTATATGGGTACGCTCTGCTGCTTTAAAAACAATATTTTTAATCACTACAGGGCAAGCGTCAGCATCAATCCAGATATGCATAGAGGGGTTACTGTGTTATGGGTAAAATAAGGGGTAGCTAAGAGCCACCCCTACGTACTTATTTATTAAATACTTAGGAAACAGATGCCCACATAATACGTGCGCTGTTTTCAAAATGCTCTTCTAACTCATGGTTTTTTACTTTAATGAGTTGTTTAGTGGTTGCTATGGTGATTTCAGAAACGTGGTAATAAGATTCAATTTTTTCTAATGCTTTGGCCTCTAGTTGTGCTGAAGGAACAATCTTATTGATTAAGTTTAATTCTAAAGCCTGTTGTGCAGACAACTCTTTACCTGATAATAATATATCAAAAAGTTGAGTAGAGGTCAGTACATGGCGTAAAAAGAAAGTGGCTGCACCGGTGGGCGTAATACCTAATGGTACACTGGGAAATTGTATCTGAAAATTATCCGAAGTCATAACATAATCACCGGCTAAAAAATAGCCAAATGAATCAATAGGCACTGCACCATCAATAGCAAAAACAATGGGTTTTGAAAATTGGTTGAGTAACATAGTAACCCGTTTACTGGCATTGCTATAACGTGTAATGCCTTTCTCTTTGGCATAGCTTGCCTTTTCATGCTGCATGGTTTGTAAAAAATTTTGATATTGCTCAACATCATGGTAATCAGTGCTATCAATAATTAATATCCCACGGATATTTTCATCTACTTCATAGTTATTCATACATTGTAAAAATTCATTCATATACGTTGCTTTATGATAAATTTTAAATGCATCAGCTTTTAATCTGATAATAACGGTTTGTCCTGTAAGAGAAGCTGAAAAAATAGGCGTATCACACTTATGGTAGTCAGTCATTATGTTTTCCGTAAAAGAAGAATGTTAAAAACAATGAATTTATAGCTTATATTAATCATAGCTTAGAAAAATGTCATCTATATTATGAGCATTTTTTGATATAAATCTATATCTTGGAGGAAAAGAAAAAATAGCAGCACAAAAACCCGTGAGGTATTTCTTCCTGCTTATCGTAAGCATCCCCTTGCTTTGGGAAGGGGAGTAGTATATCAATAGATAGGGTGAAGAAGGCTTATTCTGATATATTAGTGGCATTATATTTTTGAAAAATAGCCTTATGTACATCTCCTAGACTTAAGATACCAACTAATTTATTATCTTTAGCTACAGGGATACGACGAAATCGATTACCTACCATAATGGATGTTGCACGTAAGACATGGATATCTTCAGGTACGGTGATAACCTTTGTTTGCATTAAATCAGCAACTTTTACCGTACGCAGTGTACCATATTTATCGAGCATATCATCGTAATCAAGGGTTGCCATATTTTCCATAATATCTTCTAAACTAGGAAAAAGGTAATGAATAATATCTTTTTCTGCAATAAATCCGAGGAGATTAGTTTCTTCATCGGTTACTGGAAAACCATTAATACGATATAAACACATGATAGATGCAATCTCAAATGCTGCATCATCTTTTTTTACAGTTCTTACATTGGTATTCATCACATCTTTAACTAACATAATATCACCCGTTATAGATAAAAAGAAAAATATCAAGCAATTATCAAGCCTATTTTAAGTATTTAAGTAAACAGGGCTTTTAATTACTTGTGAAGTAGTATAGACATAATAAATGTTTAAAAATAGGGCATACAATAGAAAATTATGGGGCATTTTTTAAACAGGTTTTTGTAGTAATAAGGTGTTTAAGTTACGGAATAAAAATTCAAAATTATCTAAGGTGGTGGTATCTATTTGACTGCTATGCAGGGGCTTTTCTGTTAAGCTAAGGGCAATATTATAGCGATTTAAATACACATTATCGGGTATGGATGATTGTATTTTATGAATGATGCTTTCTTGTTCACTGGGGGTATTGTAGCGATCGAGAGGCATCTCTAAATATTGTGCATAGGCATTGTTAAATAAAGTAAAGTATAACTGTTCAGATAATAAGTCCTCTATATAGCTATTTTTTAGTGTCTCTTTATTATGGAGTAAATTTTTACTACGCTTTTTATGTTCGGCATCTCTAAATAAAGCATAATTGAGAATATGACTACTTTGAATAAAATTGCAATGTTTTAAATGTGAGTTTTCTAATAATTGTAAGGCTTCTGGGTTATCTTTTTGATAATCTAAGAGTAAGTAGAGGGCAGTATGGTTTTTCAATAATGCGGTAAAGGCGGCAAGTTTTTGGATACCTCCCATTGGGGTGATGGTAACACGATGATCTAAATAGCAACGTTTTTGCTTTTGTAAATAATTAGAAAAAAAACGTAAAAATAATAAATCAGTCACATCAGGGACTAATAAACTCGGTGGTGTGATTAAGGTATCACTGAGTAATTTATAGGCTAAAGAAGCCTGTAAGGGATAAAGTGTTTTAAAATCAAATTGTGAAATATCTGCACTGACTTTTGTGCCATCATCCCCTTTATCTTCTACCATACGTACCTGTGATAATTTATCACTATGTAGCATAAATGGAGAATGGGTCGTGTACATAATTTGATGTGCTTGTGCTAAATCATCAATATAATTGAGTAAATCAGCTTGTGCCAGTGCATGGAGTGCTATGCCTGGCTCATCCAGGAGTAAGATAATATCTCGGTTAGCATTGATGGTTTCTTTGATACTATCAAACCAGGCAATGAAGCTGAAAAACCACACAAACCCTTCGCTACGCTGATTAAAAGGTAGGCTGACCCGATTGCGTAAATTTTTAATACGAATATACAGATTTTTACCCTGATTAAATGGAGGATGATCGCTATTATCTGCTTTGATATCAAATTGTACTTCAATATCTTCTTTTTGTTTCCAATAATCAAAGACTTGATCGGTAATAGAATTAGATATTCCCTCTAGTTTAGCTTGGCAATCTTCATAACCTTGTTCATCGAGGAGTTCATCTACGTCAATATCTGCAAGGCGTAGTAAACCTAGCAAGGTTTTTTCTTCTTCATTTAATTGATCTTTTTCATAACGTTGTGATAGATGTAATAGATTGATTTTGGCAGGGAGTAATTTATATTCGTCAAAATAAAGAAATTTAGGGATGTGTGCAACGAGGTGTTGTGTCCAGATATATTGTTCTAATAAATTAGGCCAACTATGGCTATTGAGTTGGAACTTTTCTTGTAAAGATTGTAATAATTGTAATGATTCTTCATCTGGTTCTATATCATGGAGGACTTTAAAGACATTACGTAATGTGGTTTGTTTGAGTAATTTATTTTTTACAGCGGTAGGCAAAGCATATTGTTTGACTAATGCCTTAATATAAGGAATTTCTGGTATGGATAAGGCAATAGTGCGTTCATTTTTATAATTGTGATGGACTGTAAATTGAAAAGTTTCAATTAATTCCATATCTAAATCAGCATTGATGGTATGGATTTCATCTTCATCTAGTTCGTAGCAAAAGCTGGTAACTTGTGCGGGGGATTGTTGGTGTTGTTTACGATATTTTATTAAATGCTTACGTGGATAATCGGTAGTAATATCATAATGAGTATGGTTTTCAACTGGCTCTGAAGCATATAAGGCTTTTAAAAAGACCGTTTTTCCTGATTCATTTTGTCCTACAAAAATAGTAACATCAGGATCAATCGTAACTAGACCACTATCTTCAATAGAACGGTAATTAGTAACACGTACATCGGTGAGTAACATAACTATTCCCTAAACGGAAAATAAAAAATTGCAGATATTATTACCGCCATATAATAGCAAATCTTTTAGATATTGCGTAAAGTTTAAAGAGAAAAGTTCTTTAGTCAGCCGGTAGTGAGTAAAGTAAATACCTTTTCCTTTAATGTGATGGATACAATGTGAGAAAAAACAATGCAAGAGTTTACTTATCAGGTATTAACCTGGTTTGCCCAACATGGACGTAAAAATTTGCCGTGGCAGCAAAATAGAAATACATATCGGGTTTGGTTATCTGAAATCATGTTGCAACAAACACAGGTAGCAACCGTTATTCCTTATTATCAACGCTTTTTACAACAGTTTCCTACTATAGAGGATTTAGCTGATGCACCGTTAGATAAGGTATTACATTTGTGGTCGGGATTAGGTTATTATGCTAGAGCGCGTCATTTACATAAAGCGGCACAGCAGATAGTACAAAGTGGGGTATTTCCAGAGACCTTGGATGCTATAATGGCTCTTCCTGGGGTAGGGCGTTCTACTGCAGGAGCAATTTTATCTTTTGCTTTACAACAACGAGCTGTTATTTTAGATGCTAATGTAAAAAGAGTATTAACACGGTGTTTTACTGTTGCTGGATGGCCGGGATTACGTGCAGTAGAAAAGCGTTTATGGGATTTAGCGGATACGTATACACCAGTTGAACAGTTTGCAGAGTATAATCAGGCAATGATGGATTTAGGAGCGACAGTGTGTACAGGTACTCGTCCAAACTGTTCACAATGCCCCTTACAACAGTGTTGTCAGGCATTTAAAGAAGATAGCATTGCCATGTATCCAGAAAAAAAACGCAAAAAATCCTTACCCATTAAATCGGTGAATCTGTTATTAATTTATAATACCCAGCAACATATATTTTTATATAAACGTCCTGAGTATGGCATTTGGGGTGGATTATGGAGTTTACCTGAATGGCAAGAAAGCGATAGTATCGATAGGGTGATGGCATCTTATTTTGGTGCTGATAGTAAATGGTCGAAAGAAGCCGTTAGCGCATATCAATTTAGGCATACTTTTAGCCATTTTCATTGGGATATTTCAGTCTATAAGGTGTTACTACACCGATCAGTATTACAAGTTATGGAAGCTGAACAACAAATCTGGTATAACTTTACTAAAAAAATAGGCTTGGCAAAGCCAATTGAACAATTATTAAATACATTTATTAACTCAAAGGAGTAAAGTATGACAAGAATGGTGCAATGTGTAAAGTTAGGTAAAGAGGCAGAAGGTTTAGAGCGACTGACTTATCCAGGAGAACTAGGTAAAAAAATTTTTGATAATGTATCAAAAGAAGCCTGGCAGGCTTGGGTAAAACATCAAACCATGCTGATGAATGAGTATCGGCTCACTCCTATTGATCCAAAACATCGGGAATTTTTGGAAAAAGAAATGAATAACTTTTTTTTCAATACAGAGGAAAGTAAGCAACCTGAAGGCTTTATTGCTCCACAGCAATAATTTTTTGTAGTTTATACATATTATAACTGTGCTTGCAAATCATTAATAATAGCTAACAGGCATAGTTTATATGTGTGAATATAGAGAAATACGAATGCAAATTGATACATTGAAACTGATAAATAATCTATGGCAACGAGATAAAGTACACATTAGTGATCCATCACAGGCACAGTTAGTCTATATTTTTGGTACAACAGCTATATTTAAACAGGAAAGATATTTTCATACATTACAAAAAATGTATCCCAATGCGATGATTATTGGTTGTTCCACGTCTGCAAATATTCTTGGAATTGAATTAGTTGATGTACCTTTAGTCGCAAGTGCAGTCCAATTTTCTTCTGCTTGGGTGAAGATGGCACATTTTGATTTTAATAGTGGTGATAATATTGAAAGTTTATCTGCACAGTTAGTAGAGCAATTAGATGATCCCAAGTTAAAACATATTTTTGTTTTATCCGATGGGTTATTGATTAATGGTTCTGAATTAGTACGAGGGATTAATAAAGCGAGTAAAGTTCCAATTAGTGGTGGTTTAGCAGGAGATGGTGATCGTTTCCAGGAAACCTGGGTGATAGCAAATCAAGCCCCTCGGCAATGTTGTGTGGTAGCGGTTGGATTTTATGGAGAAAAATTGGTCATTTCCAGTGGTTGTTATGGGGGATGGAGTGAGTTTGGTACAGAACGGTTAATTACTCGATCAAAACAAAATGTGTTATATGAAATTGATAATGAACCGGTATTACAATTATATAAACGCTACTTGGGTCAATACGCTTCTGATTTGCCACATAGTGGTTTACGTTTTCCATTGAGTATTTGGTCTAAAGAAGGTGAATTGCCGGTTATTCGTACCTTATTATCAATAGATGAAACAGAACAATCAATTACTTTTGCCGGGGATGTTCCTGAAGGCTATCAGGCAAGGTTAATGCAGCCTAATATTGATATACTAATCGATGGAGCAGGGATTGCTGCACAGCAAATTAAAACTCTGACCGATCATTCAGGTTTGGGATTAGTGGTAAGTTGCATTGGTCGGAAGATTGTTTTAAGTCAATTAGTGGAGGAAGAACTTGAAGCTGTTGCCGAAATTTTAGGTGATCAAGTACAATTAGTAGGGTATTATTCCTATGGTGAAATTGCACCTTTTGAAGATCATATTAAAGAATGTAAGTTGCACAATCAGACGATGACATTAACAGTGATATATGAAGAGAATGAGTGATTACAATAACGATGCTAATTACCTTGTATCCACAACGGGAAGTAAAAACTGACATCAGGTAATAAATGTTATGCATAAGTTATTGCTAAAGCAAATACGGCGTATTTATAGTCGTAAATTTGATTATCAAACGCTACCTGATGAAGTATTGCAATTATTACAATTAATATCTGATACCTATGAAGAGCATTATACTGAACTTGATTTTATTAAACATACCTTAGAAATAAATTCGCAAGAATTAAATGCCGCAAATAAAAAGATTAAAGATAGAAATAAAGAACTTAATCAATTAGTGGATGAAAGAACGGCATCGTTACAGCAAGCAGTATTAAGAGCAGAACATGCAACACGGGCTAAAAGTAATTTTTTAGCCACTATGAGCCATGAAATACGTACCCCTATGAATGCGATTGTGGGGTTTACGCACTTATTACAGACTACAAAGTTAACTAAAGCACAAAATAACTATTTGGAAAATATTGATAATGCTTCCAGTAATTTATTATCTATTATCAATGATATATTAGATTTTTCTAAAATTGAAGCAAGTAAATTAGATATTGAATGGGTGCCTTTTCTATTAAAAAAATTAATTACTGAAATAAGTAGCTTAATTAAACCTAAATTAGAGGAAAAAGGGTTATCTTGGTGTTTATACCTGGATAAGGATATTCCCACTACATTAATGGGTGATCCGTTAAGGATTAAGCAAGTGCTGATTAATTTGTGTAGTAATGCGATTAAATTTACACAAACTGGAGGAATTACTTTAACTATTAAAGGGGCATCATTAACCGAGAATGAATATGACCTGCAATTTAGTGTTACAGATACCGGTATTGGGATGTCTGAAGAGCAATTACAGCATGTCTTTATGTCATTTACGCAAGCAGATTCGTCAACAACCCGCAAATACGGTGGTACCGGATTAGGTTTAACCATATCCAAACAATTAGTGGAACTAATGGGAGGAGATTTAACTGTTATTAGTCAATTAGATAAAGGCAGTAGCTTTCAATTTAATGTAATTACCCATACTGTTGCTTCAGAGAATAGACCATTACAGGATGTAGATATTTCTTCAGTAATGTCTACTAATGATCAACAAGAGGATGTACACAAAATAGGGGAAGAGTATAATTTTTCCCATTTGTCGATCTTGTTAGTTGAAGATAATAAGGTGAATCAGATAGTGGCAAGTAAAATGTTGGAAATAGTAGGGGCTACATTGGATATTGCCGAAAATGGTAAAATTGCATTAGAGTATATACGAGAAAATCATTATGATGTAGTACTAATGGATATGCAAATGCCTGTTATGGATGGTTTGGAAGCTACGACACTTATCCGTAAAAAATTACATAAATCTCATCTCCCTATTATTGCCATGACAGCAAATGCTATGAAAGGAGATGAAGAAAAGTGCCTGAATGCTGGCATGAACGCGTATTTGAGTAAGCCTATAAAAAGAGATACCTTATATCGAACGATAGCGCAATATGTGCTTTAGTAACTTTGTTGAGTTTTCATTTTATATTGCTCTTTACGCATCAATTTACGTTGTTTTTTCCAGTTACTACTATCTAATTTTTCGGCATCTTGTATATTTTGGATACTTTGTAGCTCTAGTTCCGGTGCATTATACTCTTGGGCATGTTTTTTTAAGTATAACGCATTGTCTTTTAATAATTGACGGGCTGCGCTGGTTTTACCTTGATCTCTTAGCTTGACGGCCTGTTCATTTTTTTCTATTGCTATTTGTTGTATCGCAGAGCGTAATACTTGCGTATCGGTGTTAGATTTTACTTCTTCTTTAGAGTTGCTAAAGCTGGCATAAACTTGACTACTTAGTTTATCCATGCTATGTGTTGAAAGATTACTGTAACTCACATGCACTGTTGCGATATCCTCTTTGCTATTGATAGTTTGTGCTGGGATTTCCACCTCTAAAAGAAAATATTTTTCCTGTTGACTATATAGCTGGTTGAGGTATATATGTACATTTTGTCCCTGAATAGTTGCCTTACGTCCTAATACTCGTAGGGGACGAATATTTGTTGCACATTGAATAGTAATATCTACTTCTTGTGCTACAACGGATAAAACATCACCAAATTCTTGATTAAAAATCTTGACTAGATCACTGGCATGTTCTACAAAGGCATGATTACCGTCACTATTATTAGCTAGAGCCGTCATTAAATCTTCATTGTATCCCAACCCTAGTCCAATAGTAGTAACAGAAATATTATCTTGAATTAATTCTTGTCCTAATACAGCTAACTGACTAGGTTGGCTAGGGCCGATATTAGCAATACCATCAGACAGTAAGATCACTCGATTGACTTGATTTTTTTGTAAAAATTTACGAATTTCACTTGCACCTTTATTCACGCCATCATATAACGCTGTAGAGCCATTAGCTTGTAATTGTTTAATGCTCTGAACCAGGCTGTTTTTGTCGGTAATTTTAGTGGCAGGAATAATCACTTTCACCTTAGAGTCATAAGCTATAACCGAAACAATATCTTGTTTATCTAAACGCTCTAAGACATGTATGGCAGCAAGTTTTGCTTGCTGTATTTTTTCTCCTCCCATAGAACCGGATTTATCGAGTACGATAGCAACATTGACAGGCGCACGTTGTTGCGTATTTTGGAGTGCAAAACCGGTCAGGGAAACTTTTAAATAGGTTTTTTGAGGGGCATTAGCGATTAATGTTGGATGCGCTAAGGCAACGTGTAAATCAATTTGCTGTGCAAATAAAGCATGGCTAAAAAATAAGCTATAGCTTATGAGAGATAATATTGAGGGAAGTATAGAGCGTTGCATTGAGGGGCATCTCCTTAGTGAAAGCTATTTATCCTAAATGCTAGCACATTCTAAGCGGTGCTTCCAATTTCCAGGTGATACTTTGGTACGCTTAAATAAAGCATATTATTTGAAAATAGGACATCCTTGTCCCTTATTGATCTTTGGAGGTTGACAACGCAGTATGGTATTTTGTTGTTTAGCTATTGATAACGGTAGTTAATCTTCTCCCATGAAGCTGCGTAATAATTCTGAGCGGCTTGGATGACGCAATTTGCGTAAGGCTTTTGCTTCAATTTGACGAATACGCTCTCTTGTTACATCAAATTGTTTACCTACTTCTTCTAAGGTATGGTCAGTATTCATATCAATGCCAAAACGCATCCGTAATACTTTAGATTCTCTTGCAGTAAGACCTTCTAAAATAGATTGCGTTGCTTCTCGTAATCCTTCTCCAGTAGCAGAATCAGACGGTGATTGGACATTAGAATCTTCAATAAAATCACCTAAATGTGAATCTTCATCATCACCGATGGGGGTTTCCATTGAAATAGGTTCTTTAGCAATTTTTAGCACTTTACGTATTTTATCTTCTGGCATTTCCATTCGCTCGGCTAATTCTTCTGGACTAGCTTCTCGTCCCATTTCTTGTAACATTTGTCGAGAGATACGATTGAGTTTGTTAATAGTTTCAATCATGTGTACAGGAATACGGATAGTTCTTGCCTGATCTGCAATAGAACGAGTAATCGCTTGACGTATCCACCATGTTGCGTAAGTAGAGAATTTATAACCACGGCGATATTCAAATTTATCTACGGCTTTCATTAAACCGATATTACCTTCTTGAATTAAGTCTAAAAATTGTAATCCTCGATTGGTATATTTTTTAGCAATGGAAATAACTAAACGTAAGTTTGCTTCGATCATTTCCTTTTTTGCTCGGCGTGCTTTTGCTTCCCCTATGCTCATTTGTCGGTTAATATTTTTTAAGCCGGTAATGCTCATATGGGATTCTTTTTCAATACTGATTAATTTTTGTTGGGCACGCTGAATTTCTTCTTGATGCTCTTTTAAAACAGCAGAGTATGGTTTATCTGCATTAATATGTTTTTCTAACCAGCTTAGATCGGTTTCATTTTGAGGAAATGAGGTAATAAATTTTTTGCGGGGCATGTGGGCTTTATCGACACAAATATGCATAATAATATGTTCATATTCACGGATACGCTCAATTTTATGACGCAAGCCCTGAATGAGTAATTCATTGACTTTGGGTACTAATTTGAGTTGCATAAATTCATCTGAAATTTTTTCACGTAAATCAGTACAATGTTTATCATCCAGACCATAGCTATCAAGGCTATTGATTAATTCTACTTTTAAGGTGCATAATTTTTGTATATGCTCTTTGATTAATTCTGGATCGGGGCCATCTCCTTCTTCTACATCGGTGTCAATATTTGCGTCTATACTATCACTTTCTAATTCATTGTTAAGTGCATCTTCATCTTCTAAATTTTGATGAAAGCCTTGACCGCTAAAAATATCACTAAGGCGTTTTTCACCTGCTTCATATAATTGATATTCTTTGTATAAGGTATCTACCGTTTCAGGAAAGGAAGCAATCGCACAAAACATTTGTCGAATCCCTTCTTCGATACGTTTTGCTATAACAATTTCACCTTTACGAGTGAGTAATTCAACAGAACCCATTTCCCGCATATACATACGTACTGGATCGGTAGTACGCCCAAACTCTGAATCAATATTGAGTAAGGCAGCTGCTTCTTCTGCCGTTTCTTCACCTGTATCTTGCTCTGCAATAACGATTAAATCATCTGCATCGGGAATATGCTCATAGACGATAATCCCCAGATCGTTTATCATGGTGATGATTTCTTCTATTTGTTCAGGTTCAACAATGTCATTGGGTAAATGGTCATTGACCTCAGCATAAGTAAGGTAACCTTGTTCTTTACCTTTGACAATTAATAGTTTTATTTGGGATTGTGTTGAGTCTTCAAGTACCATTAATTCAACCTGTTTTGTAGCTGCTGGAATAAATATAAGGGGGTATTAACCTGTGCCAGGATAACAAGATATTATAGCACAAAAGAAAATATAAGGGCGATTATCGTAAATTTCACTCAATAAGTTGAGTGCCGTTAAACATGGGATGATTTTTTTCTTGATGACCCACAGTGCTATAGATGTGTAAAGGGAGTACCCGTAAAGGTTGATCATGCGTTTCAAAGTGATGGGGGCACATTTTTTCCAAGATAATTACTTTTCCGGGAAATAAATCCTCAGTAACCACTTTTTCTTGTATACCAATAACACTTTTTCCATAGCCCGATAAAATATAAGCGATACGCACAGTGGAATGTATATGATGGACTTGTTCAGAGGAAAAAGGAGGGATATTGAGTAATTGTAAGGTTGGATCGCCAGGTCGCTCAGGGGGGAAAATTTGTTTACTTGAACAGCCATTCACATATGGGAGTGTGGTGCGTCCAGTTACACTGGCACTTTTATTATCCGGCATATAACCACGAATGCAGGTGGCAATATGTTTGCTTTGTAAAGTATGCGCGCCTTTTTGTAGATATGCCGTAGATTGATCATCTGATAACCAATAGACACAATCACCAACTTCAATATGGATAGTGTGTTGCCCTATATAGGTAGTGTAATAATAGAGGTCATCACTTTGTGCGGTAACGATATGAGGATGATGTGTTTGATAATAATGTGCGCCAAATAATGATAATAAAGCCGTGTTTTCGGATTGAGACATAATATTACAAATTGAGAGATAAGGTTAATTTAAAGATCTAGTTTTTTGAGTAAATTATCAATATTTTCATGGTTTTGTTGTTTATCATGTAATACTGAATCGGTACTGGAGCGTCGTAGTGCATCTCTTTCATTTTGCTGAATGAGTGCCTCTTTATCATCTATAAGTATTTGTATTTCTGTTACAATTTTAGCAAATTCATTCAGTTGTTGGCTTACTCTATCAGTAAATTGTAAAGAAATTTCTGTTTCAGCAATAGCATTTAATGCAGCATCTTCTTCATATTCTTCAATATGCGTACGTACTTTATGCAAGTTGTCTAAACTATGCATACTGTGTTTTTCTAAAGATTGTTTCATTTCTTTTACAGTATGTAATACTTTAAACTGGGTAAGAATATCATGTATTGCCGTTAATTTTTTTGTATGGGCTTGAGATGCTTGCAAGCTCTTGTGATATAACTTGTGCCAGGTCACTATACGTTGTACACTTTGTTGTAATGTTTCTGCTTTAAGTGGTTTGTAAAGGTAATCACTGCCACCTGATTGTATTGCTTTGAGGATACTAAAACGGTTATTGAGTTCAGAAATAAAGATAATAGGCAACATATAGGTAGCCGGATCACTTTGTAACAGGCTTGCGGTTTGAAAGCTATCTAAATCATTTTGTTGTACTTCAAGAAAAATCAGATCAGGTTTATGACTATGTGCCAGATCAATGCCTTGCATAGTTTGTGCAGCTTCTATTGTATCATAGGATAATTCAAGTAAGAGGTTTTTTAAAATAGCTCTATCTTCGTTATTATGATCGATGATAAGCGTCAGGGGTTTATCTCTCATTGTATTGCATCCATTGGCATTAGATGTTGTTAATCCTACAGGGAAAATAGCTATCTACTATCTTAACTTATACTCGTTATTTTTTCTTGCATAAGAGATGTTTTTAGCACTTTATGGGTAAAATTTCAAGCTCATTGAGCATAACATACATTTTATCAGGGTTATTTTTTCGCTATACAAGTATCAATGTAAATTATAAAATGGGTACTTTAATCAGGGTTATTTTAGGATACGAGAGTATGTATATTTTAGGAATATCAGCATATTATCATGATAGTGCAGCAGCTATTATACATGATGGACATATTATTGCTGCGGCACAAGAAGAACGTTTTACTCGTAAAAAGCATGATGAAAGTTTTCCTGAAAATGCGATTCAATATTGTTTACAAGCGGCTGGAATAACCTTGCTAGATTTAGAAAATATTGTCTTTTATGATAAACCTTTAGTAAAATTTGAACGCTTACTAGAAACTTATTTAAGCTATGCACCCAAAGGTTTACGTTCTTTTCTTGTTGCTTTACCCGTATGGTTAAAAGAGAAATTATATTTAAAATCAGTATTAAAAAAAGCATTGTCTCAATTAGCAGAAAGTACAATCAAAGAATTACCCGATCTACTTTTTGCAGCACATCATCAATCTCATGCCGCATCGGCTTTTTTTCCTAGTCCGTATGAAAAAGCAGCCGTATTATGTTTGGATGGGGTAGGAGAATGGGCTACCACTTCGGTGTGGGAAGGTGATGGTAATCATTTAAAATTATTATGGGAATTAGATTTTCCGCATTCATTAGGAATGTTATATTCTGCTTTTACTTATTATACCGGATTTAAAGTAAATTCTGGTGAATATAAATTAATGGGGCTTGCACCCTATGGAGAGCCTAAATATGTGCAGTTAATTTTAGAACATTTACTGGATTTAAAAGCCGATGGGACATTTCGATTAAATATGCGTTATTTTAATTATTGTACCGGTTTAACGATGACTAACGCACATTTTGATCAATTATTTGGTGCACCAGTAAGAACTCCTGAAACCCCTATTAGTCAACGTGAAATGGATATTGCTGCATCTATTCAAAAAGTGACTGAAACAGTAGTATTACGTTTGGCAAAAACAATCCAGCAGGAAACACAGTTAGATAACTTATGTTTAGCTGGGGGGGTAGCACTCAATTGTGTTGCTAATGGGCAATTATTGCGAGCGGGGATATTTCGTTCTATTTGGATTCAACCAGCAGCAGGAGATGCTGGGGGAGCATTAGGATGTGCATTATCAGCATGGTATGAATATCATCAGCAAGCCCGAGAAGTACAACAACCCGATGCCATGCTAGGGTCTTATTTAGGTACGCAATATGAAGAGGCAACAATCAGGACACAATTAGATCACTATCAGGCAAGTTATCAACAATTAGATGATGCAGCCTTATTTCAACAGGTAGCAAAATTATTAGATCAAGGTAAGGTTGTAGGTTGGTTTCAAGGGCGTATGGAATTTGGCCCTCGATCACTAGGAGGACGTTCTATTTTAGGTGATCCACGTAATATAACGATGCAATCGACGATGAATTTAAAGATTAAGTATCGAGAGTCTTTTCGCCCATTTGCTCCTGCGGTATTAGCCGAAGAAGTACATAATGTATTTGAATTAGATACAGTAAGCCCTTATATGTTAATTGTTGCGCCGATTATTAAGCAACGTAGAAAAACGCTGACAGAAGAACAACAACATTTATTTGGGATTGAGAAACTCAATATCCCTCGTTCAGATTTACCAGCCATTACTCATGTCGATTATTCGGCAAGAGTACAAACTGTACATAAACAAACAAATCCCCGTTTCCATCAATTATTAACACAGTTTTATCAATTAACGGGGTGTCCGGTGTTAGTGAATACATCATTTAATGTACGTGGTGAACCAATAGTAGAAAGTCCTGATGATGCATACCGCTGTTTTATGCGTACAGAAATGGATTATTTAGTGATAGAAAATTTTATTTTAGATAAATCAAAACAACCTCAGTTTGAAGATAAATCTCATTGGCAAGAGGAATTTCAACTTGATTAAAGATAAGCAAGAGATAATAAAGTTTGCAATAAGCACCGGTGTAATACTGATACTGATATTTTGTATTCTTTTACCCTGGATATGGAATTATGCTATCCCTTATTGGCCGTTAGGTGTGGCATTATTATTATTATTGATGGCAATACTTAGCCCACAAATATTAACAATGATATATACCTATTGGATGAAATTTGCCCAATTTTCAGGTAAGATAAATTCCCGTATTATTTTGACCCTGGTTTTTATTTTTATCCTGTTACCAATAGGGTTATTGATGCGTATAATGCAAAAAGATCCGATGCAACGTTGTTGGAATAAAGGCTGTAATTCGTACCGTGTTATCCATCATCAGCACAATGCACAAGTACACATGAGGAGACCTTTTTAATGATCGATTTATTGCACGATTTATGGGATTTTATGAAAGAACGTAAAAAGTTCTGGTTAGCACCGATTATTTTACTGCTGTTATTATTAGGAGGTATTTTGTTTTTGGCAGAAGGTTCTGCGGTAGCACCATTTATTTATACCCTGTTTTGATGTAAGGGATTTATTCGTGTTATAAAAATGTTAAAAAAATTTAAGATAGGTATTATTTTTACTATATTGTTATCATTATTTGCAGTAGGTGTATGGTTGTATTTTGTATCGCATACAATTGTCCTCGAAGCAGGTGATATTCAATATCAAGTGGCTAAAAAATTTCCACTAAAAAAATCGGCCTTATTTACTACCTTGATACTGACACAGCCGAAAGTATTATTATCAGATAAAGAAGATAATTTACGTTTTCAATTACAGCTAACAGTCCAATTACCACAATTTCGGATATTGATATCAAATGCAGTAGATAATGTCTTGCATGGATATGTAGATATAGCAGGAAAGTTACGTTATCAGCAAGATAATCACAGTATTTACTTTGTTGAAGTCATGGTACATGCATTACGTATTAATGATATTTCTCACGCTAACATGAAAAAGATCAATGCAATATTAAATCCTTTGGTTATAAGTTATTTTGATAATCATCCTGTTTTTATTTTTAAAGATAAAGATATACAGCAAAAATTAGCCAAAAATATATTACAAGATATTTTTATAAAGCAAGGAAAAGTCTATATTATTCTTGGCCATTAGGCATCTTTTCTTGCTCTTGATAATAGGCCTTTTTATCTGCATACATAAGGTTATCAGCTTGCTTTAATAACTCTTTTACCTCCTGTTGTTCAGGATAACTAGCTGCACCAAGACTAAGACTAACAGGAATAGTGAGCGTATCATCAATCGTTAGCTGTTGTTGGGTATTATAGGTTTTTATTTGCAAGATAATAGTGTCGCATTGTTGATATGATATATCGGGTAATATAATACTATATTCATCACCACCAATACGACATACTCGAGCATCAGGATAATCAGTTTGAATGCTTTCTTTTAAGCAATATGCTATTTTTTTTATGTAGGCATCACCATGATAATGTCCATAATTATCATTAATCTTTTTTAAGCCATTCGCATCAGCTAGAATAATAGAAAAAGGCTTTTTCTGTGCGGTTAGTTTTTTTACTTTACGTATAAAATAATCACGATTATATAATTCTGTTAAGCTATCAATATTAGCCATTTTGGCAATAGTACGTGTTAAATTACAAGAGTGTAAATAAGCGGCTAAAGAATCACTATAAAGAGAGAGTAATAAATCATGTTGATTATCTTCAGTAATAATAATTAAAAAACCATTTTGTTGTTGTTTTTCTTTTAAAATAAATTGTTTAATTTGCGTTTTTGGCCAGGGAAGTTCTGCTAAAGGAAATACTTTATTAAAGTGATGTTGAGTTAATTGTTCTTGATATTTTTTTTTAATAAATTCGGTGACTAAGGGATCAACAGATAGTGTTTCTGTAAGCCATATTTGAGATTGGTAATCATTAACAAATAATAAAATAGCACTGGCATTGATTTGATCCTGTAATGTGCTAATAAAGTGTTTAATTACATTTTGGATATTAGTATTGGTATGCATATAACGATTAATATCAAATAACTGTGCTATTAAGCTAGCTTGTGTTTTGATATGTTGATTTTTTTCTTCTAATTTATCTTTTTGCTGTTGTAAATGTTTTGTTTGTTGTTTGATAGTTTGTAATGTGGCAACTTTTTTAGAGGTATTTTCTATTAATAAGATATAGCGTTTACTATTAGGTATAGGAATAATACTTTCAGTAAAATATTCACTGTTATGTTGATGTCCAATATTAGGATAATAACTTAATCCTGGTTTTAAAGGGCATTCTTTACAAGGTTGCTGATGATCAAAGAGATGGTAACAGCAGGATTGGGTAATACCTTGATTATTTTCTAATTGTTGATATTGCTGATCTATTAATACTAAAGTGTGCGGAAATACTTGCCAAAGTGTTTGAAAATGAGAAATATCCGGTATGGAAGTATTAACCAGAGGGGGAGAGGGCAAAGAGTTTGCTGTGGAATTTTGTTCTGCTTTCCAAAAATTGATTAATAAGTAATCATCTTCAAAATGATAAAAATAAGTATGTAACTGGATAGATGGTGCATAATCTATTATTTCATAAATATATTCAGAAGGGGTAAATAATAAACGATCTATTGCAAGCGGATCAGTTTGATACCAATGAAAAAATCTTTTGGGTAAAAAATGTCCTGCTGTTAAACCCAAAATATTACGAGCAGTACGATTTAAAAAATAGAGATGTCCTTCTAAATCAGTAAATACTATACCACTATGTATTTTATCCATAACGATAGCAAGTGATGGTGCTAATTCCATAATGATTTACCATAGTGAGTTAAAATATATCTTATAACAAAATATCCTAACGTAGCGACAGAATATTAGCAAGATAGCGTATTATCTTTTGTAGAGGAGAATTTATTATTTTTATAATTGAGTAAAAATTCTTGCATAGCTTGTGCGGGTAAGGGACGGGAAAAATAATAACCTTGAATGGAAGCTGTGAGCATAATAGTCATACTCCCCTGTTTTAATAAATGTTTGACGAATAACATAATTAGCATAGTTATAAAGATTTTTAGAAGCAAACGCTAACTGATCTACTTCTGCAAATAGATCATGCTGCTTATTAATAATATGTTGCTCTACTAATTGCATCGTTTTACGTCTTTTCTAATTCTTTAATTAATTGTTCCGTTTTTCTTTTAGTCCTACGTTGTCCGTAGAGTCGAGCTGTAAACGAAGTCACCAGACTAACAAAATCTTTCATTAAATCGTCACGATCATTATCAGCTTGATTAACGACTTCTATCAAGACATTTTTTTCTTGCATCCAATGTTTTATATAATTAAAACCAAATCGGGTCAATCTATCATGATGTTCAACTACAATTCGAGTAACCTCTTTTTTAGTTAACAGTTTGATCAGTTTGGGACGTTTAAACCCGATGCACATTCTAAAACAATATGATACTAAACGTTCCTTTTGTTTTTGTTTTTCTAAATTATCCTTATTTTATGAAGAAGATACTCTACAATAAATAGCAACACTATCCGGTTTTTCTTCTTTAATTTCTTTTATATAGATATTGCCAAATTCATCTTTAAAAGCATTAGGGAT
>JALWRI010000009.1 GCA_026994225.1 Gammaproteobacteria bacterium | reverse complement strand
TCTGATGGACAAACTACCCGGCATGGGAAAAATGACCCAAGCAATAAAAGGTGACGATGCAGAAAAGCAAGTTAATCGAATGGTTGCTGTGATCAACTCCATGACCCCCCAAGAACGTCGCTTTCCCGACATAATCAAAGGCTCTCGAAAACGCCGCATAGCAAACGGCTGTGGCTTACAAATTCAAGACGTAAACCGCCTACTCAAGCAACACAAACAAATGAGTAAAATGATGAAAAAATTCAAAAAAGGCGGAATGCGTAAAATGATGCAAGCGATGAAAGGTGGCGGTGGTATGCCGGGTATGCCACCTGGAGGAATGGGTGGAGGCTTTCCATTTTAAATAATAATCATGAATCAGTGACTTTTTATTACAACGTAGTAAAGTCACTGATTCAGATGTAAGTTAGTTAGAGTTTATAATCAACCTCTCACCCAAGGGTCAATATCAATAGTTCCTGCAATTTCACCTGTTTCACGCGATACAACCATTACAGCATCTTTTTCCTTACCAACTAAGGGAAAAAAGGCAAAATTATCCACATTATTATTATTTAAAAAACGATTTAGCTTCTCTTTTTTATCCTCAGTTACAAAAAGTTTAGCAGGATCAATCGCATGTTTTACAATTTCATTTATGTACTTATTAAGTGGTTGATAATATTCAGGATGTTCTTCTATATCATCACTAAAGAGCAAGTTATTTCTGGTTTTTATATCATCAGGCATCTTTGCATAAGCAACTTTTGGAAAGCCAAATGTTGATACCTTAAACTCATCTATTTTTGCTTTTTCTGGATTAACATCTACGGCAGAAACTAGCTCAAAACGGTCACCTGCATAAACAACATAAACAGGATGCCCTTGATAAACTGCAATAGCACCATAAGAAAGTGCTGCTAGTTGAATAATTGCAATAACGCTTAAATCAAATTTTAAACTAGACTTGCCTTTTTTAAATATAATAAAAGTGAGCAGTGGACCTAAAATCAAATCTATGCCTATTAGTAAATGAATTATATTTTTTAAACCATTCATTTCTGCATATGATGATGGATACCAGATAAAAAAGGTAAGCAATAAAAAGGTTGTAATAACAAAGGCACTAATGGCCAAATGGACTAAGGCGGCTTTTAATTTTTGTTTTAACATGCTTTATCTCCATTAATTTATTTGAATAAGTGCTAACTACCAATTGGTGCGGTGCTAATTGTAGTACAGTCACCTACTGCATAGAGTTGAGCTAAATCAGTGTAGCAAGACCATTCACCCGTTAATGTTGTACGTGTGTACCAAACTGATTTATTTTGGATATTTTTATTAACATTACTACTACTTAGCTTATAAATAATACTACCCGCATCATCATTTATATCAGATACCCCAGTAATACTTCCATAAACTCCTAAAATGTTAGTATTTAGTGCAACTAATTCGGCTTGATTACTTGGAAATGAGCCATAAATAACAACACTATCATCAGTATTAACTTTTGCTGAATCTAATAATACTATGGATTCTGCTACTTGAGAACGAATAACTAATACTTGGTAAGCAGGCAGTGAAATTGCTGATAAAATACCAATAACTCCCACTACGATCATTAGTTCAATTAACGTAAAGCCTTGATCTTTCTTCCTCATATTAAAACCAATAAGCATATTTTACAAACAACTAAAGACAGGGAAATATTCCCTGTCTTTATGCCTTTTAAATTATATAGCTAGACTACTAATTTAAATTTATGAACAACCTTTTGGCTTATATTGTGCTGCTAATGAAGTTGTGCATGCCCAAGCACCTGTGCCACTTGTACGAGTATAAGTCACAGTAGCTGATTGAATATTTTTATTAATACCAGTAGCATCAAATTTGTATACAACAGTGCCATCATCAACAGACGCACCTTGAGTAGACTTTTCAATAAAACCATACTGACCATCAGCTTTAACACCAAAGGCAGCAGCACTACCAGCTACAGAAGAATCAGCTGCTTCAGTACCATTAGCTGATGTAGTCCATGTTGGGAAATCACCTGATACTGCAACTCTATCTTCAATGTATGTGCGAGCACCATCCAACAATACAACAGACTCAGAAGCCTGTGAACGTGCCATATAATCTTGATAAGCTGGCAATGCGATTGCTGCTAGAATACCGATAATCGCAACTACGATCATTAATTCGATTAATGTAAAACCTTGTTGTACTTTTTTCATTTTTAAATACCTTATATTTATATTTTAATTATGGTTGAAAGCTCTTTATGTT
>JALWRI010000008.1 GCA_026994225.1 Gammaproteobacteria bacterium | reverse complement strand
GTTCACTAGGTCCATCTAAAGGTTGAAACATTATTTCTTACCTTTTTTCTTTTTAGGTTCTTCTGTTACTTTAGTTAATTCCATAATATGAGAATTTATCTTTTTAGCTAAATCTCTAATAAAAACATTATACTTAGCCAACTGAACTGATTCGGCCCAGTCTACTTCAAACTTAGCTTTTTCAGCTATAAATTGTGCAAAACTAGTTAAATTTTTTACATCTTCTTCTGTAAATTTACCCATAAATCCCTCATATTATTGGTTAAAGGGGGCAAAGCCCCCAAGTTATTAACTAGCTTGTAATATACGAACGTCTTGTGTACCACCAGCAGCTTTAACATCAAGATTAACATTAGCACCGAGTCTAAATTCAGCTACCGCACCAGAGGATAATCTAAGCCCTGTTGCGGCGGCATCAGTTGCTCCAGATTCGGCTATATAAACTTTTCTATTACCTAAGTTCTGAACAATTAAGAACTTTCTATTAGAAAGAACAGAGCTAACAAGTGCTGATTGTGTTGATGTAGCAGATTTCGCTTCAGTAGTTACAGAAGTATCGGCAACTGAAGGATCATTTAATGCATAAACATCAAGCCCATAGTTACTTCCAACATTATGTGAAGTAAAAAGGTTCGTACCATCGCCAAGTTTAACACTGTCAGATACATGAGTTAAGTCTCTGATATCTAAGTCAGTAGCACTAACAACCCAAGGATTAGTTCCTTGATATACTGTTACTGAATCAGAATTATAGTCTAAATCTCTAATGTCAAGATCTGTAGCAGTTACAGTTAAACTAGAATTGATAAGATAAACATCTAAACCAATATCAGTACCTACTGTAGTAGATGTCAAATAGTTTGTACCATCTCCAAGTCTTACGCTGTCTTCTGTATGGTCTAAATCAACATTTACACTAATACTTGATTTAACATCAACAGGAAGAGGGTTAGAATCGTTTATAACAGCCCCGTTTTCGTCATGAAGTACGCTGGCTGTATTTAACCATTCTTCACTGTTAATGGTCTGTGAAGCGATTAAATCGCCATCCGATCCAGCTCTAACATACGCCCCAATACTATCACTATCAGCGACCGTATTAGAATCAGTGGGGTCAAAATCTAATTTTTCTTTACTAATCATTTGTCTCTCCTTTTATAATTATTGCACCCATGCTTTAAACTCAATTACTGTAGGTTTATTCGTCCTTAAATAAATTTTAGTATTTTCTAGGAATAAATCCTTTTCTTCTAAAACTGTTCCAATTGGTAATGTCCAGAATTTGCTACCACTTTCACCAAGAGTAAAAGTGTATTGGATTTTAGCAGGAGTTCTGGATCTCATTCCAAATTGTATAGTCTTATCTGGCACAGTTATTGAATATTCTGTATTTGCTTGGGTTATTATTACGTTTTGAATGTGCAAAACACCTGGATTATTTGAATCTAGGTTTATGACTGCATCTACAGGGAACGGATTAGATTTAGTATATTCATTACCCAACCAATCTACAGGAATAGTTCTTAGTGCCATCGTTGGTTCTTCCTCATAAACCGAACGAATTACATAACCTTCTGCTATTGTATTCCGTTGTTGTTGGTTTACGGCTGCTGAACCACCGTTATATTCTGTGGGTACTACTGTTGAGTTAATACCCCTATCTGGCTCTCCAACTACAAATTCTGTATCTGAATATACCTTTTTAATTTGGAATAGTTTAGCCGGTATATTCACTTTTGATAATGATATCAATTGCTTAACTTTCAAACCCTTAGTAGAACTAACAACTATTCTACCACTTGGTAGAACTTGGATTGGTGTTAATAATACAGACCACCAGTTCTTTTCTGAAGTTAAATTTGCAGTTGGCATCCCAAAAACCTTGTATTTTTCAACAATTGTATCCCATGATACATATAACGGGCCTATTCCTATAAATAATATTAGGATTTTTTAATTAAAAAAGGCAGTTTTACGCTATACTCAATATAGGAGAACGGTATGGCAGGTAAAGAAAAAAAAGAAGATCTTTGTGAGATATGCAAGAAAAAAATTGCTGAAATTGGAGTTATTGGGCTGGAAAACAATAAAGTTGTAGATCATTTATATTGTGAGGATTGTTATAATTTTTTATATAAAAGAAAGGGAAAAAAGCGTGACAGATCAGATGTTAAATGAATTAGTTGATTTATTGTATGAAGAATCTCAAAAAAGAGGGATTAGCCTTTCTATTTATGAATTGAATAAGCTTATAATTGCTTATATTCATAAATTTAGTCCTAAGCCTATTAATG
>JALWRI010000007.1 GCA_026994225.1 Gammaproteobacteria bacterium | reverse complement strand
CTATATATACTATGTTGGGTATACAACTTCGTTCCAGAAAGTATGCTTTCAAGTATAACAAAAAAAATAAAAGGATATATCTTTTTTATAGCTTACAATATTTTAAGTGCCACTTTTTTTAACCAGGCATCTTGTTGATTAGTAAATTCAACATGTACCCATTGATCTCTTTCTTCCAATATAGATACTTCAATACCATCGGGTAAAGGTTGGCTAAAGCTATGTGGCGCATTGATAGAATCTGAGGTATAAGCAATGCTTTCATTTTGGTAAATGACAGCTTGTTGTGGGGGAGGAAACAAGAATTTAGTAAGGATGGAAAATTGTATAGCCATAAATAAAATAGCGGGTAAAATAGTAAGCCCTTTAAATACAGTGAGTTGCCATCGAATACTGATGGCTATACAAAGTAGGCAAACAAAAAAACTCAGTGCTGCTAACCAATGCTTCTCATTATTAGATAATTTTTCCCAAAAGATAAATGAATGGATAATATTTTGTTGCGTTTTATGAGGAACCCAGGTGGGTAATAGGCTACGGGCATGTAACAGATTTTTTTGTGCTTGAAGATGATTCGGTGCAAGTAATAATGCCTTACGGTAAGCATAAATAGCAATGCCTAAATGTTCAGCTTGTAATGCGGCGTTGCCCCAATTAGTATATAACTTTGGATTATGAATAGTTTGCGCTGCAAGAGAAAATAGATTTTCAGCTTGGCTAAAATAGTTTAAACGCATAGCATAATCTTTCTCATTTTGTGCTTGGGTATAAAGGGTAATAGCTTGTGAAACGATGTTTTGAGGTTGAGAAGGTAGTGTTTGGGCATTGATATTGAGAGTAAAAAAAAGTATGTAGTGGAATAATAATATCTGAAAAAAAGAACGGGGTAATAATAATCTCATACTTTGAGTTCCTCAAGTTGTATTATAATCGCTTTAACTTGTTTTTTCATATCAGTATCTATGGCTGCATTTTTGCCTGTAGGAGCGTAGACCATGTTATCACAGTGTTCAAGTAGGCTATCAACAGTTTGATAATCTAACTGAGCGGGAGCATGAGCGATTAATTCTCGTAATATGTGGGCTAATTGTTGTGCTGTGTGTACCGATTTGAGTTGTCGTATAATATGTTGTAATTGTTGTTGCTGTTGTTTTATAGCAGGATCCTGATCCATTTGACGGCGGCGTATGATGGCTAAAATTAGCACTACAATACCTAACAGATAGACAATGCCCTGCCAGAGATAATCATTGTTGCTATGGTGTTCGGTTAATAATTGTATTCTATCTTTTTCAATAGCAAGATTAGCACCACTAAAGTGATAAACCATTTTTGATGCGTTGATACTATCAGTTTGAGGGGGCTTTTTTTCTAGGCTATGAGGGGGTGGATTTTGTGTTGTGGTATTAAGTTGAGCATTAGCAGATACTACATCTTGTGCGGAAATCATTTTTGCTTTTTTCACAGATAAGGCAATGGGTTCAGATTGGGTGGTAATAAATTGTTCTTTATCAGGATTAAACCAAGCAAAGTGTAGTGGGGGTATGGCTGTTATTTTATCATCTAAAACCCGAATAGTGAGGGTAAATTGTTTAGTATTTTTTTCTGTATTATATATACCAGCAGGATGTTCTTTTGGTAAACGAAAATTTTGAGTGGATAAACCTGCATTGGAGAGATCAGGAAAACCAATATTTTCAACATTGTTATCCCCATGTAGAGTAATAGTGAGCATAATGGGATCACCCACTTGTACTACAGAACGGTTAGCACTGACTGAAAGGGTAAAACCGTTCCCCACTGCACCGGAAAAACTAGCTGGGCGATTATTTTCCGGGATGGATTTTACCCATAAAGTATGTGGCTGATCTATGGCTCGTAAAGTTCTTGTTTTAGCTGGACGGCGACCAAAAAAACTACGTTGCCAGGCAGTAATTTCATCTACGGTAATGATTGCTGGAGCTATCTTGTATTTACCAGCTTTAAGAGGGATAAACTGACGTTTAACAGTTTGTACTATATGTAAACGTTGGTCATAGCTTTTATAATTCACACTGGCAGGAAATTTAATAGTTCCGGCATCAGTGGTAATTTTAATTTCCCCTTTGGCTTCATCATCTTGTTCTGTATCAATAAATTGAAAATCTTGTACTTGATCGAAAAAAGGTACAATAGCTTGTTGGCGCATCAGTTTATCTTGTAGTTGCTTATCCACCCACCATTGAAATTGTACTTCTGCTTGTTGGCCGATATAAATGCTCTCAGGTAAGACTAATACAGCTCGTTGTTTATCACTTAAAGGAATTTTTTCTATTGTAAGAGTGAATGTTTGCGTTGTTTCGGTCTGCTTGTTTTGTGTAACGGTAAAAGGGCCGATACGGTATTTATCTGGTTTGGTAGCAAGAAATTGATAATGATAGATAAATAATACGGTTTCAGATTTACTGACATTACCATTAATAATTTGAATACTTTGACTAATATTGGGTGTAACCGATTGTAATATTAATTTTGCATTATCAGGTGCAGTGACGGTAATCTCTGGTTGAGGCGATGATGCAAAACCAGAGGCATGAATTTGAATATCAATGGGTACACCTGCATAGTAAGGTGCATCGGATACCGCAATTTGTAACTGTCCGGCATAAAGAGGAGTGCTGAGTAATACCCAGATACTAAGGCTTAGTAGCAAAATTTGATTCACCAGTCTTTCTCCACTGCTTGATATTCTTGTTTCTGACGTTTATTTTTTTCTAATCGATTACGGCGTTGTGCTTCTCTATCCCGTATACCTTGTAAAAGCTGTTCCATATTATCTTGTTTTTGTTTCTCTTGTTTAGGTTTAGTTTGTTGTTGCTGTTTTTGTTGTTGTGAGGGTTGTTCTTTAGGGGGTTGTTGCTGGGGAGCTTGTAATGCTTGTAATGCAAGCATTAATTCTTGTGCCGCTTTATCTTGTGCAGTACGGGTGTTATCCAGCGTATTGACTTGAAAATCTTGTATTGCCTGTGCCATCGCACTATTTGCTTGCTTGACATGTTGGGCTGCTTTTTGCAATGTTTGCTGTTGCTGTTGCTGTTGCTGTTGCTGTTGCTGTTGCTGTTGCTGCATTGATATGGCTTGCTCTTCCAGGGCATCTTTAATTTTTTGAGTAATAGCACTAATATTTTCTTGTTGTAAACGTAAAGGTCCTAATTGTTTTGTTTGTTTTTCAGAAGATAAGGTAGGAATTAAACCGGCGGTTTTTTCTGTTTTATCATTAAGGGTTTGTTGTTGTTTAAGGGTTTCTTTTAAATGATCAATGACAGAAAAAAATAATTGTCGTAATTGTGTTATTTTTCCGACAGCTTGGGCAACACTTTGTTGTGCCTTAGTGATAGGAGCTAGGTTAACTTCTGTTTGTGCCAGAATAGTTAGTGCATCTTTAGCTTGATTTAATGCTTGGTCTACTTCGAGCTTTAATTTGTCAGCATGTTCTAGGTGTTGTCTTTGTGCTTGTAATTGTGCCAGATCGTTCGTTGCAGGGGGAGTAGCTGTATTAGGATTAGGAGATGTAGGTGAAGAAGTTTTACTTTGTTCCTCTTTATCAATACTTTGCATTAACTGATAGGCAATTTGATCACTAATATGGCTAAAACGCTCCATATTGGTAGTGTGTAAATGGAGTGCTAACTGTGCATTATCTATGATAAAAGATTTGTCTGTTAATGGTATATTGCTGGCTTTATTCTGTAACACATTGAGTGCTGCTGAAGAAGGTGTATTGTGATGATCATCGCTGTTAGCTATTGGCTTTTGTGTTTGCTTTGCCTGGTCATTATCATCATTATTATCAGCAATCAGCGTTTGTATTTGTAACTCTGTTTGATATAACAATTCAATTAATTGTCGCAATACCATAAAGGCTTCTCGAGATTTTGCCAGATGTTCAATTCCTTTTTGTTGTGCTAAATAAGCGGTTTCAGCTTTATTTGCTGTAAGTTCAGTCACTGCTTTATTAAAATTTTCTTGTGCAATAGTGATATCAGGCAGGGATAATTGTAGTTGTTTACGAAGGGCTTGTTGTTGAGGATCTGTTGTTTTTTCTTGTTGTGTTTCCCTGGCAACTGATTTTTCTAATACTGCTGAAAACATATCGTGAATAATCTGTAAGCGTTGATTAAAATACTGTTGATTGCTTTCAAGATAAGAAATAGTTAGCCAATATTGTAAAGAGGGGCTAACATTTTGCTCTGTTTGCATACCTAAATAAAGCTCTGTTAAACGTATTAACTCATTACCTTCAGATAATAAGGTATCTAATCGTTGAATGGGATCGAGTAATTGATCCTTAGCTTGTTTGAGTTCGTTTAAACTTTCAGCAACACGTCGAAATGCACGTTGTCCTTGTAAACGGCGCATTTGGCTACGTGATTGCCCCATCCGTTGTTGGGCTAAATCAAGATATTGTTGCATTTGTAGTAATTGTGCATGACGAAGTTTTTCTTTGGCACTTCGTTTATCTTCCTCTTTTTGTTCTAATGTTTTGATTTCACTGTTAGCACGTTGATGTAACAGATGTAAATCAGATAATAGATTAAGTTGTGTGTGGGCAAATTGTCTAAAGGTGCGTCTTGTTTGTTTATCTGGGGTGGGGGTATTGGTATTTTTTAATACTGGGCGTAGACGATTGAGTATATCCCGTTGTTTTGCTATTAATTGATCTAATAAGGTTGCAATATTACTCTCTTTGTTATTATTTAATAGATCATTTAATAACATAACACGGCGTAGTATCAGATCAAGATTATAACGTGCATCTTGATGCTTGGGGCGTAGATATATGGCTTCTTGTAGCCAGTTTGCTGCACTTTGTAAATGTTTGAGTGCTTGTTCAGGTTGTTTTTCCAGGATATTATCGGCGCGTTTAACTTCGACCCAAGTAAGATTATAGTTACTACGAAAGCGTACTTCGCTATCTGTTTTTGCCGCTTTTTTAGCTGCTAAAAAGTCTTTTTCTGCATCATCTAATTGATTATTATTTAACGCTGTTACAGCATTATTATAATATTCTCGTGCAGATAATAGTGGTGCTGGTTCAGTTTTTAAAGGGGTATCTTGTACATTGGGAGTATCTTGTTTTGGAGTAAGGGTATTTGCTTGAGGTGGTGGGGTGTTGTTAGCATAACTTATTTGTGGTGTAAATAGATATAAGCTGGTAGTTAAAAAAGTACAGATGATAACACTAGATAGTGTTCGGTGAGGAGATTGAAAAGAGGAAACGCTAACCCAAAAAGCAGCAAAGAAAAAGAGTAAGGCAAATAAAATCGCCCATTGAAACGCATCGTTACGGATAGTATGTTGTTGTCCATCATATTTTGCACGAGTTAAATTAGCAATATGATTTTTATAAATTGATTCGAGGTCTAATACTCCAGTACCGGCTGGAATATATACCCCTTCACTAGCTAATACAATCTGACGTAGTAAATCTCCATCTAAACGGGTTTTAATAATAGTATTATTGCTATCACGCAGCACTTTTCTTACTCCGCTATCGGGATCTGTGATAATAATTTTACTGCCTGCTTCATCACCAAAACCAATAGCAATAATATGTATTCCCCGTTCAGCCGCTAATTTTGCCGCTTCAACAGGAAAGGAATCGTGATCTTCTCCATCGGTAATTAAAATAATGGTGCGGGAAACTTCCCCGCTGTTACGAAAGCCATCAATTGCTTTACGAATGGGTTCTTCCAAGCGAGTACCTCCACGAGTGACACTATGAGTACCGACTTTATCGAGGACTAAACGTAAAAAACCAAAGTCAGGGGTTAATGGGGCAACAACGGTAGCTCGTCCAGCGAAGGCAATTAATCCTACCTGATCACCTTGTAAATAGTCTAATAAATCAACTAATTCAGCTTTTGCTCGTTCTAATCGGTTAGGGGTGACATCTTCTGATAACATGGATTTAGATACATCTAGACAAACCATAATTTCAGCACTAACACGGGGGGTATTAATAAACTGTAATCCCCATTGTGGACGCATTAAGGCAAGTGTCATAAATATGCCACTAAGTCCCAGGAATAATAAACGTAAAATACGTCTGCGAGGGGATAATTGTTGTACTAAACGAGCTTGCATGGTGGTACTGATAAAGCGATTTAAGGATTGATTACCACGGTATTCCAGCCAGGAAACAAGACTTAAAAAGATAAATATCACCCAAATTAAATGTACCCATTGTGGTGCTGCAAAATAAATATCCGTCATTAGGGTAATCTCCGAAATATGGTACTATTCATAATCAGTGCTATGGCAATACTTAATAATGCACTAATAACCCAAAAAACATAATGTTCACGGTATTGTAAGTAATGGACTTCAGTAATTTTACTGCGTTCTAGTTTATCTATTTCTGCATAGGTTTTTTGTAACGCATCGGCATTTTTAGCATGGAAATAGCGACCGTGGGTAATTTTTGCAATATCTTTTAGGGTATCTTCATCAATTTCAACATAAGCACGTTGTAAATATTCTTGTCCATTTCTATCTTTCACCACAATCGGAGCGTAACCGCTGCTGCCTGCACCAATGGTATAGACCTTAATATGGTATTTTGCTGCAAGTTCCGCAGCTTGTATGGGTTCAAGTGTACCGGCTGTATTCATACCATCTGTTAGTAAGATAATAACTTTTGATTTAGCAGGATGATGACGTAGCCGTTCTACGGCTAATCCTAATCCTTCACCAATAGCAGTACTTGCTTCTTTTTGTTGTTCTGCAACCTGTATATCATCGAGAATAAATAATAAATTTTTATGATCAAGAGTAAGCGGACAAATACCATCTGCATAAGTGCCAAAAGTAATTAATCCAATTAAATCATCTTCTCTACCATTATTCCCTTTAGTCCCTGAAATAAATTGATGTAATACATCTTTAACTGCATCGAGTCGATTAATACTGTAGTCATCTTTAACAAAATCACGTGCATTCATTGAACCAGAACGGTCTACTACGAGCATAATAGCAATGCCTTCTCGTTGGACTTCTGTTGTTGCATCACCCGTTCTAGGGCCTGCCAGGGCAATAACCAAGGCAATAGCAGCAAGAAAAAATAATAGTGCAGGCAATTTGGCAAAGCGGATTTTCCAGGAAGTATTGATATGGGTTAATAATTTTAGATCAGAATAAATAATACTCGAAGGTAAACGTAAGGCAAAAAAGTAAATAAGTGGTGTTATAAGTAATAACAGTAAAAATAAAGGTTCACGAAATTCCAGACCGTTAAGCATGATGTACCTCTACAGGTTTGGTTTGTTCTAAAAAGTCTTTTGCTGCATATAAAGATTGTTTTATTGCCTCTGCATCGGGGAGATATTGAGCAAATTTCACTTGATCGGCACGCTGTAAAAAATCTTGCAGAAAATGACGATGGGCATTGGTTAAATCAGGGGATTGTGCTGCAATATCTAAAAATTCTTCGGTTGTTAGTTCTGGTGCATGTAATTGAAATCGGTCTTCAAGATAATGCCGTACAATATGTGATAAGGTAACAAATAACTGATCAATCGCTTCACGATTATCCGGCATATCTTGTTGCAATAGTTGTTGTAATTTTTGTGTAGCACGTTCATAAGCGGTTTCTTTACGGTTTTTTTGTGTTTTTTTACGCCACCAAAAAAAGCCAATAATAAAGGTTATTAACAGGAGTAGTAAAAGCATCTCTAATATATATGTGCTAGTAGCAGAGGACGAAGGGGAAGGCTGAAGTGGTAAGGTTGCTAAAGGGGGTTTTAATGTTGCTTTTACATCTTTGGGTGCAATACTTGCTACTTGAAAGGTCAGTAGTTCAGTTAATATTTCATACGCATCTTCATCTTCTGGTGCTGCACGCATACCAGGGCGGTGATCAACAAATTCTATGCTGATAGGGGGGATGTATAATTGACCTGAAGTGGGAGGTATTAAGGTATATGTTTGACTGAGTATGGTGTTGCCTTGTGCATCTATTGTTTGTTTGGGGACAAAATCCAAAATAGTAAAACTGGCTAAAGATTGTGCAAATTCAGGCATCAGCACTTCTACTTGTGGTTTGGCGGTAACGGTTAGTATAAAAGTTAAGCTATCACCAATTTTGGGTGTTCCCGGGCTGAGACGCAGATGCACCGTTACTGGTCCTCGTTGCGTGTTTTTTTCTATATCGGCATACAGTTGGCAAGTATAGAAATAGCAACATAACAGGATAAAAAAAAGGGGAGATAATAGGTATTTCATCGATTTAGCCTCTATTTAAACGGCGTTCACGCATACGAAAAAAGCCGACCAGTGGGTCAACAACCGATTGGCTAATGTCTATATGAATAAAATCAATACCTCGGCGACGCAAACGTTTTTCCAAATCTTTGATCCGTTGTGCTGCATGGGTATTTACAGTATTACGAAAAGTGCTTGATTGGGTATCAAATAAGCGATTTTCTCCTGTTTCTGCATCATGTAAAGAAATCAGTCCAACAGGGGGAATATCACTTTCACGGGGATCGGTAACTAGCACTGCAATAACATCGTGACGTTGATTAGCCAAAGTGAGGCTTTCTTCAAATGCTTGATCTAAAAAATCACTGACAACAAAACATACTGTTTTACGTTTACTTACAGAGATAAAATACCGTATAGCCTGACTAATATTAGTTCCTTGTCGGGCAGAGCGTAATAGTGTGCTGGAACGGTTTTTTAGTCTTTTCCAAAAAGAGCGAGCAGGAGTGGGGGATAGTGGTGCTGTTATTTCTTCACCATGTGCTAATACTTCACGCACTATGCGTAAAGCATGTTTTTGTCCTTTACGAGGAGGAATAAATTGTTCAATGGCACTGTGGAATAGTAATAGTCCTACTTTATCGTCATTTTGACTTGCAGAGAATGCGAGTAGAGCGCAAAATTCTGCTACGGCCTCTCGCTTGCTGCGTTGTTGTGAACCAAAATCTTGAGAAGCGGATACATCAGCAAGCAACATAATATTGAGCTGGCGTTCTTCAACATAACGTTTTACAAAACCTTCGCCAGTACGAGCGGTAACATTCCAATCTATAGATCGTATATCATCGCCTGGAATATAAGGTCTGACTTCATCAAATTCTATACCCCCTCCTTTAAATACAGAAATATATTCTCCTGCAAGAATATCGGCTACTTGTCGGCCTGTACGAATTTGAATTTGACGTACTCGCCGAATAATATCACTCGCTAACATATTTTATTATCCACAAAAATAACAATAGACTATAAATTAATTATGATTTAGGGTACTAAAACAGTATCTAATATTTTTTGGATAATATCTTCTGTCGTTTTTCCTTCGGCCTCTGCTTCATAACTTAAACTGATACGATGACGTAATATATCTGGTGCTAATGTTTTAACATCATGGGGAGTCGTATAATTACGCCCTTGTAAATAGGCTTGTGCTTTTGCTGCGAGCATCAGCCAAATAGAAGCACGGGGACTTGCTCCATGTTCAATCATACCATCGAGATCATGAATACCAGCAGCTTTGGGATCACGGGTAGCATGAATCAGATCAATAAGATAACTTTGTACCTTATCATCCATAAAGACTTGATTTACTTGTTCCCTGGCATGAAAAATATCTTCAATACTGGCTACGGCATTAATAGTTGCTATCGGTTTTCCACTTGCCATACGTTCTAATACCTTTTTTTCTTCGGCTTTAGATGGGTAACCTATTTTTACTTTCATCATAAAGCGATCTACTTGTGCTTCAGGAAGAGGGTAAGTACCTTCTTGTTCAATAGGATTTTGTGTTGCCAACACTAAAAAAGGCTGATCCATCTTATAGGTTTTTCCCCCAATGGTAGCTTGACGTTCTTGCATGGCTTCCAATAATGCAGCCTGTACTTTAGCTGGCGCGCGGTTAATTTCATCAGCAAGGACCAAGTTAGAAAAAATAGGCCCTTTTTTAATACTAAAAGTGCCTTCTTTAGGATTAAATATTTCCGTTCCAATCACATCTGCTGGTAACATATCAGGGGTAAATTGAATACGGGAAAATCCAGTATCAATAGCTTGTGCCAGGGTTCTCACTGTTAATGTTTTAGCCAAACCAGGCAAGCCTTCTAATAAAACATGCCCATTTGTTAATAAACCAATCAGCAAACGGTTAATCATCATTTCCTGTCCGACCAGGACTTTACCGACTTCATTAATCAAGTTATCACCAAGTTGAGAGGTATCAGGGGAGTTGTTGTTTGCTTGGGAATTACTCATAATCTGTTTTTCTCTTATATCTTATTGGTTATAGTGAGATTTCTGGTTTTAAGTATGCTATTAGATAGGTTACAAAATAAAAAGTTCAAGGGGAAGGGATAAAATATTTTTAGATAGGTAAATGGAGAGAATATTTTATGAATAAATATAATACAAGGTCTTTTTATAGGGATTAAGCAACTCTTTCGATCCTGTTAACGACTATCTAATTAACGGATATAAGGGTTGCTATTACCTTGTTTTTGTTGTTTCTTTTTAGCTAAAGCACGTTCTTTATCATCAACCGGATCAAGATTATTCCATTGAGTAAAGCGTTGTATTTCTTCTGCACTTAAGGCGATATTATAGGTGCTACTCATATAAAAATAAATACGTGCTATGTCGCCCTTGATATTATCTGGTGGTTCTATGATATGTGCTTGCGTATCAACTTTAACTCCGCATTGCTTGTTATTTTTTGTAGGAGTATTTACCTGAGCAAAATTTGCTTCATCACGATATACTTTTAAATCACCAATAACAGGAACAATATTGTATAAATCGGCTTCCATCGCTTGATATAAGGGATTAATCTTACTACAGCAGCGTTTTCCTTTGTAGCGTTGTCCTCGGCGGGTTTTACAGATCGCTTCATTCCAGCATGTCATATTTTCACCCATACGTTTTCTAGGTACTACATGTTCCCATTCTAGTCGGGATGCACGTTGTTTATTTTTTACTGCTTGGTAATCGCATTTTGGATCAATGCTACGTCCTAAATAATTACATTGACAATAAAATGTTTTTCTATTGGTGTTATAAATATGTTTTAAAATACGTTTTGCTTTGATATAAGATGAAATAGTATGAGGTGATTCTGCATAAAGTAATGATACCAAGACAGTGTTTATCATTAAAATGATGAACATATTAAGTATGATAGAGAACTTATTGGTGATAATAATCATATTTTAATAACTTAGTAGTAAATGACCAGGCTTCGTTATAAGATAAACCGCTACGATCAGGAATAATAATTTTAATATATAAATGGTTCTTTTTATCTTTTTGCAATTTTTGTAATGTTTTTTCTAATTGTTCTAAATGAATAGCATGGTATTGTTTATCTTCAGGATATTTTATTTGAATACGTTTACGTTTTTGTATTTTTTCATAACGTACTTCAACTACATATTTCCCTTTAGGTGAACGTGCAGGACGTATTAATTTTTTATATTGTACTTCTAATCCCTGATATTTCTTGTTTAATTTTTGTATATTTTGTTGGAAAGTAAATATTTCTTGTTGTAATTGTTGTATACTCTGGCTTGCTTTAGTATTGCGTTCTTCCCATTGGATATTTGCTTGTTTTTCACGTAATAATTCTTTTTGTAGTTGTTCTTTAGCTAGTTGTAATGTAAGAATTTGCTGAGATAATTGATCTCGCTCCATGATACTATTCTCAAGGTCAATTTTAGTATAATCTAATTTTTTCTCAAGTTCGTGATAATGATTTTTTTGTTGTGATAGCATATCTTGAGTGCTTTGTAAATGTTGGGATAATTGTTGTTTTTCTTCTTGTGATCGCATTAACTGCATACGTAGCAAAGATAATTGATGTTGCATATTAATTAATTGTTCTTCTAAGGTAGCATTTTTTTTAAATGCAAAACGGGCAATTTCTTCAGCCGTTTGTTCTGAGGCTTTAGTGTTTTTAAGTTCTTGAATTAATTCCCAGTTATGAATAATAAGTACACTACTGGTAATTAAAAAGATCATGACTACTACCGTCATAATATCGGTAAATGATGGCCAAAAATTATCGCTAACCAAGTTATTATTACTATTTTGACGTAAATCAATAAAGCCTTCCATTGGTGTAATCTCTTAGTTATGAATTAAGGATAATGATGTTATACAGGAATTAAGTTAGTAGGTAGGAGGTAAACGGAAACCCGCTTGTAATAGTTTCTTTATTTGTTGTATTTCTAATATTAAAGTATCTATAGTATTACTATGTTGATCGAGTAAATGATGCATTTTTTGACCTGTGCTGGTATTTTGTTCGTGCATTGCTTGCATTGTTTGACTTACTGTATATAAACTTTTAGTTAATGAGGTTAATTCATGTGTCATATCTTCTGCTTGGTAATTTAATTGAGGAATAAGATAAATACTACATACTTGTTCAATAGCGCTAATTAAGTGGGTTTGTACGTCAGTGAGTTTGAGATAAAAATAACCAAAAAAAAGATATAAGACGATTGCGGTAGTCGTTGTGGATAATGCAGTAGACATACCATGAATAACCAGCCCCATTTGTGCGATACCGCCATCACTATCGAGTAATTCTGATGCACCAAAGAGAGCAATAGAAAGTGAAATAATAGTACCAAAAACGCCAGTAAGAATAAGAATATTGCTGATAAACTTAGGAAAACTGATGCGTGTGCTTTCTCGTGCCACTAATGCAGCGGCTAAGCTACTGTGGTGGATAGGAGCATGTTGTTGATGTATTTCTAATAATGCTTGATAACGTTGATAAATAAGGGAAAATTTATTACCTTTGATTTCTGTAATAGGGAATTTTTTAATATTGCGGATAAAGAGTCGAATAGCACGCTCTTCATACATATAATCGAGTAATAACATAATAATTCGACCAATGCCTAGTAAGAATAAGGTGAGGATAGAGCCATTAATAATTAAACCGGTTTGTGTGAGTTGACGGCTTAAATAGAGTTCTTTAATAAAATCATATTGATAAAATCCTAAAGCAAGACAACATAAGAATAATAATGACATATGCAGTAATACACGAAAACTGTAACCAGATTTAAAATGTAACATGCTATAGTCCTCAATAATTAAAATAATTAGTATATTGTAATTTACTAATATTATCTTGTAAATACCCATCAGGAGAATAGTTGTATTTTCTTATTTTTACTTTAATGTATAATTAAAATGTTGTTTAAATAATTGTTGAAAACTATCTAGGCTAAAATGGTGATTTTGAGTACCGTGTTCAGCAATTTTGATAGCCCCTAATAGGCTGGCAATGCGTCCTGTCGTTTCCCAATCCATTTTATTTACTAGGCCATATAATAAACCACTACGAAATGCATCACCGCATCCAGTTGGATCATTCACCGCTGTAGGATTGGCAACAGGTATTTCAATACGGTGCTTAGTATTGATAATCACTGAACCTTTATTTCCCATAGTAACGATAAGTGCCTGGACTCTCTGTGCTATTTGTTCAGAAGTGAGTTGTGTTTTTTCTTGTAACAGCTGCATTTCGTAATCATTGACGGTTACCCAAGTGGCTAAATCAAGAAAGTGTTTTAATTCTTCACCATTAAACATTGGCATCCCTTGCCCAGGATCAAAAATAAATGGAATATCCTGCTCTGCAAATTGTTCTGCATGTTGTAACATACCTTCTCGTCCATCAGGGGATACAATACCTAATTGAATATTTTCACTGACATCATCAATCTTATTGACATGTGAAAAATTCATTGCACCAGGATGAAAAGCGGTAATTTGATTATCATCCATATCAGTGGTAATAAAGGCTTGCCCAGTAAAACTGTCTTCTATACGAGTTAGGTATTTTTGTTCAATATTACAGCTCGTTAACCACGCTGCATAACTATCAAAGTCTTTTCCTACCGTTGCCATAGGTAATGCTTGCTCCCCTAATAACTGTAGGCTATAGGCAATATTTCCTGCACATCCTCCATATTCTCTACGCATTTCAGGTGCTAAAAAAGAAATGTTTAGCATGTGTATTTTGTCAGGTAAGATATGATTTTTAAACTGATCATGAAATACCATAATCGTATCATAAGCATAAGAACCACAGATTAATACTGACATAATAAATACTCCTGATGAGAATAAGGGGGTTAATAAAGCGTGCTAGACTACAGTAAAATAATGATCCATACCAGCAGGGCAAGAAATAATGTCACCAATACCGCAGCAGAACCTATATCTTTTGCTCGACCAGATAATGGATGGTATTCGTCTCCAATACGATCAACAACTGCTTCAATAGCTGAGTTGATAAGTTCTACAAGCATAATTAATACTAAACTAAAGATAAGTAATACTTGTTCTATAGGGGTATTACCAAGATAGATGGCAGCAGGAATGCCAATGATTAACAGCAATGTTTCTTGTCGGAAGGCTTCTTCATATTGATAAGCCGCTTTTAGTCCATTGATAGAATATTTTGTTGCATTAATAAGACGTTTGATACCGGTGGCGTGTGTTTTCATTATTTTTCCTATGTGAAATTTAGTCTATATTAGTAGTGGTATAGATTAAATTTAATTCTCTTGCTGCTTTTACATCATCAAGCCGTTGTACCGGTAAGGTATAAGGTGCATTTTTAACTAAATTCGGATCATTTTTCGCTTCTTCTGCAATTTCTTGCATCGCTTCAACAAACGCATCAATAGCCTCTTTGGATTCTGTTTCAGTGGGTTCAATAAGAAAGCACTCTGGAACTAATAAGGGAAAATAGGTGGTAGGAGCATGAAATCCTTTATCGAGTAAACGTTTAGCAAAATCCATAGCGTTGACATTATAATGTTTTGCCAGATAACGTAAGCTAATAATAAATTCATGTGTCGCACGGCGAGGGAAGGTAACTTCAAAACCCGAATTTTTTAACCGTTGCATCATATAATTAGCATTAAGTGTGGCATATTCTGCTACTCGTATCATACCTTCTTTACCTAACATGCGAGCATAAATATAAGCACGTAATAAAATGCCGGCATTCCCATTGTATGCTGATAATTGTCCAATACTTTGGGGATGTTGTTGTTCATCTTCCCATTGGTAAGTAAAGGTATTATCTGAATGCTTATTTTTAACGACTATGGGAACAGGTAAGTAGGGGCGTAAGCGATGAGATACACCAACCGGTCCAGCTCCAGGACCTCCGCCTCCATGTGGGGTGGAAAAGGTTTTGTGTAAATTCATGTGAATAACATCAAAACCCATATCACCAGGGCGTACTTTTCCTAAAATAGCATTGAGATTAGCACCATCGTAATAGAGTAATCCTCCTGCTTTGTGAATAATATCAGAAATATCTTTAATTTGTCGCTCAAATACCCCTAAAGTAGATGGATTAGTTAACATAATACCGGCTGTTTTTTCACTGATAGCCGCTTTTAATGCACTAATATCAACATCTCCTTCTAAATTAGTGGGAATTTCACGCACTTTATAACCACACATTACTGCGGTTGCCGGATTTGTACCGTGTGCCGCATCAGGTACCAAGATTTCACAACGAGCAGTATCATTACGGGCATCATGGTAGGCTTTTATCATGGCAATACCAGCAAATTCTCCTTGAGCTCCTGCCATCGGTGCAAGAGATATAGCGGGCATACCAGTGATTTCGGCTAATATTTCTTGTAATTCAAACATACATGCCATAAAACCTTGTTGCATAATTAATGGGGCTTGGGGATGTAATTGGGTAAAGCCAGGAAGAGAAGCTAGTATATTACACGCTCTTGGATTATATTTCATAGTACAAGAGCCTAAAGGATAAAAATGACTATCTATAGAAAAATTTTTCTGTGATAAACGTGTGTAATGACGCACTGCTTGTAATTCGGAAACTTCGGGTAAAAAGGCAGGTGTTTTACGACGTAAATGCTCAGGAACTAGGTTGTTACTAGGTGCTGTTATTGCTATTTGTGCCTTGTTTTGACGTCCTTTACTAGAATGTTGGAAGATCAGCATAGTGGGGGTTCTTTTGGAGGTTAAGTTAAAATAATGCTTGTAGGGAAGATTAGCCTACTTTTATTAACGTTGCAGCATGTAATTGTTCAACAAAATGCCGTATTTCTTGATGACTTTTTGTTTCAGTAACACAAATTAATAGTGTATTGGGTAACTCAGGGTATGTTTTACTCAGGTCAATGCCTGCGATAATATTTTGTTGTGCAAGCGCATTGATAACTGTTGCAGCGGAACAAGGTAGTTTTACGACAATCTCATGAAAATAATGTCCTTGAAATTGGCAAGTAATATTTTTTTCTGCCAACATGCTTACCAATGTACGGGTATTTTGCATAGATTGTTCTGCAATGGCAGTTAATCCAGCAGCACCGAGTAAAGATAAATAAATCGTAGCAGCTGTTACCATTAATCCTTGATTAGTACAAATATTAGAGGTTGCTTTAGAACGGCGGATATGTTGTTCCCGTGCTTGTAATGTTAAGGTATAGCCTGTTTTGCCTTGTTTATCTACTGTTGCACCAACAATGCGTCCTGGCATTTGTCTCACATAGCTTTGTTTACATGTCATAAAACCAAAATAAGGGCCTCCAGATGATAAGGGAATACCTAAAGGCTGCCCTTCACCGCAGGCAATGTCTGCACCTTTTGTCCCCCATTCACCTGGCGGTTTTAAAATACTTAAAGCAATGGGGTTTACTACTGCTATCACTAGCATATTATGTTGTTGTGCCCAATCTGTAAGCGTATCAACTTCTTCAAGTTGCCCAAAATAATTAGGTTGTTGAATAATCAGTGCAACGTATTGATCTTGTATAGCAGGTAAGCTATTTATATCAATGTTGCCTTGTTTGATGTCATAACTTAACGTTTCCAGGCAGATATTTTGATTTTTAACAATATTATTGACCACTTTTTGATAACGTGGATTAACACTACCGGCTACCAATAGTTTGCGGCTTTTAATTTTACGGTTAGCACGTACTGCCATTAACACAGCTTCGGCTAACCCTGAAGCACCATCATAAAGGGATGCATTGGATACTTCCATACCCGTTAAACTACTCATCATTGTTTGATATTCATAAATAAGCTGTAAAGTACCCTGACTTGCTTCTGCTTGATAAGGCGTATAGGCAGAATAAAATTCACCTCGGGTAGTAATTTCCCATACTGCAGAAGGAATATAATGTTCATAAGCACCTCCTCCTGCAAAACAAAGTTGATAAGTATCTTGTGTTGCACGTTGTCGTAATATTTTATCGACTTCCCGTTCACTTAATCCAGAGGGGATAGCATCAATATTTTGACAACGCAGGGAAGCTGGAATTTCATCAAATAAATCATCAATATCATTTACGCCAATAGTGTTGAGCATGTGTTGCACATCATCGGGAGTATGGGGAATAAAGGGCATATTATTATCCTGTGGTATTTCTTTTTGCTTATTTGCTATCTTCGCTAGCAATAACATCTTGATATGTATTGGCATCTAGTAAGTTATCAAGTTGTTCTGTTGCAGTGATTTTCATACGTATTAACCAACCCTCCTCATAAGGCGATTGATTAATAAGTTCAGGACTATCTGCCAGATTATCATTGACAGCAATAATTTCACCATCAAGAGGGGCATATATATCTGAAGCAGCTTTTACTGATTCTACCACTGCACAATCTTCTTCTATAGAAAAACAACTACCTGTTTCTGGTAATTCTACATAGACCATATCCCCTAATAATTCTTGTGCATGATGGGTAATGCCTATAATTACTTCATTTCCTTCTACACGAACCCATTCATGAGTTTGCGTATATTTTAATTCTTCTGGTATGGCATTCATAGCGTATTGACTCCTTGCTGGTTATTTAATAGATGTTACAGATAGTTTGCAGTTTTTAACTCTATGCGTGTGAGGTAAAATTCTTTTTTGGACAAAAGAAAAATAGCTTATTGCATAATGTCAGTCAATAATATTAAAAATAAAGGGTTATCTTAGGTGGTTATATCAATACATGCTGCACCATTTCGAACAAAAGGAGGAGAGATTATTTTTGCTCGTAGTCGGCGGTTACGTATTTCTACCTCACAGTGTTGCTCATTTCCGGCAGGAATACGTGCAAAAGCAATGGAATATGCTAAGGTAGGGGAAAAACTACCACTGGTTATTTCTCCTTCGCCACTCGATGTAAATACTTTTTGATGATTGCGTAATACGCCTTTATCGAGTAATACCAAGCCAACCAGACGTTGGCTAATGCCTTTTTCTTTCGCTGCCAAGAGTGCTGTTTTACCAATAAAATCTCGATTTTGATCTTGTAAGGCAACTGTCCAGCCTAAGGCACTTTCCCAGGGTAGAGTATTTTCATCCATATCACTGCCATATAAATTCATACCTGCTTCTAAACGTAAGGTATCTCTTGCACCTAATCCACAAGGTTTAATATCTGATTGTAGTGCAGTATGCCAAAGGCTTTTTGCTTGTTCAGCTGAACAGATGACTTCAAATCCTTCTTCACCTGTATAGCCAGTGCGAGCAATAAAATAATCTCCCTCTATGTGAGCAAAAAATTTTCCTAAGGCAATGATGGTATCGGTATTGTTTGGGAACAGTGAAGTAATATGTTGACGCACTTGAGAACCTTGAATGGCTAACATAGCTAATTCAGGACGTTCAGTTACCGTAAGTGTGTAAGGGCTTGCTTGTTGCTGAATCCAGGCAAGGTCTTTTTCTCGTGTTGAGGCATTGACCACTAGGCGAAACCATTGTGGAGAAATATAATAGACGATTAAATCGTCAATAATACCTCCTTGATGATTAAGCATACAACTATAAAGGGCTTTTCCTGATTGCTTTAATTTTGCTATATCATTAGCGAGTAAATAACGTAAAAATGGACTAACTTGCTCACCACGTAAATCAATAATGGTCATGTGGGAAACATCAAATATTCCTGTATGTTGTCGAATTTGATGATGTTCATTAACTTGTGAGCCATAATGTAAAGGCATATCCCAACCACCAAAATCAATAATTTTTGCTTTTGATTGTAAATGTAAATCATAAAGTGCGGTACGTTTTCCCATGTTTATAACCTTGTCTATGTGGATACTATAAATATATTTGATAAATGGAATGCAGTGTTATTCTTCAGCATGGTAAGATGAACGCACTAAAGGGCCCGATTTTACCCAGGTAAACCCTTTGTTTTTAGCCAGCTCATAATATTGAGCAAATTGTACTGGGGAAATATATTCTTTTACTGGTAGATGATAACGAGTTGGGCGCAAATATTGTCCTAAGGTTAATCGGCGCACACCCACTGCAAATAAATCCTCAAATACTTGTATCACTTCTTCTTTACTTTCACCTAATCCTAACATTAAGGCTGATTTTGCTTCCACATTACTCAATGCAGCAGCTTTGTTTAATAAATCTAAAGAACGTTGATATTGACTACCTTTGCGTACCTGGCGATAAAGGGAAGGTACGGTTTCAATGTTATGTCCCCATACTAAGCGGGGAGTATTTGGCTTTATCTGCCACGGTGCATTAAATACTGCTTGATATAAGGTGGTAATAGCATTATCTTGGCAACGATAGAAATCGGGAGTGAGGACTTCTAGTCCAATAGAAGGTGTTTGTTGCCGAAGTAATGTAAGAGTTTGAGCGAAAATACTTGCCCCTCCATCATGGAGTTCATCTCTATTTACTGATGTGAGTACAATATATTGTAGTTGCATTGCCTGTACAGCGGCTGCAATACGTTGAGGTTCTTGTGTATCGAGTTGTGTCGGTCGTCCAGTTTTTACGGCACAAAACCCACAGGCACGGGTACAGGTATCACCGAGTAACATAAAGGTAGCTGTTCCTGCATCCCAGCATTCACTCCGATTTGGGCAACGTGCTTCTTCGCATACGGTATGTAAGGTATTTTGCTGAATGATTTGACTGGTTTTTTTATAGGTATGGGATGTTTTCAGTGATTGACGTATCCAGCCTGGCATCCTGCTAATATTGGCTTGTTGAGAATAATCAAAAACTGGAATAAGAGGGGTATCTTGGTGCATAAATTAAGTCCGTGTAGATCGTTAATACATAGTTATTAATACGTATAATAGTATTGTGCTATGTCCCTCTGTCTTGTATACCTGAGAGCTTCGCCCCTTCGGTGGATTATGTTGCTAATCGCTCTCCAGAGTCAATGATTTATTGTGGTCCTGATACCTGAGCGTTTCCGGACATGTTTCGCCTTCGGTGGTTTATTTACTTTTTTTAACTAATTGCTTAAATAAAATGTAGAGTAAATAAACACTCTCCCACAGAAATATAAGTTGAGAGGTAATAGTACAAGAAATAAATATAAAATAAAAGGGGTATTTTATTGACAAAATAGCGTTATTCAGTAATTCTTTGATCTTATATCTGATATATCTTTTATGATGGGGAATGATTTATGCGAAAATCTTATATACCGATACTTTTATTATTATTTTTTTATTTGCAAGCAAGTGTTAGTATTGCTGAAGATAAGAAGAATCCGGCTAAACTTTTACAAAAAAATATTCAAGAATTTTTAGATTTTCGTCATACACAACAACCCGATTTACCGGCATTATATACTTATATCGATCAAAAATTAAGTGAGCAATTTGATTTTGTGGGTATGGCACGTTGGATTGCAGGGAGAGATTATCAGTATTTAAGTATTTCTAATAAAGCAGATTTGGTGCAACGTTTAAAAGGGGATTTTTTACATACGTTTGCAAAAAAAATTCATTCATATCAGGGTAAAGGGGTACAAGTAAAAGTACGTCCAGTGAAATATTTAAGCACTAATGAAGCTATCATTTATGTACAAATTGAAAGTGATAATCGACCATTAGTAAAAATTGATTTCCGTTATATACGTAGCAAAAAAGGATGGCGTATTTTTGATGTTAGAGCGAATGGAGCGAGTGCTTTAGCATATTATCGTAATAGATTTGCAAGACAAATATATGCGTACCGGAATAATATTTATTTGATTAATAGATAATAATAGATTATTTATAGTTTCTCCAATGTTTAGGGCGGCTATCACGACACCCATGGGGACGTTTACAATAGCGTTGAATGGCAGCATCAATGCTTGGTGATAATTCAGTCTGAGTTTGATTGTTATTTTGTATGGTTTCTTCAGCATAATAAATAATGGCTCTTTTGAGTTTACTCATTAAGCTATTATCTAAATGAAAGCCTGCTTTATTTAGTATCAGTTCAATTTTTTCCAGACTAATGACATTAATATCGTAAGCGACATGCAAACATACCTCAGAGAGAGCTTGTGCCATTAATATATCGTCTAATTCATTTAAAAATTTACCAGCGCAATGAACGGTTTGTTCATCACTAGAAGAAAGAGGATTAAATTCAATTTCTCGATGCTTAATATCCATAGGCATACTATATAAACTGTCAATGCTATAAAACATTAACATCCATTTTTTATTGTGTTTATTACGATTATAAGGAAATAGCATGATGCCTATTTTTGATAATAAGATCAAGTAGTGGCGATACTAATACGATATTGTCCATTTAAATCTTTATCACTTTGTATATTGAGATAGGCTTCTTCTGACAAGTATTGTTGTACTGTTTGTGATTGATCATAGCCATGTTCAAGAAGTAAATAAGCACCTTGTTTTAAGTATTTTTTACTATGGATAATAAGATGCTGTATATCCTTTAAGCCTTGTTGATCTGCAATGAGAGCAGAAGGCGGTTCGTAGGAGAGCTGTTGTAAATGTGGATCTTGTTTTGCTATATATGGAGGATTACTGATTATCATATCAAATTGTTGTTGAGGGAAAAAGGCAGCAAACCAGTATCCGGCAATAAAAGTAATATTATATTGTAATTGATAGTAGTGGGCATTGTGTTGTGCTATTTGCAATGCAGCGATAGAAATATCCGTTGCAATAATACGGCATAGGGGTCTTTCGGCTGCAATAGCGATGGCAATTGCGCCACTTCCTGTACCTAGATCAGCGATCAAATAAGGTTGATTTGCAGGAATGATAGTTAAGGCTTTTTCTACCAGTAATTCTGTTTCAGATCGAGGGATTAATGTTGCAGGGCTGACAGTTAATGTGAGTGACCAAAAGGCTTGTTTTTGTAAAATGTAAGCAATGGGTTCACCTTTCATACGGCGGGTGAGTAGTTGTTGATAGTGTTGTTGTACTGGCTTTTGTGGTATTTGTTCTGGCCAAGTATGTAAATAGGTACGGTTTTTTTGTAATGCATGGCTTAATAGTAGTTCTGCATCAAGCCGAGCATTTTGTTGTTGTAGCGGATCAGTAAAGGCATCATGTAATTGTTGTTGCCCTATTGTTAATAATTGTTGTATTGTTTTAATAGTTTAACTATCTCCCAAGCTAGCCAATAATTCCATTTGGTGCTCACTAATAAGTGGTTGGATAATACTGTTCAAATCTCCTGCCATGACTTCATCAAGTTTATACAAGGTGAGGTTAATCCGGTGATCAGTGATACGCCCTTGTGGGTAATTATAGGTACGAATACGTTCTGAGCGATCACCACTACCTACTTGTAATTTACGGTTACTTGCTTGTTCTTCTTGTTGTTTTTCTTGTTCTACTGCCAGTAAACGGGAAGATAAACGAGCCATAGCTTTAGCACGATTTTTATGTTGTGAACGTTGATCCTGGCATTCTACAACAATACCACTGGGTAAATGTGTGATACGAATTGCTGAATCGGTTTTATTTACGTGCTGCCCTCCTGCTCCAGATGCTCTAAAGGTATCTACTTTTAAATCAGCAGGGTTAATATCAATCAGCCCAACCTCACTGACTTTAGGCAATATGGCTACAGTACAGGCAGAAGTATGTACTCGACCCTGTGATTCAGTTTCTGGGACACGTTGTACTCGATGAGTACCTGATTCAAATTTTAATTGTGAATAGACAGACTTTCCTTTGATCAGTGCAACAATTTCTTTATAGCCTCCATGTTCTCCTGGGTTTTCATTTTCTATTTCTACTTGCCAGCCTACTTTTTCAGCATAACGGGAATACATACGAAATAAATCCCCTACAAAGATAGCTGCTTCATCGCCTCCTGTTCCAGCACGAATTTCCAGATAAATATCTTTATCGTCATTGGGATCGGTAGGTAATAGCATTTTTTGTAATTCTAAGGCATAAGTATCACAACGTGCTTTTGCTGCTTTGATTTCTTCTGTTGCCATTTCTTGCATATCTGGATCAGGATCTTTAAGCAATTCTTTTGCACTTAATATATCTTTTTGAGCATTTTTATACTGGTTATAACAGTCAATAATGGGGTTTAATTCAGCATATTCTTTTGATAATTGACGAAATCGATCCTGTTGAGTAATAACTTCAGAATCAGAGAGGAGATAATTGACTTCTTCAAGCCTTTCTGCCAGATTGTCCAATTTATATAAGATAGATGGTTTCACACTCTTTATCCGTTTTTAGGTAAATTAAATAATTCACGTACCAGATCCAGTATTTCATAACGTTGATTTATACCTGCTTGTTTTATTTGTATGCAGGGGGTATGTATTAATTTATTCGTTAACTGTTTTGTTAATTCAGTAATAACAGCCTCTGGGGGTTGACCATTAGCGAGTTGCTTTAGTGCTTTTTGTTGCGCTTGAGCTGCAATTCCTTCTGCTTGTTGACGAAATTTCTTTATTACATTAATGCTATGTAAAGACTGTAACCAATGTATAAAATGCATAACTTGTGTATCAACAATTTCTTCAGCTTTTAATGCTGCTTGTTGACGTGATTGTAAACCTTCGTCAATAATTTCTTGTAAATCATCTACTGTATATAAAAATACGTCTTCAAGCATTTTTACTTCGGGTTCTATATCTCTTGGAACCGCAATATCTACCATAAGCATTGGCTTGTATTTCCGCTTTTTAATAGCACTCTCAATACTTCCTTTACCTAATATGGGTAAAGGGCTACCCGTTGAGCTAATAATAATATCTGCTTCAGCGAGGTGATAAGGTAATTCTGACAGTGCAATAGCATAAGCATTGAAATCGCTGGCTAATTGATGTGCATTTTCCAGAGTACGATTGGCAATAATCATACGTCCTATATTATGCTCTTGTAGGTGTCTGGCAACTAATTCAATGGTTTCTCCTGCACCAATTAATAAAGCAGTATGGGATGAAAATTGGCTAAATATTTGTTTGGCTAAACTCACTGCGGCAAACGCAACTGAAATGGTACTTTCTCCTATTTTAGTATCAGTTCGTACTTGTTTGGCACACCGAAAGCTATATTCAAATAATTTATGTAAAACAGAATGGATAGTTTTTGCTTGTTGAGCGGATTGAAAAGTTTGTTTCATTTGCCCAAGTATTTGGGGTTCACCTAAAATCATGGAATCTAATCCACATGCAACACGCAGTATATGTTGTATTGCTTTTTCAGCAAAGTGGCTATAAATATAGGGAATAATATCTTTCTCAGATAATTTATGATAATGTGCCAACCAGAGGATTAGAGTATTAATATCTTCATCAATAAGATCACTATAAATTTCAGTTCGATTACAAGTAGATAGTATTGCTGCTTCATTAACATTAGGTAAAGCGAGTAAATCAGTAAGTGCTGATGACAAGATACTACTATTGAATGATAGCTGCTCCCTGATTTCTACTGGTGCAGTTTTATGGTTTATACCGAGAACTATCAATGACATAGGAAATATCTATTGTTAACAATGGGTGTTGGTACGATAATAAATGAAGAGTTATATCAGGTAAAATGAAACGCCAATTTTGCAGTAGATTGAGGTAAAATACAAGTTATTTTGTATTCGTACTCCTTAATTTCTATATAGGTAGTTAAAAATCTTAACTATCATGGGAATAATAGAGTACAGTATTTTGTCTTGTTTTTGTTGTATAGTGGGGGGATATTATTGTTTTTAGAGTACCATTTTCTACAGAGTGTAAGCGGAGATAGAGCATGCAAACAACGGTTGTTATAAAAAAATTTACTATCTTTTTGATAAGTGGGTTATTTCTGTCTGCATGTCAGTTATTTAATGAAAAAGTTGATATATCGCAACAAGTAAACAGTACGAAAACGTCAAAGCCACAAAATGTGGTAAAGCATATCACTAAAAAAGAAAAACTACCTTTACCTAAACTGGATTTAACCGGTGATATATTGTATGACTTGTTATTGGGTGAAATTGCTGGGCAGCGTGGTAATATGCAAATAGCTGCAAAACATTATTATGATATAGCCCTGAAAAGTCGTGATCTACGAATAATAAAACGTGCTGTAAAAATAGCAATGTATGGAGAAGAATATCTAAAAGCGATTGCAACGACTAAATTGTGGTTAGAAATTGAACCGAAATCTGTACCAGCACATACTGTATTAATTCGCAGTTTATTTCAATTAGGAAAAAATGATCAAGCTATACCTTATTTGCTTACATTATCGAATATCATCACTCCTAAAAAGCAGGCATTAATTGATATTGTTAAGTTATTACAAAATATTGATGATATTGCCGTGCAATTAAATATTTTTTCTAAGATAGCAACAAAAACATCTAATGCAAGTCAAACTGATATATGGATGGCTTATGTACAGTTATTTGTTCTCGCTAAGGATTTTCCTAACGCATTACGGTATGTAGATAAATTATTAGCTTTAACTCCAGAAAGTTTAGATGTAGTGCTATTAAAAGTAGAGTTATTAAAAAAATCAGGAGACAAAGAAACTGCTTTACACGTCATTGAAAAGGCAATGAAAGAACATGAAAAACATTTATCCTTAAAAAAAATGTATGCTCGTTTATTATTGGATTTAGGCTTTTTAGATAAATCATTTGAGCAATTTCGTCAAGTGGAAGAGAAAAGTCAGGATGTAGAATCAACTTTTGCATTAGCATTATTAATGTTACAAAAAAGTCAATTTAAAGAGGCTAAACATTATTTATTAAAATTAATTAATTCAGGTAAAGGAATAGATGAAGCGGCCTTCTTTTTGGGACAAATTGCTGAAGCGGATAAACAAGTTGAACATGCTATTCGTTGGTATAAGTTAGTGAAAGCAGGACATTATCAATTTGAAGCAGGATTACGTATTGCTATTTTAATGGCTCGTTTAGGTTCTGTTGATACTGCTATAGAGACATTGGATACATTGCATAGTAATAAAGCAGCACAGAATTTACGAGTGATGCAAATTAAAGCAGAAATATTGCGGGAAAATGAATATTTTAAGGAAGCATATCATCTTTATACTGAGTTATTAGGTCAATATCCTGATAATATTGATATATTATATGCTCGGGCAATGATTGCAGAAAAATTAAATGATTTAGCTGCGGTAGAACATGATTTATTAATAATTTTAAAAAAACAGCCTGATAATAGCCAAACCTTAAATGCATTAGGATATATTTTATTAGAACATTCTTCACGCTATGAGGAAGCATATCAGTATATTAGCAAGGCCTTAAAGTTAACGCCAGAGAGTCCTGCTGTATTAGATAGTATGGGATGGGTTTTACGTTATATGGGTAAGTTAGATGAGGCATTAGGATATTTACAAAAAGCCTATAATTTGCAAAATGATGCGGAAATTGCAGCACATTTAGGAGAAGTATTATGGTTAATTGGTTCACGGGATAAAGCAAAAGAGGTATGGAAAGAGGCTTTTGCGCTAGATCCAAAAGAAAAAACCTTGCAGCAAGTAATGCAACGCTTTTTAAAATAAATATTGATGGAAGATAAGAAAATAGATTTGTATTACAGATATTCTATTTACGTTTTATTGTTATTCTTGTCTGGATGTAGTCTATTTCCTGTTAGCACTATTCAAAAACCAGAGAATTGGCAGTTTCAAGGGCGTTTTATTATGTTAACAAAGGAAAAAAGTTGGCACATGAAAGTATTTTGGCAACAACAGCAAGATAAGTTTGAAATTCGATTTCATTCTCCCTTAGGTGATACGCAATTAATGCTCTACGGTGATGTGGATAAAGCAGTTTTAAAAACACAGGCAGGGCAATGGGAAGACAAAGGTATTAATCCTTTATTAAAACGTTACACGGGGAATTATATTCCTTTAGATGAAGTCTCTTATTGGCTTTTTGCTCAGCCTGTACCCCATTCTTTGTTTAGTTGGGAGAAGGATATTTCAGGAAAAATCACTTTATTACAACAAGGTATGTGGCAGATTCATTATGTAAGTTATGATAACAAAACTCAACAACCTAAAAAAATGTACATCACTCATACTTTAGATCAAAATATAAAAATTAAATTGCTTATTAAACAATGGCAAATACTACCATAATGCCTTATTTATCTCCGGCAAAATTAAACTTATTCTTACATATAACCTCTCAAAGGGAAGATGGTTATCATAATTTGCAAACGGTCTTTCATTTTTTAGATTATTATGATGAATTAACCTTTTCGTTACGCCATGACACACAAATAACCCTAGAGATTGAAGGAAATAAGCAATTAGCGGTAAAAGATAATTTGATAGTACATGCTGCAAAAATATTACAAGATGCTTTTAACCTTTCTCAAGGTGTAGATATTTATTTAAAAAAGCGTATTCCTATAGGAGGAGGATTAGGCGGTGGGAGCAGTAATGCAGCTACTACATTAATGGTCTTAAACCGATTGTGGGGAATTAATGTAAATATGGAAACATTGATACAATTTGGTAAAAATCTCGGGGCAGATATTCCTGTGTTTATTTTTTCACATTCTGCCTGGGCAGAAGGAATAGGAGATAAATTACGGACTATTGTTTTGGATGAATTATGGTATTTAGTGGTGATACCTCCAGTACATGTTGTAACAGCAGAATTATTTGCAGCAAAATCCTTACCGAGAAATAAAACAATAATTACCGAAAATATGTTTTTACAGGGAAAGACAGAAAATGTATTTACTTCTTTAGTAAGAGAACGTTATCCTGAAGTAGATGATGCGTTTCGATTTTTGGAGCAATATGGACAAGCCAGGTTAACGGGTACAGGTGGATGTGTCTTTATTAGTGCTTCTTCAAAAGCCAAAATACTCTCGGTATATGCCAAACTTCCTAAACCCTTAGCGGGATTTTTTGCCAAAGGGAAAAATAAATCTCCACTTTATTGTCTTAAAGACTTGCAGTGAAGTGGTAATATCCAGTATAATGCCCGCTCTTAGCTTATTGGGTCGTCGCCAAGTGGCAAGGCAACGGGTTTTGATCCCGTCATTCGTAGGTTCGAGTCCTACCGACCCAGCCATTATTGTTTGCACATCTTTAGACTAACGATTTATAATAGCCAGTCTTTATCATTCATTTCTATTTAATTAATAATTTCTTGCGGAGTCAGGGATGCCAGATAACACAATGATGGTATTTTCAGGAAATGCAAATCCCCGGTTGGCTAAAGATATAGTTAATGCGCTATACATGCCTTTAGGGAAAGCGGTGGTTTCTAAGTTTAGTGATGGCGAAGTAATGGTAGAAATTATGGAGAATGTACGAGGTAAGGAAATTTTTGTTGTACAACCTACTTGCGCTCCTGTTAATGATCACTTAATGGAACTCTTAACGATGATTGATGCTTTTCGTCGAGCGTCAGCAAAGCGTATTACTGCAGTCATTCCTTATTTTGGGTATGCTCGTCAAGATCGTAAATCACGTGCTTCTCGTGTGGCAATTACTGCGAAGGTTGTTGCGAATTTGATATGTTCCACAGGGGTAGATCGTATTTTAACTATGGATTTACATGCGGATCAAATTCAAGGTTTTTTTGATATTCCAGTAGATAACGTGTATGCATCACCAATATTATTAGGAGATATTTGGCGGCAAAAATATGATAATATGATGGTTGTTTCCCCTGATGTAGGGGGAGTGGTGCGAGCTAGAGCCTTAGCCAAGCGTTTGGAAGATGCTGATTTGGCGATTATTGATAAGCGTCGTCCAAAGCCAAATGAAGCAAAAGTTATGAATATTATTGGCGATGTTAAGAATCGTACTTGTATTATTGTCGATGATTTAGTAGATACTGCAGGCACATTATGTCAAGCAGCTACCGCATTAAAAAAACATGGTGCTGCAAAAGTAGTTGCCTATATTACCCACCCCGTTTTATCTGGTGCAGCAGTACAAAATATTGAAAATTCTGAATTAGATGAATTAATTGTTACAGACAGTGTTCCATTAAGTGAACATGCACGTGCTTGTTCTCAGATTAGACAATTAAGTATTGCCGAAATGTTTGCAGAAACCATCCGACGTATCCATAATGAAGAATCGGTAAGTGAGCTTTACGTCGACTAATAAAGATTATATATTCTAGTGTTATTCGTACCAGTAAAAGGCTTTTTGTATCACAATACAAAAAGCCTTTTGTGTTTATAGTAAACGGAAAAATTAATATGACAATTCAATTAATTGTAGGATTAGGGAATCCTGGAGAAAAATATCAAGATACTAGACACAATGTAGGGTGGTGGTTTGTTGACGAATTAATCAAGCATTATGGTAGTACTTTTTTTAAGGAAAATAAATTTCATGGCATGGTAGCACGTTGTATAGTACCTAATTTAGAAATGAATAAAAAACAAGAGTTTATAATTTTAAAACCTGATACATTTATGAATAAAAGTGGTTTAGCAATAAATAAAATAACGCAGTATTATAAAATACCTATGTCAGAAGTATTAGTCGTTCATGATGATTTAGATTTACCTCCTGGAGTGAACAAATTAAAATATGCAGGGGGACATGGAGGACATAATGGATTACGTGATACGATAGAGCAAACGGGAGATAAATATTTTTATCGTTTACGTATTGGTATTGGTCATCCTGGTGAAAGAGAACAAGTTATTGGATATGTATTAGGAAAAGCCCCTCAGAGTGAAAGAGTTTTAATAAAAGAGAGTATGGATAAGATAATGCAAAGTTTACCTTATTTACTTTATGGTGATGCACAAAAGGCAATGTATATATTACATAGTAACTAAATATTGAGATATTAGGTATAAAATATGGGAATAAAATGTGGAATTGTTGGTTTACCAAATGTTGGTAAATCGACATTATTTAATGCGTTAACAAAAGCAGGTATTCAAGCTGAAAACTACCCTTTTTGTACTATTGAACCAAATATTGGAGTAGTGGCTGTACCTGATCCACGTTTAGATGTGTTAGCAGATATTGTTAATCCTCAACAAGTATTAGCAACCACTATGGAATTTGTTGATATTGCAGGTTTGGTTGCGGGTGCATCGAAAGGTGAAGGCTTAGGTAATAAATTTTTAGCAAATATTCGAGAAACAGATGCAATAGCACATGTTGTACGTTGTTTTGAAAATGACGATATTGTCCATGTTTCAGGAAAAATAGCACCTTTGGATGATATTGAAGTAATCAATACTGAATTGGCTTTAGCTGATTTAGAAAGTGTTGATAAAGCATTAAGCAAATTGGTACGAACTGCTAAAAGTGGTGATAAAGAAGTAATAACAAAACGAGATTTGCTAGATAAGATAAAACAATATTTAGATGAAGGAAAGCCTATACGTGGTATGGGGTTATCGGAGGATGAATTATTACTTATTCGGGATTTTAATTTCTTAACTATTAAACCAACGCTTTATATTGCAAATGTAAATGAAGAAGGTTTTGAAAATAATATTTATCTTGATGCGGTAAAAAAATTAGCAAAATCGGAAGAATCGGAAATAGTTACTATATGTGCTGCAATTGAAGCAGAATTAGTTGAACTAGAAGAAGAGGAAAAACAGGAATTTTTAGCTGATTTAGGTTTAGATGAGCCTGGATTAAATAGAGTAATTCGAGCAGGTTATCACTTGTTAGATTTACAAACTTATTTTACTGCTGGAGTAAAAGAGGTAAGAGCGTGGACAGTTAAGGTAGGTGCAACAGCACCAGAAGCAGCTGCTGTGATACATACTGATTTTCAGCGTGGTTTTATTCGTGCAGAAGTTGTTGCCTATGATGATTTTGTACAGTATAAAGGGGAAAATGGGGCGAAGGAAGTAGGTAAATTAAGGATTGAAGGAAAAGAATATATTGTTCAAGATGGAGATATATTACATTTTCGCTTTAATGTGTAAAAATGACTTGTCAAAAAAATTAAAACCCGTTATAATGCCCAGCTCTTGTATATTTGGCTATGTAGCTCAGTTGGTTAGAGCACAGCATTCATAATGCTGGGGTCACTGGTTCAAGTCCAGTCATAGCTACCATATACAAATAGATATAAAAAAAGATTATTTATTTGTTGACAAGGTAATTTAAACAAGTATAATAGTCCACCTACTCAGGGGTAAGGTATCAAACAGATGGCAAACCTTTAAGGGTACAGCTCTTTAACAAAATGATCAAGTAATTTGTGTGGGTACTTACGTCAGCACATTGTAGATTCTAATA
>JALWRI010000006.1 GCA_026994225.1 Gammaproteobacteria bacterium | reverse complement strand
CACCACAACCAACGGCTTAGGGCAGAAAACCGTAGAATATAAACACTATATTTACGCAGGTGGCAAACTCATTGCCACGCAAACGCAGGTAGTAGAAAGCACCGATGCAGAAAAAACCGCATCATCTAATCATACCCACTACCTACACGCCGATGCACTCGGCAGTATTGATACCATTACCGATGAAACAGGTAACGTTGTACAACGTGTTGCCTTTGATCCCTTCGGCAAACGAGACGTACAAGGTGATGGCATCGCATTAAGTGATAGAGGCTACACAGGTCACGAACACATGGACGGGCTAGGTCTAATCAATATGAACGCCCGACTCTATGACGCTGAAATCGGACGCTTTGTCAGCCCCGATACCGTTATCCAAGCCGCAGCACTTGGCCAAAACTATAACCGTTATAGCTATGTAATGAACAATCCGTTGAAATATACGGATTCTAGTGGGCATCTTTTTGGCTGGATTGGTAAAGCAATTGGAGGAATCGCAAAGAGTTCATGCTTTTATTCTGACTGCGATAGGTAAAACTCTGTCTGGAATTGGATTTGCAAAGTTTGATCCTATTACTTTGCGTATAATACCAAACCGTTTAGGAATATTTCTATTTGCAATGAAACCAAAAGACGTAGGGGGATGTAATTTAAGTGGTTGTGATGATATGACATACATTAACCCTGACATGGAACCACCTCACCCACATTCAAACGAAGGTTGGTTACTTCGCCATAATAATTGATATTATTTAGGTTGATGAAATAATTTTTTGTACAATCTGAATTAAGGGACTAAATTATGCATACATATAATAAATTTACTGATGGCGTTATTCAGTTACCTACATATCTCTTTTTTTATTTTATGGTCTATTCTTCAGGGTATTCTCTTTTAAAAGGAATTTTAATCTTCTTTGCCATAATATGGATTAGTAATTTTTTATACATTAATTTTATGAGGGGAGTTAAAAGAAAAAAATGGAATCTATCTCTGGCTAAAATCTATATTATTTTATTCCAAATACTGATATACAGTTTTATAGTAAACCTTAATCCGTAACTTCAAAACCTAGTAAAAAAGAAAAAAATGGGTGCCCCCCCCTGCTTCTTCTAAAAGGAGCCATAATTGGTAGTATATCAGGAGCGGCAGCGGGTTGGATAGGTCATGGTAGTGGGTTAGTCGGTTTACCCAAAGCATTAGCACATGTGGTATCCCAAGGAGCCATCGCTAAACTCAGAGGCAGTGACTTTAGAAGTGGCTTTATTGGTGGAATTGTTGGGGGAGCGACTACTAGTTGGGTTGCTGGAAAAATCAATCTAGATATCTCCGCTGCAACATTTGGAGGGCGAATAGCTCGTGCAGCCATTGGTGGGGTAATTGGCGGAATTTCTGCTAAGATTACAGGAGGACGTTTTGAGGATGGTGCGGTTAGTGCGGCGTTTAGGTATTTGTTTAATGATGCGGCGGCTGATGCTAAAAGAGCTGAAGCTGTTGCAGGATTTCAAAGAGTTAAGTATCTTGATAAATTCGTTAAAACTAGTATTGCATGGCCTGATGGTAATACTACTACACTATACACAAATGGCTCAGAATCTTTAGTCGAAGATGAGTATTTGCGACAGCTTTCAAATGCACTTGCTCAACAAAATAGTTATGTAGAAATAAGAGAGCCAATATTAGGAGAAATGACTATAGGAAGTGATGGAAAGTGTATATGTTTATGATGGATTAAGCTATACCAGATTTGGTACTCCTAGTGGGGAAGCTAGAATGAACCATCTTCAAGCATTGAATAATGATTTAATAGTAATTCAAAGTACTTTCAATCCTATAATGGCTACATTTGGAGTTGGAAAGTCTATTTATGAAGGAGATTATACTGGTGCAGTTTTAGGGCTTACAGGATCTGTGAGTAAACCCGCTAGTTATATCACAAACCCTATTTCCATCTACAGAGATCATCAATAATGACTTGTTATGCAAATGTATATTTACTAAGTGCTGTAAGATTATTATATGTTGCCACTTCCCTTTACTTATACATCGGTCTATCTGCAAATATTTGGTATGTATTACCCATGCTAGCTGTTACTATTCTATTTGATCTGGTTGATACAGAGTTATATTATCAGTTATATCAAGAAAAAATCATATTAGGTTACGGAATTAGGAAAAAAGTAGTTATTTTTTCTGATGTTTATCATATCAATACTTCAGACACAATTATGCAGCAATAGCACCATAATTAATAAGCCCTTGATACTCAGGATGTAATTTAATTGATGTTGGCTGAAAATCTAACAGCGAAATAATTC
>JALWRI010000005.1:272703-313738 GCA_026994225.1 Gammaproteobacteria bacterium | reverse complement strand
TATTTAAATACTACATCCTTATAAGATACAGACAAGGAGGCGTTCTTGTTATACTATTGAAGAAAATAAACATAAGATGGGGGTATTGTAAATGATCATATTTAATTTTGGTAAAATACATCTTAGTCAGTGGTTTGTTTTGTGTTTTGCTCTTATTATCACACATACTCTTTATGCAGCAGAAAATCCTGTCCATTTAGAAACTATCACTGTAACCGCAACTAAAGCAGGAGAAACAGATTTACAAGTTACTCCGATTAGTATCAGTAGTTTTGATGCTGCCGATTTAGATGCCGCAGCTATCCATAATGTAAGAGATTTAGAACATGCTACGCCAGGATTATCTATCTCTCAAAACGTCAATTCTGCGCAAGTTTACATTCGCGGGGTTGGCACTAATAATATTTTTCCCGGAGGAGAAACCAGTAGTACGGTACATTATGATGACGTATATTTAGCACGTCCTATCATGTTATTTAGTGATTTTCTGGATATTGAAAAAGTAGAAGTACTTAAAGGCCCTCAGGGTACATTATATGGGCGGAACTCAGTAGGTGGTACAATCAATATTAAACCCTATTTACCAACAGCAGAAACACGTATAAAAAGTAGTTTAGATATAGGTAATTATAATTCAGTACGAATAGCCGCTGCGGCAAGTGGTGCTTTGCTAGAAAATAATGTATTAGGTGGTATTTCTTTTTTTACCCATAATAATGACGGTTATATTGAGAATAAAAGTGATTTTGATCCTGATCGCTTAGAAGATAAGGAACGTTATGGTTTACGGGGTACATTACGTTGGCTGGTAACTGAAAATAGTGAATTTATTTTAAGTTCAGATATTTTCAAGAAAAATGAAACAGGACCTATGGTTAAACCCACCTATCAACGTTTTGATGGTTCTGCACCTCTACTTAATCCCACTGTTATTAATGATCCATTTGCAATAAGTATGAATTTCCCCCCTCAAGATCAACTTAGAACATGGGGTACACATGGAAAGTTTATATGGGATATTAATTCAGATTACCGTTTGAGTACGATTACTGCTTATCGAAAAATAGATACATTTTTTCATATTGATACTGATTTTACCGATTCAGTACGTAACGATCTTGCTTATGATGATAAACAATATCAAATTTCACAAGAATTACAATTACAAAAGAAAACCGGTCGTTTCACCTGGCAAACCGGACTTTATTATTTTAAAGAAAAAGATGATTATTTTTTTGATTTAAGTATCTTTAGCAATCAACTGCTCTTTGATGGTAATATTGATACCAATGCCTATGCCGCTTTTTTTCAGGGTAATTATGCATTTACTGAAACATTATCCATGATTTTAGGTACTCGATTTAGCTATGAGAAGAAACAAGCAAATAGACATCTCAACACTGCTTTGCCCATTGCTTTTGCGGGAAAAAATGCAGTTTCTAGCAAAGAATGGACACCTAAAATAGGACTAAATATTGCGCTAAATGATGATTTATTTCTCTTTTCCTCTGTTTCCAGAGGTTTTAAAAGTGGAGGCTTTAATTTTTCTTCTGCGCCTGCTGTTGCCGAGTTTGATCCCGAATTTCTTACAGCCTGGGAAATTGGAGCAAAATCACATTGGCTAGATAAACGTTTACGCTTAAATTCCAGTGTTTTTTATTATGATTATAAAGATTTACAAGTACAATCATTTTCAGGGGTAGGAAGTGTAGTGATAGATAATGCTGCGACTGCAAAAATCAAAGGGCTAGAACTTGAGGCAAATTTAATCCCCCTAAAAAATTGGCAACTTGATACGGATATTGCATGGTTAGATGCTCGCTATAAAAAATATCTAAATGCTTCTGAAGATGGCGGAGCTACGGCTGTGGATGCATCAGGTAACAGATTAAATGCCTCACCAGAATGGACAAGTAACATCACATTACGTTATTTTCAACCCTTTACAGAGGGCATGTTAAGCTATCGTTTAAATTATTATTGGCAGGATAAAACTTTTTACACACCTAGTAATAATCGTTTTAAAGCCCAAAATGATTATACTTTGATCAATGCCAGTATCAGTTATCTTACTTTGGATGAACAATTAACATTTACTCTGTATGGTCAAAATTTAACTAATAAAGCCTATTTTAATACCACTTATGATTACGATGTACAAAATGGTATCTTAGGTAAGATTATGCCACCTAGAACCTACGGAGTAAAAATTCAATATCAATTTGAGTAAAAATCATCTATCAAAATTAAAAAAATACTACTAATTCACAAAGGAATTATGATGTTTGAATTAAAATATCCCATATTAACGCCTGCAACAATTATTGTTGGCTTATCAATGGCAACCTTAATTCCAAGTATTCTTTCTGTGTTACCTTTAATTAGCGAATATTTTTCAGATGTTGCCCATATCGACTTTTTAGTAAAAATGATGATTACTGCAACGGGTATTGTGGCAGCACTTTCTGCTCCCTTTGTCGGAGCATGGATCAATACGATAGGTAAAAAAAATCTCTTTCTTATTGCTATAGCAGGGATGGTACTGTTCGGTGTTATTCCTTACTTTTTAGATTCTATCTATCTTATTCTAGCAAGTCGATTATGCTTGGGGATTATTCAGGCTGCATTATTAACAGTTACTGCTGCATTAATTGCTAGTTATTATCATGCTGAAAAGCGCACTCAGATGATGGGTTTTCATGGTAGTGCATTAGGAATTGGTCCTATATTAGGCTTGGTAGCGATGGGTTATTTAGGTGATTTCGGATGGCGATATGTATTTTTAATTTATTTAGTACCCGCTCTTTTATTACCCTGTATTATAGTATTTATTTATGACTATGAGCCATCATCCCAACCCGATGAAGTATCACCAATAACAGAAAATAATATATTATCTATTTTTCTATATTACCCACAACTCCCCTTTATTTATATGTTAATTTTTATTTGTACCTTACTTGTTTTTATGATTGCCTTACATATTCCTTTTTTTGTAAATAATCATCATCAGGTACAACCTTCTGATATTGCAATAGTGATGGCAACATGGACAATATTTAAAGGAGTTACGTCCATCCTATATAAAAATTTAAAAGCCATAATGAATTTTAATCAAGTATTTGCTATCGCTTTTGGTATTGTTGGATTAGGATTTATAGGGCTTAACTTTACCCAAACATATGCACATATTTTAATTGTCGTTGCCATTATGGGTATAGGAACAGGCTTTTTCTTTGCTAATGGTAATACCTGGATAGCCGCTATAGTACCTGAAAAAGAGAGAGGTAAAGCATTTGGTTGGGTCGTTACTTTTATGGGGTTAGGACAATTTTCTTGTACTATATTGACTGAACCTTTAGTCAATATCATAGGTATAGGCAATACTTTTTTTATCACAGGAATAATTTTATTATTAATAACCCCACTTTTATTTTACAAAGTAGTTACTCATCCCTCAATAGATAAGAGTTATTAAGCTATTATGTTATCTACTTTACCAAATATACCAGGTTATTGTATTCAAGATGAGTTTTCTACCAGTGATAGAAGTCGGCTATTTCATGCACAACGCTTAATAGATAAAAAAGCAGTCATAATAAAAATAATGGCTAACAAATATCCTGATTTTCAGTCTATTCAGCGTTTTCGACAACAATATGATTTGATTGCTACCTTAAATATTGCAGGTATTGTTAAACCTATAGAATTACTTCCCTGGCAAAATCAATTAGCCTTGGTAATGCCTGATACTGGTGCAGTAGATTCTATAACATTTTTAGCTGCTAAGCCTGTCTCAATCACTTGTTTTTTATCTCTGGCAGAACAACTGGCTGACACCTTAGATCAACTACACCAACAACATATTATTCACAAAGACATTAAACCCCACAATATTATTATCAATAAAACGGCAACACAAGTACAACTGATTGATTTTAGTTTAAGCTCTCGATTATTGCGTGAATCTGTCATGCCTATTGGTACTCATGTTATTGATGGAACACTCGATTATATTTCACCAGAGCAGACTGGACGCATGAACAGAGGATTGGACTATCGTACTGATTTTTACTCATTAGGCGTAACGTTCTACCAATGGTTGACAGGGCAATTACCCTTTCAAAGTCAAGATAAACTCGAACTACTACACGCTCATTTAGCACGACAACCCCGATCATTAATCACTATTAATACACAGATACCTCAAATATTAAATGATATAGTTTTAAAACTAATGGCTAAAAATGCTGAAGATCGGTATCAAAGTGGCAAGGGGTTAAAATATGATCTGCAACAATGTCGTAAACAATGGCATAGCAATCAACATATCACCCCCTTTACCCTTGCTAAAGCAGATCGTTTTGAAAAATTTTTTATTCCTGAAAAATTATATGGACGAGATAAAGAAGTTAAGCAGTTAATACAACAATTTAATCATGTAGTAAAAGGAAATACTGCGCTTATTTTAGTTGAAGGACAAGCGGGTATTGGCAAGACAGCATTGATCAATGAATTATATAAACCAGTAACACGAGAACGGGGATATTTTATCAAAGGTAAATTTGATCAATTAAATAGAGAAACTCCCTATCTTGCCTTCACTCAGGCAATCACTGATCTTATTCACCAAATATTAAAAGAAAGTGAGCCAAAACGTAACCTTTGGAAAAAAAAAATAATAGCACTATTAAATAATCAGGGACAAGTTCTAACTACTATTTTTCCCATTTTAGAACAGCTTATTGGAAAGCAAGCAGCAGTAACAAAATTAGAAGGTCAAGCAGCAGTAAATCGCTTCCACTATATGTTTCAACTATTTATATGCCTATTGGCAAATAAAGAGCATCCATTAATACTATTTTTAGATGATTTACAATGGATAGACTTAGCATCTTTAAAACTTTTGCTACATATCCTTACTGAACAGCCAAGGCAAGCATTATTGGTATTAGGTGCATACCGTGATCAAGAAGTTGATACAGATCACCCCTTGATGATGGCATTGACATCGCTGCAAGATAAAAAGGTGAATTATCAAACCTTACATCTTTGTCATTTAACAGAACAAGACCTCACTCAATTATTAGCACAAGCGTGCTATCGAGAAGAAAAAGTATGTCGTCCCTTAGCAAAAATTATTCAAAACCGAGTAAAAGGTAATCCTTTTTTTATTCATCAATTTCTATACCTGTTAGTTAATGAAGCATTACTCACCTTTAATACAAAATACTATTATTGGGATTTTCATTTACAAGCTATTCAACAATTAGCTGCTAGTCATAATATAGAAACATTTATGCTAGAAAAATTAGCAGAATTAGATACCTCTACACAAACTTTAATCAGTTTAGCAGCATGTATAGGAAATAATTTTGATTTACATCAATTGGCTAACATTGCAGAGAAAACAGTTATCTATTGTATCGAAACACTACAACCTACTATCACATTAAATTATATTGTACCCATAAATATGAGTATAGACGTATTTCAAAATCCTGCATTAGCATCTAATAGTGCTGCTTTGCCGTGTTGTTTTAGCCACGATAGAATTCAAAAAGCAGCGTATCAATTAATACCAGAAAATAAAAAAGCCTCTATTCATCTTAATATTGGACGTTTATTACAAAAACACGCTAACAGTAAACTCATGGATATTGTTCAACATCTTAATTTAGGTCAAGCAAGTATCACGACAGTAGAACAAAAACTTGCGTTGGCACAACTTAATTATGATGCAGCAGAACAAACAAAACATGCTAATGCCTGGAAAACCGCTTGGCAGTATTATTCTCAAGGATTTCAATTACTCTCGCATACCCCATCAGAGCTTTACACTGAATTAAAATTAAATTTATCCTTAGGCCTTATTGAAAGCAGTTACTTATTAAACGATTTTGAGCAAGTACATACTCTTAGCAAGAAGGTATTAACTACTCTTTCTGATCCCTTTAAGCAAATTATTATTCATCGTTTTATTATTCTATCTTTTATAGCACAAAAAAAAATACAAAAAGCTATTACCTATGGACTACAATTTTTACAACATTTAGGTATATACTTTCCAGCCCATCCAAATAAAAAAGATGTAGATACAACATTGCAATCTATACAACTTAAATTAGCAAAAAAATCACTCAATGTATTACTTCATTTACCTGTTATGACAGACAAGAAGGCTTTAGGTATTGTCAGTATTTTAACTGCACTTACTCCTGCTTTACGTATAAATAATCATGAATTATATATTTTAAGCCGTTTTAAAATCCTAGAATTGACTGTTATACATGGTAATAGTGCAGAGGCTATTCATAGTTATGCAGCCTATGGGTATATTTTATCTGGTGAATATAATGATATTGAAAGGGGTTATCCTTTTTTTGAATTATCGTTGCAATTATTAGAACTGCTAAAAGCAAAAGAAAAAAAAGCAATAGTACAAGTAGCTGTGTATGTAGCACTGTGTTATAAAAAAGCATTGAAAGATAGTGTGCAAGCCATGGAAGAAACCATATTAGTAGGACGTGAAGTAGGTGATATGTATTTCTCAGGAGCGGCTGTTTTTTGGTGTGGATTATATAGTTTTTATATGGGTATGGAACTTTTTGCATTGTATAAGAAGCTGCAACAATATGATAAATATCTTACTCATAATGCCTTACATATTCCTTTGGAATGGCATCGTATAGTTTGTCAGTTGGTTGCTAATTTATTGGGAAAAACAACGCAAAGCAAAAGATTAAACGGAGAATATTATAATGAAGAATTATCTTTGCAACGTTATCAGGATAATAATGAATCTATCTCTGTCTTTTTTCTTGCTATACATCAATTAATATTAGGGTATTTGTTTTCTGATAAAGAGTATGCACAACAAGCCTTATCCTTATTAAAAATATATATTAATCAATCCTATGGGCTATATTGCGCTCCCCTCTTTTATTTTTATCAATCCTTATTTATGCTTAAATATTATACTGAGCAGTCTCTATCTGAGCAACAAAAAATTGATATACTTATCGAAAACAATAAACAAAAAATGGCCTATTATGCCAAACATGCACCGATGAATTTTCAACATAAATGGGCATTAATAGCTGCTGAGTATTGCCGAGTGAAGGGTGAACGCATAGATGCTATGGAATATTATGATCAGGCAATACAAGGAGCGAAAGTAAATAAATATATACAAGAAGAAGCATTAGCTAATGAGTTAGTCGCTCTTTTTTATTTACAATATCAGCAATACACCAATGCTGAAGCCTATATGCATAAAGCCTACTATGCCTATTCTCATTGGGGTGCTAAAAGAAAAGTCGATGATTTAATACAACGTTATCCAGAATTATTAACGACGATACAAGCCGAAAAATTAGTAGCTGTTTCACATTCTGGCTCGGGTTCTGATGTTGCAGTCAATTTTGATATGGATACCTTATTTAAGGCAACTCAAGCCTTATCTAGTGAGTTATCTCTCAAACAATTATTACTCAATATGTTAGATTTAGTAATGGAAAATACAGGAGCGAGGCGTTGTGTATTATTATTACAAGATGAAGAAAAATGGCATATCGTAGGAGAAAGTAATGTTGACAGTAATACACATTGCCTATCACATATTTTACTTGATAATTACCAACAGTTACCTCAATTATTACTTAAACAGGTGATAGATAATCGCCGTTCGCTTATAATAGATAACGCTATATATAGTACAGAATATTGTATTGATGATCCGTATTTTAAAAATACACAGGTTAAATCAGTGCTTTGTCATCCTATCTGTTCTCAATCCCGTTTATTAGGTTTAATTTATCTGGAAAATAACATATTAAGTAATGCATTTCATCATAGTCGTTTACAACTACTAGGCTTATTAGCAACTCAAGCTGCTATTTCCATTGAAAATGCCCTTCTTTATGAAAATCTGGAAGCAAAAGTAACAGAACGTACAAAGGCCTTAAAGATGGCTCAAGAAGAATTAATAGACCGTTCAAGACAAGCCGGTATGGCCGAAATTGCTCAAGGTATCATGCATACTATTGGCAATGCCATCACACCGCTTAAAATTACCACACAAATTAGTTTAACCCTTATTCAACAAAGCCTTTTACGTAAAAAAATCATTACTATTTTCGATACTATCAAGAACATGATAATGCCATCGGAAAAAGTGGATAAAAACCGTTTCAGTAAAATTGTTCAATTAGTACCAGAAAGTTTAGAGAATGAATATCAGCAATTAGAAACGAATTTAACCGATATTACAAAGCAAATTAATGTGATTGAGGAGATATTGCATTTACAAGCAAAATACACTAATGCTGAGGATTTTACGGAATCTTTGGATATAAATAGTGTACTAAAAGATAGTATTCAAATGATAGAAGATAGTGTAGCAAAATACCAGGTTAAGATTATTACACATTTTTCCTCTCTACCTGATTACATCTGCGTAAGGTATCAGATTGTGCAGGTTTTTATGCATATTATAAAAAATGCGTGTGAAGCAATGACAGAAACAGAATTAGCAAGACGTACATTAACGATTGTAAGCGAATCTATAGAGAAGGAAAGTAATACTTATATACAAATTTATTTTCAAGATAACGGCTGTGGATTTGAAAAAGCAACGCATGAGACCTTATTTAATTATGGTTTTACAACAAAAAACGCTGCAAATGGTACAGGTCTACACCTTAGTGGTACTTATATTAACCGGATAGGTGGTATTTTATTGGCAGAAAGTGATGGCAAGGGAAAAGGGGCAAAATTTATTATTCAGCTGCCATATTAAACATTTGGTCTGGGAAAACTGTCAAACAACCCCCTTATTGATATACAGTAAGAGGGTTGATTGCTATCTATAATTTAGGCACTTATCCGCATAAAATCTACATGCAAAGGTTGTGAATTAGCAGGATGACACTGTAAATCTTTTAATGTTACTTGAATCGTATTTCCATCATCCATTTTTACTGTCAAAGGATGAGAATAAAATTCATCATGTCCCAGATGCCAAATTAACTCATTTCTATTGAGTTCAATCATTGTTGGTGCATCACTTCCCCCATAAATAATTCCAGGGATGACACCCGTATGACGAGAACGTCGACTTGAAGAAGTACCTGTCGCACTCCTGGCAACCGCATTGATTTCAAAATTTTCTTGCATTTTATACTCCAAATAAAACTAAACGACGCCTACCACCACCCATAATTACCAATACGACGAGCTTACAAGGCATTTAAAAATTAAAGCTGGAAATTATCTAATAGATAGCTTTACAAGTCAATAGAAAAAAGTATATCCCTTTCTATTAGTTTAACGTTATCATGTGTTGTTCGTACGCATACAAGGTATTTTCCATCAAACTGGCTACTGTCATAGGGCCTACACCACCTGGTACAGGTGTTATCCAAGCAGCTTTTTGTTGTGCTGATTGAAAATCTACATCACCAGCGAGCTTCCCATTTTGTAAACGATTAATCCCCACATCAATCACTATCGCTCCCTCTTTTATCCATGTTCCAGGTATAAAGTGTGCTTTTCCTACTGCAGCTACCACAATATCCGCATGGGCTACTTTTTCTTGTAGATTTTTTGTCGCACTATGACAAACAGTGACAGTACAACGTTGCATTAATAATTCTAGTGCCATTGGACGGCCAACAATATTGGAAGCACCGATAATAACCGCATCTAGCCCTACTAAATTGACATCAGTATCTTGTAACATAGTAATGATGCCTTTTGGTGTGCAAGGTCTTAATGTAGGCATTTTTACTGCAAGTCGACCAATATTAAAAGGATGAAAGCCATCCACATCCTTATCAGGATGAATAGCTTCAATGATAGCGTTACTATCTAAATGTTCTGGAAGTGGTAACTGTACTAAAATACCATCTACATTCTTATCATTATTGAGTGTTTCCACCATACTGACTAACTTTTCTTCCGATACCATTTTATCCAGATTATAGGTAGTTGAAACAATACCCACTTCCTCACATGCTTTCTTTTTATTATTAACATAAACCGCTGATGCAGGATCATCCCCTACTTGAATAACAGACAAGGCAGGAGCTCTTTGCATATCTTTATAACCTTGAATTTTTTTCTTTAACTGTCCTTTAATACGTTGCGCTATTGCTTTCCCTGAAATAATTTGTGCTGTCATAGTGAAATTCTCAATAAATAATTAAACATGCTATTTTAGCACTTTAGTATAATATGGCATAAAGGTATTGTATTTTTAATAACTTTGTATATAATAGGCACTCCAAGTTGGATGGTATCAAAAAGTACACTCTTTTTATTACCTTAAAATATCTTGTACATAAATAAATATACGTAAGTTTCAACGGGGTATAGCGCAGTCTGGTAGCGCGCCTGCTTTGGGAGCAGGATGTCGGGAGTTCGAATCTCTCTACCCCGACCAAATATCTAGGCGTAGGTTATCTGCGCCTGTAGCTCATTTGGATAGAGCATCGGCCTTCTAAGCCGAGGGTAGCAGGTTCGAATCCTGCCAGGCGTGCCAGGTTATGGTGAACGTAGCTCAGTAGGTAGAGCCCAGGATTGTGATTCCTGTTGTCGTGGGTTCGAGCCCCATCGTTCACCCCAATTTTACTCATTATTCCCTTGGGCTGTTAGCTCAGTTGGTAGAGCAGTGGACTCTTAATCCATTGGTCGAGAGTTCGAGCCTCTCACAGCCCACCATCTCCACCCAAATTAAATATTATAGATGGATAGCGCATCGCTTAATTCACAGGGTAATTATAATGTGATACACTTTTTTTATGAGCTAAATCTATATCCAATGTGCGATAAGCAAACTGAAACATAGGTAGTAAATATATGAATTGCTCAACAATCAGTGCTATGTGCTAAGCTGAGGCATCTGGAAAAATGGGTGAAAGTCCTGTGTCTGTGTAAAGTCGTTCCCTGCCATAATACCTGTCAGCGCAGGTGTGGTACGAGAGCTTATCACCTAATGCGATAACGGGTCACAGGAAGCTCACTCAGAACCTGCAGTTTAAAGGGAGTAGTTCACTAACTTTTACTATACCATCTTGTAATAACGTGGATATACTTTCTTTTTGTGCTTGTTCACGCAATATTTGTACCATTGCAGGGTGGTTATAACTTAATGTGTTAAATATGATGACTATTGATGATTATGTTGAAATAATTTGTAATCAAGGATGTACTTTTGTTACACAGGTAATCTCACGGATGGAACAAGGTGAACCGATCGAAGAGTTGGCAGACCTCGATAATGCAACTGAAAAAGCGATTTTAGAGGAATTAAAGTCTATTATGCAAGTCTTTGACAACTCCCCTTCCTAAAGAAAGGGGGCAAGGTTTAGAAGAAAGATACCACTGGTCAATTTTAATCAGTGTTCTATCTGCCCATTGTGCTTTGTATTCAAGCTGCCTAGCAAATTCACCCCAACTTACATCCGCTATATGTTTCGCAAGTTGAGGATTTCTAATTATTTTTTTCACTTTCAAGGTTTCAACGGCAACAACTTGGTTATCGTTAAAATGCCAACCATAGCGTTTAACAGGCAATCTTTCGGATTAGATTAGAGAATATTTAAAGTGAGGGATTTAGATGAAAAAAATGTTACCTAACAAAGTACAACAAATTACGTTAACCCATGCAAAATTAATTCATCATGTAGTGATGGCGTGTGGAGATGTGACAAAAATAGCAGAATTAGAGCCAGCCTTACAAAGTGCTGAAAAAAACGGTTGGAAAGTATTGGTACAACGTATTCGTAAAATACTTGCTGGACAACGTGGTAGCCAATTATTAAAACAACTTGATGAAGAAGATTATGTTATTATTCGAGCAATTTTAGAAGGTATACAGAATCCCGAAAGTTTGCCCGATATGACCCAACAAAGAGATGCTAATATGGCAGCTCCAAGTTTGGCTGCAATGATAGATGTAGCACGTAAAGGCGATGCAAGTGCCTTACAAGTATTAGCAGATATGGCAGAACAAATGACTCAAACAGAAGGCTCTATGCGTCAATTAGGGGGGGCTTTGCGGTATTTAGTACAAGGAGAATGGGAAATAAAAATACTAACACGGGGGATGGATGAAAAGGGGAAAAAGCTCATTAGTGATATTATTGATGAATTACATAAGTTAAATTCCCAATAATAATGGGTATGGTATGTATCCGTCATCGTTTAATAATAGATATATAACAAACACAATACTAGATATACATTAGGAATGGCTAGTGGAACTAAACTTTACTAAAATGCATGGCTTGGGGAATGACTTTGTTGTCATTGATGCTATCTCACAGACAGTTACATTATCCTGTGAGCAGATACGTTATCTTGCGGATAGACATCGTGGTATAGGTTGTGATCAACTATTATTGGTTGAAGCAAGTCAGCATCCTGATATTGATTTTCGTTACCGTATTTTTAATGCTGATGGTAGTGAAGTCGAACAATGTGGGAATGGCGCACGTTGTTTTGCCCGATTTGTGTCTGAGCGGGGATTAACAAATAAAAGTACTATTTTGGTTGAAACCCATAGTGGCGTGATTACTTTATATCTTGTTGAAGGCAATAAAGTGAAGGTAAATATGGGAAAACCACAATTTTCCCCTGCCAGTTTGCCATTTAATCCTGTTACGCCAGCAATAGGTAATAGCTATTATTTGGAACTTGATGGTAAAAAATTGGTCTTTACTCCCGTATCGATGGGAAATCCTCATATTGTAATTCATGTTGCAGATATTAATACTACACCAATAGCACAATGGGGTGGATGGTTAGAATCCCATGCTGCTTTTCCACAACGGGTGAATGTTGGATTTATGCAAGTGATAGACAGACAACATATTCAGTTACGGGTATTTGAACGAGGGGCAGGAGAAACACAGGCCTGTGGAACGGGGGCTTGTGCTGCGGCAGTAGCTGGTATAGAACAAGGGTTATTAGATACGATGGTAGAGGTACAATTATCTGGTGGAAAATTAGATATTATGTGGCAAGGAAAAGAGGTTTATATGATTGGTTCAGCAAGTTTTGTTTTTGATGGATATATTACATTATGACAGCATTTTTACGCTTATTACTATTTACGACTGGATTAATTTTTGCCATGCAAAGTGTGGCGGTTAATAGAGCGTTATTAATAGGAATTAGTGATTATCAAGATGCAGCCATTAAAGATTTACAAGGGCCACAATATGATGTGCAAGCATTACAGCAAATATTATTAGCATATTGGCAATTTACTGCAAAGAATATTACCTTACTACAAGATAAAGAAGCAAAACGTAACAATATCTTGCAGCAGATGGAGCGATTATTAGCACAAAGCACAAAAGGTGATTTTGTCTTGCTATATTTTTCTGGACACGGTACTAGCTTATATGATGAACGCTTACAGTTACCCGTACCTGATGGAAGTGGCGCATTAGTACCCAGTGATTTTAAAAGTCAGCAAGATCGAAGCAAAATGTTACAAGGCTTGCTGATTGGAAAACGGGATTTACGACCATTATTTAAACAGTTTGATAATAAAAAAGTAGATGTATTAGTTGTCATTGATGCCTGTTTTTCTGGTAATACTGTGCGCGGGAAATATGCAACACAGCAAGGTAATCAAGCACATATTGCTTATCGACATATTGATTTAGGTTTATCCTATATAGATACCCCAGCAAAATTATTGCCTACAAGTAAAAAAGAAGCCTTGTATCCATATCAACAAGTAATCTTTGTTTCTGCAGCAAGTGAAAAGGAAAAAGCAGTTGATGAATTAAATACATTTAGAACTATTGATAATAAACCACATGGTGCATTAACAGATGGTATATTACGTATTTTATCCGGTAAGTTAGCAGTAGATAGTAATCATGATAAAATAATTAGTAATTGGGAATTTTTTAGTGCTTTAAAACGCTATTTAAGTTATCAAAATTATATGCAAACGCCGCAACTATTGTATGCACAAGATAGCTTATTAAAACGTAAGGTATTTCCTGGTAAAGCACGTTTAGGTGTAGATAATAATAATTATTGGTTAGGATTAAAATTACAGGGTGAATTTCCGTTATTGAAAAAAAAGTTAGTAGCACAAAAGCAATTACAGCTAGTACACGATAATGCAGATTTTATTGTACAAAAAAAGCAAAATAAAACTAGCTATCAATTACTGAGTCGTCAAGGTGATATGATAGCAGTAGCAACGACAGAGCAAGCATTGTATGCCATTTTACAACAACAACTTTGGTTACAAAAAATATTACGGCAGATTAATACTGAGCAGCAATTTCAAATAAAAATATGGTCTGTAGAGGATCAACAAGGGGAAACTTTTACCATTGGTGAAGTACATGATTTTGCTATCGTTGCCGAGCAGGATATATATTTATTGGTAGTGTCGGTATCAATGGAAGGAAATATTAAAGTGTTATACCCCTTAACAGATGAAGAAGTAAAACAAATACCAGCTTATCAGCCAGTAGTGATTAAAGATTTACTAATTAGTCCTCCAGAAGGAGTGGATTATCTTATCGCATTAGGATTTAAGCAACCTCCAAATGGATATGTACAATTACGTGCTGGTAAATACCATCCTGGCGATAAAAACTATCAGCAGATAATTACCTTACTACAAAAGAATAATACCAATATAGCACGCTATGTGATGAAAATGCTCACTGTGGAGTAATTTATAGCGAATATAAACCCGTTTTACTCTGTATATGAGGCATATTAATGGATTGGCAGCGATTTATTTTTAATCCAAAAGAAAAATGGATTGATAAGTTAGATCGGCGTTCTCGATCCCGATTTGTAGATGAAAATCTGGCATTAGAAGCCTATAATTATGCGTTACAAAAATTATCGGATGATAATTTTTCTCGTCTGGGTGCATATCAAGAACGCACTAATCCAGGTAGTTATTTAATGTCCGTTTTTAATAATTTACTGGAAGATTATTCACGGCGTGTATTTGGTCGTCCCAGACCACCAAAATGGTTGGAAAGAATGGGTGAATTATGGATACGAATATGGAGAATGTTATGTCTGGAAAGACAAGATGCAGTGATGGTAAAAGAATCGTTAAATATTGAATTAGGTTTAGATCAGGAAGAAGTGGGCCATATTATTCGGGTGATTAAATCCAAAGTAACCGATTGTGGTCAACGTTTAGGTGGTGTAAGTATGGAAACTGTGCCTGATACAGCAGAACAAGAAATATTTGTAGATAGTGATGACAGGCATCCTGTTGATGAGCAATTTATTCGTGCAGAAATGACAGATATTTTAGAAACCTTAGCGTTATTATTTAATCAGGAATACTGGCAAGCAGCAGGAAAGCAAGAAATAATGTGTCAGTATGATGCGATGCAATGGAAAGCACAATTTGACTTACAAGATGATGAATGGCTGTTATTACGCTTAGTGTATCAACAAGGAAAAAAATTATCTGCCGCAGCAAGAATGCTGGATATTAAAGATCATACGGCACGTAGAATTTTAAAACGGGTAGAGCAAAAAATGTTATATGTATTAAAGCAAAAAGGGTTATAGCGATACGAGTAAAATTCAGGTTGAATGACCGTTATATTCTTATAGCATATTTGTATAATGTCTAAAATAACTCTGTGGGCAAATCGATAAGATGAAACGTTTATGACAACTAAAAACCTTGCACAAATTAAATTAGCATTGGCACTGACACAGTATGTAGAGCAGAAACTTGACATGCTTTCTGAATGTTCGCACAATGAAAATCAAATAGATACCTCGATATTAACTTGTCCTGATGAAGAACAGTTAGCAAGTTTTTCTGATAAATTACTACCCAATAGCGAGATGCGCCATATTAAATCACATTTAGTTGATTGCTCTGATTGTTTTTCTCGATGGGTGGCATTGACAGAGAGTATGGAGCAAATTCAAAAAACAAAAAAAATAGCGACTTCTGAAAAATTAAAAACCCTTTGGCATCAAGTAGTATGGAGTAAATTTTATCCAGCATTTGGAGCGGTATTTGCAACATGCTTTGCCATGATATTGGCTTATCCCTTAGTATTTTCTCCTTCTACATTAGAAGAAGATGTGAATGCGAGTTTTCGAGCTTATAATCAATTACTAAATGGTCAATTCAACCAGCAACAATGGTTAGCAACCAATCAAACTAAAAGTTTTTTCTCTATTGTGAGTTATCCAGATAAAGAAGCCTTTGCAGCAGGAGTACGAAAAGGCTTAACCCGTTTAGTATCTGATTCAGATTATTGGCAGAAAATTATTGTGCAACTACCTGAACAACCACTATCTTGTATGGATAATCAAGAACGGACACTCTGTGAGCAAGCAAATCAATTAACTTATACATTAGGTCAATGGTCTACAGTTATGTTTATGAGTTGTCAAAATCAAGAGCATAATCAACAAATAGCAAAAGCAGATTTTTATTGGAAAGAACAGCAAAATATTTTGTACCATATTAATACTTTATATCAGAAAAATCATTATTACTCGAATTTAGCCAAACGTTTAGATAATTTTGTACAATCAGTAGCACATCATTCCGATACGAAAAGCTATTTATGTCAAGGAGTATTTGATTTAGTGCATTATGGTATGCAGCGATAAATAAAGAGCTATAATTTAAGCGTTTACATCTATATTAGTTTCTGCTACAATGCTTCTATAGCTTTTAGATAAAAGATAGAAGTTCAAATTAACTCTAGTATCATACCTAAAATCGGGATTTTTTATGAGCATAGTATTTTCAGATGAATGGATGAAGCAATTAGCAGAGGGATGGAATGCGGATAAGTTAATTGTTAACCCTTTAGCAGATATAAATTTTAATGCTCAGATAGCGTATGGTTTTATTAATGAAAAAAAACCACGAGGTTTGATTGTAGTAGACCAAGGGAAAGTAGTACGCTCGGGTCGTTATGCTAATGAGGTATTAGATTGGGACTTACGTGCTACAAAAAGTAATTGGCAAGAATGGTTATCGAATGGTTTTGGTTTAGCACAGTTAGGCCCTGCTGTAGCAATGGGGAAGTTAAAATTTGTACAAGGTGACTATCGGCAAATGATACGTAATTTAGCAATGAGTCGTCCCTTTTTACGGCATTTTGTTATTATGAGTAAATTAGATACTGATTTTGATTAAACCGTTAACGAATGCAATCTTGCACCTAATGATTTACTATAAGTAAGTGCTAATGGATAACAAGTCTTTATGTAATTGCTCTAAAAGTTGTCTTTTATCGGTATGTAAGAAAAAATGATCGCCTGGAAAAGCATAAGATTGGTATGTATTATTAGTGTGTTGTGACCACGCAGCATGATTATCTTGATTTTTTACTTTATCTTGTAAGCCATAATAAAAACTAATAGGACAGGTTAATTTACCTTTTTCTACAAACTGATACGTTTCTGCCATTTCAAAATCTGCCCGTAAAGTCGGCATAACTAATTCCATGAGTTCAGGATTTTCTAGCACTTCTTTGGGTGTACCATTAAGCCTTTCAACTTCTTGTATAAATTCTTTTTCAGGTAAATGATAAATAGGAGGTTGTTTTTTTTCTACATGTGGCGCACGCCGTCCAGCAGGCATAAGATGGACAGGTTCTTTATTATAATGTTGGCGTAAATAATGCGCTAATTCAAAAGCAATTAAAGCACCTAAACTATGTCCAAAAAAGATAAAGGGTTTTTGTAAATGAGGTAATAAGGCATTGCTTAATGCGGGTAAAAGTGTATCTACCTGTGTAAAGGGGGTTTCATTCATACGCATACCCCGTCCGGGAAAATTCACCGCAATTAGTTCAACCGATGCAGGCATATATTCTTTCCAGGGTACAAAAATATTTCCTCCACCCCCAGCATAAGGGAAGCAGATTAAGGTTATTTTTGCAGTAGGGTTAGGTTTAGGGTTCATACACCATAAGTTATTTCTATGGTGAGCAGTAGGGATATTGTGAGGTATCATAATAATAGTATTCAATATGTGGTTTAATCAAACTAAAGGCTTCAAAGAAGCCTTTAGAAATTTTCTGGCAAGTAAAATAAAAAATCTTTTTTCTTTAACTAAAGAGGCATAGAGCTTAATCATAACTAAAGCGTAATCAGTTAGTGTAAAATTGTTTTTTAAACTTTACTACTACGGCAGAAGATTCACCAGGAATGCGTACATTAAGTGTAAAATTTAAAACTTCACGATGTTCTACTTGCATTTGTGCTATATAATAAATGGCTGTTTCTTCTTTGATTTCTTTAAAATGTATAGATTGTTGCTGTCCCATTAAATTTTTAGCTGTACCAGTAACTTTAGCATCTACTGGTGTGCCAGATGTACCCATGACTTTCTTTAGCACACTAATATTAATGACGGCTCGTTCTTTACTGCGTACAATATTATAGTTTTTCGCAACACTTGCTGGAATACTCGTGCTAGGAAAGGCATTATAATGTACAACGTAATCACCAAAATCTTGTGAGTTTTCTGCATAAGCAGTACAGACAAGAAAGAGACTAATTAATAAGCTGGAGAATATTTTAGACATAAGTGTTCCTTCATAAGTCAAGAATTATCATTAGTAGTACATCCCATAATGGGGGATCTTTAGGATAATTTAAAGTTAACGTTTATACTATTATGATATAATTTATTTTGGTTTACGTGATGCACGTTTTCGCTCATTTTCAGTCAATAAACGTTTTCTTAAGCGAATATGTGTTGGTGTCACTTCGACTAATTCATCATCATCAATAAATTCCAGTGCTTGTTCTAGTGTCATTTTAATAGGAGGTGTTAAAACGATATTTTCATCATTTCCTGCGGCACGAATATTAGTGAGTTGTTTTTCCTTTAATGGATTGACAACGAGATCATTACTACGAGAATGAATACCAACTAACATACCTTCATAGACTTCTACACCATGACCAATAAATAAACGTCCTCGTTCTTGTAAATTAAAGAGTGCAAAACCACTACTTTTACCTTTATCATTACTAATTAAAACCCCATTTTGGCGTTTTCCTATAGTACCTTCTTTTACTGGAGCATAATGATCATAAACATGGTGCATTAGGCCAGTTCCTGAAGTGCTTGTCATAAACTCGGTTTGAAAGCCAATAAGTCCCCGTGCTGGAATAATATATTCAAGGCGAATACGTCCTTTGCCATCAGGTAACATATTCCGTAATTCGCCTTTGCGTAAGCCTAACTTTTCCATAATAGTTCCTTGATGATCGGTTTCTACATCAAGGGTTACCCGTTCATAAGGTTCACAAACTTCCCCATCTATTTCTCTATAGATAACTTCTGGACGTGATACGCCTAATTCATAGCCCTCTCTACGCATATTTTCGATTAAAATACCTAAATGTAATTCACCTCGTCCAGATACTTTAAAGCGGTCAGGATCATCGGTATTTTCAACTCGTAAGGCGACATTATGTAATAGTTCTTTTTCCAAGCGTTCACGTAAATGACGAGAAGTAATATAATCACCACCTTGTCCGGCAAAAGGAGAATTATTGACTTGAAATGTCATACTGACGGTAGGCTCATCAACACTTAAAGGAGGTAATGCCTCAATATATTCAGGATCGCATAAGGTGTCAGAAATATGTAAATCATCAATACCGGTAAAAGCAATAATATCTCCGGCTTGAGCCTCATCCCGTTCAACCCGTTCTAGTCCATGAAATCCCATAATGGTTAACAAACGTACTTTGCGCTGATCACCATTGCGTTCTACCAGGACAAGAGGTGTATTTTTGCTAATTTTACCACGCTGAACACGACCAATCCCTATTACTCCAACATAACTGCTGTAGTCTAAACTGGTAACTTGCATTTGAAATGCACCATGTAAATCAACATCAGGGGGGGAAACATGTTGTATAATGGTTTCAAAAACAGCATCCATATTGCCCGAACGAACATCATTCTCTAAACTGGAATAGCCTTGTAATGCAGAAGTATAGACAATAGGGAAATCTAATTGCTCATCTGTAGCACCAAGATTATCAAATAATTCAAAGGTTTGATCGATAACCCAATCAGGTCTGCTACCATCTCTATCAATTTTATTGACGATGACTATGGGTTTGAGTCCTAACTCAAAGGCTTTTTCAGTAACAAAACGGGTTTGCGGCATAGGCCCTTCTACTGCATCTACTAATAATAATACAGAATCAACCATGGATAATACTCGTTCTACCTCACCGCCAAAATCAGCATGTCCTGGTGTGTCAACAATATTAATATGATAATCTTTCCAGGTAATAGCGGTATTTTTGGATAAAATAGTAATACCACGTTCTTTTTCCAAAGCATTTGAATCCATAATCCGTTCCCCGCTATCAACACGACTATCCAGGGTACCGGATTGTTTTAATAATTCATCTACTAAGGTTGTTTTACCATGATCAACGTGTGCAATAATTGCAATGTTACGTAGTTTACTAATTTCTCTCACAAAATCACCAAATGTAATAATAAAGGTATAATAGGATACTGGGCTTATTATAGAACTTTCTCATTCTAATATAGATTAAAAGACGCTATTATAACGATAAGAACAAACAAAGATAGCTTTAACAGAAGAAAAAACAGAAATAGCATTTACAAATAGTTGCAAGCTAACCTAGAATGATAAGCAATGATAAAATGATGAGGGGTAGGACATGCAATTAAGTGTGAGTAATTTGCAGCAAGATAAACCAGCTATTAGGGCATTTACTTTCTGGATAGGAGATACCTTATATGCTATTAATATTGACCAGGTACTTACGATTAGTCAAGATTTGCAAAATATTCAAACTATGCCAGGAGATCGACCTGGATTAATTGGAATGGTTGAGTTTCAGCAGCGTGCTGTACCGGTGATGAATTTTGCACACACCTTACATCTGGAATCTAATCAAGAATATGCAGTAAAATTATCTAAAGATATGAATACTTATGAAACGGCACATTTAGAATGGTTAAACGCATTAGAAAATTCTTTGCTCAAAGGAGTACCCTTTACTAAACCTCGTAATCCGCACGAATGTGCCTTTGGTAAATGGTATGATAATTTTCATCCACGTGATGAAACGCTTATTGATATTATGAAAGGGTTTGATACGCCACATAAACGTATTCATGCTTTAGCTGATACCTTGTTGGATATGAAAGCAGATAATCGTTTAGATGAAGCAATGGAAATATTTAAATTTGAACGAGAAGTAACATTAAAGCGTCTGCAAAAACGTTTTAACCAAGCAAGAGAACATATTAGAGGTACAAGCAGAACCGTTTTGTTATACATTACTGTTGATGGTTTAACACCAATATTGGCCTTAGCGATTGACGATATTCATGATGTTGTTGATTTTTATCAACATCAATTTAGACCTTTAGAGCAATTAAGTTCGGTCTTATCCATACAAGCGAAAAAAGCAATAATACATTATATTAAGCAGGATAATGCTTCCGATTGTTTATTAGTCGATGCACCAAATTTATTGACACTAACAGAATAATAGCATACGGACTTTGATTGCACTTGCACTATTGCTTGCAATCAAAGTCAACAAATATCCTATGTGTTTTTTTTGGTTAAATCATCAATATGTACTTCTTCTACTGCACCGGCATGAGGATCAGTGAAAATATCTTTGTGAAGGGCTTTTTCACCTTTGGCAACAATACAAGTTACCGTTGCATCTCCACTGACATTGACGGCTGTACGCATCATATCTAATAATCGATCAACACCAATAATCAAAGCAATGCCTTCTAGGGGTAATCCAACTTGTCCAAGTACCATAGCTAACATAATCAAACCTACTCCAGGTACACCTGCTGTACCAATAGAAGCTAATACAGCAGTTAATACTACAGCAGCAAAATCACCGATACTTAAATCAATACCATAGACATTAGCGATAAAAACAGTAGCAACACCTTGCATAATGGCTGTACCATCCATATTAATGGTTGCACCAAAAGGAACGGTAAAAGAAGCAATAGAATTTTCTACTCCTAGGCGCTTTTCAACAGTACGTAATGTTATAGGTATGGTTGCACTACTGCTGGCAGTACTAAATGCAAAGACTAATGGCGCACGCATTTTTTTAATAAAAACAAGAGGATTAAGACCTGAAAAAGTTTTTAATAATAAAGGGTAAGTAAGTGTTACATGTAATAATAGTGTAATAACTACTGTCATAAAATAGCCTAGCATAGAAAGTAGTAGTTCACTGCCTAATTCAGAGAAAACTTTAGTAATTAAAGCAAATATACCAATAGGAGCGATATTCATTACTAAAGTAACCATTTTCATCATTACTTCATTACCATTGACAAAAAACTGCCCAAAATCCCGCCCGGGTTTGCCTGCAAGAATCATTGCGACACCCATTAGTAAGGTAAAGAAAATAATAGGTAACATCTCGCCATGCGTGGCAGAAGAAAAAATATTACTCGGTACCAGATTAATTAAAACTTGATCTAAACCAGGCGGTTCTTTAATAGAGGTTGTTTGTTCTGGTACTTGAATATCTGAACCAACACCAGGATTAATAATATTTGCAACGCTTAATGCCAACGTTACGGCAATAGCAGTAGTGAACAAATATAAGCCAAAGGCTTTCCCTCCCATGCGTCCAAGTGTACGAATATCTCCAACCTCCATCATTCCTGACACCAAAGAACAAATAACTAAGGGTATAACCAGCATTTTTAAAGCATTAATAAATATTTTTCCAATGACATGGAAAGCAGGTAATAAATAGCTAGTTACCCATGTATACTCGATAAGAAATTGATTGATAATAATACCCAAAGGTACAGCAAGTACCATTGCGAGTAAAATTTGTCCCGTCAAATTACCTTTTATTTTCATCTAGCTATATGCTCCTTTATTTAATGTTTAAGTATAGTAATAGGGTGATAAATTATACTCTAATAGTATGGATCATATAGATTTTTTACTAACAAAATAGTATTTTTTCATTATTTTCGTTTTTTTTATAAAAAAAGCTATTTTTTATAAAAAATTAATATCTAAATAGAATAAATAAGGCATTGTATTATAAGGTATTATTTATATTCTTTTAGGTGCTTTAGGGTTTTTCCTTAAAAATCGGGTATCTTTACCAATTGTTATATTATGGTCTATCCTATAATCTATAAATCATCAAGACATCAATTGATGTTTTATCATAAATTAAAGCAACTGAACAAGACTAGGGGTTACCAATATGAAATTATCAACTATCCAAACAAAAGCTATTCAATCAAAAGCTAAACAATTTGGTCAAGGTATGACTGAGTATATTATTATCGTAGCATTAATCGCTATTGCTGCTATTGGTGTGTATAGTATGTTTGGTGAAACCGTACGGGATCAGGTTTCAGGTTTGGCAAATGAATTGTCAGGACAAAATGCAGATCAAGATATTCAGGCTGCACAGACAACTGCTGGTGATGCACGTACTGAATCACAACAAGATACTAACCTGGGTAACTATAATGAAAGAGCAACTTATGGTGAGTAAGTTATATTCATAATGAGCTAATATTTACCTTGAGTTTGAGCAAATCTCCTCCGTATTCGTGTCATATTATTGCATGGATATGGGGATTCACTCTATGTAAAAAACAGAATAATAAAGTCTACCGTTTTAGGTCGATAATAGATACATTATATACTACACTATGGGTATAGTTATTTCTTCCATTTAAGCATAAGGTCAACAACCTTATACTATATATTAATCACTTTCAGGGCATATTAATTATGCGACATAGCTCTGTTGATAGATCCATTTCCTTACAACAACAAACAGGTCAGGCTGCGGTATTACCATTAATACTGCTTGCTGCAATGATATTAGTCATGTACTATCTGTATAACAGCGGTCAAATTACTACCAATAAAATTCGTTTACAAAATGCCGCAGATGCAGCAATGTATACCTTAGCAAGTTTTCAATCACGGGATTTAAACTTTAAAGCGTATACGAATCGAGCAATGGTAGCGAGTCATGTCTCTATCGCACAAATGGTAGGGTTAAGCTCCTGGATGCGTATGACCGATCAAATTACTAAAAATGCCACTATTGCGGCAGGGATTCCCTTTATAGGATTTATTTTTGCTCCGATTGCAGCATTATCACCCGTTACAAGTGCCGCTTCACAACTGACCGATCAACTCACTTCCGTAGCGATTATGTTAAATAATATTATGGTGAAAACCTTATCTACTTCACAGTTGGTCTTTAGTGTATTTGTTGGGCTTTCTGCAGTAGATGCTGCAGCAGGTAGTGTAGAAGTCAATGATCCAGAAATTGAATGGTTTAATATTGCATTTAATTTAGATAAACAAATAAAACGTTATACCGAAGATTATATTCGGGTAGAAAATAGTAATAATCCTTCTAATCCTGGTTTGGGTGATCCTTGTGAGAATAAAGATGATAGCGGGATTTATTGTGAACGTTTAGGTGAATTTAGAGAAGTAACGCAAGATTCACGCGATTCTTTTTCTGCCAGTCGAACTTACGACTGGTTTAATGTAGGGTTGCTGGGTATAGATATACGCTTGCATAAAGCAGGAGGCACTGAATTTAGTGAAGATTTTAAAACTATCAGTGCGATAGATACCATCGACTTGGAAGTGGATTTTTCCAAATTGATGAATAAGTTAGGTATAGATGATGTGGATATGCCGTTAGGTTGGGGGGCATCTTTTACCAATGATGGGAGTTCTGCATTTGTAGATAGTATTAATTGCCTGGATACGAAAGATGATGACAGATGGGGTAATACGTGGAAAGATAATAATTTTGCCAGTAATATGGCAGTGTGTTACGGGGATATTATTTCGAATGGCGCACATACAGCCTTAACCGAAAGTTATGATGGCTTACAACAATTTTATGATCTGCGAGATGAAGGATACGTAGATACTGCTACCCCTATTTACTCAGTATTTAGTAAACCTTTTGCACCAACTTCGGGTAGTAAGGCAGGAGAAAGTATTCGTACTACTAATATGAAAAAAGATCAAGATACATTATTAGGCATTGAGGAAATGGATATTAAAAATGGGGGCGATGCACATTTTAGGGGAGATGATAGACCAGGATTAACTACTTTAGCAAAAGGTGAATCTTATTTTGCACGCCCTAGAGATATTTGGCGCAGACGAGATGGACGAGTAGAACATGGCAATTTATATAATCCATTTTGGCAACCTCGGTTGGTAGAACCAACTAAGGCAGAACGGCGGTTTACCCTGATAGCTTCAGAAGAGTAAGCAATTGTGGTGAAATAGAGAGGGGAAATCAACATGACAATACAACAGCGTGGACAAGCAATTACTGAGTTTTTATTTACAGCAGTATTTATTTTAGTACCTTTACTGATTGGTATGGTGTTATTGGTTAAATATATTGAAACACGTCATAGTGTGGAACAAGCCTCACGCTATGTTGCATGGGAGCGTACCGCATGGTTCCAAAAAGATCCTGGTGGTGATACAGATGCTGCGGTAAAAACAGAAACACAGTTAAAACGAGAAGTAAATTGGCGGTTTTTTAATAAATATGACCGTGCCATTGATGCCGAAGATAAAGATAAAAATTGGGCATGGCAAGATGGCTTAAATCCGATGTTACGAGATATTCCTTCTGCAGATAAGACAAACCGTGGGGCAATATTAGCATCTTATGGTTCTAATGGTAGCGTGACTAAAACAAAAGAGAAGCAAACGGGCATGGATATGTCAGGATTAGGTGTTGGAGGTTTGGAAAATGCAGTGTATGAAGTGCTGGAATTATTAGGTGGTGATGCCTTTAGTAATACAGGTGTATATACCAGTAGCGTAGGGGTAAAATTTGCAACATTACCAAAAATATTGCAATCTGATAATAATGCCTCTAAAAGCATTGGTATTCAGCGCAAACATAAATTATTAGCAACCGGTTGGAATGCTGGTGGTCCTGATGATGCACGCAATAAGGCAGCTCGTTTAACCATTTTTGGTGCACTAGAGCAATTACCTATTACTGGTCAAGTAATGGATGGTGTAGAATTAGTACAAGATGTCGCTGGGAGTTTACCCATGTTTAAAGAATTTAGTTCTGATTGCCTGAATTTAGGGCATGTTGATGTAGATGCTGTTCCCGACCAACGTTTAGGATGGGGTGCTGACTATAAACCAAAGAGGTGTAATTACTGATGTTACGATTATTTACTTTTATCTTTTCCCTCTCCTTTTTTCTTACTTCAGGCAGCTTTGCTAAAGGCTGGCCTGATTTTCCTTTCCCTGATAAAGCAAAAATTTCCATAGTAGCAGAAAATATGATAGTAAACGGTGTATCGATGCAGGCTTGGGAATTAAAAAGTAAAGAAAGTCTTGAGGAAACGTTAGGATTTTATCGTCAAGAATGGCAAAGCAATGATCCAAATAACCCTGGATATGTTGAAGATGCACTCGCTAATTGGAAAATTATTAGTCATAAAGAAGGGGATTATTTTTTTACTGCAAAATTAGAAGGTAATAAGGCTGGATGTCGAGGCTATCTTGGGTTAACATTATTGCCTGACGATGATGCACGGTTGCCAAAACTTGGAGCAGATTTTCCCCGTTTGAATGGAACAACGGTAGTGCAGGATATTCGCAGTACTGATGGAGGAAAAAAATCACAAACATTAGTGATGTTTAATAAAGCCTCTGTACAGGAAAATAAAGAGTTTTTAACAGAATATTATGCACAAGATGGCTGGGTAACGCAAAGTCCTGCTAATGTGCCGGCTTTATTGATGCAACGTGGTGGGGAAGAATTGAATGTAACGTTTTCTCGTTCACAAGGAAATACGTATATGACTGCGGTAAAAGTAGGGCATTAATCAATTAGTCAGGACAAAAGTATAGATGATCAACAGGGGGTGAGAAGATGCCAAAACAAACTGGTCAGGCGATGGTTGAATACCTGGTAGTTGCTGTTGCATTGGTCGTTGCATTGTTAGTGCCATTAACACCTGGCGGCGAAAGTGCTGTAGAGATGTTAATGAATGCTATTATTGATCAATATGATGCGTATGCTTACGCAGCTAGTATGCCACCTATTTTTGAGGATTAACATTTAGCGGATGAAAAAAACAACATTAAATAATAGTTTATTAATCTCTACAGCCATTATTCTTGCAGCAGGTGCAGCATGGTTGTCTATTAATTATTTAGAACAGCAAGAGCAAGATTTACGTAGCTCCTTACTCAAGCAGGATCAAATAAAACGGCCTGTTGTAGTAGCGACCCGTATGTTAAAACCAGGGGATGTCGTCAGTGAGAGGAATATGTCTATCCGTGAAATTCCTGAAGACTTTATTCCTGATAATGCGATTAGTCCAAAACAATTTGCATCAGTAAAAGGGGCTACCTTGCTAGAACCTATGTCACCAGGTAAGCCCTTGATAGGTCGTTATTTAGCTAGTTCAGGCGTACAACAATTTTCAGATTTACTAAAACCAGGGGAACGTGCTGTAACGATTGATGTGGATTCAAGAATGTCGTCTGAATCAATGATTCGCCCTGGTGATCATGTTGATTTACATGCCTTGATCAATAGTAGTGCCATGAATGAGGCAGTCAACAAGGCAGCTGGAGGAAATAAAGGGGATACGATGTTAATACCTTTATTATCTAATATTTTAGTGTTAGCAACAGGCAAAATAACGGTGGATGATAATTTAGAATTAATTGATAAACGAAAATTAGAACGGGGATATAGTACGCTAACATTGGCATTAAGCACTAGAGATGCGGCAAGAGTGACCTTAGCGCAGAAAAAAGGGGATATAGTTGCTATGTTACGTAATCGTTCCGATAATTCTATGAAAAGTAAATTCAAGGAATTAACGTTAGAAGAAGCGTTATATGGTACAAAGAAAGATGATGGTGGACAAGTACAGTATTTTCTTGGAGGAAAGGGCGGTCAAGGATCAGTAACCACTGAAAAACGTTCAGTTATAAATATAAATAACGAATGAGTAGATTGCTGAAATAAAAAAAACATTATACGATACACACAGCAATAAGTATCTTCTTTATACTTAACTATACTACATTTATAATAATGAAAATAAAACACTAAAGATATGTACAGTAAACTGTTAGATGTTATTAACAGATATATTGTCAATCTTTATAGCCGATAACTAATAATAATTACTATTACCGGGAGAATTTATGAAGTTACCTATCCGACTTATTTCTGCATTCGCTTTATTGTTATGCAGTCATTATGCATTAAGTGATAATAATCAATCTATTGTGTTAGAAAGAGGACATAATGAGATTATACAATTAGGAGAGATACAAAATATTAATATTATTGATCCTAGTATTGTACAAACCACCGCATTACCGAGTGGTCAATTAATGATTACTGCAAATCGACATGGTGAAACAGATGTGGTAGTTACACAAGAGGACAATCAAAAAGTCGTTATTCATGTAACGGTGGATGTGAGTAAATCAGCACAACCTTCAGTACAAAAATTGGATATTGATGTAGCAAGTGAAACTCCTATATTGGATAAAGGTACTACACATACCTACACTGTAGTAAAGGGAGATAGTTTATGGGAAATTGCACAGCAATACCATGTAACCGTGCATGATCTGGTTTCCTGGAACAATTTGGATGTCAATGATTTTTTACAGCCTGGTCAAACATTGACAGTACATTCTACTACAGCACAGAGTAATATGGTCGCAACAGCGAATGTAAGTCAGCGTCCCAGTCCAGTAGGTTATAGCAATTTAATTGAAATGCGAGTAGGGGGAGTAAAAGTATTACCCGTGCCAGGTATAAAAAGTGTGGCTATAGGTAATACCAGCGTGGTAAGTACTTCTGTGATTGGTAATAATAAACTGTTAATTATTGCAGAGAAAAAAGGTAATACTGATATTGTTATTTGGCACAAAGGTAAACGTGAGAAAATTCTATTTGTTAATGTGACAGAGAAAGATACAGCAAATGATTTAGCAGCAGTACGGGCATTGATTAAAGATATTGATGGACTCAATGCACGTCAAATTGATGGTAAAATTGTATTAGAAGGAGATATTGATATAAAAGATAAACTTCGGGTGGAGTCTATCGTAGCGACAACCAATGCGATTAATTTAACAAAAATCCATGCTGTTCCTAAAATTCACTTAGATAAAATGGTGTTATTGGACGTAAAAATTGTTGAATTTTCAAAAACTGGGGACAGTAATTTAGGGGTTGATTGGGGTGAAGCCATTGGTGGTCTTTCAGCCGGATTTTCTAAATTCTTTACAGATGGTATTAATTTAACAGCAAATGATGGTGCATTTGAAGGGACTAATTTAGGTGATAGTCAAAGTTTTATAGGGATTAGTTCTGAAATTAATTCAGTTATTAATTTAGCGGTAGAATCTGGCGAAGCAAGTATTTTATCTGCGCCTCGTCTTAGTACACGTAACGGTAGTAAAGCAACTTTCCAATCAGGAGGCGATTACCCTCAGCCTACAGGTGGTGCATTAAATGGTCTGACGGTAGAATATAAAAAGTTTGGTATTATGTTGAAAATTGAACCTGCGGTGGATGATGATGGTAATATCATGGCAACGATTGAAGCAGAAGTGAGTGCGCCCGATCCGAGTTTATTTATTGAAACTGATTTTGGACGAGTTGTTGGTTTTAAAGTACGTAAAATGACTTCTGTATTTAATACTAAAAATGGGGAAACGATGGTACTTGCTGGTCTATTAACCGTAGATGTATCTAATGCAGTCAGTAAATTACCCTTTTTAGGTGATATGCCTGGAATTTTAGGGGATTTATTCCGTAATAAACGCAAAGAAACCCGTGAATTGGAATTAGTCGTGTTTGTTACGCCTACAGTAGTAGAAAAAGGAGGGGTAACTCAAACATTACAAAATCGTGCGGATGAAATTATTAAAACGATTGGTACTTTCACTGAAAGCACGTTATTAGACTAACCTTAAAAACACCTGTATAGCATTACTATACAGGTGTTTGTGTTGATAGTGTGTTTTTTATGTTTATAGTCTATTTCTTTTATAGGAAATCTCATATTGCATGTTTGAATTAAAAGTTACCACTAAAAAGGGGACAAATGTTGCAGAACAACGTTTTACTAATGATTGTTTAATCGGCAAGGCACGTGGTAATTCTATTATTTTACGTGGACGGAATGTTTCTAAATTACACGCTATTATTGATCATAATAATGGTGGGGTATTTATTGAAGACTGTGGTAGTGAATACGGGACTTTTGTTAATGGCAACCGTATTAATCGACATGGTCCTTTAAGTAAAGAAGATACGATTGCTATTGGTGATTATTATCTGTATATCACTGCAGGTAATCAAATGGCAAAATCTGTAAAAACGACAGAAGATATACCAACTCCAACAGGATTTACACAATCTGCTGCGCCAACTCAAATGCCGGTACAAACACCTAATACGGCTGCTGTAACATCTACATTGACCACTTCCCCTGCTATGACAATGAGTAATTATGCTTCTCATGAAGTGACTATGCCGATAACACCTGTAGCGGAATATATAGAAAAAGATATTGATTTAGAGGAGTTAACCGAATTACGTTACTGGCATCAAAAAGTCCATCAAGGTACGATCAAACAGATGGATTTACGGCGTATTAATGTTGCTCAAATTTCGGATGAAAAATTCCGAGATGATGTCTCTGATATTGTTAGCAAAGTGATTAAAAATCTGGAACGAACCATTCCTAAATCAGTGGATAAAAAGCTATTAGCTAAAATGGTGATTGATGAAGCGATGGGGTTAGGTCCTTTAGAAGATTTACTCGAAGCAGAAAGCATTAGTGAAATTATGGTAAATAGCTTTGATGAAATTTTTTATGAAAGTGCAGGGCGATTACATAAGTCAAAAATTACTTTTTCTAACCATCAAGCGGTATTATCCGCAATTGAACGTATTATTGCACCATTAGGACGACGTATTGATGAAAGTTCACCATATGTTGATGCACGTCTAAAAGATGGTTCACGAGTTAATGCTATTATTCCGCCCCTAGCATTAAAAGGGCCGTGTATTACCATTCGTAAATTTATGAAAAAACGTATTAATAGCCAGGATTTAATTAATTTCGGTACGTTAAATCATGAGATGGTAGAATTTATAAAAATGTCGGTACACATGAAACGAAATATACTTGTTTCAGGAGGAACTGGTTCAGGTAAAACAACATTATTAAATGTATTATCCGGTTTTATTCCAGAAAATGAACGTATTATTACAGTAGAGGATGCGGCAGAATTACGTTTATCACAACCTAATCTAGTTACTTTAGAGGCACGGCCTGCAAATCAGGAAGGACAAGGAGAAGTAACTATTCGTACATTAGTACGAAATTGTTTGCGGATGCGTCCAGATAGAATTATTGTTGGGGAGTGTCGTGGTGCTGAAGCACTCGATATGTTACAGGCTATGAATACCGGACATGATGGCTCATTGACTACCGCTCATGCTAATTCACCTCGTGATTGCCTTTCTCGGGTAGAAATTATGGTGATGATGGCAGGTATGGATTTACCGGTTGTTGCAATTCGGGATCAAATTGCATCAGCAATTAATCTGGTTGTTCAACAACGGCGTTTTTCTTGTGGACGACGAATAGTAACCAGTATTAGTGAAATTACTGGAGTAGAAAGCGGTATTATACAAATTGCTGAAATATTCAAGTTTGAACAAACAGGTTTTGATGCCAATGGTAAAACACAAGGCTATTTCACTGCAACCGGGGTTATTCCTGAATTTTACGAAGATTTACGTAAACGGGGTATTCCAGTTAATTACAAAATATTTAAAAATACCCATAATAATGGTTGAGCATAAATATTTAGGTAATAAAGAATAGGGTATTGTTATGGATATGTTATTAGTTCCCTTTATGGTTTTTGTTGCAACATTCCTTATCCTGGGTTCATTGTATACAATAACAAAAGAATTTGCCCGACAGTATAAAGAAAAATTTACCGACTCAGCAAGTAGTAATTTAGCAGATTTATTCTTATTTATTGATGCTAAAAAATTATTTGTAGTGAATTTATTAACGATTATTATTGTATTTATTGTAGGTTGGGGTATTACCTATAATGTTTACTTTGCCCTGGTGTTGGCATTGGTTTTTGGTTTTTCTCCACCCTTTATATATAAACAATTAAAAAAACGGCGACAAGAAATGTTCGCACAACAACTACCCGATGCATTGCTGATGATTTATAATGCAATGTTATCGGGTTCTAGTTTAATTAATGCTTTAGAAGCACTTGTCAGTGATGCGCCTTCTCCTACTAATCAAGAATTTGAAATGTTATTAAAAGAACAGCGTCTAGGCTTGGATTTTGAAGAAGCGTTAGATAATATGCATAAACGTATGCCCCTGGATGAAATATTATTATTTATTTCTGCAGTAAAAATTTCTCGTGAGATTGGGGGAAATTTAGCAGAGGTATTACAACGGGTATCAGAAACAATGCGTCAAAAGCAACAGATGGAAGGTAAAATACGTTCTTTAACTGCACAAGGACGATTACAAGGTATTTTTATGACAGCATTGCCAATCGTTATAGGCATTGTATTATATGTAATGGAACCGACACACATGATGCGTTTATTTACAGAACCTTTAGGCTGGGGAGTCTTGCTGTGTGCGTTTATTATGTTAAATTTAGGTTATTTATTTATTCGTAAAATAGTGAATATTGATGTCTGATTCAATTCTTTTAATTGGTATATTATTTGCGTTGTCAGCAGGGCTGCTAGGGTTTGTGTTCGTACGTGTGTATCAAACAGTACGTCCTACCGATCGAGCGCACATGGATCCACTACCTAAAGGGGTGCGTTTATTGTGGCCACTTATTCATTTTCTACAACATGCTGTTACTGAACATTTGATGGTAGATTATTTAGAGAAAGTGAATAAACAGTTAGTCAAATCAGGGATGGACTATTTATATACCCCAGAGGAATTTATAGCAATTCGTATTGCTGTTGCAATATTAACAGCGGTAGGAATAACAGTGTTTACTATTATGGTCGATCTCTTTGATTGGCGAGCGGTAGCCGGTGCAACGATTTTAGCTTTTATGTTACCACGTATAAAAATGGGGGAATATAGAAAAAAAAGAGAGGCAGCCATTATTCGTGCTTTACCTACCTATATGGATTTTTTAACAATGGCGGTTGAAGCGGGGATGAATTTATCAGGAGCATTAGGGCAAGCGGTAGAAAAAGGCCCAGAAAGTCCAATACGAGGTGAATTTGAACGGGTATTGCGGGATATTCGTGCTGGTTTTTCTCGTTTAGAAGCCTTTGAAAAAATGGCAGAACGTTTGGAAATGCCAGTGATTAACTCGTTGGTCTCAGCATTGGCACAATCAGAAAAAACCGGCAGTAATTTGGGAAATGTATTGCGTATTCAAGCCAATCAACAGCGTATTGAACGTTTTCAACGAGCAGAAAAAGCGGCTTTGGAAGCACCAGTAAAACTTATTATCCCCTTAGTATTTTTTATTTTTCCCGTAACCTTCTTAATTTTAGCCTTTCCTATTTTAATGAAATTTATGTATGAAATGTAAAGGTGTATAAGCGTTGTGCTTTTAATAAAAGGGAATGTATATAGCCCCGATAATAGCCATATCAAATTACAGGTTTGGCGAGCAGATACAGTATTAACTCGTATGCGAGGTTTATTAGGACGAGCCATGTTACAGGAACAAGAAGGGCTTTGGATTACACCGTGTAATGCTATACATACCTGGGGAATGCGTTATGCTTTGGATATCTGTTTTTTGGATAGACAAGGTGTGATCATTGAGTTAGTAAAAAATAAAGCTCCGTGGGGGATGAGTGCTTGTTTTTCCAGCTATGCAACATTAGAACTAAAAGCGGGAGAAATAGATCGACAACAACTAAATATAGGCATGCAATTACAATGGCAAAATACCTAACATTTACTTTATTCCTTTTAATCTGTTTATCTGCTTGTGTAACGATAAGAGATGATCCCTATCATCAAAAAAAGAAAATTGATCTTTTTTCCATTAAGCAAAAAGCAGATGATGCCTATCAAGCAGGTGATTATAATAGTGCCGAAAATTATTATCGAGAATATTTAAGTAAAACTAAAAAAGCACCGGATATATGGTTTCGTTTGGGGAATATTTTATCTCGCACTAATCGATCGGAAGCTGCATTAAATGCGTATAAAGAATCGGTGAAACATGATCCGGAATATTATAAATCTTGGTACAATATGGCAATGATTTATTTAAAATTATCGGCACAGGCTTTTCATAAAGCACAAACTACACTTATTGTAGGCACTCCTTTACAAGAAGAGATTGTTAAAAATCTAGATACAATTAAAACCATTACAGCACCAAAAGCCAAACACTAGAGTTATATATTTATGGATAGGCGGATGCAAAAAAGACAATTACAACAAGGGCAAGGTGCAATAGAATTTGTTATTATCGCTTTGATACTGCTTATTTTAATTGGTGCTATTGTACAATTTGGATTGCTTTACAGGGCTAAATCAACCTTGAATTTAGCGGCATTTGAAGCAGTACGGGCAGGTACACTGAATAATGCTCAGATGGAACCAATGCTAAAAGGATTAGCTCGGGGTATGATGCCATTATTTATGGGAGGACAGAAAAAAAATTATTCTCTGGATGATGATGCGGGTGGGGTGAATAAAGCCTTTATTAAGACCTTACAGCATATTGATTTGAACCGAGCTAAAATTTTGATTTTAAATCCTACTAAACCCATGTTTAAAGATTTTAGTGTTTATGATCCGGTGAGTCGAAAATATCAAATTCCTAATGATAATTTGTTATATCGTAATCAAAAAGAAAAAGGAATGAGCATTCAAGATGCTAATTTATTACAAATTGAAGTCATTTGGTGTCATCCTCTGTATGTTCCTTTAATTAATCGCATTATTGTCAAAGTATTGGATTGGGGAAAAGATCCTAATAACAATTTTTGTAAAGTGGAAGTAGAAGATAAAATGGATACCAGTACAACATATTACTTCCCTTTGATGAGTGGTTCATTGATGCGTATGCAATCGCCCGTCTATGATAGTGAATTTCTATATGATCCTGCTGCCACACCGTCTACTCCTTAATATTATCGAGTTGGTATGGTGAATAATTCAGTTATAATTTGATCAAGTGGAATGTCCCAGGGGGCAGTAGGTAGCTGTTTGCTTTCTTGAAAATGATGTGCTATGCCAATTAGTTTCGGCTTTTTATAATATTTACGATAACGTAAATGTCTTAAACTCTGATCAAAAAATCCTCCTCCCATCCCTAAACGGTTACCCTGTTTATCAAAAGCAACTAATGGCATTAAAATAACATCTAACTGTTGCGGTGTGTATAATTTTGCTGGATCAACTTTAGGTTGTAGGATAGAAAAGATATTTGATTCCATAATGCTTTTATCATGATACGGGGCAAAATACATCTTTTTATGTGCTGTATTTTTTATTACAGGAAGATAACAATGTTTATTGAGTGAGAGTAAATACGCAATAATAGGATTGATATCTATTTCACCATCGTTACTGAGGTAGACTGCAATATGTTGATAAGATAATAAAGCGTATTGTTGTTTAAACTGTCGTAAGAGTTTTTGGCTATGTTGCTGTTGCTGTTTTGCACTGAGCCGACATCGTTGTTGGCGCATTTGTTTGCGTAGCTGTCGGCGAGCAGTATGATTCATCAGCGTTTATGGTTGTGAGGAAGTTAAATTTTCTTGTGTTGCAAACGTTGTATTTGCTTGTTGTGTAGGAGTCGTAGTTTGTTCTGGTGTCAGTGTTGCTACTTTTTCTGTAGTTTGTGATGAAGAAAAAGGATTGCTAAATAGACTCTGTGCATTACCCATGTTAATACCAAACCAAAGTCCAATAATTGCGCCTGAAATAACGCTAAGAGTAAGATTTTTTAAAATGCTCATAATATGTATTCCCTAATATATGCTATACAAACCATAATTATATACTAATATAGTAATATTTCAAGCTAGCAAGGCAAAGAGGGTTCTATTGGTTCTGTTTTATCCTTATCTAGTGCATAAATTAAACATTGTTTGAGCGTTTCAAGAACTGTTGTATCGTCAATAGCATTATTGTTTTGATCGGTAATATAAAAAATATCTTCTACTTTTTCACCAAAGGTAGAAATTTTTGCATTGATAAGTTGAATATTGTTTTTAAGTAATACCCGTGAAATTAAAGATAATAAACCTGGGCGATCTGAGGTAATAACCTCTATGATAGTAAAGTCTTTATGTGTATCAATTTCATAATAAATACGGCTATGATATTGAAAATGTTTATTTTGTCGTGCCAAACGCTTATTAATTTTTATTTCAGGATCAGGATCTTGTAATGATTTGCTAATCATTGTACGTAAGGAGGTAATACGATGTGTATCAATGACAGGATGCCCATCTTCTTGAAAAAGCGTATACGTATCAAAGGTACATTTATGGATAGCACCTAATACTTTTGCTTCAGTAATATTAAAGTTAGCTTGTTCAAAAATAGAGCTGAGTATAACAAATAAATGTGGAATTTTTTTAGTATGTATAAAAACTTCCAAACCACCATGTAAGCTATTTTGACGAGTTAAGATTAAGGGACTTTCTTTACTATTTTTAATTAGTTGTTGGCCATGCCAAATAATTTCATCACAATGGTAACGCAGAAAATAATGATCATTCAAACGTTGATAGAGATTTTCAACTTGTTCTAAAGTATAGCCTTTTTTCAATAATTGTTGTCGTACATCATCTTTACGAGCTTGAATACGATCTGTTTGAGATAATAGGGGGTGTAAACCACGCCGAAGAAAATATTGAGTTTGTTGATAAAGTTGTTTTAATAAGGCATCTTTCCAAGAATTCCATACTTTAGGGCTAGTAGCACGAATATCAGCAACAGTAAGTAAGTATAAATAATCCAGATGTTGTTGATCACCCACGTTATTAGCAAAGTTTTGTATCTCTTCTGGATCATTGATGTCTTTGCGTTGTGCAGTGCTAGACATCATTAAATGAGAGGAAACGAGCCATGCGACTAATTTGGTATCATAATTATTGAGGTGATGTTGACGACAAAAACGCTCTGCATCAATAGCTCCTAAAGTAGAATGATCTCCACCACGACCTTTTGCAATATCATGGTAAAGTGCAGCAATATACAATAATTCTGGTTTTTTTAATTGCTTGAATATTTGACTACAAAGGGGAAATTCATGGCTAAGGGCATCAACACTAAAACGTCTAACATTACGAATAACCCGTAAAATATGTTCATCTACCGTATAAACATGAAATAAATCATGCTGCATTTGCCCAACTATGGTAGCAAAATCAGGTAAATAAGCTGCTAAAACCCCGTAGCGGTTCATTTTACGTAATTGATGCGTGACTCCACGAGGCTGTTTTAAAAGTGCCATAAATAATTGTTGATTATGTGTATCTTGTCGAAAAGTGCTATCAATTAAATAACAATGGTTACGAATAAGCCGAATAGTTTGTGCTCGTATGCCTTTAATTTCAGGATGTTGTGCCAGTAAGATAAATATTTCTAACAATGCAGAGGGATATTTACGAAAGATACTTTCATCTATGACGCTGATATAACCTTTATATAATCGAAAACGGGAATTTAATGGTTCGCTATCTAAAATGGTTTCTTGAAAGAGTTGTAAAAGCATTTCATTTAAGCGTTCAAGCTGCATGACGGTGTTATAGTAATCTTTCATAAACAGCTCTACAGCGAGCTTACCCGATTCATCCTGATAACCAAATTGCTTGGCAATAGTACGCTGATGTTCAAATAATAGTCTATCTTCATAACGCTTATTAAGAATATGTAGAGCAAAACGTATCTTCCATAAAAATTGTTTACCCTTTTCTAATTCCTCATATTCTACTTGAGTTAAAAAACCATATTGAATAAGAGAATGTAATGAAGGGGTCATAAAATGTCGGCGAGTTAACCATTGAATTAATTGAATATCACGTAAACCTCCAGGTGCTTCTTTGATATTAGGTTCTAAATTACAGGCACTATCATTAAATTTATTATAGCGTTTTTTCTGTTCTTCTACTTTAGCATTAAAAAATTGATGACTATTCCAAATATGTTCAGGTGCTATAGTATCTAATAACTGTTGATATAAATGCGACTTGCCACAAATAAAATGTGCTTCTATGAGGTTTGTGATAATAGTAATATCTTTTTGGGCTTGTTCTTTACATTCTGTAAGGGTTCTGACACTTTGCCCAACTTCTAGCTTAATATCCCACAAAAAAGTAATAAAGTGTTGTAAACGTTCTTCAAAACTGGGAGTATGTATACGTTCATCTTGTTCATCAAGCAAAATAAATAAATCTATATCACTATAAGGATGTAATTCTCCTCTGCCATATCCTCCTACTGCGATTAAACAGGCAAATTCATCAGCCCGCACAATTTTACTCCAAAGTAAAGACAATAAGGCATCCATCATCTGACTACGCTCATGGATCAAAATGGCTGTTTCTTCTTCCTTATTATTAAAGCGTTGCGCAAGAAGTGTATGTGCTTTTTGTAGCGCATGTTTGATTTCTTTAATGGGTGCAATAGAAGTTAGAAAATAAGATTCTATGAGTGAAATATCTAATAATTGTTGTTGCATACTATACTCGAGAACGGTTTATCTAATATTAAAAGGACTGTGTTCATCAGTACGTAAAGTAAGAATATCCACCCCATCAGCAGTAACTAATAAGGTATGTTCCCATTGAGCAGAAAGACTATGATCTTTAGTAACGACTGTCCATTGATCAGAAAGCAGTCTTACATGACGTTTTCCAGCATTAATCATAGGTTCAATGGTAAACGTCATACCTTCTTCTAAAGTAATACCTGTTCCAGGTTTACCATAATGTAAAATTTGCGGTTCTTCATGGAAATTTTTACCAATTCCATGACCACAATATTCTTGTACAACTGAAAAATGATGTTTTAAAGCATGTTGTTCTATGGCATGACCAATATCACCTAACTGTACACCAGGTTTAACCATCTCGATACCTATATAGAGACATTCACGGCTTACCTGAACTAAACGAGAGGCTAACACCGATGGTTTACCGATACAGAACATTTGACTGGTATCACCATGATATTGATCTTTATCAACAGTAATATCAATATTGATAATATCCCCTTTTTTTAGTTTTTTATCACTCGGTATACCATGGCATATTTGATGATTAACTGAAGTGCAAATAGATTTAGGAAAACCATGATAATTCAGTGGGGAAGGATTAGCTTGTTGTTTTTCGGTGATATAAGTATGACAAATAGTATCAAGTTCATTTGTACTAATACCTGCTGTTACATGTTTTGCAATCATTTCAAGCACGTCAGCAGCTAACCGTCCTGCAGTACGCATTTTCGCTATTTCGTCAGAATTTTTTATGTGGATGCCCATGAGTGTATGTAGTACCTAGTAAAAACTTTGCATTCTAGCATTGGATTAAAAAGATTAATAGCAGATTTCACCGATTGTTCCCATCTAACTGGTAGTAAATACTTACTTCAATATGTTAGAATAGCCGCCGCTAAATGTTTTAATAGCGAAGAAGGTGATAACACACATATATCGACACAATTATTAGGGTGCCTAAGGGTTTAATAATTGGGATATATGGAGGCATGTTTTTATTAAAAAAGCATGAAACCCAACTCGGCAGTGCCGACTTATTTTATTTTATGAGGTTTTTTATGGCTAAGGCTACTATGCGCCAAATGTTAGAAGCAGGTGTTCATTTTGGACATCAAACACGGTATTGGAATCCTAAAATGGGGCGTTACATTTTTGGAGAACGCAACAAAATACATATTATTAATTTAGAAAAAACCATGCCGTTGTACCACGATGCAATAAATTTTGTTAGTAAAGTGGCAAGTCGAGGTGATAACATTTTGTTTGTAGGGACAAAGCGTGCAGCCGGCGATATTATTAAAGAACAAGCACTCCGTGCAGGGATGCCTTATGTTAATCATCGTTGGTTAGGCGGTATGCTCACTAACTTTAAAACGGTAAAACAATCTATTAAACGTTTAAAAACACTCGAAAAAATGAGTGAAGATGGTACTTTTGCACAGTTGAGTAAAAAAGAAGCCTTAATGCGTACCCGAGAAATGGAAAAGTTGGAAAAGAGTTTGGGTGGTATTAAAAACATGAATGGATTGCCAGCGGCATTATTTATTGTTGATGTAGGACATGAACGTATTGCTGTACTAGAAGCTGCTAAATTAGGCATCCCTGTTATTGGTGTGGTAGATACGAACAATAGTGTAAAAGGGGTAGATTATGTTATCCCCGGGAATGATGATGCTATTCGGGCAATTACCTTATATACAGAAAATGCCGCAGATACCATTCTTGAAGCAAGGGCATCAATTACTGTAGCAAATTCGGATAATAAAGATGAATTTGTCGAAGTGAAAGATGAGAAAGCGGAAAAAAATCCCGCTGTAGAAGAATAATAGTATCTTCGATTAAATAACTGATGTTACGCAGTAAGCTATTTTTTTTAGTAAATATGACATAATACGCCATATTAATAGATAAAAAGTGTTGCGGATAGACGGTTTTTTTACTCCATTAGAGGAAAAAAGAAGTCTGTGCGTAACATCAGTATAGATAGATAAAAAGTGTTGCGGATAGACGGTTTTTTTACTCCATTAGAGGAAAAAAGAAGTCTGTGCGTAACATCAGTATAGATAGATAAAAAGTGTTGCGGATAGACGGTTTTTTTACTCCATTAGAGGAAAAAAGAAGTCTGTGCGTAACATCAGTATAGATAGATAAAAAGTGTTGCG
>JALWRI010000005.1:0-272693 GCA_026994225.1 Gammaproteobacteria bacterium | reverse complement strand
ATCGTAGGAGGCGACAGATGTGTATAGGCATAATACGCCATATTAATAGATAAAAAGTGTTGCGGATAGACGGTTTTTTTACTCCATTAGAGGAAAAAAGAAGTCTGTGCGTAATATTAGTATTAATAATTATTTTTTTAAATTATGTGAGTATCTTGTGAGAGTACTCATAATGCTTATTTTGTTTTGCATAGTGATGTATGCGAGGGTTAAAAATTATGGCGATTACTGCTGCTTTAGTAAAAGAATTACGTGAACGTACTGGTGCTGGAATGATGGAATGTAAAAAGGCATTAGTAGAAACAGAAGGTGATATTGAAGTTGCCATTGAAAATATGCGTAAAGCAGGTGTTGCAAAGGCAAGTAAAAAGGCAGGACGAGTGGCTGCAGAAGGGTTAATCAGTATTAGTGTTAGTGATGACAATAAAAAAGCAGCCATTGTTGAGGTCAATAGTGAAACAGATTTTGTTTCTCGTGGTGATGAATTTAAGAATTTCGCACAAGCGGTAGCAAATGTAGCGATGCAAGAACAACCTGCTGATCTGGATGCATTGTTAGCATTATCTTTAGATGATGGTACAGTAGAAAATAGTTGTAAAAGTTTAATTGCCAAATTAGGTGAAAATATGACAGTACGCCGTTTTACTGCAATAAATTCAGAGCATTTTAAAGCTAGTTATCTGCATGGATCACGGATTGGTGTGATTGTAGAAATTGAAAATGGTAACGAAGCATTAGCTAAAGATGTAGCAATGCATATTGCAGCGACTAATCCTGTGTGTTTAGATGAAGATAGTGTGCCTACAGAGTTATTAGCAAAAGAAAAGGAAATTTTTACGGCTGAAGCAGAAAACAGTGGCAAGCCTGCAAATATTATTGAAAAAATGGTAGAGGGAAAATTAAAGAAATTTTTAAAAGAAATTACTTTATTAAATCAACCTTTTGTTAAAGATCCTGATCAAACGATTGCTGCTTTAGTTAAATCAGCTAATGCACGTATTGTCCGTTATCAACGCTTAGAGGTTGGTGAAGGGATAGAGAAAAAGCAAGAAAATTTTGCAGAAGAAGTGATGTCACAAGTAAATGGATAGCTATTTACTTTAACTGATGCGACGCAATAAGCGTATTTTATGCTGTATTAGCTGTATTAATGGAACAAAGCATTACCAATAGGTAGTGGTTTTTTTGTTCTATGAGAAAAAAACGTTTATGCGTCACATCAGTAATTTAGATACCTTATCTGCTGGGTGGACAAAATTTGTTTACATTTTTTAGGCATAGGTATTTATTTAGTATATTTGCTCTAGTTATTATTATCTCTCCTCATCACTTGACGATATGTCACTGTTTTATCTAACAAAAAGCAATAATCGCTGTACAAATTATTTTTTATAACAGGTGAAGACAATGAAGTATAATCGTGTGTTATTAAAACTCAGTGGTGAAGCCCTGATGGGGCAACAACAAGGGGGCATAGACCCTAATGTAATAGCCTTTATCTGTACCGAAATAGCTAAAGTAACGGCACAAGGTGTACAACTTGCATTAGTGATTGGTGGAGGAAATATCTTTAGAGGTATCAGCCTTGCCACAGCAGGTATGAATCGTGTTACAGCAGACCAGATGGGTATGATGGCAACTGTAATAAACTCCTTGGCATTACAAGATGCGTTACAAACACACAATATACCGGTACAAGTGATGTCCGCAACACCTATGCCTGCAATATGTGAAACTTTTGAACATAAAGCAGCAATGGCTTATTTACAGCAAGGAAAAGTATTAATTTTTGCTGGTGGTACGGGTAATCCATTTTTTACCACAGATTCAGCAGCGAGTTTACGGGGTGTTGAAATTGAAGCAGAGATGATTATTAAAGCAACCAAAGTCGATGGGGTCTATTCTGCTGATCCAATGACCGATCCGCAAGCATTACGTTATACACAATTAAGTTACGAAGAAGTGTTAGAAAAAGAGCTTGCAGTGATGGATGCTACAGCGATACTATTATGTAAAAATCATCAGATGCCATTGCGAGTGTATAATATGACTACACAAGATGCCTTATTGCAAATGATGCAAGGTCAGGATATTGGCACATTAATAACCGCTGAGTGATATGCTTACATTTTTCTATAAATAAGGTAGATATAAATGATAAATGATGTAAAAGAGGATGCTCAAGAACGGATGGTGAAAACCATTGAATCTTTGGTACAAAATTTGACAAAAATTCGGACAGGACGCGCCCATCCGAGTTTATTGGAAAATATAAAAGTTTCTTATTATGGTACAGAAACCCCATTGCAGCAAGTTGCTTCCATTACCGTTGCTGATTCTCGTACCTTAGCTATCTCTCCTTGGGAAAAGCCTATGGTGCAAGCCATTGAAAAAGCCATTTTAATGTCTGATTTAGGTTTAAATCCTGCTACTTCTGGTACGGTGATACGTATTCCTCTACCTCCTTTAACGGAAGAAAGACGTAAAGATTTAATTAAAGTAGTACGGCAAGAAGGAGAAAATAGCAAAGTAGCTATTCGCAATATTCGGCGAGATGCAAATAGCACCTTGAAAGAATTTTTGAAAGAAAAAGAGATCACAGAAGATGATGATCGACAAGGGCAAGATATTATTCAGAAACTCACTGATAAGTATGTGAAAGAGGTAGATAAAGTCCTGGAAGAAAAAGAAAAAGATTTAATGGAAATTTAGCATAATTGTGTACGAGGCTGCAATGGATTCTCAAATTCCAGAACATATTGCCATCGTGATGGATGGTAATGGACGCTGGGCAAAGCAAAAAAAGTTACCACGTACTGCAGGGCATAAAGCAGGACTGGAAACAGTGAAACGGATTATTGCCCATTGTATTGAGCGTAATATAAAAGTGTTGACATTATTTGCTTTTAGTAGCGAAAACTGGAAGCGGCCAGGAGCAGAAGTGAATGCTTTAATGGAGTTATTTGCTTTTGCCCTAGATAGGGAAGTCAATCATTTAGATAAAAACAATGTGCGTTTACGCATTATTGGTGAATTAACTGCTTTAAGTGATGCCTTACAAGCACGTATGTTAAAGGCAGTACAACGTACAGCAAAAAATAAAGGTTTAACCGTTGCTATTGCCGTCAACTATGGTGGACGCTGGGATATACAATATGCGGTACAAAAAATTTTAGCCAAAGTAGAACAACAAACTTTGCAACGCTATCATGTAGATGAACAATGTATAGCAGATCATCTGTCATTATCAGATTTATCTGATCCCGATTTATTTATACGTACGGCAGGAGAACAACGGATCAGTAATTTTTTGTTATGGCAATTAGCGTATACAGAATTATATTTTTCACCTGTATATTGGCCAGATTTTAATGAAGCAGATTTAGATCAGGCATTATTGACATATAGTCAACGTCACCGACGTTTTGGAAAAACGGCTGAACAGGTAGATAATGATGCTTAAACAACGGTTAATGACTGCATTTATATTATTAAGTATCACCTTATCGGGCATTTTTTTCTTACCTAATGCGTATTTTATGGTATTTATATCCTTGCTGATGGCATTGGCAAGCTGGGAATGGGCAGCTTTATCTGGATTGCAATCGAAGACACAAAAAATAGCATATTTACTGTTTATTTACCTTATAATAGCCGTGTTAATGGGGTTATTTATGCCCGTACAGGGTTATCAACAATATGCTGGGTTACTGTATGCTATTTTTTTGTTAGCAACACTCTTTTGGTGTCTGGCAACGATAATTATTATATTTTTTCCAGGTAGTCGATTAGGTAAAACATGGTTAAAAGCCTTTTATGGAATATTAGTATTAGTTCCAGCATGGTTAGCCTTATCTTATTTACATGCTCTACCACAAGGTGCATATCAAGTATTATTGTTAATGATGGTCATTTGGTTGGCAGATACAGGGGCTTATTTTACAGGTAAACGTTGGGGTAAGCGAAAACTTGCACCGCAGGTTAGTCCGGGGAAATCTTGGGAAGGTGTTGCTGGTGCGTTCCTTTTTGTCAGTGTATTAGTGTTAATATTATATATAGTGAATGGAATTTCCCAACAACAGATGGGTTTATTAATAATGGTTGTAGTGGTGTCAGTAGTGGGCGATTTATGGGAAAGTTTACTAAAACGTAGAGCAGGCTTAAAAGATAGTGGTCATATCTTGCCTGGACATGGAGGCATTTTAGATCGTATAGATAGTTTAACTGCTGCAGCACCAGTGTTTGCTTTCGGATTAATGAGTATGCAGGGAATAGCATGACAGAATCTGCAACAAGTCATATAAAGGGGATTGCAATACTTGGTGCAACCGGTTCTATTGGACAAAGCACTCTGGAAGTAATTGCATTACACCCACAAAAGTATAAGGTAATCGCTTTGAGTGCCTATTCCAATGTGGAATTATTATTACAGCAGTGCCTACGTTTTCAACCTGAATATGCGGTAATGGTAGATAAAAAGAGTGCGCAGCAACTAGAAAAGCGTTTAGCCGAAGAGGGTGAATATACTATTCATGTTTTGAGTGGTGCAAAAAGTTTAAATGATATGGCTGCGTTAGAGCAAGTAGATTATGTTATGGCAGCCATTGTCGGTGCAGCAGGCTTGGCATCAACATTAAAGGCAGCAGAAAAAGGGAAACGTATTTTACTGGCAAATAAAGAATCATTAGTGATGTCTGGGGCATTATTAATGGATGCAGTAGATAAGGGGGGAGCAGAATTATTGCCTATTGATAGTGAACATAATGCAATTTTTCAATGTATGCCTGAATTATGGAAAAACAGAGATGAACAATTAGGTATAGAAAAGATTTTACTGACGGCATCAGGCGGCCCTTTTTGGGAATACTCTTTGGAGCAGTTAAAGTATGTTACCCCAGAACAAGCCTGTAAGCATCCTAACTGGAATATGGGGCGAAAAATCTCTGTGGATTCTGCAACCATGATGAATAAAGGCCTGGAGGTAATTGAAGCAAGTTGGTTATTTTCTATGCCCGCAGAGCATATTGAAGTTGTGGTACATCCACAAAGTATTATCCATTCTATGGTAAGCTATAGTGACGGTTCTGTTTTGGCACAATTAGGTAATCCTGATATGCGAACACCTATAGCACACGCTTTAGCATGGCCAGAACGTACTCGCTCGGGAGTGGATGCTTTAGATATTTTTGCGATAGGAAAATTAACATTCCAAGCAGCAGATTTACAGCGTTTTCCTTGCTTGCGTTTAGCTTATGATGCCTTGCGTAGTGGGAAAACTGCCCCCACTATTTTAAATGCTGCGAATGAAGTAGCTGTGGCAGCTTTTTTACAACAACAACTTGCTTTTCAAGATATTGCTGTTGTCATTGATTTTGTTTTATCTGAATTGAACTTGCAAGATGCTAACACATTAGATGCTGTTATAGCAGCGGATAAAGCTGCTCGCTTTCTTGCACAACAAAAAATTTCTACCTTGCATTAGCTTATGGATTCATTATACACCCTTATTACCTCACTGATAGCCTTTATTATAGCGTTAACTATTTTAGTTGCAGTACATGAATTTGGGCATTTTTGGGTAGCCCGAAAATTCAATGTAAAGGTGTTACGTTTTTCTATTGGATTTGGAAAACCTTTATTTCGTTTTGCTCGTCAACAAGATGAGACTGAATATGTTGTCGCAGCCTTACCCTTGGGCGGATATGTCAAAATGTTAGATGAGCGAGAAGGCGTGGTGAGCGAAGAAGAAAAACACCGGGCTTTTAATCAACAATCTGTCTATAAACGTTTTGGTATTGTTTTTGCAGGTCCTTTTATTAATTTTATATTTGCTATCTTCGCTTTTTATTGTATGTTGGTACTAGGGGTAGAGGGTGTTAAGCCCATATTGGGCAAACTTGATACAGAAAGCATGTTATATCAAGCTGGATTACGACAAGGTGATGAAATTCAGGCGATTGAGGGAGTTGAAACACCTACTTGGGAAATAGTACGTAGTGAATTATTAATGCGTTTTGTTGATAGAGAGAGCGAAGTACATATTAAGGTATTGGAAGGTGATACCCATACCATTGATTTTAGTCTGATTGATCCTACTATAAAAGCCTTGAAAATGCCTCAAGTGATAGGCTTAAAATTAAATACGCCAGTAATAAGCACTGTAATTGGGCAAGTCGTTGCTGATATGCCCGCAGCGCAAGCAGGGTTATTAGCTGGTGATAAAATAATAGCCATTGATGATCATCTAGTGCAAGATTGGCAATCTCTGGTTACCCTGATTCAAACATTAACAAATAAAGAAGCGATATTTACTATAGTACGAGCAGGTACGATAAAAAAGATACCATTAATTCCTCAGATACAAGTCAACAATGGCAAAATGACAGCTAAAGTAGGGATTATCCCTAAAATTCCTGCACTGCCTCCTGAAATGCTTACGACACATCAATATAATATGCTTGCTGCATTGCCTGCAGCGATAGATAAAACCTGGGATATGTCTTTGTTTACATTGAAGATGATGAAAAAAATGATAAAGGGAGAAGAGTCATTAAAAAATATTAGTGGTCCTCTAACCATAGCACAATATGCTGGTTATTCTGCTCAATTAGGCATTGAGCGGTTTTTATTTTTCTTGGCATTAGTTAGTTTAAGTTTAGGTATTATTAATTTATTACCTATTCCTATGTTAGACGGTGGCCACTTACTTTATTATTTGGTAGAAATGATAAAAGGGAGTCCTGTTTCTGAACGAACAGAAGAATGGGGAATGAAAATAGGAGGGGTGGTATTATTTTCATTAATGGCACTGGCATTATTTAATGATTTTGAGCGTTTATTAGGTTAAGTAATGGATTTTATAAAAAAAATTACTACGATATGTTTAATGTGTTTTTATTTACAAGCGTATGCGATGGAAAATTTTGTTATACAAGATATTCGTACAGAAGGTTTACAACGTATTTCAGCAGGAACCATATTTAACTATTTACCGCTTAAAATTGGTGATGAAGTAACGGAACAAAGTTTGATACAATCTTTAAAAGCATTATTCAAGACTGGTTTTTTTGATGATGTACAGTTAGAACGAGAAGACGATACATTAATTGTCTTTGTAAAGGAACGCTCAGCAATATCAAGTATTGAATTTGATGGAAATTCAGATATTGAAACAGAGCAATTGGAAGAGGCATTGAAACAAATTGGCTTTGCTGAAGGACGTACTTATAATCGTTCAGTATTAGATAAAGTTATTCAGGAATTAGAACAGCAATATTTCAGCAGAGGTAAATACGGGGTTAAAATTAAAAATACAATAACCCCTTTGGAAAGAAATAGGGTGGCTATTAAAGTAACGATTGTAGAAGGCGATGTGGCTAAAATTCATCGAATTAATATTGTTGGAAATCATGCTTTTAGTGAAGAAGAGCTATTAGAAGAGTTTGAATTAAGTACGCCGACCTTATTTTCTTTTTACACTAAAAATGATCAATATTCTAAAATCAAACTAACAGGTGATGTAGAAAAATTAAGAGCCTTTTATCTGGATCGGGGATACATTAATTTTTCTATTGATTCAACACAAGTTTCCATTACCCCAGATAAAAAAAATATTTATATTACACTTAATATTACTGAAGGAGAACAATATACTACTGGTGAGGTACGTTTAGCGGGTGATTTGGTCGTTGATGCGAAAGAGTTATTTCCATTAGTAAAAATTAACAGTGAAGATATTTTCTCTCGTAAGCGTATTACCGTAACCAGTGATTATATTATTAAGCGATTGGAAAATGAAGGTTATGCTTTTGCTAATGTCAATCCCATTCCTGAGGTGGATGAAGAAAATAAAACAGTGGCATTAACCTTTTTTATTGATCCAGGACGACGAGTATATGTACGGCGGATTAATATTCAAGGGAATACGAAAACATCAGATAAAGTAATTCGGCGTGAAATACGTCAGATGGAAAGTGGTTGGATAGCTACGCAAAAAGTAGAACGTTCCCGTACCCGTTTAAATAAATTAGGTTTTTTTAAAGATGTGAATGTTGAAACCCCTGCTGTTTTGAATACGAATGACCAAGTAGATATTAATTTTTCTGTAGAAGAGCAATCAACGGGAAGTTTCAATGCCGGTGTAGGATTTTCTCAGTCGCAAGGTTTTTTAGTCAATTTCAGTTTAACGCAAGATAATTTCTTAGGGACGGGAAATCGTTACAGCATGGCGTTTAACAATAGCAGAGTAAATACGATTTATAGTTTCTCTTTTTCTGATCCCTACTATACCCTGGATGGTATTAGTCGAGCATTTAATTTTAGCTATCGTGAAACCGATGCCAACCAAAATAACTTATCTAATTATAATTTAGATGTGATAACAGGAGGTGTTATTTTTGGTATTCCTATTAATGAGTATGATCGTATTCGTACTGGCTTGCGTTTTGAAAGAACCAAAATTAATATTCAAAATGAAGAGGATGTATCACAACATATTTTAGATTTTATTGAGGCACAAGGGGATCAATATAACGTTTTATTAACAACCATAGGATGGTCGCATGATTCCCGAAACCGTGCTATATTCCCTAATCGTGGAGGGTATCAAAGTTTATCAGCAGAAATAGCGATCCCTGGATTAGATTTAGAATATTATAAATTACGTTATCGGCAACAACGTTTTTTTCCATTGAGTAAAAAATTAACCTTATTACTCAATGGTAATGTCGGTTATGCAGATAGTTATAGTCAAACGAATGATGTGCCTCCTTTTGAATATTTCTTTGTAGGCGGTATAGGGAGTGTTAGAGGCTTTGACGATAATACACTAGGACCTAGAGATAAGAAAACGAACGATCCGATTGGAGGGACTGTAAAATTAGTGATGAATGCAGAGGTGATTTTTCCAATGCCTTTTGTCAAAGATTCCCGTTCAGTGCGTTTGAGTGGTTTTGTTGATGCAGGAAATGTGTATAAAGAGTGGAATGCGGTTGATTTAGGGGAAATTCGGTATTCTTCAGGGGTTGCTATGGCATGGTTAAGTCCATTTGGTTTATTAAAATTTAGTCTCGGCACACCATTGAATGAACAGGATGGCGATGATAAACAAGTCTTTCAATTTACTTTTGGTAGTAGTTTTTAGGTCTTTTTTGTTTAGTTTTATAAAGGGAGATATGCAATTGAAAAAAGTTATTCAAGTGATCAGTGTTATATTGTTATGGGGTTCTTGTGCCGCTTATGCAGAAGTGAAAATTGGGGTGATTGATCGTTCTGTGTTATTGGAAAAAGCACCACAAGCAGAAGCAGCACGGAATAAATTACAAAAAGAATTTGCTGGACGAGATGAAGAATTAGTTACTTTACAAAAGAAAATGGAAGCCTTACAAGGGCGTTTAAAACGAGATACGTTGACCTTGTCAAAAGACGCTATACGAAATTTAGAAAAAGAACTGTTATCTAAAAAGCGTAAAATGAAACGTTTACAAGAAGAATTTAGGGAAGATTTTAATATTCGCCGTAATGAAGAACTCGCCAAGCTACAGAAAAAAGTATCAAAAGCCATTTTATTGGTAGCAAAAAAAGGAAAATATGATTTTATTTTATCGGAAGGTGTGATTTATTTAGCACCCGACAGTAAAGCCAATATTACTAAAAGTGTATTAAAAGAATTAAATAAAATTAAGTAATAAAACGAAAGGATAATATATGCCAATAAGGACGGCAAAATTAAGTGACGTAGCAGCTTGGGTATCGGGAGAAGTACAAGGCGATAAAGAGACTCTGATTACAGGTGTAGGTACGTTAGAAAATGCAAAATCAGGGGATATTAGTTTTTTAGCTAATAAACAATATCAGCCATTTTTATCGACAACACATGCTTCAGCGGTGATTTTAGATAAAAAGTCTCTAGTAGGTTATTTGGGGAATGCGATTATTGTGGATGATCCCTATTTAGCGTATGCATTAATCGCTGAAAAGCTATATAGTGAAGCGATCATACCAGGTGGCATACACAGTAGTGTACAACTTGCTGATGATGTAGATATAGCAGAGCATGTATCGCTTGCAGCCAATGTTGTTATTGGTAACAAAGTGTTACTAGAAGAAGGTGTCAGTATCGCTGCTGGATGTGTGATTGCAGATAATGTCCAGATTGGTGCAAATACCCGTTTAGCACCTAATGTAACAGTATGTAAGGATGTTAAAATAGGAAAACGTACCATTATACATCCAGGGGTAGTAATAGGTAGTGATGGTTTTGGGATAGCAAAAGCCAAAGGAAAATGGCAAAAAGTACCCCAAATTGGCTCGGTAATCATCGGTGATGATGTAGAAATTGGTGCAAACACCACCATTGATCGAGGGGCTATTGGTGATACCATTATTCACAATGGGGTGAAATTAGATAACTTAATTCAAATTGCACATAATGTAGAGATAGGAGAACATACTGCTATTGCAGCGTGTGTTGGTATTGCAGGAAGTGCAAAAATAGGTAAGCATTGTGCGATTGGTGGCGGTAGTGGCATTATAGGACATTCTGTCATGGCAGATCATGTACATATTACTGCAATGAGTTTTGTCATGCGTTCTGTTGATAAATCAGGAGTCTATTCATCTGGAACGCCTTTTATGGATAACCAACATTGGCATAAAAGTGCGGCACGTTATAAACAATTAGATGATATGGCAAAACGAATAAAGTATTTAGAACAAAAACTAATGGAAAAATAGTAAACGGTAAAATAATTTTATTATTAATATCAAAGGTTTAAGCTATTGAACGAATTAAATATCAACGAAATTATGGAGTATCTACCACATAGATATCCTTTCTTGTTAATTGATCGTGTAACAAGTTATGAATCGGGAAAGACATTAACGGCTATAAAAAATGTCACCTATAATGAAAACTTTTTTCAGGGACATTTTCCTCAATGGCCAGTGATGCCTGGAGTGCTTATTTTAGAAGCTATAGCGCAAGCTACAGGTATTTTGGCTTTTAAGAGTATTAATGAACAACCAAAGCAAGGATCATTATATTTTTTGGTTTCTATTGATAAGGCTCGTTTCCGTAAAACCGTTGAACCGGGTGATCAGTTAGTGATTGATGTCAATACCTTAAAAAGTAAACGTAATATGTGGAAATTTAAGGGTGTAGCAAAAGTGGAAGGTGTCGTGGTCGCTTCTGCTGAAATTATGTGCGCTGAAAAACAATTATAATTGTGCGTATTGGTATTTGTGTAGGTGAAGCATCGGGGGATATACTCGGTGCATCATTGATGACGGCATTATTAGGTATTTATCCAGAATGTCAATTTGAAGGTATTGCAGGCACGAAAATGCAGAAATTGGGTTGTAATACCTTGTTTCCAGCAGAAAAACTTTCAGTGATGGGCTTGTTTGAGGTTTTATCGCATTATCGTGAAATTCGTGGTATTTTTAATACTGTGAGTACTTATTGGAAAGCTAATCCTCCTGATATATTTATTGGTATTGATGCGCCTGATTTTAACTTGCGTATGGCTTGGCAACTAAAAAAAAATACGACTACTTTTATTGTACATTATGTGAGTCCTTCTGTATGGGCATGGCGGCAGTCTCGTATACATAAGATAGTACAGTGTATTGATTTAATGCTGACATTATTTCCTTTTGAAGAAAAATTTTATCAACAATATGCTATGCCAGTACATTGTGTAGGGCATACTTTAGCAGATGAGATTCCTTTACTTTCAAGCACAGAGCGTATCATAGAACAGAATAAACTAAAAACCTATTTAGATTTACCCGATCAGAATAAATTACTGGCAGTATTACCTGGAAGTCGTATTTCTGAGGTAAATCGTTTAGCCACTCCCTTTATTGAAACGTTATTGCAATGTCATCAAAGTGAATTAAAGATAACCTTTTTAGTGGTATTTATAAATAACAGTACCAAAACAGTCTTTGAACAGCATTTACAACAATTTTCATTACCTGCTGATTTTGATATACGTATAAGTGTTGGAAATTCCAGACAGATTATGCAAGTTTCTGATGCTATATTGCTTGCTTCAGGTACTGCGACACTTGAAGCGATGCTATTAAAAAAACCGATGTTAATGGCATATAAATTATCTCCTTTAACGTATCAAATAGCTAAATATCTCGTTAAAATTCCTTATTATTCTATTCCTAATTTACTCGCTGAGAATAATCTTATTGATGAAGTGATACAAAATGATGTAAAAGCTCATATCTTATATCCCAAAGTAATACAATTATTTAATACATCACAGTGGCAAGAAAAATTACAACTATTTACCCATTTACATAAAAAATTACGTAAAGATGCCAGTTATGTTGCAGCAAAAGTGATAATAGAACATTATGATAATAGCCGGTGTAGATGAAGCAGGTAGAGGGCCTTTAGCAGGGCCGGTGATTGCTGCGGCAGTAATTCTGGATGAAAATAAATTGCCGGCAGGATTAGCTGATTCAAAAAAATTATCGGGAAAAAAGCGTCAGATAGCTTTTGATGCTATTCAAAAAAATGCGCTTGCTTTTGCACTAGGACGAGCAGAAGTGTCAGAAATTGATCAGTATAATATACTGCAAGCGAGTTTATTAGCAATGCAACGGGCAGTTATGCATTTAGCTATTGCACCAGAACAAGTACTTGTTGATGGTAATCAGATACCTAATATTATCTATCCAGTAGAAGCTATTATTAAAGGGGATAGTAAAATAGCGGCAATTAGTGCCGCATCCATTATAGCGAAACAAGTACGTGATGAAGAAATGCTCTATTATGATAAATATTACCCGGAATATGGTTTTGCACAGCATAAGGGCTATCCAACTAAACAACATATTAAGGCATTACAAGAATATGGTATTACTGCTTTGCATCGTAAAAGTTTTGCTCCAGTGAAAAGTTATCTTAACAGTGGGTAAATATAGATGAAAGTATTTTTTTATGTATTCAATATGCAGTTTTGGGTTGGGTACTTAAATTTAAGTGTAATGAATTTGATGTATATCCCCTTTTTTGCCGGTACGAGGAAAATGTTGTATATCTACTCCAGAGTTGATTGCTTCTGCTTGAAGTTTGCGAATAACATCGATGAACTTTGAATGGTGGCCAGACCTGGAATCGAACCAGGGACACAGGGATTTTCAGTCCCTTGCTCTACCGACTGAGCTATCTGGCCATACAAGTGAGATGGCCTATTCTACCTGTTTTTATTTTGCTGTCAATAGCCTATTCCTGTTTCTAATAATTATCTCTTAAGGTAGAGTACCATTTTGTTACAAATACCAGTACCATATACTGATTTGTGTGGTTGTATAATATATTTCCCACGAAAAGCTATTTTATTAACTATTCCAATTTAATCCGCTTCGGAGGGAATTCAATGTCGGATGTAGTCGCAACCAATCAAACCATTCTTGTTGTCGGGGGTGGTATCAGCGGTATGACTGCCGCACTGGAAGCTGCCGAAACTGGTAAACAGGTGATTCTTATTGAGAAACGTCCTTTTATCGGTGGTCGTGTCACCCAACTTTATAAATATTTTCCAAAACTTTGCCACCCAACTTGTGGTATGGAAATTAATCAACGTCGGGCTAAAGCTAATACTAATTTAACTATACTCACTTTAGCTGAGGTCTCTGATATTAGTGGTACAGAAGGTGATTATACCGCTACCATTAAAATGCAACCCCGTTATGTCAATGATAATTGTACAGCTTGTGGTGCTTGTAATGAGGCAGTAGAGACAGAATTTGATAATGACTTCAATTACAATATGGATAAACGTAAGGGGGCTTATTTACCTTATAATAATGCTTATCCACAACAATTTGTATTGGATTCACGCATTATTGGTACGGATGATGCGGATAAAGCCAAAGCTGCCTGTAAATATGATGCCATTGATCTGGATATGCAAGAAGAAACACTGGAAATTAAAGCCGGTGCAGTGATCTGGGCAACCGGTTGGCAACCTTTTGATGCAGCAAAAATTCAACCTTATGGTTATGACCGAATAGACAATGTTATCACTAGCGTAGAATTTGAACGCATGATGGATCCATTTGGTCCTACTGGTGGAAAAATTTTACGTCCTTCGGATGGTAAAGAAGCTAAAGACATCGCCTTTATTCAATGTGCAGGTTCTCGTGATCGTAATTATTTACGCCATTGTTCCCGTATTTGCTGTATGGCATCATTAAAACAAAGCACTTATGTCCGTGAAAAATATGCCGATGAAGGTAAAGCCTCCATTTACTATATTGATATTCGGGCGATTGACCGTTTTGAAGATTTTTATCAAAAAGTACAAGATGATGACAATGTCACCTTTATTAAGTCCAAAGTGGCTAATATTGTAGAAGATAAGAAAACCGGCAATCCAGTTCTAAATGGTGTTAATACAGAAGGCTATCATCGCTACAGTAATCCACATGAATTAGTCGTTTTGGCAGTAGGTATGGAACCTAGCGTGGATAAAGATATCTTCCCTGTTGAAATTGTATTAAATAATAACGGTTTTATTGAAGCTGATAATAAAAATGGAGGTATTTTTGCTGCAGGATGTGCATCGGATGCCTTGGATGTCAATCGTGCTGTACAAAATGCAACAGCCAGTGCTTTACGTGCTGTTCAAGTTGTAAATCGTGTTGCCAGAGCGGAGGATTAATTGTGGCGGAAGTAATCAAAACAGGTACCTATATTTGTAAAGGTTGTGATCTTGGACACCGTCTGGATACCGATCAATTAGAAAATATTGCAACTGGTGAAGGAGGTGCAGTATTAGCCAAGCAACATGACTTTCTATGTAGTCAAGTTGGCGTGGAAATGATCCGTGAAGATATTGATAAAGGTGAAATAAACCGTTTAGTTATTGCAGCATGTTCTCGACGTGCCAAAACAGAAGCATTTCGCTTTGATGATATTGCTATGACCCGGGTTAATTTGCGTGAAGGGGTTATTTGGATCCGTCCTGAAACCGATGAAGCAAAAGAAACAACTCAAGAAATGGCAAATGATTATGTACGTATGGGCTGCACAGAAGTTAAATTTATGCACACCCCTGATCCAAGCCATGAACAGACACTAAATAAACATATTTTAGTAGTAGGTGGCGGTTATACCGGTATGACTTCTGCATTGGAATCATCTAAAGCCGGATACCTGGTAACTATCGTAGAAAAAAGTGATAGCTTAGGCGGTACAGCTGGGAAATTACATAAAAAAGTACCTACGCATAGTCCTTATCGTGATCCTGAAGATACGGGTGTAACAGAATTAACTGCTTTAATAGCCGCTGACCCTAATATTACCGTACATTTACAATCCAAAATCACTAATACAGAAGGTGCGCCAGGGCGGTTTACCGTATCCATTAGTGCTGAAAGTGGTAATACTATCAATGAAACGTTTGGTTCTATTATTCAAGCCAGTGGTTTTACCGCTTATGATGCTAATCAATTAACTGAATTTGCTTACACCGATAATGCTGATGTAATTACGCAATTAGAGTTAGAAGCCTTAGCAAAAGAAGCCAGTGGTGGAGCAATTAAACGTCCCTCTGATGGTAAAGAAGTAGAACGAGTGATTTTTGTTCAATGTGCTGGACAACGTAGTCAAAAAGAAGGACATTTATCTTATTGTTCAGGTTTTTGCTGTAATACCAGTATCAAACAGGCAATGTACTTTAAAGATAGTAATCCCGATATTTATACTAATGTTATCTATACCGATTTACGTACTCCAGGTGCTGGCGGTGAAGACTTTTATCGTAGCGGACAAGATAAAGGTATTACCTTTACCAAAGGTACTGTCAATACGATTGCTAATAATAATGGTAACTTAAGTGTTAACTATAAAGATATTATTCTTGATGAAGATAGCACTTTAGATGTTGATTTAGTGGTTTTGGCGACAGGTATGATCGCTAATTCGGGTGTCAATATTGATGCCGTAAAAGAAGATGAAGATGCCGATAGTACAGAAGTAGCTGTACCAGTGGAATCCATTTTAAACCTGCAATATCGTCAAGGGCCAGATATGCCTCAGTTAGTCAATGGCTTTGTCGATTCACACTTTATTTGCTTTCCGTATGAAACACGCCGTACCGGCATTTATGCAGCAGGCCCTGTGCGTCGTCCTATGGACACGAAACAAGCAGCAGATGATGCAACCGGTGCAGCAATGAAAGCAATACAAGCGGTAGAAAATGCCGGTAAAGGACGTGCTGCTCACCCTCGTTCTGGTGATTTAAGTTTTCCTAGTTTCCGCAAAGAAGGCTGTACTCAATGTAAACGCTGTACGGTGGAATGCCCTTTTGGTGCTATTAATGAAGATGAAAAAGGCTACCCACAATATAATGAATCCCGTTGCCGCCGTTGTGGCACATGTATGGGAGCTTGTCCAGTACGGGTTATTTCATTTGAGAATTATTCTATTGATACCGTAGGGCAACAAATTAAAGCAGTAGAGATACCTGAAGAATCGGAAGAAAAACCACGTATTCTTGTTTTAGCCTGTGAAAATGATGCATACCCTGCATTAGATATGGCAGCCCTTAATCGGGTGGAATATAGTCCTTATGTACGGGTTGTACCAGTACGTTGCTTAGGTTCTATGAATACTATCTTTATCACTGATGCCTTAAATAGTGGTTATGATGGGGTCGTTATGATGGGATGTAAAAAGGGAGTGGACTATCAATGTCACTTTGTCAAAGGTTCAGAAATGGCACACTATCGCTTAAGTAAAGTTGCCGATACCTTACAAACCTTAAATCTGGAAGAAGAACGTGTGGCCGTACACGAAGTTGCAATTACAGACATTAAACGTGCCCCACAACTCATTGATGATATGGCAAAAACCATTGAAGAAATTGGTTTAAGCCCATTTAAGTTCTAGGAGTAACTTAATGAGCGATTTGAATACACAACTGGTTGAAAAATATCGTAATAACTTCCTGCAAGAAGTCAAAGATAACGTTGAGGAAGGTGACTGGGTAAAAATGTGCATGCAATGTGGTGTCTGTTCGGGTTCTTGCCCGATGGGACCTTACTGGGATCATCCACCCCAAGAAATTTTTATGATGATCCGTGCAAACAAACGGGAAGAAGTTTTATCATCTAATTCTATGTGGATGTGTACTTCTTGTTACAACTGTATTGCCCGTTGCCCACGTGAATTACCCATTACCCATATTATGCATGGTTTGGCACATTATGCTAAACGTTTAGGATTAGCACCTAAAAATCAGCCTACCATTAAATTTTCTCAATTATTTTGGGATAACTTAATGAAAAAAGGGCGAGTTAATGAATTAAAATTAGGACTCTCTTTATATTTTATGAATGGCTTTGCAGAAGGTGTTAAAAAAGCCTGGAAAATGAAAGATATTGGTTTAGGTATGACTTTAACTAGACGCTTAAACCCACTAGAAATATTAGGTGGTCATGGCGTAAAAGATCAAACTGGCTTTCAAAATATGATTAAAAAAGCACAAGAATTAGAAGCCGCACGTATTGAAAGCAGCGTCAAAAAATAACAGGAGTAAACATAATATGGCAACAAAAGAATATTCATTTTACCCTGGCTGTTCTTCACAAAAAGGGGCTTCATCATCGAATTATCTTATTTCTGTAGAAACACTCTGCGAGGAACTGGATATTAAATTAAATACCATTCCAGATTGGAACTGCTGTTCAGCATCTATTGGTTACAGTGGTGGAGGTGAATTACCCCGTTTAGCCCTTTCTGCACGAAATATTGCCCTATCGGAACAGCATCACGGTGGACAAGATATAGTAGCAACTTGTGCGGCATGTTGGTTAGCTACCCGTGAAGCGGCTGAACGTCTGGATGAAAATGCTGACTTAATGGCTGAGACCAATGAAGCATTAAAAGAAGTGGGTTTAAAACTAGAAAAAAATGAAACAAAAATTCGTCATATGACAGAAGTGCTTATTGAAGACTTTGGTTATGATGAATTAGGTAAACATGTAAAAAAACCATTAGAAGGGATGAAGATTGCAGGCTATGTTGGCTGTCAAACTAATCGTCCTTTTGGTATTGCCGGCGAATCATTTGAAAATCCAAAATATTTGGATAAATTGGTAGAAACGCTTGGTGCGGAGCCAGTAGAAAAATACGATAAAAAAGTATCTTGCTGTGGCGGTGCATTAGCCTTTTCTGAACCTGATAAAAGCCAGGCTTTAGTTAAAGACATCATTGAAGCAGCTTACGATGGGGGAGCCGAAATGATTGTTACTCCCTGTCCAGTTTGTCAAATGAATGTAGAAGTCTATCAAGATCAAATCAATGCAACCTATGGCACGAAATTTAAAATGCCTGTGGTCTATTATAGTACCTTAATGAGTGTTGCTTATGGTCGTAATGCAAAAGAATCGGCATTAGATGGGCAAATTATCAAGGCTAAGAAACTAGAAGAGATTGCAGCAAAATAAACGCCGGTTAGCTAAAGATAGACGGCTTTTTTTGCTACAAAGTCTATCAATTCTTTTTTAATAAACGGAAGCCTGCCTGCTATCCTTGCTCATTCGAGTAGGGATAGTAGACTGTGAACTACTCCCTCCGCCCATTTTTCCAGATGCCTCAGCTTAACGCAAAGCGCTTGATTGTTGAGTAATTGCATATATTTACTAGCAATATTTCAGCCTGCTTATCGCACATTGGACATAGATTTAGCTCATACAAAAAGTGTATCACATGATGATTACCCTGTGAATTAAGCGATGCGCTATCCATCTCCACCCAAGCAGTAAACGCTATGGGTGGAGAATTTCGCGCGGCTTGTTAAAAAATAAAGTAAACAATAATACGGTAAAGCCTGTTAAATCTATTTTATTATAAAAATAGTATGCACTGATATAGTAAAAAAACTTTTTTTTCTTTATACATGACTGGACAAAATATACACATTCAGGCAAACTAGCAAGTCACATTAGCAACATCTTAAATAAAGAAGTTCGCAACCAGTTTCCTCATGTTAGGCACAATAACAAGCTAAATCGGTTCTTGAATATGTCTTATTATATCCTTGTTTTACATGGCCCTAATCTCAATTTGTTGGGTGAAAGAGAGCCAGATTATTATGGTACGTCTACTTTAGGCGATATCAATAAACAATTAAAACAACAAGCCTCTTCACTGGGACATCGTTTGGATACTTTCCAAAACAATGTCGAAGGCATTTTAGTAGAACGTATTCATTCTGCCAAACGTGATAATGTTGATTTTATTATTATTAATCCTGCCGCTTACACCCATACCAGTATCGCCCTGCGAGATGCCTTTTCTAGCGTACAAATTCCATTCATTGAAGTACATCTTTCCAATGTCTATGCACGTGAGGCATTTCGCCATACATCCTATCTGTCTGATGTGGCAGTAGGAGTCATCAGTGGTTTAGGGGCAAAAGTCTATGATCTGGCATTACAAGCGGCAATCCATCAATTACAGGATAAAAAAGGTTAACTCTATGGATATTCGTAAAGTAAAAAAATTAATCGAATTACTTGAACAATCTAATATAGCAGAATTGGAAATACATGAAGGAGAGGAATCAGTGCGAATTAGTCGCTATGGTAGTCAAGCACCTGCTCCTTCCTATCTTCCCCCCACTTTAGCCCCTACTACAGCAGAAATAACTCCTGTTTCCAATAAGCCGGATGAGACAATCAATGAAGAGCCTACAGGTCATGCAATTAAAGCCCCTATGGTAGGAAGTTTTTATCGTGCCCCTTCACCCGGTGCAAAACCTTTTGTAAGTGTAGGACAACATGTTAATGCCGGTGATACTGTCTGTATTATTGAAGCGATGAAATTACTTAATCAAATTGAAGCAGATAAATCCGGTACGGTTAAAGCCATTCTTGTAGAAAATGCGCAACCCGTTGAATATGGGCAAACTTTGATTATCATAGAATAATTCATATTGAACTTTACTTGACGGAATACACTTATGTTTAAAAAAATAGTCATTGCTAATCGTGGTGAGATTGCCCTGCGTATCCTCCGTGCTTGCCGTGAGATGGGTATTAAAACGGTTGCTATTCATTCTGAAGCAGATAAAGATTTAAAGCATGTATTGCTTGCTGATGAATCCGTATGTATCGGCCCAAATCCTTCTACTGAAAGTTATTTGAATATTCCTGCCGTAATTAGTGCCGCAGAAGTTACTGATGCGGAAGCAATTCATCCTGGATATGGTTTTTTATCTGAAAATGCTGATTTTGCCGAAAGAGTAGAACAAAGCGGCTTTACCTTTATTGGCCCTCGCTCAGAAAGTATTCGTATGATGGGCGATAAAGTATCTGCTATTGCCGCAATGAAAAAAGCGAATGTTCCATGTGTACCTGGTTCTGATGGAGAGTTAGGAGAAGATATTCATGTTAATTTAGAGATGGCTCAAAAAATCGGTTACCCCTTAATTATTAAAGCATCCGGTGGTGGTGGCGGTCGGGGTATGCGAGTTGTGCGTAATGAAGAAAACCTGGCAGAATCTATAGCAATGACGAAAGCAGAAGCAGCCGCAGCTTTTGGCAATGATAGCGTTTATATGGAAAAATATCTGGAAAATCCTCGCCATATTGAAATTCAGGTAATTGCTGATGAACACGGTCATGCCATTCATTTAGGTGAACGGGATTGTTCTATGCAACGTCGACATCAAAAAGTATTGGAAGAAGCGCCAGCTCCTGGTATTACTGAGAAAATGCGTGCTGATATTGGTAATCGTTGCGCTCAGGCTTGTATGACTATGGGCTATCACGGTGCGGGAACATTTGAGTTTTTATATGAAAACGGAGAATTTTACTTTATTGAAATGAATACCCGTTTACAAGTGGAACATCCTGTTACCGAATTAGTTACCGGTATTGATTTGGTACGTGAACAAATTTGTGTTGCTGCGGGTCTTCCTCTCTCTTATAAACAAGAAGATGTAGTAATCAGTGGTCACGCTATTGAATGCCGTATTAATGCCGAAGATCCTAAGAACTTTATGCCTTCTCCAGGTACTATCACCTTTTATCACATGCCAGGAGGTCCAGGTATTCGGGTTGATTCGCACTTATACAATGGCTATAAAGTTCCCCCTTATTATGATTCGATGATAGGCAAACTAATTGCTTATGGTAATCAACGGGATATTAGTATTGCCCGCATGTGTACTGCGCTTGATGAAATGATTATACAAGGTATTAAAACGAATATTCCCCTACATAAAGATATAGTACAAGATCCTGCCTTTATTGAAGGGGGAAGTAACATCCATTATCTTGAGAAAAAATTAGGTCTTTAACATCCATGGATTGGATACAAATTACACTTGCTATTACGCCTGAAGATGAACCACTGTATTCAACTATCTTTGATCAGTTAGGTGCATTGTCCATTACCTTACAAGACGGTGCGGATCAAGCATTATTTGAACCTGCACCCGGTACTACCCCACTTTGGCAACATACACGTATAACCGGACTCTTTTCCAACGCTGTTAATACGGATAAGCTATTACAACAAATTCAACAACAATCAGCCAAACCGTTACCATCTTATCAAATAGAAACTCTAGCAGATGAAGAATGGACAACTACATGGTTAAAAGATTTTAAACCGATGCACTTTGGTAATAGGCTCTGGATCTGCCCGAGTGTTTATAGTCCTCCTGACCCTAGTGCCGTAAATATTATTTTAGATCCTGGGGTTGCCTTTGGTACTGGAACACATCCTACTACTGCTTTATGTTTACAATGGTTAGATCAACATCTACAACATAACAGTTCAGCGATTGAGATGATTGATTATGGATGTGGTTCTGGTATTTTAGCCATTGCTGGCATTAAACTCGGTGTATCCAGAGCTTTTGCCATTGATATTGACCCTCAGGCACTTGAATCAACGCAAAATAATGCAATAAAGAATGGTGTAACGGAAAATATTGTTACTTGCCTGCCTGAACATTACCTACCCTCTCATCCTGTGCCGTTATTATTAGCTAATATTTTAGCTAATCCTTTAGTCCAGTTAGCAGAAACTTTTGCTAACTATGTGCAAACTGAAGGGAATATTGTATTATCTGGCGTATTGGAGGATCAAGCAGAAAGAATACAAGATGCATACCAACCTTGGTTTACTATTATGCACATTACACAACAAGATGAATGGATTTGCTTAGAAGGTATTAGAAAATAATTATGTATACCCATTGCTCTAATTGTCAAACCTATTTTACCGTACAGCAAGAAGATTTAAAAATTGCATCAGGGAAAGTACGCTGTGGACATTGTGGCTATATATTCAATGCCTTGGAACATTTATATGATGAACTCCCGAAAACAAAAAATACGCCCACCCATCCTGCTATTTCCCCTCCTTCCAAGCCTGAACCTACTTCTTTTGCAGACTTACAAGCACAATTTTTAGAAAATTTTGATAATAATGATTTTAATGATAACGAACCGAGTGATATTTCCCGTATTTATGCTGATCTTAACCATGATGATGTCGCTAGTAAAAAAGATGATCTACAATCATTACGTGAAGAATTTAATAATCTAAAAAAAGACCCTATTGATACCGATATCTCGCAAGAAATTCAAAAAAGTAAAGTCATACAGAATAAAACACCTCCTTTAGCAACTACATCCACTACAGATACATCTACCACAGAAAAGACGACACCTCTCATTGCTACCCAACAAGGTGAGAAAAAAAACACCTCTTCCTCACAGTCAAATCTGTCACCGTCTAAAACAACAACTCCTGCTTTTGGCAAAAGTGAACAAGATTTAATTAATAATTATCTGGATAATGAAGCTCCCACGCATAATCGTAGCGCCATGATTGTTATTATTTGGGTCTTTGTCTTTTTAGGTATGACAGCTGTTTTTACCCTGCAATATGCTTATTTTAATAGCGAAAAACTCGCTAAAGGCTCTTTTCGTCCTTATATCCTGAAATTTTGTGATATTACACATTGTAGTGTGCCTTTAGAAAAAATCCCTGAAACATTACTGACGTTAGAAAGCAATATACAAGAACATCCTAAAGATAAAACCGCCTTATGGATACATATTAGTTTTGTTAATCAAGCAAGAACAGCCCAAGCTTACCCTGATTTATTAATTACTTTTTCCAATTTAGTCGATGAAGTCATTGCTAAGCGGCAATTTTCTCCTGCTGAATACCTGGATGCTACAGTAGATATTAAAGCAGGTATGCAGCCTGATGTGCCTGTTAATGTTGATTTAAAAATTGATGATATAGGTGGTGGTAATCCTCTCAGTTATCAAGTTGATTATTTATAGATCTTACTCATAACTATAAGGTTTAGCTTATAGAAATAATCAAAAACTTTGATTTGTCTTTTAGTTTTGTCTTAGTATACTTAATCCCACAAACAAGGTTAATTATCACTTATAATTAACATCACGCTTAACCCAACTGGAGACTCTAAAGAATGGCAAAAGCATATAGTGCCGGAGTAAAAGAATACCGTGAAACGTATTGGATGCCTGAATACACCCCAAAAGACACTGATATTTTGGCGTGTTTCAAAATTACCCCTCAAGATGGTGTACCCCGTGAAGAAGTAGCAGCAGCCGTTGCAGCTGAATCTTCAACCGGTACCTGGACAACAGTTTGGACTGACTTGTTAACTGATCTGGACTACTACAAAGGTCGTGCATATGCGATTGAGGATGTTCCAGGTGATGATACCTGTTTCTATGCTTTTGTAGCATACCCTATTGACCTATTTGAAGAAGGTTCAGTGGTCAATGTATTAACTTCATTAGTAGGTAATGTATTTGGGTTTAAAGCCTTACGAGCATTACGTTTAGAAGATATTCGCTTCCCTGTTGCTTACGTTATGACCTGTAATGGACCTCCACAAGGTATTCAGGTTGAACGTGATATTATGAATAAGTATGGTCGTCCTTTATTAGGGTGTACTATTAAACCTAAATTGGGTCTTTCTGCTAAAAACTATGGTCGTGCTTGTTATGAAGGCTTACGTGGTGGTTTGGACTTCACTAAAGATGACGAGAATGTTAATTCTCAACCATTTATGCGTTGGAAACACCGTTTTGACTTCGTAATGGAAGCTATTTTAAAAGCAGAAGCTGAAACCGGTGAACGTAAAGGGCATTATTTAAATGTAACAGCTCCTACTTCCGATGAAATGATGCGTCGTGCTGAATATGCAAAAGAAATTGGCGCGCCTATTATTATGCATGACTACCTCACTGGTGGTTTATCTGCCAATACGCAGTTAGCTAAATGGTGTCAAGATAATGGTATGTTATTACATATTCATCGTGCCATGCATGCGGTACTTGATCGTAACCCTCATCATGGTATCCACTTTAGAGTATTAACCAAAATCTTGCGTTTATCTGGAGGCGATCATCTACACTCTGGTACGGTTGTAGGAAAATTAGAAGGTGATCGTGATGCGACCTTAGGTTGGATCGATACCATGCGTGATTCATATATTAAAGAAGATCGTTCACGTGGCTTATTCTTTGACCAAGATTGGGGTTCTATGCCCGGTGTCATCCCTGTTGCTTCTGGTGGTATCCATGTATGGCATATGCCGGCATTAGTTAACATCTTTGGCGACGATTCAGTATTACAGTTTGGTGGTGGTACATTAGGACATCCTTGGGGTAATGCTGCGGGGGCTGCTGCTAACCGTGTTGCAGTAGAGGCTTGTGTAGAAGCACGCAACCAGGGTCGTGAGTTAGAAAAAGAAGGGAAAGATATTTTAACTGCTGCGGCTAAACATAGCCCAGAATTAGGTGCTGCAATGGAAACCTGGAAAGAAATCAAATTTGAATTTGATACTGTAGATAAACTCGATGTTTCACATAAATAAAATATTATTACAGTAGAGAAAGTAGGCACTGTATAGATAGTGCCTATTTGATACCATTTAATTCAAATTTATTGGAGTATATACATGAGTGATATGCAAGATTATAAATCAAGTTTAAGTAACACTGACAGTCGCAAATTTGAAACTTTTTCTTATCTTCCAGAAATGAGTCCTGAGCAAATTCGTGAGCAAATTAAATATATCGTAAGTAAAGGATGGAATCCTGGTATCGAGCATTGTGAACCAGAAAATGCCTTTCAAAATTACTGGTATATGTGGAAATTACCGATGTTTGGTGAAACCGATGTTGATGCCATTTTAGCCGAATGTGATGCTTGTCATAAAGCACATCCTAATAATCATGTACGTTTAATGGGTTTTGATAACTATGCTCAATCTGCTGGTGCATCAATGGTTATTTACCGTGGTGAAATAAAAGCCTAAGTAAAATAATTATCAAACCCTGTGGTTGAGATATATTGTCTAAACCATAGGGTTTTTTTATACCATTCTACTTGTAGAAACTCCATGCAAACGTAGTTTGGGTGGAATAGTTCATAATTACTTACTCTAAACAAGGAAGAATATGGCGAATAAACCCGATAAATACGTAGGTATCAATGACGATGTACTCGGTGGTATGACTACCATAGGAAAAGTTATTCGTGATGCTTGGGTATTTGGCATTATCCCTGAAACGGAAACGTGTAAAAATTGGAATATTGCAGGTATTAACGCTCTGCTTGATAAAGTTAATACCGAATGGGATAAATATGGTTGCTTAGTCAGCCATTTACCACCTGAATTAGCTAAGCGCCATCAACGTATTCACGGTGCAGCATTAATTAAAGCAAAACAAGCTGGCTGGTCAGGTGAACTGGAAACAGAAGACGAAAAATAATGACTTACTATGTTAACGACCCTTTAACTAAAAATTAACGGGTGTTCTCACAACATATTATATAAAAGGTTTGCTATGTCTGAAACAACTATTGATCCGAATCAGTATATCATCAACGATGAACCCTATTTCGAACCAGTAGGCAATGAAATTGCACTATATGAAGCAGCATATAATGCCCGTATGCCTATGATGTTAAAAGGTCCTACAGGTTGTGGTAAATCCCGTTTTGTCGAATATATGGCGTGGAAACTACAAAAGCCCTTAATTACCGTAGCTTGTAATGAAGATATGACTGCATCCGATCTAGTAGGACGTTTCTTACTCGATAAAGATGGTACTAAATGGCAAGATGGCCCTTTAACTACAGCAGCTCGTATTGGTGCATTATGCTATTTAGATGAAGTGGTTGAAGCACGTCAGGATACTACCGTTGTAATTCATCCTTTAACCGATCATCGCCGTACCTTACCTTTAGATAAAAAAGGGGAATTGGTTGCAGCACATCCTGATTTTCAACTTGTTATATCCTATAACCCTGGTTATCAAAGTTTAATGAAAGATTTAAAACAATCAACCAAACAACGTTTTGGTGCATTAGATTTTGATTATCCTGAAGAAAAAACAGAAGTAGCGATTGTTGCTAAAGAATCGGGTGTAGATAATGAAACCGCTGGCAAATTAGTACAAATAGCGCACCGAGCAAGAAACTTAAAAGGGCATGGTTTGGATGAAGGTATCTCTACGCGATTACTGGTTTATGCAGGTCAATTAATTAGTAAAGGCGTAGATGCTAATTCGGCATGTACCATGACAATGGTAACACCATTAACAGATGATCCTGATATGCGTGATACCCTTAATGCTGCAGTACAAACTTTCTTTGGTTAACAGCATATTATATAAATAACCTATTCTGAAGAAACGAGATAACCACTACTTTCTTCAGATTATCTAATCAAGTTATTTTTATCCTGGGTGAGCTATGTCAATTAAGCTAGAAAATTACGAAGAGTTTTTATCTGAAGCTGCACCAGAAATTAAAGAAGTGCTTGAAGGCACTTTTCATGAAGCAGCAAGACTGATGTCACCAACGGGTCTTGAATCCTATATGGATGGAGCTAAAGCACTCTGTAAATTAGGACGTGGACACCAATTAGTAGTCACTTATCTTCAGGAAATGCCACTTGTTGTAAAAGAATGTGGTGAAGATATCATTGATGATTGCATAACTGCTGCGATGAAACTATCTTCCATGACATCAGGGGAAGTCATTACCTTACTTTTTAATAGCTTACCTAGTGCAGCCCGTATGTTAGGGGATGCAGAATTATTACGGGGTTATTTAACCCTTATTCACCAACTCGCATCTACTGCAGCACGGGGATTACGCCCCATGCTAAACCACATGGATGAATTATTTTCTAAATTAACATTAAGTGGTATTCGGCGTTGGGCAAATTTTGGTGTACAAGCCTATCGGCGAGATTTTAAAAATCTCACAGCCTATTTTAATTTAGAATCCAAAGATAGTTTAGCCGTATTACAAAAAGAACGCCGAGGGGTGTTATTTATTCGTGTACAGCGTAAATTAAATTTTTATTTGCGAGCATTATGGGGGCGAGATTTCTTTTTACGCCCTACTGGAGCAGATTATACCGATTTTCGCCCTTATATTGAAAATCGTATTTTTCATATGCCTGATGCTGTCGATGATATTGCTGATATTCCTGGTTTGGAATTGTACCGAGCAACCGCAGCACATATGGCAGCACATTTGATATATACAACTACACGCATTAGTGCAGAGCAACTGAGTCCGGCACAAATGTTTTTTATTGCTTTTATAGAAGATGCCCGTATTGAATATGTTGCAGCTAAGGCATTTCCAGGGCTGAAACGACTGTGGAAAGCATTGTTATCGCTAGAGCAAAAAACGGAAGCAGAACACCCCACCATGCCAGTATTAGAACATATTGCTCTGATGTTATTAGATAACAGTATTGACAGTGATGATCCGGATATAAATCGTTTTGTGCAATCTTTCCACCAACAGATTGAAGGCAAGCAAAATGATAATCAATTTGCTTGGCATATGGGCATGGAATTATTTAATCTCTTTGCAACCCGTAAAGAAGTTCCTAGCCTGCGTATTTTAGAACGTATCCGTATTCCTTATCGAGATGATAATCGTTTTGTTTGGGAATTTGAAGAATTTGATATGAATTTGGGTAAAGAATATATTCCGGCAAGTCAACGGCAAGTACGCCGACAAGTTTCTGTAATGGAAATGGCAAACGAAGTGGATTGTGAACTCGCTGGCGATGATGCCCAAGAAATTTGGACGTGTGCTACTGAAATGTACCCGTATGAAGATGATTTAAACAATACCAAAAGTTTTAATGAAATGTGGGGTAAAGAACCTATTTCAGAACCTTTTCATTATCAAGAATGGGATTACCAAATTCAATTACATCGTCCCGATTGGGTAACAGTCTATGAACGTAGACAACCTAAGGGTGATACAGATGATATTATTGCCATTTTAGATGAATACAAACCTATTGCACACAGAATTAAGCAAATTATTGATCTGCTCACTCCTGAAGGTGTACAACGTGTACGTAATATGGAAGATGGGGATGAAATTGATATTAATGCTGCTATTGATGCGATGGTTGCTATTCGTATGGGAGAACAGCCAAATCCTCGTATTACTATGCGAAATGTATTAAATAACCGTGATTTAGCGGTAGTCGTATTATTGGATTTATCTGAATCAACCAATGAAACATTAAATGGCTCAGATAAAACCGTATTACAACTGACCCGTGAAGCTGCAACATTAGTTGCTACGGCTATCAATGGTATTGGTGATCCCTTTGCATTACATGGCTTTGCCTCTGATGGTCGACATGATGTGCAGTATTACCGTTTTAAAGATTTTAATCAGCATTTTGATGATGAAGCGAAATCTCGACTAGCCGGTATGAAAGGGGGGCTTTCTACTCGTATGGGTGCTGCATTACGTCATGCAGGACATCATCTATTAAAACAAATGGAACGGCGCAAACTTGTTTTACTGGTAACAGACGGAGAACCAGCGGATATTGATGAGCGTGATCCACAACATTTACGCCATGACACTAAAAAAGCGGTAGAAGAACTCTATACAAAAGGTGTATTAAGTTATTGTTTAACCCTCGATCCACAAGCAGATAACTATGTTAAACGCATTTTTGGTGAAAATAATTACACCATTATTGATAATGTAGACCGACTACCAGAAAAATTACCAACCTTGTTTGCATCCCTTACTTCTTAAACACGTTCTAGCAACATTTATTTAGGTCAATTACATGGACGTAACAGAAACCTTTGAAAGAGAAAACGTATACAGTCAAGAAATACGTCAACTACCGGCCACTATTTATAATCAAACTTATTTACTACTGACACATACTAAGAAAAAATGTGTATTTGTACCCATCCGTTCCATGCAATATATTGCTGTGATTGATAAGGAAGAAATTATTTTTGTGGATGCCAGTAATAAACGCTTTGTACAAATCAGTTGGCAACAATTTACCTCTCAGATACGTCAATCTCTTACTGACCCAGTCCCTTATCATTGTGTATATTATTATCCTGATGGCAAAACCATTATGCAACGTTTACAAGGAGAATACAGCAAAGCATTAAATTTGCTTGTTGATAAAATATCTAGCCCTTTAACATACACTTCTAGTGTAACAAAAATAAAATAAATTCTCTGATAGGAGTTATTATTTGAAAATATACCGTGTTGGTGGTTCAGTGCGTGATGAATTATTACACCTCCCCGTAAAAGACAAAGATTATGTCGTTGTTGGAGCGAATGCAAAACAATTATTACAACAAGGCTTTATACCTGTGGGTAAAGATTTTCCCGTATTTTTACATCCACAAACTAAAGAAGAATATGCGTTAGCACGCACAGAAAGAAAAACCACGCAAGGTTATCATGGTTTTAATTTTTATACTGATACCAGCGTTACTCTCGAGGAAGATTTACGCCGTAGAGATTTAACCATCAATGCCCTTGCTATGGATGAAGTAACCCAACAAATTATTGATCCTTATGGGGGACGAGAGGATTTACAAAATAAATTATTGCGTCATATATCTCCTGCTTTTGCAGAAGATCCTGTACGTATTTTACGGATTGCTCGTTTTGCTGCCCGCTTTGCTCCTCTTGGATTTCGTATTGCAGAGGAAACCAAACAATTGATACGGGAAATGGTAAAAAATGGGGAAGCTAATGCATTAGTTGCAGAAAGAGTCTGGCAAGAAACCGAAAAAACCTTAGGAGAACAACATGCTGCCATTTATTTTCAAGTATTGGATGAAAATCAAGCCTTAAAAGTTATCTTTCCTGAATTATATACCCTATTACATCAAAATAGGATGCTTGGAGAACAGGCATATTATGCATTAAATCATGCAACATTATTAACACAAGATAAAGCCGTACGTTGGGCTGCCCTTCTATACAATCTACACACTCTAGCTGATAGTATCCAAATAAATAAACAATTATTACAGCGATTACATATTCCAAAACGTTATATTAAAATTGCCCAATATACCGTACAGTATGCACATTGTTTTACCCAAATAATGACGTTATCTGCCAATGACATCCTTGATTGTTTATTGGCCTTAGATGCTTTTCGTAAAGAAAGCTACTTTTTATCCTATTTACAATCTTGCCAGGCTAATATAGCCGTACAATATGATACCCAACATGCACAACAATGTAGCCAACATTTTATCCACTGTTTAGATGTTGCAAAACAAGTTTCTGTAAAAGCTATTTTGGAGCAAGGTTATGTTGGCAGTGAAATTAGAGTACAAACTAATCAACAACGTATTAAAAATATAACACAATATATTACTAATATGACTAAACTTTAAAGTTAGTCACTAAAGAATTTAATTTAATTGCTAATTTAGATAATTCTTTTGATGAAGCCAAAGTTTGGTTAGCTCCCGAAGATGTTTTCTCAGACATTTCTGAAGTATTTAATATATCATTATTTACCCTAACTCAAGCAACATTTACTATCCTACCGTCCGAATTTAAACCCAATGGAACGACTTTGGAATGTAATAAATGAAAACAGTAAGGAATAATCACTACTTTCACAGTATAAAGGAGTTTTAAGAGAAAATTAATCATTTTTTTGATAATATTTTGCCCGAAATGGAGAAATCATTAGGCTTACGCTGATTAGGTATAGTGTTATTTGGTTATGCTTGGTTGATGATAAAAGAGGAGTGGAGGAAATAGTAGATGGCACGCCTGAGACGATTCGAACGTCCGACCTTCGCCTCCGGAGGGCGACGCTCTATCCAGCTGAGCTACAGGCGCATTATAGAATGCTTATTATAACAAACTTTACCGACAAAAACAGTAATTACTCTTTTTGTTGATTCTTATCTATCATGCGCCAAAGCAAAAATGTATTAAATGTATGCCGCTGTTTTCCAATCTACATATTTTTTAGGATTAAAGGGTTCTTTGTTTTTCATACAAAATTCATAATCTTTTCGAAATCGTACTGCGGCTCTAAAAGCACGAAATTCATCTGTTGCCGTCGCTTTTTCCACTGTTCCTACAAAAAAAGTGCGGTTTTTCTTTTTCCCTTTGTCTTTCCAGGATGCTTGATACACTACAGAATAAGAACATCGTCGATGATCATAGCGAGTGCTACGGGACACACCACAAACACCGGTAGTGGTATTATTACTTTGTGGTAGAGATTTAGTTAAATCATGTGAATCGCCTAAATGTGCAAACATTTGGTCACGCCAATTTTTTGCTGCTGTCAATGCTTTTCGTTTTCCTCCCCATAAATTATGGGCAAAATAACGGCTGTATTCTTTTCTATTACGAACGATTCTAACTTGATAACCTTGAGGACTGGGTTCGGTAATATTTTTCAAAGCCTGGCTCCAAACATAGTATTACAAATGAAACATTTTATTAACTATTGGTTAATAAAATAATACCTCTGGTCAGTATCAATATAAATATTGACGGTTAATATATATTTACTGGATACAATAACGATTTTTTGGTTACTATAGTATTTTTTAGTAAATACTTGTTAACACTCGACGCTTATAAGGCCTGTTATGTAACATTTATAAAGCTATTAATGCAAAAGCATATATTTAACATAGAGAATATTAGCCTTATAATGGTCAACCATTGAATAACATTATAAAGCAGTAGCAAAAGTTATCAAGTATTTACTATATAGCCATGTGTATTTTTTTCTATCCAACGATATTCCCCATTGTGCAATTGTTCTTTTTTCCAAAAAGGTGCTTGAGTTTTTAACTGTTCCATTAATTCTCTACAGACAGTAAAGGCTTCTGCTCTATGTGCACTCCATATTGCAACTACAACGATAGGATCATCAGGAAATAATTGACCTACTCTATGCACAATTAATACATCATTAATATCCCATTGTTGCATAGTTTTTTGTGCTAATTTTTGTAGAAATTTTTCTGTCATTGCAGGATAATGTTCTAAATACATACTTTTTACTTCATCGCCCTCATTATGCTTGCGCATTACTCCGACAAATACAGCAGCTGCGCCAGTATGTTCAGATTGAATATGTTGTTGTTCATAATGTGCTAAAATATTCCACGGTTCTATCGCTTGTGCTGTAACTTTTACTAACATATTATCCTCCTGTTACCGGTGGAAAAAAAGCAATTTCATCTCCATCTTGTACTAGCGATTGCATACTGGCATATTCTTGATTAATTGCTACCATAATATTATCAGGTATCTCTTTTTTAACTACATGCTGCCATAGGTCATGGACTGTTGTAACACTTTCTACAGATATATCCATATCCTCCATCTTTAATTGTTCTCGTAGACTGGCAAAAAATTTTATAGAAATACGCATACTCGATCCTTTTATGGTTACAATAGAGCCATTATTACATAAAGAAAAAGAAAAATCAGGTAGGTTTTTTTATGACAAAATTAAATCATTTTAATGCCCAGGGGGAAGCGCATATGGTGAATATAGGGAGTAAAGCGCATACCCAACGTCAAGCTATTAGTGAAGGGAGTATTATTATGCAACAACGTACGCTAGATAATATTTTATCGGGTTCACATAAAAAAGGAGATGTACTGGGTATAGCACGTATTGCAGGCATTATGGCGGCAAAAAAAACTGCTGAATTAATTCCTCTTTGCCATCCCATTCCCATCACGCATATTAATATTGAACTAACACCAAGTAGCGATAAAATTGGTATCTATTGTCGTTGTACTCTTGCTAGCTATGGACAAACAGGGATAGAGATGGAGGCATTAACGGCAACACAAATATGTTTATTAACTATTTATGATATGTGTAAAGCGATAGATAAAGGAATGCGTATGACAGATATTCAATTATTGGAAAAATCGGGAGGAAAATCAGGACACTGGATCAATACCGATAATAAATAAGGATACTATTATGCAATATTGTAGTGAATGTGGTAAAACCGTTATACAAGCTATACCTAAAGGAGATAATCGTTTACGTTATGTATGTCCACATTGTCATACGATACATTATCAAAATCCCAAAGTGATTACAGGTTGTATTCCCGTATGGGAAGATAAAATATTACTTTGTCAACGTGCTATATCTCCACAACAAGGCTTTTGGACTTTACCAGCCGGTTTTATGGAATTAAATGAAAGTATTGATCAAGCAGCACAAAGGGAAACCTTTGAGGAAGCGAATGCAACCATGCGTGAACAACATTTATATTTAATTTTTAGTATTCCTCATATTGGTCATATCAATATCTTTTTTTATGGGCAACTTGCCCATTTAGATTTTTTTCCTGGCGAAGAAAGTTATGCGACAGAGTTGTTTAATGAGCAAAATATACCCTGGGATCAGCTTGCTTTTCCTTCTATTAAATTAGCTTTAGAACTTTTTTTTCAAGATCAAAAACAACAGCATTTTCCTGTACGACATAAAATATTAATTCCACCCGTAATATCTTCTCAGGCATAGACGGTTGATAGGTAAAAAAACAGCGGCAAAAAGCCGCTGTTTCTAATATTATTTTAGTTGCTAGAAATTAAGGTACACTAAATACTTCAGCATTAGAAAAACCACTTTGGCAATTTCCATTATAGCGTTGCATTGCCATAATATATGCACCCTTACTTAAACTTGATTTGGTAAAGGAAGTGGTATGTGTTGTGCCTAAATCCAATACTTCAATGCCCTTTAATGCGGGATATTTTGCTAAATATAAGCGATAGCCCGTTCCAGAGCTTCCTGCTGATTTATCTCCTGAGCTTAAAAATGGTCCGGTGGGACGTTCTTCTTGTGCAAAGACTGGTGGTAAGATAGGAAATGGTACTGCATCAACAGCCATTAAGGGGGCTTCATTAGCAAACTCACCTTCTGCGGTAACAGTGATGGCATCTCCATTTGTATTCATTATCATATTAGGTGCTTTAGCACGTTCATACGGTTCACAGATATTTTGGGTAACAAAATCAGCATAACGGGATAAGCGAGTATATACCCCATACGCATCAGGTAAACCACATACTGGCGTACCGAAACTAACTAAACCTACTTGCGTTGCCCCTTCTACTGAACCTGCATTGATTTTAACCAAAGGGCCGCCACTATCGCCATGACACGCATTAGTAACCCCTTCAGGAAATCCGGTACAAATCATGTTTTCTGTAATGGTGATGGCATTACCATCGCCTGATTGGCTTGTTTGACAGACCTCTTGAGAAACAGAAGGGACGGCTGCATGTCGTAGAAAATCTGCATTGATCACCAAATTGGGTGCAGTATTTCCCCATCCGGCTACTAAAAATGTACTGCCTACAGGAAACGCAGGCAAGTCAAAGGTAGGACCCGGTAAATTGACAATGGGTCTATTATCAATGGGTCTATCCAATTTTAATAATGCTAAATCATTAATTAATGTTTCGGGATTATAAAAAGGATGTATTTTTGCTGCGGTAACATAACGAATTGTACCACTATCGTAGGTGGATACATTATATTCCCCTACGGATACCGCTAAAGGTTGGTCATCTACAATACAATGTGCAGCCGTTAATACCCATTGAGGATGAATCAGTGATCCACCACAAAAATGTGATAAGGTCGTTTTATCCAAATCAGGAGTGATTTGATTGGGGACATTAGATAAGGATACAATCCAGGGAAACGCTCCCTTTGCTGGAATAGTACCATTAATGATACGAGTTGTTTCTTTTAAAACATCCCCTGTTGCTGTATCCCCGTCATCATTGGCAATACTGATAGTACTTGCAACTAAACCAGAAAGTAATAGGCTACCCAAAAATCGTGTTGTTAATCGTGTTGTTTTCATTCATCCACCCACTTTTTTATTTTTATAACTAAATTTTCTAATTCCCTTTTCCCAGAACACTAAAAAACTCAATAATTAGCAATATTAGCGCAATTATTACTGACAATCTATGTTTATTTTATTTAACAGATAAACTTTCTACAAGAAAATCATTGCGCCTTTAGTTTAAGGGACATTAAGTCGGTTAATTTAATCATCATGATAAATATTTTGTCCCATACGTTTAAACTCTATTGCCTTTTCTGATAACCCTTCTACTACGGCTTTATCCAAATTCTGTAAGCCCTTTTCCTGTGCATAATCACGGACATCTTGGGTAATTTTCATAGAACAAAAGTGTGGGCCACACATAGAACAAAAATGAGCGACTTTATGTGCCTGTTTAGGCATAGTCTGATCATGAAATGCACGGGCTTTTTCTGGATCTAAGCCAAGATTAAACTGATCTTCCCAACGAAATTCAAAACGGGCTTTGGATAAAGCATTGTCCCGTATTTGTGCGCCAGGAAAGCCTTTTGCCAAATCAGCAGCGTGGGCAGCCAATTTATAAGTAATAATGCCTTCTCGTACATCATTTTTATCGGGCAAACCTAAATGTTCTTTTGGTGTAACATAACAAAGCATAGCTGTACCATACCAACCAATTTGTGCTGCACCTATGGCAGAGGTAATATGATCATAACCTGGTGCAATATCGGTTGTTAATGGTCCTAACGTATAAAAAGGGGCTTCTGCACAATCATGTAATTCTTTTTCCATATTTTCTTTAATTAATTGCATAGGAACATGACCTGGCCCTTCTATCATTACTTGTACATCATGTTGCCAAGCAATTTGTGTTAATTCCCCTAACGTTTCTAGTTCTGCAAATTGTGCTGCATCATTGGCATCGGCAATGCTTCCAGGACGTAAGCCATCACCTAAAGAAAAGGAGACATCGTAGGCTTTCATAATTTCACAAATATCTTCAAAATGGGTATATAAAAAACTTTCTTGATGATGAGCTAAACACCATTTTGCCATGATAGAACCGCCACGAGAGACGATACCAGTTAAACGTTTTGCTGTTAATGGTACATGGGCTAAACGAATTCCTGCATGGACAGTAAAATAGTCCACACCTTGCTCTGCTTGTTCTATTAAGGTATCACGGAAAATTTCCCAAGTTAAATCTTCTGCTTTCCCATTTACTTTTTCCAAAGCCTGATAAATAGGTACGGTTCCAATTGGTACGGGTGAGTTACGTAATATCCATTCACGGGTTTCATGGATATTTTTACCTGTTGATAAATCCATTAAGGTATCTCCCCCCCAACGGGTTGACCACACCATCTTTTCTACTTCTTCTGCAATGGAAGAAGTCACCGCTGAATTACCGATATTAGTATTAATTTTGACCCGAAAATTACGTCCTATGATCATAGGTTCTAATTCAGGATGGTTGATATTTGCAGGGATAATGGCTCTTCCTCGTGCAATTTCATCCCTGACAAATTCGGGTGTAATCGGAGTTTGTAATGTTGCACCAAAAGATTGACCAGGATGTTGTACTAATAATCCTGCTTCCAACATATCTTGATAGCGGTTATTTTCTCTAATAGCAACATATTCCATTTCAGGCGTAATAATTCCTTTGCGAGCATAATGCATTTGCGTTACATTTATGCCTGGCTTTGCTTTGCGGGGTTTGGCGATATGTTCAAAGCGTAAATGTTCTAATTGGGGATCATTGGCACGTTGTTTACCGTATTCAGAACTTAAATCATCGAGTTGTTGTGTATCATTGCGTTCTTTAATCCAATTGCTACGTATGGCTGGTAAGCCTTTTAATAAATCAATTTCTACCTCTGGATCCGTATAGACACCTGATGTGTCATATAAAGGTATCGCTGGATTTTTAATAGTTCCTTCTTTACTTAAGGTATCTGTTTGTGTTACCTCTCGCATGGGGACACGAATATCAGTACGACTGCCAGTGATATAGATTTTTTTTGATGCGGGAAAAGCCTGTGTTACATCGTGTGAAAGTTGTGTGGTTTTTTTTATAAAATCAGTAGGTATTGCACTCATAATAACCTTGTATATAGGGTTGAGGGGCATACACATTATAGTATATTTATCATAGCTATAACACATTCAGATAAAGAGCGTAAAACCTTGACACTGTAAAAGTTCCCTACACCGGTACTAACCGAATCAGGTTCAACGGGTCTATTCTCAGCCTCAGTGTAAATAAGGCACCCCAAGTTTATTCTCAATCAACTATTGTAATATCATATTAATAGCTTGCAAGTCTATTTTAATCAAGATTTCCAGCATACTTGCTATCTCAACTGAAAATGCTTATTCTATGCCATTTGTATGCATAGAGAAATTTCATGACTAATTTGAATCTTGCACAAGCACAAGAAAACATGATATCACAACAGTTTCGTACTTGGGATATTCTAAATGACAGTATTCTCACTTTATATAAACAAATTTTGCGTGAAGATTTTGTTCCAAAAAATTACTGTGAACTGGCATATAGTGATATGGAAATTCCTATTGGCGCACAACAACAGATGCTGGCACCAAAAATTGAAGCCCGAATGTTACAAGCCTTAGGGATAAAAAAAACGGATAAAATTTTAGAAATTGGTACTGGGAATGGTTTTTTCACTGCATTACTGGCTAGTTTGGGGAAACAGGTTTTTAGTTTGGAAATATCAGCTGAATTGATTGAACAGGCGAAAAAAAATATAAAATTGTATTCGTTTGATAATATTGATATTCATCATGCTAACGCTTTTGATAGTGAAACACTCTTGGAGCAACAGGGATATTTTCAGGTAATTGTACTGACAGGTTCTATTCCAGTGATGTTTAAACAATTTAAACATCATTTAGCAGTGGGAGGGCGATTGCTTGCAATAATTGGAGAGCCTCCAGTGATGTCAGCAACCCTTGCTACTCGTATTAGCGAAAAATCATGGCAAGATCAGGTATTGTTTGAAACATGTATACCCGCTTTAGAGCAAATTCCATACGAAAAACCCTTTTATTTATAATATAATTGTATTTTAACTCTTATGATTCGTCAATTACACGCACAAGAAGCACAACAACTGTTACAAAATCCTACCCAAAATACGCTGTTACTTGATGTAAGAGAGCCGTGGGAATATAACATTGCACATTTACCTAATTCTTTATTAATTCCGATGCGACAAATTCCAGAAAAAATGCAACAATTAGATCCTGAACAAGAGATTGTTGTGTTATGTCATCATGGTATTCGTAGTATGCAAGTTGCTCGATACCTGGTACAAAATGGTTTTCAATCTATTATAAACCTTACGGGTGGAATTAGCGCCTGGTCAAAAGAAGTGGATGCGAGTATCCCACAATATTAATAATAACTAATTTATGAGGTTCATTCATGGTTACCCGAAAAGCTCTTACTATCGTATTATGTATGACAACGCTAACGCTAAATAGCTATGCTGAAAATTTATCTGAAACGTATCAATCTGCATTGCAAAGTGATCCACAACTAAAAAATATTGAAGCAAATTATTTAGCCACCTTAGAAAATCGCTCACAAAGCTATGCAGCATTTATGCCGCAAATTTCATTTAATGCCAGCACTACCGACAATCGCCGTTCTGTTAGTGGTATTAGTAGTGATTTTGTAGAAAATAATTATAATGATCACGGTTATAGTGCTACGTTAAATCAATCTTTATATCGACAAGAAAATTTTGTTAATTTAGGTATTGCTAATTCCCAAATATCTCAAGCCGAAGCAGATTTACAAGCTGCTCAACAATCGCTGATTTTACGTTTGGCTAATGCCTATTTTAATGTGTTGTCTGCTCAGGATAATCTCAGCTTTGCAAGTTCAGAATTGCGGGCCATTGCACGCCAATTAGAGCAATCACAACAACGTTATGATGTTGGTTTGATTGCTATTACTGATGTGCATGAGGCACAAGCAGCCTATGATGCGGCAGTATCTAAAGAAATTTTGGCTAAAAATACGATTGATACCAGTTTAGAAACCTTGCGTGAAATTACAGGGGAAATAAAAGGGGAGTTAAAAACCTTGGCAACAGATATTCCTTTAGATCCACCTAGCCCAGCTAACATAGAAGAATGGGTCAAAGCGGCAGAACAACGTAATCGTTTAGTAATCTCTGCACAACATGCTTTACAAACGGCTCAAAAAAATGTCAGTTTACAACGTGCCGGACATTATCCAAGCCTTGATTTTACAACGCAACGTAGTTATAGCAGCACAGGTAGTGGATCGGTGGATTCACAAAAAAATACTTCATTTAGCTTACAGCTGAATGTGCCTATTTTTCAAGGGGGGTTGATTACTTCTCGTACTCGTCAAGCAACGCACCAACTGACTCAAGCAACAGAAAAACTAGAAGAAACTCGTCGTTCAGCTATTCGACAAGCCCGTATTGCCTATTTAAATGTCATTTCAGACATCAGCCAAGTGAAAGCCTTAAAACAGGCGGTAGTTTCTTCTGAAAGTGCATTGAAAGCAGCAGAAGCTGGTTTTGAAGTAGGTACTCGTACGATGGTCGATATATTAACAGTGCAACGAGATTTATACCAAGCACAACAAAATTATTCTAAAGCACGTTATGATTATATTTTAGATATGCTTTCCCTTAAAGATTCGAGTGGTAACTTAACAGAAGAAGATATTAATCTTATCAATAGCTGGTTACAATAAAGCGGTTAGTTGCCTTAGGCTTCAATATAAGGTGTCTTTTTCACAATGAGTACCTGTTCGTAATTGCCTTGCTTATATTAAGTGAGGCATTATCAAATAGTTATTAGCTATTTATTCGCCCGAGATTTAGCTTGTTGTAGAATGTCTACATGGTGATTTGAAACTGATTTTTCTACATTTGTCGAAGTAGGGGGGGGCATAGCAGGGGTTTCTTTTTTGTACTTTTTTCTTATCCAGTGGCTTAAGCGATGCGTATAAGGGTGTAGTAATTGTTTACGTTGTATTATTTCCAAGAGTAATAAGCAGAGTAATAGTATCAGTAAGGGAGTGGCTAATGAGCGGTTCTGTAGTTGTGTATATGTTTGGGTAGTTTGAAAAAGTTGTGAAATATGAGTAAAAACTTGCCCTTGTGTATCATGGGATAGTTTTTTTAATATTTGTTCACCCTTAATATGGGATAATTGATATTCAGGGGAATAAGGTAGTATTTGTGCTGGTATGGGGAGCAAAGTATGGGTATCAATAACGAGCATACCAGAATAAATTTCTTGCGTATCCAGATTAAATGTGGCACTTAAAGTATGCGGAGTTTCCCATGATAGAGGAATTTGTTGTATTTTTCCGCTGGAATTTTCAATAATATGTGCGATAGGAGTGTGTTTAAAAGTTTGTTGTTGTTGCTCTTGGACGGATAAAATAATTTTTGCTTGTTGTCCTTGTCGTTCTACTGTAACGTAATAAGGTAGTGTGGTTTCAGGACGTTTTAGCCATTCCATTAAATGCTGAAAAAAAGTTGCATAATATGCCCAATGGGAAAATTCACCGCTATAATTCCCTGATGTTTCAAACATCACACTGATAACCTTTCCTAAACCATTTTGCCAAGCAGCAACCAAAGGGGCATGATTTTCATCATTGCTCACTAATATTACTTGTGCTTGATCAGCAAGGTAGGCAAGATTGTAGCCATCAATAGTCGGTATCTGCGTTTGATAAAAATGTAAAGGGATAATAGCATCAGTAGCCCCTACTTCAGTAGTTTGTGCTAAAAAACTTTTACGTGATATACGCATTACATCTTCACTAAAAATGCGAGGAAGATGCAGGGCATTATTACTGAAATAAATTTTTCCTCCACCGAGGTTGGCAATATCTTGTAAAAGAGGGGCATGTATATCTTTTTCATTACCCAAGCCAATAACAGAGATAGTCCCTCCTGCATCTCGCCAATTAGTAATCAGCGTTTGATAATTTTCTGCTTTTTCAGAATCAGCGGCATCACTAAATAATACGATATGTTTATTTTCAGCACTACTTTTTAATAATTCTTGCATAGCGTTACTTAACGCTTCATAGACGAATATACCCCCTCCTTGTGATTCGATAGTAAGGATTTTTTTTTGTAACACTTTACGTTGTTGAGTTTTTCCTACTGTTTGTAAAGAGAGTATTTTATGTGCTTGACTATCAACAGCAAATACTGCAATCTCATCTTGAGGGAGTAATAAAGTAATGGCTTCTGCACTGCCTTGATTAGCTAAATCCATTTTGGTTGCGCCACCGCTGACATTGACACCCATTGAGCCACTGCGATCAAGAGCAATAGCCATAGCTAATTTAGGACGGCGTAAACTATCTTGGCGATCTAATTTAACGGGTAAAATATCTTCCAGGTAACTATTGTAATATCCTCCCATTGCATAACTATTACGTCCTCCAGTGGTTAATAAACCACCTCCAAAGTGTTGCACATAATTACGTAATAGTGCATCGGTATTTTCTGGGAGTTGATTTAAGGATACATTTTCTAAGATAACACTTTGATAATGAGCTAATTGCGCCATATTTAAACGTTTATCAGGAGCAATATGGTTAATATTTATACTATGCTGTAGTGCTTGACTTAATAGACTGGGTTTACCATTATGAGTAATATGTAATACTTTAGGTTTACCAATAATATCAATAACTAATTGTGCATGATTATTTTCAGGATAGGGATCAGCTTGGGTGGTTTTTAAATCTAATTGATATTGTTGTAAGCCACTTTGTTGTGCTTTCCAGGGAAAGGAAAAATGATTATTACCTTTTTTTAAGAGTATATCTTGTTGAAATAAGGGCTTTTGATATTGTTGTAAGGTAATATGTGCTGTTTGTTGTTGGGGAGAATAGATAGTAAAGCTAATGTTAAAGGGTTGTTGTAGCGTACTGCGAGAATTATTTTTTACTTGAGTAATGGCTGTATCGGCTAAGGAAGTGGTTCGTAATGGCAGTGCGTATATTTGTATTTGCTGAGTTTGATAAAAGGGTATTTCAGTAAGGGGAGAAAGACCTGTATAGATACCATCACTGATAACGATGACTTTATGATTAGCTGCTTGATGTAAACTCCGTACTAATTGTAAACCAGCAGTTAAATTACTGGTATCTTCAAGTGGTAATTGTAATAACTGCTGTAGCGGCATATCTTGGGTAAATAGTCTATGTGCCTTTTTGCCAAAACCAATAATTTGTATCGATATTTCTTTTTCTGTATGTTGTTGTAAATAGTGATATAGTTGACTGGCCAAAGCATGTGCTTGGTGTAAACCCTCTCCATTTGTGGATAAAGAACGGTCAACTAATAGGGTAATTTGCTGTTGGGGAGTATCTTGTAATTGTTGTGGATCAGCGAGTACGAATACCGTACAAAGTATAAAGGCTAAACGTATCCAGCGGCTGGGCGTTTGCCACAGGTATAACACAAGTAAAGTGGCTAAGGGTATAAAAAAAAATAAATAAGTGCTATGTAGCCATTGCATGGAGTTATACCTGATGTTGTTTTTGCCATAACCACCATGCTAATAATATACAGCAAAGTGCAAGAAAGGTAAGTAGATGATGTAAAGGAAAAGTGTGTTTTTCTGGCTGCATGGTTGCTTGAATAGGAGGTAAGGAAGTTGTGGGTAAGCGTTTTGTCGTATCACTTTCAGTATTATCAAAAAAATTAACGGCTAAAGGTTGGGGATGTTTTCCTTGATAAAGATAGTAAATACCCGTTAATGATAAATGAGCAAGTTGAATACTCTGGGTTTCATTTGCTTTAACAATCTGTGTATTAGGAAGTTGTAGATAAAAGGGGCTTTGCTTGTCGTCAGTAGAAGATTGCACCGTTAATGATTGCCCCAGACGATAATTGTGTTGACGTAATCCCCCTTTCTCTATATCCAGTTGTTTTACCAAATTATAAATAATAATGGGGAAACTATTATGTTGTAAAAAATTACTTCGTTGTAAATCAATATTAAAATAGAGTTGTTGCTGATTAAGTTGTATTAGTGCGGTATGAGGGGTTGTCCATGTACTGGCAAGTAAAATATGGGCATTATCTATGTGTGGCTGATCAGTATATCCATACCATAATAACCCACGTTGATCAAAGCCTTGCAAGGCTGTTTGAAAGGGATGAAACAAGAAGGTTTCACTAGGGAATAATTGACTTTTTTGTGTTGTTTTTACATTGTCAGGAAAAACTAGAGAAAAATAGGTATATAATGGTCTTGAATCAATCCATATATCAATTAATTCTGGTTTTTGAGTAGATTGTAGTAGTGGAATAGCATGTTGTAATCGTAGTATGGCTTTTTTTAATGTTGCAGGTACTTTATTAAGGTAATAGTATATCTTCCGCACCGGAGGACGAAATAAGGTAATATGATTATCTGCGATAAGACTATCATCAGGGAGTTGTATATCTATACGTTGCACATTTTCTGGTACATCAAGGCTCATTGCTAATTCTGCAGTTTGAGTAAAATCAAGGGGAATACTGGGTTGTTGTTGCTTATCATAGTGTATTGTTAAGTCGATATTGTTAGGAGGATGATGTTGATAGCTATAGTGTTTGAGTACAATAAAAGGTTTTTTTTTCCAATTAGCATGAATGATGGCAGTATTATCCACTTTTTCCCCAACTCGTACTAAACGAGGATGTGAAAAATCGGGGTTATCTGAAAATATTAATAATGCTTTCTCATCAGAAGTGATATTTTTACTCAATAGTATCGCAGCTTGCAAACTATGGTGTATTTGTTGCGGAGTATGTTGTTGTAATAAAGTCAGGGCAGTATTTTTACTATGACTTTTACCACCTAATAAAATGGCTTCTTTTCCAGATAAAATAATAGAAAAATACCAATCAGGATTGAGTGTTTGGATATAAGCCAAAACTTGCTGATACGCATTACCCGCTTGCATGGATACACTATCATCAATAATAATAGTGAGTTCTGCATGATGTTGCTGTGAATGGGGGAGTTGTGGATGTGTTAAAGCAAGGGATAATAAACTTGCCGCAAGGAGTTCTAATAAGAGTATAAGATTTAAAGGAGGAGAACATTTTTGTTGCCCTTCTTGTTGTAAAGGTTGTACTGCCTGCCATAAAGCCAGACAAGAAACAGTGTGTGGTATGCCTTGTTGTCGATAACGATGTAACCAAACAATAAGAGGTAAACTGAAAAAACCTAAAAAACCCCAAGGATATGTGAAAGTCATAATGTATGAGTAATAATGTTCGTAGGATAAAAATCCTGTTTTAATATATGGAGTAAATCTTGATCTGCAATGACAGGAATAAATAGATTACCCGTTTGTAATGTGATATTTTTTATCTGTTGTTGAATATTGTGTAAGCGTTGTAAATACTGTTGGCATTGTAAACTATCTAATAGTAAAGGGCGTTGTTGTGATGTTTCTGCATCATGCAAGGTATAATTACCTGTTTGGGGTTGTGCTTCCCAAGGGCCAAGTAACATAATGATAACAACTTGCGTGGCACGGGCAGCAATCTGGCGTAAACCAGCAAGCATATTGTGAGTAGTTAAAAAGTCAGAAATAATAATACATAGCCCTTGATGACGGATATAGGGAAGACAATAATGAGGGGAATGAAAAAAAATATTGTCTTTATCCTTAAAATGTAGATCGGTGAGTTGAGCCTGAGGATGTACATGATTACCGGTTAGTAATAAACGAGTATTACCCTGATCGGTGTGATTACTTAATAAAAAAAATCCGCTGAGTTCACGAGTTAATGCCTCTTTACGACCATCATTAATTGCCATAGATGTGCTATTATCAACAATAATATCAATATGTGGGCTAATTTCTTCTCGATAAATACGAAGATTTAATTGTTTATTACGTGCATAGCCAGCCCAATCAATATGCCGAATATCATCCCCTGCTTGATAAGGTCTAAATTCTTGGAATTCAACAGAAGTACCTGTCTTTTTTCCAGTATGCTGACCTAATGTTCCAGATAAACCCAAGTAATGGCGGTTTAATTGAAAATATTGGCTTGCTTGGTAGATATTTTTTTGAACAAGCGTATTAGGAGTAAAAGACATAAGAAAACAAGATTAACAATAGTGAGTAAATTGTAGGTAATATTTTCTCTTTTGTATATTTTTTTAGCGAAATAGATAGCTGGGGCGATAGATGAATATTTTTATTTTAAGCACTGGGCGTTGTGGTAGTAGCACATTTATTAAAGCATGTCAGCATATATATAATTATTCTGCTGCTCATGAATCACACATTGCAAAATATGCGCAACAGCGTTTAGCATATCCGAATAACCATATTGAAGCAGATAATCGTTTAGCCTGGTTTTTAGGACGATTAGATATTGCGTATGCGGATAAGCCCGTATTTTATGTACATTTACAACGTGATAGAGAGGATACTGCCCGTAGTTTTACTAAACGTTGGGATTATGGCATTATGCGTGCTTATCGAAAAGATATTTTATTAGGGTTAGAAAATACACAAGACATACAGCAACGATTAGCGATTAGTCGGGATTATTACGATACGGTAAACAGTAATATTACTTTCTTTTTAAAGCATAAACCTAATAGTATGGTATTTTCACTAGAACATGCTCAACGGGATTTTGGACAGTTTTGGGAACAGATTAAAGCGACAGGAAAGAAAGAAAAAGCTCTACAGGAATGGGATATTTGCTATAATGCTTCAGAGGGAAAATAATTATTTGATCTAGATCAATAGTTAAAACATTAATAATTGATCTTTAGCTTTATAGTAATATAATTATATTACTGGCCTGTTGTTTATTGGGAGTATAGATCATGAAATTGACTTCTAAATTACTGATTGCAGCAAGTATCGCTGTAGTATCCTCCTCCTCTTTTGCGTGGTGGGGGAATTGGTGGAATCCCTTTGATTGGTTCGATGATGATTGGGATGGACCTTGGGGTTATTATCCTCCCCCTTATTATGGTGGTGGTTATTATCCCTATAATGGTTATTATCCTTATGGTGGAATTTATTATCCTTATGGTGGTTATGGTTACTATCCCTATAGTGCCTATGGCTATAATCCTTACTATCAGCTACCTCAATCACCAGCACCGGCAGCACCGGCAGCACCGGCAGCATCGGCAGATAGTAGTAAGTAAGAAAATATTTTCTTCTAGTTTGGATAAGGGTGGATCGTATTCTGCCCTTTTTCAGAATATTTTAATAAATAAGTAATTTTTGCCCTGGTTGTAAATAGCGTTTATCTGATAATTTATTCCAACGTTTTAATGCTTCTACATTAACTTGATGTTTTCTTGCTATGTGCCATAGAGTATCGCCATTTTGTACTATATATTCTCTATAGTGTTGCGGTAATCCTTGCGCTTTTTTTTGGCGTTTTTGGGATTTTAATAGGGTATTATTTTTGGGTAAAGTATTAGGAATTAGTAATTTTTGACCAATACGAATATGGCTGGAAGCAAGTTGATTGCTGGCTTTTATCCAGCTAACTTTACTATGGTGATAGCGAGCAATTTGGCCTAAGGTATCCCCTTTTTTTACTGTATATTGTCGCCAATATCCATTATGAGCCAAGAGTAATTCAGACTGTTGTATGCGAAATTGTTTTGCTTTGTTATGGGGTAATAATAACGAAATATTTTTAGGGATAATACCTGTTTTGATACCTGGATTGAGATATAAAAAAGCAGCTTTGGATAAATTTAGTTTACGGATTAAGGTATCAATTAAAATCCAATGTTTAGTTTTCACCATACTGAGGTAGGGGTTGTTGGGTATAGGATAAAAGTAATTGCCATGTTGTTGTAAAAGTTTACTTAAAGCCAATAATTTTGGGACGTATTGACGTGTTTCTGTGGGCAAGGATAAATGCCAAAAGTCAGTTGCTTTATGTTGGCGTTGATTATTTTTGATTGCTTTTCTTACTCGTCCTTCTCCAGCATTATATGCTGCTAACGCTAATAACCAGTTGTGATTAAAATGTTGATATAAATAGGTTAAATAATTAAAAGCGGCACGACTGGCTAAATCAATATTATACCGTGCATCATACCAATAATTTTGTATCAAGCCATAGTTTTTCCCTGTAGCAGGCATAAATTGCCATATTCCAGCAGCACCATTAGGTGAATGAGCTAAAGGGGAATAACTGCTTTCAATAATAGGTAACAGGAGTAATTCAGCCGGCAGTTGTTTTTTGTGTAATTGTTGGTATATCAAATGTAATATCGGTTCTGCCCGTTCACTACTTTGTTGTATATGACGTTTATTTTTTAAATAATATTGATAATAGTGATCTACTTGTGGATGTTGATAATAACGTTGTAGTTGTAGATCCTGTTGTATTTGTTCCCAAAGTGTAAGAGGTGAATGAAAATCAGCTGGAGGATCAATGAAGGTATTTTGTTTAGAAGATACGGGCGTTTCAAGTATTTGATGAATGGCATTATTAGTAAAGAGCTTTATATCGGGTAAAATGACCTTATGTTTATTTTCCAGGTGGGTCATTTTTTTATTTTGAGTTGTCTTGACATGGGCAGGGTTTGGTAGATAATGATCCCTTTTAGAACTCAGTGTAGTACTGCAAGCACTGAGCATAAAAAAGCATAGGTACAAAGGAGCGTATCTATAGGTGGTGTATACTTGCATAAGAGAATAATTATTGGTTAGGTTGTGGAGTAATAGTATTTTTTATCGTATGTTAATCCCTTTTAATCGTTTTAAACATACCGATGCATCATGGAAACAGTTGCAAAGATGGTATAATACTCCTTTAGGTAATTTTGTATTTGACCTGGAAATGGTACATATTCATTCTGTACTCCGTCATCTTGCTGGTTATTATGCAGTACAATTAAGCGGTGCATATCAGCGCAATCTATTAGCCGATTCCTTGCTACGCTACCATTTTTTTGGCATTTGTTCAAATAAATGGTTACATCATGCAGAAAATACTTTTTATTATGATGGTATCCATCTTCCTTTGAAGTCAGAGTCGGTAGATTTGGTATTATTACCTCATACATTAGATATTTCTACACAACAGCATAGCATACTAAAAGAGGTTGCTCGGATCGTCAGGGGATATGGATACGTTATTATTCTTGGTTTTAATCCAATGAGTCTATGGCGGATTAAGCAATTAATGGGGTTTTCTAAAAAAAATCAATATTTATCTGATAGTTATTTTATTCATTATAAACAACTTATGGATTGGTTACGGATGCAAAACTTAAATCCTGTTGTGTTTCAACCTTATTTTTTTGTACCGCCTGTTAATCAGGCTAACATACTGCAACGATTACGTTTTATAGAAAAAATAGGGGAACGCTATTGGCCGATTTTTACCTCTGGATATTTATTGTTAGCACGTAAAGAAACAACTCCCGTGCATCCGTTGTTTTCAATGTCAGCATTTGATGCCTCTTTTCAGGGTATGGCTGAATCGTCAATATAGGAAAGTATTAAAATGGCACTAAAACAACAAGTAGAAATATTTACTGATGGAGCGTGTAGAGGAAATCCAGGTAAAGGAGGATGGGGCGCATTATTAAGGATGGGAGAACATGAAAAAGAATTATGGGGGGGAGAACAAAAAACGACGAATAATCGCATGGAGTTACAAGCTGCTATTGAGGGCTTACAAGCATTAAAACATTCTTGTAACGTAACGCTTACTACTGATTCGCAATATGTGCGTAAAGGAATTACTGAATGGATCAAAGCCTGGAAACAAAGAAATTGGAAAACAGCAGCTAAAAAAACAGTAAAAAATGCTGATCTATGGCAACAACTCGATACCCTTGCACAACAGCATGATGTAACCTGGTTATGGGTAAAAGGGCATTCTGGGCATATAGAAAATGAACGGGTTGATGAATTAGCAAATCGTGGGATTGATGAATTATCTGACATTATCGAATAAGTGATGAATGGTTATAACATAATAAGGACAAATAGATGCGGCAAATTGTATTAGATACAGAAACGACAGGTTTAGAACCCAAAGAAGGGCATCGTATTATTGAAATTGGTTGTGTTGAATTAGTCAATCGTAAATTAACCGGTAATGATTTTCATCTGTACTTAAATCCCGATCGCAATATTGATGCTAAAGCAATAGAAGTACATGGGATTAGTAATGAATTTTTACAAGATAAGCCTCATTTTTATGATATAGATGAAAAATTCATGGCATATTTACAAGGTGCACAGCTAATTATTCATAATGCTCCATTTGATGTAGGCTTTATTAACCATGAATTAGCATTGTTAAAAAAGCACTATACTACATTAACCGATTATTGCACGATAGAAGATACCCTGGTTATGGCACGTCTTAAACATCCTGGTCAACGTAATAACCTGGATGCCTTATGTAAACGCTATAATATTGATAATACTTCTCGTACATTACATGGGGCATTATTAGATGCACAAATCCTGGCTAAAGTGTATTTAGCCATGACGGGGGGGCAAGTCAAATTAGCTTTGGATTTTGATACAAAAGAGCATGAAACGATGTCTAATGGGACATCTACATCACAGTCTGCGATAAAAACCAAAGTGATTTATGCTAATAAGGAGGAGTTAAAAGCTCATCAGCAATATGTTGCATTATTAAAAAAACAAACAGGGGAACAATGTATTTGGGAATAAGATAATTGTATTGAATACTTATAACGTATTACTTTTTTTTGCAATGCTGCTTTCTAATTCATTAATACGTTTTTCCAAAGCATGTAGTTCTTGTATTTTGTCTGTATGCTGAATTTTTAATTGTTGTAATAAGTCTTCTTGACTACTGAGTTTTTCGAGTAATATTTGAATAGACTTTAGTGCTAATAATCCCCGATACATTTTAATAAAAACGCCACGTAAACGCATGACTCGTACCGTTTTGAGCAAGGTGGTGTGTTTTAAAAAAGGGGTGATAATACGTATGATGCGTAATCCACGTAAAAACGCTAGTAGAGGCAATAAAATAATAGCAAGGTTAATAAAGTTTTCAATACAAAAAAATAATTTACTGTCTGCGGTGGAAAATTTTAGTAGAAATTCTATCGTAAAGGCTAACCATATAAAGGCAGTACCTACTAATAATAGATTGGCCAAAACAGGATATAGTGTAACATATTGAGTAAAAAATACTTCTATCAATAAAACAGGAAGAATAAGTAAAGCAATAATCAACATAGGTTGGTTAAAAAGTTGATGTAAATATTTGCTTAAAGCATGATTTTTGACTTTCCATCCTAATGTAGGTAGCCAGATTAATGTTGGTTTTAAAGGTAAAGGAGTGATCATTTTTGCTGGGGGAAACACTATCATCCAAAATAAATGCCTAAAATTCTTTTTGCTATATTGAGGATAGGAAATAAAATGATAAAGCGCATCAATAAGAAAGGGTAACCACATAATAGCTAATAGATAAAGATAATTATTCAAATGTAGATGAGCGTATTCGAGCGTAGTAGTTTGTAAAATAATAGCAATGACACTTAAAAATAAAATACTGAGAATAAAATATCCAGCACTGCTACGGCGTTGCCAAGTAGAAATGATGATTAAAGCGGATTTAGGCATATTTTCATATTTAGACATAAAAGTCTCTTTAACTTAGCGTGTAGTAAGGAATATCATAAGCTGCTTTCTTTCTTCATCATTTAAGCCTTGTTGTTTTTCTTTTTGTAATAGGCTATCTATTTGTTTTTCTTGGTATTGTCTCTTTAATAAAGCAAATAAATCATGAAAATCTTGTTCAATGCTATCAATATTATCAAAGGCAAGGGGTTCTATTGCAAGTTTTTCTAAATAATGTTGTTCTGGGGTATTTTGCCAATGCTCAATAATACTGGCAGTATTTAAGTCAGGTTGATGAGATAATAATTGTAATAATTCAGATAACAGCTTAGAGGCTGGAAGGTTTAATTTTTGTAAAACATCATATTGAGGGTAATATTTTGCCAAATAGGGATAATTAAGCAAATAGCGAATAATTTTGTGGATAGGTGTGATGTTTCCTATTGTATGGGAATTTTTAGGTGGATAGGTAGAGAGCTTTTTTGTCGAAGCAGGTGGCAAGGAGGTATGTAGTCCAAGTTGTTGTTGTTTTATTTGAGTAATTTTAGTTAAACGTTGAATCATTTGCTGTTTTAGTATGCTATCAGGCATTTTATTTAAGAGGATACGAGCTTGTTGTGCAAATCGAGCCTGCCCTTCTAAACTGTCTAATTGAATACCTTGTTGTAAGTAAATAAAAAAGAAACGGGAAAAAGGTACAGCATGATGAATAAGAGTTTGGAATGTATTTGCTCCTTGTGATTGAATAAGCGAATCAGGATCTTCCTTTTCAGGTAAGAACATATAGCGAGTTGTTATTTTATCATTTAATAAGGGTAAGGAATTTTCTAATGCTCGCCATGCTGCTTTTCGTCCTGCTTTATCGCCATCAAAACAAAAAACAATATCATCGGCAAGACGGAATAATCGTTGTAAATGATCGCTAGTGGTTGCCGTACCTAATGTTGCAACAGTTTGATAAAAACCATATTGTGCTAGAACAATGGTATCCATATACCCTTCTACAAGTAAAATTTGTGAAAGCTGTCGTTGTTTTTGTTGGGCTTCAAAAAGTCCGTATAGCTCTTTCCCTTTTTGAAATAAAGGAGTTTCAGGAGAATTAAGGTATTTAGGTTTATTATCATCGAGTACACGTCCTCCAAATCCAATGGTTTTTCCTCTGACATTACGGATGGGGAAAATGATACGATGGCGGAAACGATCGTAATAACCCTTGTTCTGTTCTTTTGCTATGATTAATCCACATTGGAGTAATTGTTGGCGGCGTTGTTCATTATTACCTAACAAGTTAAGGAGATTATCCCAGCCGGCAGGTGCGTAACCTATTTGATAATGTTTAGCAATGTGGCCGCTAATCCCCCGTTTTTTTAGATAGGCAACGGCAGCGTGTGCAAAGGGTTGACGTAATTGCTGTTGGAAGTAGGTATTTGCCTGTTCCATAAGGGTATAAAGGGGTTGATAATCAGGTATAACTGTCTCTTGAGAGTGAGCTTGTGGAATAGGCATACTAGCTAACTGGGCTAATTCAGTGACAGCTTCTACAAAGGACTGATTTTCATATTCCATTAAAAATCGAATACTATTACCATGCGCTCCACAGCCAAAACAATGGTAAAACTGTTTTTGTGGACTAACGGTAAAAGAAGGGGTTTTTTCACTATGAAAAGGACAGCAGGCAGTATATTCACGTCCGGCTTTTTTTAATTCGATACGATCGGTGATGACATCCAGAATATTAATACGTTGTAATAATGCTTCAATGAATTGGGGGGGGATATGTCCAGCCATAGAAGCATTAATAATTTAATATATTACTAGGGTATTGACTTGTTGCGTAACCCTTTTGACAAACTTATAACATATCGGTAAAGAGGTTTAATATAAACGTTTTAAACGTAATTGTTCACGATGTATCTTTTTTTGCCAACGTTTTACTGCGGCAGCATTTTTACGTTTACGTACAGATGTCGGTTTTTCGTAATGCTCACGGCGACGAACTTCAGATAAAATCCCTGCTTTTTCACAAGAGCGTTTAAAGCGACGAAGTGCTACGTCAAATGGTTCATTGTCTTTGATTTTTACCGTGGGCATGTATAATCCTCTTTACGTTATAAATAAAAATAGTATAGTGCTTACATAAATATTAAAAACTGCCAATTATACTTGTAGTAAAAATAAATGCAAAGGTTTTTATGGTAATAATTTTAGGAATAGAAAGTTCTTGTGATGAAACCGGTGTTGCTATTTACCACCAAAAAAAAGGCTTGTTATTAGATAAGGTTTATTCACAAACGGCATTACATGCAGAGTATGGAGGGGTTGTTCCTGAACTGGCTTCTCGGGATCATATTCGTAAACTCAGTCCTTTGATTTTACAAACATTGGATGAAACGGGTATTGCATTATCTGAACTGTCAGCGATTGCTTATACGACAGGCCCTGGTTTAATGGGTGCGTTAATGGTAGGAAGCAGTATAGCACAGGCTTTAGCATGGCGTTTAGGTATTCCGGCTTTAGGAATACATCATATGGAGGGGCATTTAATGGCGGCTTTTTTAGCTGATAGTACATTAACATATCCTTTTGTCGCATTGCTTATTTCAGGAGGGCATACCTTATTAGTGGATGTAAAGGCCTGGCGAAGCTATTATATTTTGGGAGAATCATTAGATGATGCAGTAGGAGAGGCTTTTGATAAAACAGCAAAATTATTAGGTTTAGCCTATCCAGGAGGGCCTCTTTTAGCAGCTAAAGCGATGCAGGGAAGAGCTGGAGTCTTTACTTTTCCTCGTCCTATGGTCAATAGACCTGGGCTGGATTTTAGTTTTAGTGGTTTAAAAACAGCAGTTCGTACAGCATGGTATAGCAGTTCTCAATCAGAACAGGATTTAGCTGATATTGCCTATGCGTTTCAACAAGCAGTGATTGATACCTTATTAATAAAGTGTAAACGGGCATTACAATACACAAAATATGAACGTTTAGTTTTAGCCGGAGGAGTGAGTGCTAATAAAAAATTACGGGCTGATTTAATAAGCTGGGCAAAAATACAACAAGTAAAGGTGTATTATCCAGAACAGGCATTATGTACCGATAATGGGGCAATGATTGCATATGCAGGCTATTTACAATATCAACAGCAACAGCGGCAAAGTAGCCCCTTTGTGATAAAACCCCGTTGGTCATTAGAAGATTTATCAGACGTGCCGTTTAGGGATTGATTTTAGTTTCGTTTTTATTCAAAAGGTTATCAATATTAGTGCGGTGTCGCCAAATTAAAAGAATGGAAATGGCAATACTGAGTAACCAATAGATAGGTTGATGACTAAAAAGGTAAAAATAGACAGGCGCACAAAAGGCACTTAATAATGCAGCCAGAGAAGAAAGACGAAAGCCAAGTGCAATCACTAGCCAGGTAATAAGAAGCATTAATGCTATTTTGAGAGAAAGGGCAGAGATGACGCCTAAGGCGGTAGCCACTCCCTTACCCCCTTTAAAATGAAAGAAAACAGGATAAAGATGACCTAAAAACGCTGCATAGGCAACTAAAGCTAAAATAAGGGAATGGGATTGCATATATGCACAGAGATAAACAGGAATAAAACCTTTTAATACATCACCACATAAAGTGAGGATTGCTGCTTTTTTATTACCCAGACGGAGTACATTGGTTGCTCCTGGGTTTTGTGAGCCAAAAGTACGGGGATCAGGTAAAGAAAAAATCTTACAAACTAGAATAGCTGTGGAGATAGAGCCAAATAGATAAGCCAAAATAATAAAAAATACATCACTCAAAGAGCATGTGCAGGCAGTGTAATAATTATATAGCATATCCATAAGGGGAAAATTTGGTAACATAAACAAGGTATGATAACATTTTTTTCAAGATATTTGGGATAGCATTTTAATGGACAAAATTTTTTTACAACAGGTACAATTAAATACACATATTGGCGTACCAGATGAAGAACGAATGCAATGGCAAACTTTATTAGCAGATGTTGAAATGGAAGTAGACTTATACCCGGCAGGTAGTAGCGATAATATTAAAAAAACAATAGATTATGCAGAAGTGGTCATATTTTTACAGCAGTTTGCAAAACAAAGTGAAGGCTATTTATTGGAGAAGTTGGCAGAGGATATGAGTTATAGCCTAATTCAACAATTTTCATTACAAGCTGTAACGCTTCGTCTAACTAAACCTGCTATTATTCCAGGAGTAGCGTATGCCAGTATCGAAATCAAGCGCACCGTTAAGTGAAAATCCTGCCGAACCGGGTATTTTTGTCAGTATTGGTAGTAATATAGACAAAGAGCAGTCAGTGAAGAATGCGTTATCCGCATTGGCAGAGCAATTTTATAATTTCCGTTATTCATCTGTTTATGAAACGGAAGCAGTAGGGTTTGAAGGACAAAATTTTTATAATATGGTGGTAGCCTTTGATAGTACCTTGAGTGCGCTGGAAGTTAATCATTTTTTAAGATCCATTGAAACAAAAAATAAACGGGATCGATCACAAAAGAAATTTAGTTCCAGAACCTTAGATTTAGATTTATTATTATATTATCAAGAAGTGATTAACACCGATGGTTTGTCCATTCCACGAGATGAAATAGAGAAGTACGCTTTTGTATTAGAACCTTTAGCGGAAATTGCACCAGCAGTACGTCATCCTGTTAATCATTATAGTTTTCAGCAATTATGGCAAAATTTTGATAATACGGGGCAAGTTGGGCATATTATTGATTTTGATCTCTCTGAGTTTCTTGTAAGGGTAGACTAAACCAAAAAGTAGCACCTTTTTCTTCCATATTATTACGGACGCCTATTTTACCATGATGTAATTCAATAATTTGTTTACAGATAGAAAGCCCTAAACCAACACTTTTTTCCCCTCCTGTAGGTTGATTTTGTAAGCGTGCAAATTTAATAAAAACACGCTGTAAATCATCTTCAGATAAACCAGGACCATTGTCTTTAACTTCAACTAATAATAAGGACTCTTGCTGATACAATTGAATACTAATTTGATCCTGAGCAGAACAAAATTTGATAGCATTACTGACAAAATTATCTAAAACTTGACTAATACGAGTATAATCGGCATAGATAATAATCGGTGTAGGAGGCATTTTAGTAATTAACTGGATAGATTTTTTTTCTGCGTTGTGGCTATTATAACTGAGTACATCCTTTACTAACTGATGCATATTTACATCACTATATACCAGTTGGATACTCCCTGCATTCATTGCTTGTAAATCTAAATATCCCTCTGCTATTTCATTGAGATAATTAGCAGTTTCAGCGATTAATTCTAAAGAAAAATCCAAATTATCCATTTGAGGAGGGGTACTATGAATTTCTTCTTGTAAAGTTTGTATAATATCTTGAATAAGCACCAGTGGCTTACGTAAGTCATGGCTGGCAATAGCAATAAAATCTTTATTTTGTAATGCAAGTTGTTGCATATTAAGATGTGTTTCTATACGGGCTGAGAGTATGTAAAAATTAATCGGCTTGGAAATGTAGTCATTTGCGCCAAGATGTAGAGCCTGTATAATTTCATTGCCTTCATTATTGGCACTGACTATGATAATAGGTAAATCTACCATAGAATGCCGTTGCCGTACTTTTTCTAACACTTGCAGACCGTTGATACCAGGCATGATTAAATCGAGTAAAATCAAATCAGGTTTTTGATCACTATTAATAATATCAATAGCTTCTTGTCCAGTTTCAACAGCAGTACATTGAAATCCTTGATGTTGTAACTTAATTTCGATCAGATTGCGATTGATTTTGCTATCATCGACGATTAAGATATTAATCTGAGTATTATCCTTGCTCATAGTCGTCTCTAAAGGGTTTAGGGAATATAAGTTATATTCTAATAACTATACTGTTTTAAAATATCCTTAAACTTATTGAGTATAGGAATATTTTTATTTTGGATATCACCACAATTCCATAAAATATGTGCTGCTAAGTCATCTATTTTATTTTGTTTATCAAATAAATAATATTCTAATTCTACATAACGCTTACACTTGTTATATTTCCATTGCGCTAATTGTTTTTCATTACCAGTACGCAAATAAAGGTCTTTACGTAGCCAAAGGAGTTTGATGTGAAAGAAACAATCAGTTGCAATTTCATCCAGCGTATCATAAGTATAATAAGAATATTGATCAAAATGTAGTTTTTTTTCTTCTAAGGTATAATGAGGGGTGTTTGTAAGTAGCCAGGATAAACAGGTTTGATAGGGGTAATGGTGATTTTCTTTTAAATATTGACGAATAGAGAGCATCTCTTTATTTATTTCATAAAAATGAGGGAAAATATTATGTAAAGTATGCTGTTGTGCATGATTAATACTTAGTTCAGTAATTTTTTGTAAATAGTATTGTACTTCGTGTGTAGGATATGCATATTCATAGGTATCACGGGCTAAATCACTATATTCAATAAGATGTTGTTGATAATGATGTTCAGATTTTGTAATTTCTTCTTTAAGCAGGAAGATTTTTAATATATCTAGTTGCATATATAATGTTTGATAACTGCTAACAAGGGCTTGATGGGTCTTTTTTTGGAAATGTGTTAATTTATGCAAAGCAGATTGTTGCTCTAAGGTATGGTGTTGCTCAGAATGTAAAGGGTGTTCAATATTATAATGAATTAAAAAGCTAGAATGGTGTAATTCTTGCAGACTATGTTTAATAACATATACTGATTTTTCCAATATATCTAAAAGCAGGGTAAATAATTGTTTTTGATTATTACACTTGACAGCACTTATTTCAGGATAATTTTGTTGTAATTCTTGATCATCTTGATGATAAAGATAAGCTATTTTTTCCATTTTAATCTTTTGGTCAGTTAGCAGTAAATTAAGATTATCGTCAATACTTTTAAGATAATTTTCTTTACTTAGCCAATAGAGATGTTTTTGTAAAGTTAATAAATTTTGTAATAGTAATAATTTAATTTCAAAAATATGTCTTGCCCTTTTTAAATACTCATTCATCAATTGTATAGACGGAGTAAGTATGTTTTGTTTGGCAATATACAGTTTATACTTAAGATGTTGTGTTTCCTCATAATAACTAAAATGTTTATATTGTTGAGTAGCTGTTGACTTTTTTTTGGGGATGGCTTTTTTTTTGGAAAAATGTACTGTTTTCTTAGCATGGGATGGACTGTTATAAGTGGTACGAGATTGATGATAAGGAGGGGGATCGGATTGTGTTTGTTGTGCATTTGCAGAAGATGGCTTTGTTGTACTGTGTGGAGGGGGTGTTTTTTTCTTTTTACCTGTATGCGTGGAAATATGACGGATAGTCGCTAATTCTTTGAGTACATAGTTACGTAATTGTTGTTGTTCCTGTTTAGAATGTAATAAAGAAAGATGTAATTGCATAAGTTTAATAATTACGGCATGGTAAATTTGACTGAAATCCAGGTCATATAAGGTAATTTGGTATTTTTGCATGAGTTTATTTGCTTGACGTAAACTGGTTTCTGCTTCGGTTTTGGATGATGAAGTGACCAAATTAAGTGTTTTGGTTATTTTTTTTACTATTTTTGCTTTATTAACTGGGGTACTCACCGCAAATAATCCTGTATTGAGTTGCTACAATTGGGTTACCATTATTATTATAGTTAAGTTAATTTGGGGTAATAGCCTATTATGTATCAGATTTACATTTTGGCAAAAAGTATTTTAAACTCTCATCTATTGGCACAGAGAGTATTCAGTGTAACAATGAGTAAGAAAAATACTCACTGGAGTGATAATATAATGGGTTTTAATATTGCAGAGTTATTTGTTATGAAACTGTAATTTACAAAAATTTTAGAAGAAAATTATCCTGTCATGTTAAAGTCAACGGATTTATCTATTAATTCGTCTAAGCCATAATTTAAAGGGTAATGCTTCTCACAAAAAATGATGGAAGAAAAAGCCCATGCAGGAACATTGAGTGAAAAAGATAGGTTAGAAGTTATTAATGTTTTCACACGTTTAAAAAAGGTAATAGATAAAATTATCTGGAAAGACATCACAAGTTAATATTTCATGCATAAATCTTACTGGGTAGCCAAGTAGCTAATTGTGGCCAATAAGCTAATGCGGCAAGCACTAAAAGTTGAATAATAATAAACGGGATAACACCAATATAAATATGCTTTGTAGTGACCGATTTGGGTGCGACCCCACGTAAGTAGAATAAAGCAAAACCAAATGGAGGAGTAAGAAAAGAGGTTTGTAAATTGATAGCGATCATAATACCTAACCATACAGGATCAAAGCCCATAATCAGGAGTATAGGGGCAACAATAGGTACTACGATAAAGGTAATTTCAATAAAGTCGAGAATAAATCCCAGAAAAAACATTAATACCATCACTAATAAAAAAGCAGTGTTTTTACCACCTGGTAAATGATGTAAAAAATCACTGATAATTTCTTCTCCACCAAAGCCACGAAATGTTAATGAAAAAATAGTCGCACCAATAAAGATGAAAAAGACCATGCTGGTAACGCGGGCGGTCGATTGCATAATATCTTGTAATGTAGCAAGATTGAGTTGCCGTTGTGATATAGCCAGTAATAAGGCACCGCTTGCCCCTACTGCTGCAGCTTCCGTAGGTGTAGCAATACCTGCCAGGATAGAGCCAAGTACCGCTAAGATCAATCCTAAAGGAGGAACTAAAGCATGGATAATTTGCCATAAGCTAGGACGTTGCAGTAAGGTTTTATCATTAACACTAGATTGATGTTCTTGTGCTGAGGGCATGGTGTGAGGGGAGAAGTGTCCAAGCAATAAAAGATAGCTAATATAAGCACATACCAAGAGTAAACCAGGAATGATAGCACCAATAAATAAATCACCTACTGATACGGTTTCTGGAGCAAAAATACCTTGTTCTAATTGTGCCTGTTGATAGGCTGAAGATAATACATCGCCTAACAGAACCAGAATAATAGAAGGGGGAATAATTTGTCCCAACGTGCCTGAAGCACAAATTGTTCCCGTTGCAATAGTAGAATGGTAGCCTTTTTTTAACATTGTGGGAAGGGATAATAAGCCCATAGTCACAACCGTTGCCCCAACAATGCCCGTACTTGCAGCAAGTAACATCCCAACGATAATCACAGCAATACCTAATCCCCCTCGCAAATGAATAAATAACCTTGACATGGTATCTAGTAATTTTTCAGCAACTTTAGAACGTTCTAGCGTTACGCCCATAAATACAAATAAGGGGACAGCAAGTAAGGTTTGATTTGTCATTAGTCCATACAGACGGTTAGGAAAAGCTGCCAAAAAATCACTATCAAAGGTATCGCTTGCAAAACCTAATCCAGTAAATAATAATGCTGCACCAGCTAAAGATAATGCGACAGGATAGCCCAGAAGTAATAAGATACAGACACTGAGAAACAAAAATAAGGGCATTAAAAGTTCAAGTGTTTCCATCATGTTATGCTACTATGCTGATTATCAAAAGAGGAAGAATGAAGTTGTAAGATATTACGGAGTAATTCAGCAATACCTTGTAAAAATAGTAAAAACGGCAGAATTAATAAGAGACTTTTAATTAAAAATACGCCCGCTAATCCACCCGTTTCGGGGGAACTTTCGTGAAATTCCCAAGAACTAGCAACATATTCCCAGCTAATCCAGGCAATAAAAAGGGCAACTGGAAAAAGAAAGAACAAAGTGCCTAAAATATTAATAATGGCTTTAGTTTTAGGGCTATATTTGCGGTAAAAAATATCTACTCGGACATGTGCATCATGTTGTAAGGTATAAGCGATACCTAATAAAAATAACAGTGAATGCATATAATTAATAGATTCTTGCATGGCTATCCAACCAAGATTAAAGCCATAACGTAAAATTACTACCAATGTTGTCATCAATACCATACATAATGCTAACCAGGATACACTACGACCAATGAAATCATTGATTTTATCCAAATTGCTTAATAATGTTTGCATACGCTCAAGAGGCAACACGAAAACTCTCCTGTAAATGAGTAAAAGCAAGAATACGTTGCTGTAATATGCGTTGAAAGGTGAATGGATTTTTACTATGGGTTAAATGCCCTGCTCGAGGGAATTGTTGATCATAAAGACGAGAAATCCAAAACCGGAGTGCTGCCGCACGTAACATGACAGGGAAATTTTCATATTCTAGCGTAGTAAGAGAACGTTGTTGTTGATAAGCGTGTAATAATGCTTGCATTTTATCTTCATCCAGTGTGCCATCTTCACGGCTACACCAATCATTAATAGTAACGCCTAAATCATATAATAAAGGACCGTTGCAAGCATAATAAAAATCAATCACACCGCCTAAGGTATCGCCATCAAACAACGCATTATCACGAAATAAATCGGCATGAATAATACCATGAGGTAATTGATCAGGGCGATGTTGGCTATGAAATGCGATTTCATCAGTAAGGAGTTGGGCAATATCAGGCATTAAATGGGGAAGTAATGCGTGTGCTTTTGTTTCCCACCAGCGAAAATCCCGATCATTATCCCTATAACCGTTAAAATCTAGCCCGGAAAGGTGTAAATGCCCTAGTGCATCACCAATGGTAGCACAATGTTGAGGGGTTGGATGTTTAACAGCCTGTCCGGGTAAACGGTGTACGAGAGTGGTTGGTTTATCTTTAAAACATTGTAATAATTGCTGTTTTTTATTAGCAATAGGCCACACACTTGGAACGCCTTTAGTATGTAAAAAAGCCATTAATTCTAAAAAATAGGGCATTTCAGCAAATGAATGCGATTCAAAAATAGTCAGTACAAAACGATCGGTAGAGGTATCTACAAAATAGTTAGTATTTTCTATACCTGCTTGAATACCTTCATAGTGAATAAGTGTTCCAACATCATAATGGCTGAGAAATTCGTGTAGTTCTTCAATAGTTATTTGCGTATAAACAGACATAGTAATTTATTGCTCAATTGCATAGCATATTTTAGTGGCAATGATGACCGTCATTTACCAGCGATAAATACGCCATTGATTAAGGTGAGGCATATCTCCTAGCCCATCTCTACGGGTTTCAAGTGAACCATCTCCATCACTATCTATAAGATAGTAGGGATAGCCTTTACTAGGGATAATTTTTACCATATAAATTTGGTTATTGATACGATATTGCTCTATAACTCGTCCTTTACGGCGGATAATCGTAACTTGTGGTACATCAGCATCTTGCGTGTTATCTGGTTTATCTTTGTTTGGAGCAGCGTTTGCATATAAAGGGAAGGTAATACCCAAACAAACAAGGAAGTATAATAGTAATAGTAAATTTTTTGAAGATGGTAAGATTACGGTAGCCATAAACGTAAGTCCTAGAAAATATTTAAGTGCTAATTTTACCACAGTTTTTTATTTTAGGTTATGATCGTAAGGTATTTCACTCAAATAGGAAAATATATGTCGCAGAAAGTAATTAAAGAATTAATCTTGGTAGATGGTACATCCTATTTATATCGTGCTTATTATGCAATAAAAAATTTAAGAACGAGCCAGGGTGAGGCAAGTAATGCGATTTATGGTGTGATTAATATGTTACGTAAAATCTTAAAAGACACGCCAAACGCCTATATGGCTGTTATCTTTGATGCAGCAGGAAAAAATTTTAGGGATGAGTTATATCCTGATTATAAAGGTACACGTAAAACAACACCGAATGATTTAATTTCCCAGATTGAACCTTTGCAACAACTGATTCAGGCAATGGGCATACCTTTGTTATGTTATCCAGGCGTAGAAGCAGATGATGTGATTGCAACATTAGCAAAACGGGCAGCAGAACAAGATATATATTGTTTAATATATAGCAGTGATAAAGATTTAACACAACTGGTGAATGATAAAATACGTATGTTAGATACGGTTAATAATTATTTTTATGATTTCCAGGGAGTGGTTAATAAATATGGGGTAAAACCGGATCAAATAGTCGATTATCTAACCTTAATAGGAGACAGTGTAGATAATATTCCTGGCGTGGATGGGGTAGGTAAAGTAACAGCAAAAAAATGGTTAACTGAATATGGATCATTATCAGAGATTATTGCCCATGCAGAAAACCTTAAAGGGAAGGGGGGCATATCATTACGTAATAGTTTGGATAAGATTGCACTTTCTCAACAGTTGATTACCTTAAAAGATGATTTGATATTAGCAGAACAAGTGCTTGATTTGCAGCGTAGTACGATACAAGTTGATAAATTGCGACAGTTGTATCAACGCTTTGAATTTAAGAGCTGGCTTGCTGAATTAAATGCACATTATTCTACAGAGTATCCTGCACAATTAGCTATAAATGGTGCAGTGATTTACGAGTTATCAGCCTTAAAGCAATGTGTAGATTATTTTAATACGCATACTACACCGGTTGTTTTAGAATTATATACAGATAGTATCGCTTATATGCAGGCAAATATTATTGGTATTGGATTAGCAAATAAAGATAAACAATATTATATTCCTTTTGCACATACGCAAGCTACGCCATTGCAATTAGATATTGATACTGGTTTACAAATATTAAAGCCATTATTAGAAAATCCTCGGTTATTAAAAATATCTTATGATCTTAAATGGATAAAAAATGTTTTAAATCAGTATCATATTCATTTGCAAGGCATATATTATGATGTGTTATTAGCCGCTTATATTTTAGATAGTATTGCCAATCGTGGTGCATTAGAAGATTTAGTTATGCGCTATTTAGATTATACTATTACGGCATACGAGGATTTAGCAGGAAAAGGAAAAAAAAAAGCAGCTTGTCATACGTTAACAATAGCGTTATTTAGTCCTTTTGTTTATGCCCGTTTATATGCGCTGGAAGAATTATTTGAGATAACGCAAGCCCATCTGGATAATGCTCCTACCTTACAGGCGTTATTTAGCAAATTAGAAATGCCGGTATTAGAGGTATTATCGGCGATGGAATGTCAGGGGGTACAGATTGATAAAACAATATTGCAACAACAAAGTATTGAGTTAACAACGGAAATTGTCAATCTGGAGCAACGTGCGTATAGCATTGCAGGGAAAACCTTTAATCTTCATTCACCGAAACAAATTCAAGATATTTTTTTCCAGCAATTAAATTATCCTGTGTTAGCAAAAACACCGAAAGGACAGCCTTCTACATCAGAAGCAGTATTGCAAGAATTAGCAGAGCAATATGAATTACCTCGCTTGATATTAGAGCATCGTAGTTTGGCTAAATTAAAATCAACTTACACAGATAAGTTACCTCAGTTAATAGATAATAATACTGCTAGAGTACATACTATTTACCATCAGGCAGTAACGTCTACCGGACGCTTATCTTCCTCTGATCCAAATTTACAAAATATCCCTATTAGGACTGCGCCAGGACGGCGTATTCGACAAAGTTTTACTGCTCGCAAAGGGTATTGTATTGTAGCAGCAGATTATTCGCAGATAGAATTACGTATTATGGCACATATCGCAAAGGATGAAGGTTTGCAAAAGGCATTTCAGGAGGGTTTAGATATTCATAAAGCGACCGCAGCAGAAGTTTTTGCAGTGGCTTTAGATAAAGTCAGTGCGGAGCAACGTCATAGTGCAAAAGCGATTAATTTTGGTTTAATCTATGGTATGTCAGAGTTTGGTTTATCTAAACAACTCGGTATTGAACGATCTCAGGCAAAAGAATATATCGACTTATATTTTCAACGTTATCCATCGGTACAAAGCTATATGCAAACTACAAGAGTCATTGCTCGTGAGCGAGGATATGTAGAGACGCTTTACGGGCGACGTTTATATTTACCTGAGATTAATGCATCTAACCTAAAACGCCGCCAGGCTGCCGAACGGATGGCGATTAATGCACCCATGCAAGGCTCTGCTGCTGATATTATTAAACAGGCAATGATCGATGTACAAGCCTACCTGCTCTCTCATGCGCCTGAAAATGTGTTAATTATGCAAGTACATGATGAATTAGTATTGGAAGTATTAGAAACACAACGTCAAGAAGTGATGGCAAAAGTAAAACAGTTGATGGAAAAAGCGGTGGTTTTGCAAGTTCCTTTAATTGCAACGATAGGATATGGTGAAAATTGGGATGAGGCACACTAAGGTTAAAGAAAACAATAGAGCGTACTCTTTTTATTGTTGATGTTTCCAGGGTTGTTTGGCACGGCTTTTCATACTCCATCTAAAATCACCATGTTGTAAATCCAAGTTGGGATTAAAGGTAGGATCGTTTTGCAATTGTGTTCCCCAACGTTGATACATATAGGCACATTCTTGTTGAAAACGTGCTTTTTTTTCTGGAGTATCTTCATATCCTCGGCTTGCAGATTCATAGTGATACATTTTGGCAAATGGTGTCCATACGTTATAGTAGCCTTTTTCAGCAATACGCAGGCAAAAATCTACATCATTAAAGGCAATGGCTAATTGTGTGGCATTAAATCCTTGTATAGCATCAAAAATAGAGCGGCGTACGACTAAACAAGCTGCAGTTACAGCAGACATATTTTGTGCTAAACATGCTCTGTGATATTGTCCTCTATAGCCTTTTTTCTGATGAGCATAAGGGTGTCCTGCAACCCCTCCCATACCAAGTATCACTCCCGCATGTTGAATGCTGCCATCTGGGTAATAGAGCATATTTCCCACAGCGCCATATCGTTCTTGTACGGCATAGGCTAACATTTCATCCAACCAATCCGGGCTAATAATTTCTATATCATTATTTAAAAATCCAATTATTTCTCCCTGACTTTGTGTTACTGCATAATTATTAATAGCCGCATAATTAAATGCTGCATCATAAGAGATAATACGGCAGCCATAGTGTTGCTGGATGGTTTTAAAATATGCCAATGTTTTTGGATCATCCGATTGATTATCGACAATCAGCACTTCAAAGTGAGGGTATTGTGTGTGCTGATAGAGGCTTTCAATACAACGTTGTAATATGGAATAGCCATTACGGGTAGGAATAATAAGGCTAACTAATGGTGCAGGTTTTGGTATAGGATAACGAACATGCCAATATTTTCCTTGTGATAAATGCAGATCGACTTGTTGCCGGGGATATTGGCGTGCAAAATGTGCTTGTAAAATAGCACGTTCTTGCTGGTGATTATCAGGTTGCTTTGTTGTATAGCGATGGTGATATAACAGATGTGGAATATGTTGTATTTCATGGTCTTGACATTGTTCACTAACACGTAAAGCGAGATCCCAATATTGGCTAGCAGAAAAAAAATGATGAATACCCCCAGCTTGCTGTATTGCTGCACATTGATAGACACTTAAATGGTGTAAATAATGTTGTCCACGGAGTAATACTAGATTCCAATCAGGTTTAAAATAGGGATCATAATGTTCGCCTTGATCGGTAATTTTATCTTCATCAGTATAAATAATTTTACTCTCAGGATGTCGCTGTAATATTTCTGCGATAAAATAAAGTGCCTGTTTGGCAAGTAAGTCCCCAGCTTCTAAAAAAGCAATATATGCACAGTGTAAAAAAGGAGTATGTTGTGCTGTGATATGCTCTTTGGTATATAAGCTGATACGTTGATCTTGTTCAACATACTGTTGTAATTGGCTAATAATATGATGTGGGGTAGATGTATGTTGAATAAAATATAATTGCCAGTGGGGATATAATTGTTGTTGTACTGATTGTATAGTTTGTAGTAATTGATCAGCTTGCGGTTGTTTGATAGGTACAATAAGCGTAATCGCAGGCGTTTTGCTAAAAGATTGAAGGTGTTGTTGTATTGCTTGATGATCCGTAGGATGAAGGCATACATGTTGTTTTACCCAGTGTGCATAATCTAACCTGGAGAGGGGTGATGTTTGACCATGTACCAGAGCTATTTTAACAGCTTGTAGCCCTTTGTGCTGATAAATATGCCAATATTGTTGTAATAATTGTTTTAATTTTAGCGGTTGTGATAATAAAGGAATGATTTGGGGTTTTAAAAGTGTAATGGCTTTACGTAAGTTGTGGTAAATGCGCTTGGTTTTACGCAAAGAGCGAGTTATTTTCCAACTGTTCGATTGTAATAATTGTTGTTGTGCTTGTTGTAAATGTTGTATCTGTTGCTGTTGTGTTTGTAGCGTTTGTGTCAGGCTTTGATAACGTGTCTGTAGATCAAAATAATCTTGTGTAGCGTTGTCTTCTTGCCAATAATATTGTAAACGGGCTAATGTTAGCTCGCCTAAACTTTGTTGTAAATGGGGATAACGGTAAAATCCTTCTGCATATTGTATGCTATTATCTAAGGTATAAGTGCGAGTTTTATTCAATGCGGTAACAATATCAAGATAATGATTTTCTTGTAACTGGCTGGCATAATGTTGCATTAAAAGCTGCTTTTCAGGCATTTCAGCACTAATATCAACTAAAGTATTAATTTGTGACTGGACACTGATCTCATAATGAAAAACTGCCCCCTGATATTGTGCTATGGACATGCCTTGCCAGACTAATTGAGCGGTACTACGGTGATCGGGATGCGGTTCCATCGGTGAAGGAAAAAATACACAGTGAGGTTGTAATGTTTGTAACAGTGTAACAACCCGTTGTATAAGAATATCATTTACTTGTAAACCTCTATCCTCTTGTTCCCAAAATTCCACTTGTTGTAAGTGTAATTGTAAAGCAATTTTTTCCACTTCTAGCCTACGAATGGCTATTAAATCCTTTTTATTTCCTCCTAAAGCCCCATTAGTAACAATAACTATAGTAACAGGAATATGAGCATTTCTTGCTTGCAGTAAACTGCCTCCCATACCAAAACTCTCATCATCTGGATGTGGTGAAAATACTAGCCAGGAACCGTTGGGTAATATTGAGGTATGATAAGGGAGTAATTGATTTTCCAGGATCATTGATTAATACTGCCAGATAAGCGAATGACCTCTTGTAAGGTGGTTTGCCCTTCTTTAGCATATTCTATTGCACTGTGAGAAAGAGGAGTAAACGTGGGTAATTGTTGACATAACTGGATAAACTGAGCATGATTATTGTTATGTAGTGCAGCCGCCAGGTTTTGATCCATTTCTAACAATTCATAGACCCCAAAACGCCCTTGATAACCGGTATGCTGACAATAATGACAGCCTTGCCCATAATATAGCGGATAATCATTCATAGGAGGAAATTGTTCCATCCATCTTCGTTCTAGGGTCGTTGGTTCATAAGGCATAATACAATTTTGGCAAATTTTACGTAACAAACGTTGAGCAATAATTGCTTGTAATGAGGTGGCAACCAAATAAGGTTGACAACCCATATCAATTAAACGGCTTGCTGTACTGATAGCATCATTAGTATGTAGACTAGATAACACCATGTGTCCGGTCATGGCACTGCGTAAACCAATTTCAGCGGTTTCTTCATCACGCATTTCGCCAATCAAGATAATATCTGGATCTTGGCGTAAGGTACTGCGTAAAATAGTGGAAAAAGTGAGACCGATTTGTTCTTTGACTTGAATTTGATTAATACGGGGTAGACGATATTCAATCGGGTCTTCAATAGAAACAATCTTTTTTTCAGCACAATTTAATTCATCTAACGCAGCATATAAAGTGGTTGTTTTACCACTTCCGGTAGGGCCTGTTACTAATACTAATCCATGCGGCCGATGAATAATTTCTTTAAAGCGGGTTAAAGTCTGATCCTGTTTATTGAGATCATTAGCTATACCTAATTGCGAGAGATTGAGTAAGCCGGTGCTTTTATTTAATAATCGTAATACGATGGATTCACCATATTGAATAGGCATAGTAGATAAGCGTATATCAATAACTTGATTTTTAATGGTAATGGTAAAACTACCATCTTGCGGTAAGCGTTTTTCGGAGATGTTTAAGTCAGCCATCAGTTTTAATCGGGAAACTAAAGCAGTGGCAATTCGTTTTTCATTGACAACTTGTTCATTGAGCAAACCATCTATGCGCATACGGATACGCAATACTGTTTCATCGGGTTCAATATGAATATCAGATGCTCTTACCTGCACGGCATCGGTCAATAAGGTCAGTAAAAACCGTACAACAGGGGTATTGGTATCCTCTAAGCCAACGTTAATAGGGTTATCAATATTAACTAATTCTTCGTCTAATTCGCCTGCTAGAGAATGCATCGCTTCTTTATTACGATAAATAATATCGAGCATATCAAGCAGATCGGATTCTCTGACTACACTGAGTTTTAAAGGACGTTTAAGTAAATGGCGAATCTCATCATAGGCAAAAATATCGGTAGGATCAGCCATCCCCAGTAAGATGCTATCATACTCTTGTGCAATGATGATCACCCGATAACGCCGTGCCAGGGTTTCTGGTATCTGCTGTGCTAACTCTGTTGAGAAAGTATGCCGTTTTATATCGGTATAAGGAATATTCAGTTGTTCAGAAAGGAATTGTAATAATTGTTCCTCACTTAAAAAACCTTGTGCAATGAGTTCTTGTCCTAACTTTCGTCCACTTTGGCTCTGATTTTTTAAAGTATTTTCAAGTTGTTCAGTGGTAATAATGTGTTGTTGGACTAATAAGTCACCTAGCCGAATTTTTTGCCGCATAATTGCTTTATTCCTGGCAACAAGTAGAAACGCTAGTGGTATTGAGACGTAAACTACCTACTAATTGAGAGATATGGGATATATTATGTTGTTGTAAATACTGATAAATACCACTATTGATTTTAGGGCAAATCAGTGGATCATAAAAAAGAGCAGTACCTATTCCTATCGCACTCGCACCAGCAATAATAAATTCTAGCGCATCTTCTGCACTATTAATACCACCTTGACCAATAATAGGAATATGATGTGCTCTACATACCTGGTAAACCTGATGTACTTTTAATAAGGCAACTGGTTTAATAGCAGGGCCAGACAATCCACCTTGATTATTTCCCAATACAGGGGTACGTTGTTCTATATCTATTGCCATTCCCATTAAGGTATTAATCACTGCAAAAGCATCTGTACCGGCATTAATACAATGGCGTGCATTTTCTGCTATATCAGTTTGATTAGGAGATAATTTGGTAATAAGCGGTTTTTGCGTGACTTTACGTACAGCTTCTACTACCCGTGCAGACATATCAGGGTCGTTACCAAAGGCAACCCCCCCTTCTTTTACATTCGGACAAGAAATATTGATTTCCATCGCATCAATATTGCTATCATCAAATTGTGCTGCAATATTGGCATAGTCCTCAACACTTGAACCAGAAAGGTTAATAATAAAACGGGTTTCATCAAAATTAAGGGTGGGCAAAATATCATTAATAACATATCTGGTGCCTGGATTTTGTAAACCAATGGCATTTAACATACCTGCCGGGGTTTCAAATATGCGATGTGGGGGATTACCTAAACGAGGTTCCAGGGTTGTCCCTTTTAGGCATACCGCACCAATATCACGATAATGAAAACCCTTTATACGTGTATATTCTTCACCAAATCCAACACAACCAGATAATAAAACAACAGGACTTTGCAAATCCATACCACAAAAATCTACTCGTAACGCTGCTTTTTCTTCAGTATGCATGATAATCCTTTTTTTATTGCAATGATGTGTAAGCTAAGTATAATTAATTTCCTTTGCTAAAGCCATGTTGTCGCCATGCTTCATAACTGACTATTGCAACGGCATTAGATAAATTTAAGGTACGACTATGTGGATACATGGGAATACGTAAATGATAGCAGGTATCAATACTATCTAATATCGAATCAGATAAACCGTGAGTTTCTGCGCCAAAGAGTAATATATCCTGTTTTTGATAATCTATATCCGTATAAAAACGGCTACCTTTAGTAGTACAAGCAAGAATACGTGAAGTAGATAAAGATTGTCTAAACGTTAAATAATCAGGATGGCGACTAACACGAGCTAAATCATGGTAATCAAGTCCTGCACGGCGTAACTTTTTTTCTTCTAAATCAAAACCGAGCGGTTCGATTAAATGTAACTGACACCCATTGTTAGCAACCAAACGGATGATATTTCCGGTATTGGGTGCAATTTGGGGTTCATAAAGGGCTATATGAAACATAACAATATCACTCTTATGGCTTGGAAACACATTGTAGGTGTTGACTTTGCTTCACTGCAAGAAGTTTTCAGATAGAGAATAAATATTTTTATTTATATTATTTATATCAATCACTTATATTTGTTTCAAACATTTTTTCTGATCCGCTATATTGAGTTGTTTGGGGATACTATGGGATAATTATCCATTCATTTTATACTAAATTAAAGGTTCTTCCTGCTATGTTACTGTGGCGTAAAGATAAATTATATTACAAAGTCTATTTAGGTAAGGATTTATTTGAGCAATGGGTGGTGACCAAAGCATGGGGGAATGTTGAGCGTAGGGGTGGTCAGGTACGCCAAATATTATTAAAAGATCAAGCTGCTGGATTAGCCGAGATAGAAAAGGTGAAGCGATTACGGCAAAAATCTGGATATGTATTAGTTACCCCAGAAGATAACCATTATGCTTTTGAAGGAAATTTTGTATTGCAAGATACGATGGCTGAAATTTTAGAGGAGGAAGTTGATAATCAACCCTTATTTGAATTGATGGCAGAATGCCAAAATTAGGTATTTTATTCTATAAGAGCGGTAATAAGCGTTGTGAGAGGAAATGAGCATGTGCAGTGGAGGCATTTAGGGCAGGAATATAATCAAATTTTTCGCCACCAGCGGCTAAAAAATGTTGTTTCCCTGCGATGGCTATTTCTTCTAGGGTTTCTAAGCAATCTACAGCAAAGCCAGGGCAAATTAAAGAGATATGTTTAATACCTTCTTTTGGTAAAGCAACTAATCGTTCTATAGCATAAGGTTGTAACCATTGTGCTTTACCAAAACGGGATTGAAATACCATTTCCCATTGCTGTGCGGATAATTGTAATTGTTCTACAAGGTGTAAAGCGGTAGCTTTACATTGTTGATAATAGGGATCACCGGCATCAATGCTCGTTTGTCGCATTCCATGAAAAGAAACTATTAATTTTTCGGCTTGTCCATCTTGTTGCCAATGTTGCTCTATTGTTTCTGCTAATGCTTGAATATATTTGGGGTCATCATAATAAGCACCGAGTAGATGTACTTCAGGGATCCAACGCCATTGAGATAAAGTTGTAAATACGGCATCTGCTACCGATCCGGTCGTAGCACTGGAATATTGTGGATAAAGCGGTAAGACAATGATTTTTTCAACTTGTTGTTGTTGCATCTGTTGCAGTACCTCAGATATAGCAGGTTGTCCATAACGCATTGCAACCTGCAAAATAAGAGGGTTATCAGCTTGATGATATTGAGCGAGTTCAGTTTGTATTTTATTACCAAGATCTTGCGTAGCGACTAATAAAGGAGAGCCTTGTGCAGTCCAAATTTTGGCATAAGCGTGTGCAGAACGAGCTGGACGAGTAGGTAAAATAACACTATATAATAGTATTTTCCATAATACTGACGGAATTTCTATAACACGTGGATCAGACAAAAATTCAGCTAAATATTTGCGTAGTGCTGCTCGAGTCGGTGCGTTGGGAGTGCCTAGATTAACAATTACAATACCAAGTTGGGGCATAATATTTATTTCCTTAGCGAAGCAAAAAGTTAAAAAAGTAATTGCCAGGACATCACTTTTTTAATAAAAGAATATTCTGGGACAAAGCCTAATTTAACGGTTTTTTCACTTTTACGTATCGTCATTTCTGTGACAGGATAAAAGGGTAGTTCCAGACCATCATGGCTTAAAATTCCAGGACGTTTACTAATTTGTTCAAAATCTACTTTAATAATGGAAGTGTCAGGTAAAATAATAGAATCTAGCACCGTTTTATTTACCACACACGCCATCGGTGTCATTTGTAATACAGCAACCCCTGGAGAAATGGCCTTACCTCTCAATGCCCGATTATATCCAGTAGAGCCTTGTGGAGTGGAAAATAACAATCCATCACCAATGAGTAATGCTGGTTGTTTTTCACCATCAATGGTAATATACATACGTAGGGTTTGCCCGTGCAAACGTTGTACCCAAATATCATTAAATCCATAGACGGTTTTTTCTCCTTGTAAAGTGCAGACTTTAGCTTCTAATAACCATAAATCTTCATATACAATTTGATCCAAGCATTCAAGACATTCATCAGGGTGAGGGTGATTATTCATTAAATGTCCACGTGTTCCGGCATTAATACCTATAAAGGGTTTTTGTATATGTTGATAACGATGAATGGTATGCAACATTGCACCATCGCCCCCAAAAACGATGATAGCGTCTGCTTGATCAATATTATCAACGCAAGGAATGCGTGGTGGAACAATTTTGGCATATTGTTGTTGGCTGGTAAGATCAACGATAAAATAAGATGACATAAGTATGTAGTATCAATATATTAGCAATGGAGAGCCATAATAAACAATTATCTATGCTATTTCCAATAGTTTTCAGCCTAGATTGCGGTCTGCACTGCGTGGAAAAAAAACATTTTTTTGAGTTTTTTTAGCAAAACAATATAATTGAGCAGGGCGATTACTTCCTTCTCTAAATTGACCTGGAATGATTTTTACAATACCTGCATTATGTACACGTCTTCGAAAAGAACTTTTATCTAGTTTTGCTTCGAGTAGATATTCATAAGTACGTTGTAATTCCGTCAGCGTAAAGGCATTAGGTAATAAATGAACGGCAATCGCTGTGTATTCTACTTTTGCTTGTAAACGTTGTATTGCATCATGCAAGATTTGTTGATGATCAAAAGCTAACTGTACGGGGACACGATTATCTTTAATACTCCACCAACGAGCATCTGCGGCATCACTACCAGATTGTACTTGAATGGCAGCATACGGGAGTAAAGCAAAATAAGCGACACTGACAGTCCATTCTCGTGGATCTCTGCTATCACTACCATAGGTTCTTAATTGTTCTAAATAATGGGTTTTTGCTCCAGTTTCTTCTAATAATTCCCGTTTGGCTGCATCTTCCAGGGTTTTATCAAAAATGCTTGCTTCTTGATCCACACGTACTCCACCACCAGGTAAAGCCCAGTGATCTTGAAAAGGCGGAATACCTCGTTTAACTAATAATACTTTTAAGGTTTTTTCATGCAAGGTGAATATTGCAATATCAACCATTACAGAAGGTTTTTTATAATTTATAGACATAGGATTACTGATAAAATTGATGTTGTTGTATATAATGACTAAGTGCTTGTCCACAATATTCAGGTAGTTTATCGAGATGAGTATGGGTATGTAAATAGTGTCGGCAATCACTGCTACGAATAGCAATACGCTCAGATATGATGCGTAGAGAAAATTGTTCTATAATATCCTGATGACGATAAAAGCGTTGCCATACTTGGGGTTTGGCATTGTCTGGCCCGATAATAAAGGTTAAACGTGATTGAGGATATAAGGTTTGTAAATAATATAATACGTCATAAGTATAAACGGCCTGATCAGGATGTTGCTGGTGTAAATATTGTTCTATCTTGCAGATTTCTATCTGTGATTGATGGGGAAAAAATTCTTGTATAATAAGTTCCAACATTTTAATACGGGTAACATAATCTTGCATTTTTTTTCCAAAAGCATGGGCAATACTTGGTATCAACAAAATAGTATCAAAATCATCCTTGATTTGTTGAATAACATCACAATGCCCCCTATGAGGTGGATTAAAGGCAGCACCATATACCGCAATGTGATCATTCATTGATTAAGCTCCTTATATTACATCAGTGGTTTTAACAAGATGCATACCTGCTTGTGCAAAGTGTTGCAAAGCCTGTTGTGCATGTAGTGGAAAGTCTAAATCCCCCTCTCCCATTTTTGCCACAGGACTCATTGCATCTTCTAATATATAGAGCTTATGTATATTATCAGGATGCGTAGTTTGTATTTGATGTTGCAAAGAATACAATGTTTCAACAACGCAATGACTCGATGCTTCCCCCCATATATAAATGCGATCATAACGCATTAGAGTATTAAAAAATACCTCATTGAAACTCCCCACCGTTTTTTGAGCAATATGCTTTATCTCTGGTTCAAATATTGAATAATTTTCAGTAAGAGGATGTGTGCCTTTGATTTCAAAATGGGTTGGACTATTACGCAGTAAAGCATGAAATATGGCAGCTTGCATAATAGCTGGGAGTAAAGCATGGCTCAGACCACCTAATAAAGTATGATAGGGCCAAATAATTAGGTTTTTTTTCCCGTTTTCTTCCAAATTTTTACAATATTGGTAGGCTTGCTCTGGGTGGTGGATAGCTTGCCATGTACCTTTTTGTATATCTTGAGTGGTGATAACAGTAAAGGCTGGGGGATGTTGCCCTTGTGTATCTTGCCAAAAAGCAGGGTGAAATATTTGAAAAAGATTATGGGTATCTAAACTAAAATATAAACGGCTTATTTTATCACTATTTTTATAAATAAAGGATAAGGCTCGTGTGGCATCTTCTATTGCACCTGGAACATATAAACTAGCTTGAGGATGCATAAAGCCAATTTGAGGATCAATACCTAGTACGGCTATTTTTTCTGTATCTTGATGGCTAGGAGATAACGAATAATGTTGCTGATATTTTTTTACTGCATGGGCTATGCTTTCTGTCTGTTCAATATATAATTTTGTTATATCAGCAGGATCAAAAAAAGCCGGTAAAGGTAACATAGTTATTGCTCCATTTATGAGTAGTACCGTGTAATTAAACAGCGTGTCCGTAGTATTTAATCTGCTTATTATTAATGTTAGTTGAATTTCAACACTAAGTCAATAAAGAGATAAAAAATAAGAGTAAAGGGATGCTAGGATATACTGCTAATTCGTACACTATTGATCTGACGGATAGGCTTTTTCTTTGCTCTAATGGACAAAAAAACTGTCTATCTGTAACGTTTTTGTCTATTAATATTGATGTATTCAATACTATTATGTTATATAGACTAAAAAAATAGCTTACTGGGTCATGTTAGTTAATAATAGCTCTCTTTAATGTGGGGAAATAAAAGATGTCCGAACAACGAAAAGAAATTGAGCAACGTGTTTTTAAGGTAGTAAAAGAAGTATTAAGTTTAGAAGAACAAGAAACGCTGACATTGGAAACAACTTTATTGACTGATTTAGGGGCAGATTCAGTGGATATTGTATCCTTGTTAATGGATTTGGAAGATGAATTTGGAGGAAAAATTGAAGAAAATGATGCGGTAAAATTGCAAACTTTAGGAGATATTGTAGATTATATTGAACACCGTGCTGCTAGTGAGGAGAATCTATAATGCCGGCACGTCGGGTGGTTATTACTGGACTTGGCGTAGTATCTTCTTTAGGTCTTAATGTTAAAGAATATTGGCAAAATTGTTTAGCTGGACGTTCATTCGTTGAACCTATTCCAGCACATTGGCATCATTATGCAGAGTATCAATCTACATTGTGGATACCTCTCCCTGAGCTGGATTATAAAGCATTGGGTTTTTCCCGAATGGAGATATTACAGCATGATCCGGTGAGTTTAATGGCAATGTATGCAAGTCAACAAGCAGTAGAATCAGCACAATTAGCGATTACTTTAAAAGATAAACGTAAAAACACCTATCAATTAGAACATATTGATAATACTCGTTGTGGGGTTTTTATGGGGACTGGAATTGGAGGCTATCACACCTTATTGGAAAATTACTCTAATCAAGTAATAAGCCGTACAGCGCAATCTTTTGGACAATGGGCTAAAACCTTAACAGATGATCAACAACAACAATTAGAAGAATATTTACAAAAAATTCCCTATGCCGAACGATTTAACCCGTTTGGTGTCCCTATGACGATGTCCAATGCGGTGTCTGCAAGTGTTGGAATAAAATATACCTTACACGGGGCTAACCGTACTTTTACACAAGCCTGTTCTTCTTCTACATTAGCTATTGGACAGGCTTTTAAAGCTATTCAAAATGGTGAATTAGATTATATATTATGTGGAGGGAGTGAATATACGAATGATTATTTTGGTGGTATTTTTCGAGGTTTTGATATCGCTAAAACATTAGTTAGAGTATGTGATAATAAAGATACTGCAAATCGTCCTTTTGATAAGCATCGTTCCGGTTTTTTATATAGTGAAGGTGGCGCAGCGGTATTATTATTAGAAGAATATCATGCAGCAAAACAACGGGGTGCGCCTATGATTGCAGAAATTGCAGGGTTTGCTGAAACCTTTGATGCACATAATTTGATGAGTTTAGCACCTGAAAATAGCCAGTTAGAAAGAATGTTGCAAAAAGTATTAGATGATGCACAATTAGCAGCACAAGATATTGATTATATCAATACGCATGGGACGGGTACTCAAATTAATGATCAACAAGAAAGTGATGTAATTCAACATCTATTTGGTGATAAGCCACTTATTAATACCAGTAAATCCTTATTAGGGCATACCTTAGGTGCTAGTGGTGCTTTAGAAGCGGTTATCACTGCTTTAAGTATTCAAGAACAAACAACCCATGTCTGTCATAATTTAGAAACAGCGATAGCTGATCTCAATTTTGTAAAAACAGTACAAAAGGTTACTATTAACAATGCGATTAGTCAGTCTTTTGCTTTTGGAGGACATAATATTGCATTATTGTTAAAATCTATACAAGATTAACCTTACTATATCCTTTGAACAAAGTATCTAATTAAGAGATAACCCTATATGCGTAAAATATTTCTTTTTTTAATTATCTCGGTATTATTAATTGTAGGCGGAATTAAAGCAGCACTATGGTATTCAGTGAAAACTAAAGCTGATAAAGTAGTAAGAGCTGCCGCACCGTTTGCAACAATACAGTATCAAAAAGTCCATACTGCTTATGATGGCTCTTTAGGTTTGGATGCGATTACCATAAGTACCAGCACGGGAGATATGAATATTGGCTCTATTCGTATGAAAGCTGAGAATTTAATGAAACTCTTAGAGCTACGTAATCAGTTAGATGCAGGTAATTTTCCTAAGTCTTTACGGTTAGAATTTAATGATGTAGAAATAGATTATAGTCGTTTAATAAATAGTTTTTACCAGAAAAATAAAAAATCGCCTTTTTCCCGTCTGGATGCGTTAGCATGTGGAGATTTAAAGTATTTTACCCCATCTGATTTGCAAGCAATGGGGTATGATAAATTAAGAGGCGGTTTTGTAGTCAGTTATCGTTTTGATCCAGCAAAGGGAGTTATTGTTGATTATCAGGTTAAAGTTAAAGATAAAATGGATCTTAATCTACAGTTTACAATTAAAGGTATTACCAGCCAATCATTGCAAGAAATACAGATGGGGCATCCTTCTGTTTCGCATATTCAGCTTAAAATGGAAGACAAAAATTATCGTAGTAAAGTGAATGCATACTGTGCCAAGTTAAATGCTTCTACAGAAGAACAATATGTAGCGAAACACGTTGCAGGAGTCAAAGCCTTATTAGAAGTGAATGGCTTATATATAGGTGATGGCTTGTTAAATGCCTATAAAACCTTTCAATCTGATGGCGGCGTAGTGGAAATGGAGATTGATCTAACAAGCCGTACTCCGTTATCACAATGGCATTTATATAAGGCAGACGTGATCTTAGAACATTTTTTAAAGTTTAAATTAGCATTAAATGGTAAAGCGATAGATGATTTATCTTTATCTTGGGATCAAGAACGTGTTATTGCCGCATTAAAAGGGGAAGTCCACGAAGTGGAAGAAGAGCCAGAAGAAGTTATACCCATGACCGTTCCGGTTGAATATCATCAAGCAAGCTTTGCAGAATTAAAAAAGTATCGTAGTCATAAGGCAAGAATTGAAACCAAGAAGGGAAAAGAATATTATGGAAAAATTATGAAAGCGGATAATAATGTGGTAGAGCTACGTGTTAAACTCCGTAATGGTTCTATTAGTTATCATATTCGTAAACGAAATATAGCAGAGATTGAAATACTATATTAAATATTGTCAACTACTATTAAGCTAAAGATGTAGGGGGTTCTTGCCAAAATTTTTATCAGACGTGCCGTAAAACCCCGTCCTTCAGGAAGGGAATGATGTCAAAAATGAGTATGTTGGATTAATTTAACCGGTTCATGATATAACTGTTCAATCATTTCTTTGTTTAAATTTTGGACAGTATGATCAATAAGAGTACGATTTAGGCAGGCAATATCAGTAACATATTGTGAAATAAAACCAATATCGTGGGATACGACTAAAATAGTAATTGTCTTATTAAGTGTTTTGAGTAAATCAAAAATATTTTCTTCTGTGCGTAAATCAATATTTGCTGTTGGTTCATCCAGGATTAAACATTCTGGTTGACTTGCTAAAGCCCGTGCAATTAAAACTCTTTGTAATTGTCCGCCAGAGAGTTTACCTAATTGTGTATGGCGTAGTTCAAAAATACCCGTATCTTGCATCGCTTTGGCAGCATATTGTTTTTCTGTAGAGCTATAATTGAAACCAAATAAATGACTCTTATGTAAACAACCCATTAATACGGTTTCTTCTACTGAGATGGGATAGTTGCGAGAAAATTGAGGATATTGGGATACATAACCTAATGCCAGATGAGATTTTTCTTTATTCTGTTGATAGATAGTAACACCTCCCGACGTGGGTTTAAGGAGGCCTAAAATTATTTTTAATAAGGTACTTTTTCCTCCTCCATTAGGGCCAATTAATGCCGTAAAAGAGCCTTTCTTTAAAGTAAAATTAATATTTTCTAAAATAACAGGACCATCATAAGCAAAATTAACATTTTTTACTGTGATAATAGGAACTATTGTATGATTGTTATTGCTCATAAGTGTTTATTTTTTTAATGCGTGAAGTAGGGCATCAGCGACGGTATACATATTATCTATATAATTTTCTGCTAAAGGATCAATGGTAATAATATGTGCAGGTATAGTACGAGCAATATTTTTAGCAATACTTTGATTAAATTGGGGTTGTACAAAAATAACACGAATATGATGATAGGTAGCATATTGAATAATATTGGCCAAATACCTGGGCGTGGGGGATTTTCCTTGTAATTCAATCGCAACTTGTTGTAGTTGATAACGTTTTGCAAAATATCCCCAACTAGGATGAAAAACTAAAAAAGAGGTATCTTTGAGAGGTTGTAGTTGAGTGCCAAGATATTGATCTAAATCTAATAATCGTTGTTTAAAAGACTGAAAGTTTTGCTGAAAAAAAGCCTTATGTTGAGGAAGTAGTAACGTTAAGTGCTGTAAAATATTTTTACTAATAGCAATGACTAATAACGGATCAGTCCAAATATGTGGATCAAGTGTTGTGTGTATAGAATGGTTGTGTTTGCTATGTGACTCTAAAGGTAAGAGATGAATGCCTTTAGGTATATCGATAACTTGTAACTGAGGGTTTTGTCTTGCTAAACGATCTATCCACACCGATTCAAAAGGCATCCCTATACGAAAGTAGTAGGTACTTTTACTCAAATGCTGCATTTGTTTTATACTCGGTTCATAATGAGCAGGGTTATGCCCTTTAGGAATCATAACTTGTACATTAAAGGTATCTTTTGCAATTTGTTCAATAAAGTATTTTTGAGGGGCAATACTGACAAAGAGAATAGGCTTATCCGTTGATTGTGTATAAGCTGATCGTGTCATAGGCAACAAGAGTATGGATAATACGATATAAAAAAGAGAGGAAGTGCTAAGGTGTTTAGACATAAAAGGGATATTATTTGCTGATAAAGATACTAATATTGATAAATATACCTAACAGTGCAATAAATAGGACGGTAGTAAGTTCTACTTTATCATATAAAATGGTCGCACAAATTAATAAGGTACAAGCGAAGATGAGTGCTGAGGATTTACGTTGGTTAGTATGTAATTGTTGTTGTAATTGTTGTGTATCAGCACTATGAGTTTGCATGTGTAAATGACCGTGATGGGCTTTCTCTAATACTTTATGTAATTGTATTGGCAGTTCGGGCAAGGTTTCCATCCACAACGGTATATTATGTTTAAGTTGGGACAGAAAGGCTCTATGCCCTAACTGTTCCTTCATCCATTTTTCTAAAAATGGTTTGGCAGTTTGCCATAAATCCAGTTTTGGATAAAGCTGCCGTCCTAAGCCTTCAATATTAAGTAATGTTTTTTGTAATAATACTAATTGTGGCTGTACTTCCATATTAAAACGTCGTGCAGTTTGAAATAAACGTAATAATAAATGTCCGAAAGAAATTTCATTTAATGGTTTTTCAAAAATGGGTTCACATACACTACGAATAGCTGATTCAAAATCATTAATTCGAGTATCAGGCGGAACCCAACCTGATTCAATATGTAATTCAGCCACTCGATAGTAATCTCGATTAAAAAAAGCTAAAAAATTTTCTGCCAGATAACGTTTATCGGAAGAGTCTAAACTACCCATAATTCCAAAGTCGATAGCAATATATTGTCCTGTAGGAGAAACAAAGATATTGCCTGGGTGCATATCGGCATGGAAAAAATTATCTCTAAAGACTTGTGTAAAAAAAATTTCTACTCCCGCTTCGGCTAATTTTTTCATATCAATGTGTGCTTGATGTAAACTTTCCATATCATTGAGGTGCATACCATTGATACGTTCCATTACCATGACATTCTTACGACAATATGACCAATGTACTTCAGGCACATATAATAAGGGAGAATGCATAAAGTTACGGCGTAACTGGGTCGCATTGGCAGCTTCACGCATTAGATCAAGTTCATCCATTAAATTTTTTTCAAATTCTTGGACAATGGCAACAGGGTGTAAACGTTGTCCTTGTGACCAATATCGTTCTATTTTTTCTGCTATCACATAGAGTAAGCTAATATCTCTTTGTATGATACGGGTGATATTAGGACGTACTACTTTGATAATGACGGAAGTACCGTTATGCAATGAGGCATTATGTACTTGTGCAATGGATGCAGAGGCAAGGGGAGTATCTTCAAATTCAGAAAAAATAGCCTCTAAAGGTTGCGTATAGGCTTTTTGGATAATATCTCGTGCTTGCTTGCTCGGAAAGGGAGGCACGTTATCTTGTAAATTTGCTAGTTCATCGGCAATATCATCAGGGAGTAAATCCCTGCGAGTAGATAAAATTTGCCCAAATTTAACAAAAATAGGCCCTAAATCCTCCAGGCTACGGCGAATACGAGTACCTCGGGAGGTATTATCTTTATCACCAAACCAGTACCAAAGTGTAAAATATTTTAAAAAACTCAATGGACGAAATAAATGGGTTGCAAAGAGCATTTCATCCAGCCCGTGTTTGACCAGTATACGGCTGATAAAGAGTAAACGAAATAAACGCTGAAAGGTCTTAATCATTTTTTATAGCAGGAGTTAAAAGTTGTAGGCGCATTACGCGAGCAGATAGACGATCCAGATCAGAGCGTAAGGTATCGACATTATCAAAAAAAGATTGTAACTCTTGTGGGGGGACAAGAGTCCGTTTTTCAAACAATAAATATTCAGCGGTATTTTCTTGTAATTGTCGAGCATTATTTTTTCCCCATTGTTGTAAATGCTGGGTAAAACGGCTTAGTTTATGACTTATAATATCGCCACTGAGCAGAGCAAAATAGCCAGCCCAATCAATCTCTATTGAGTGCAATATAGATTGAAATTGTTCACCTAATGCTATATCACCTGTAATACGTACCTGTGCGTTGCGTAGTAATACTTGTTTACGTTGAGTATCGGCAAGTTGTAGTAAACTGATACTTGATGTATGGATAAACGTATCTGCATCACCGCTATAATTACCTTGTAATAGCATCCCTTTAGCATGAGGGAAGAAATAGAGATTTTTCTGTAAATCGGTTATTTCAATCGCAATAATTTTGCCTTTGAGCTGGCTCAGTTTCGTCAATAATTCTGGATCAAGTCCTAAATAACGATTAATAAGCATTTCTATGCTAGCGAGTAAAACAGGAGGCCAAGACATATTAGAATTTATATCCTTTATGTAATGCAACAATACCCCCGGTCATATTCTGATATTGACAATGTTCAAAACCCGCTTCTTGCATCATACTTAATAGCGTCTCTTGATCGGGATGCATACGAATAGATTCAGCAAGATAACGGTAGCTGTTTGCATCGTCTGCAATAAGTTTCCCCATTAAAGGAAGGATTTTAAATGAGTATTGCTCATAGACTTTATCGAGTAGAGGAATGGTTGGTTTGGAAAATTCTAAAATTAATAATCGTCCACCAGGTTTTAAGCTATTATACATAGCACGTAATGCAGCATCTTTATCAGTAACATTACGTAATCCAAAGGCAATAGTGATACAATCAAAGCTACTATTAGGAAAGGGTAATTTTTCTGCATTGGCTTGTACATATTCAATATTGCCAATCAACCCTTGATCAATTAATTTTTCTCGCCCTACAGATAACATAGAGCTGTTAATATCGGATAAAACAACACATCCTTCACTTCCAACCAAGTGTGCTAAACGTGCAGTGAGATCACCGCTTCCTCCGGCTAAATCCAATACTTTTTGGCCACGTTGTACCTGGCAGGCTTCAATAGTAAAACGTTTCCATAAACGATGAATACCAAAAGACATTAAATCATTCATAACATCGTATTTATTGGCAACCGAGTGAAACACCTCGGCGACTTTATGGACTTTTTCTTCTTGATTAACTGTTTGAAAGCCAAAATGGGTTGTTTTATCCGACATGCTGTTACCGTTGTGTGGTGTTAACAAATAATATTAATGTGCAGCAGGGGATTTACGTTGATGTCCTGCTTTTTCTAACTCATTAAGATAATCTTGCCACATAGTATCCTGATTTAAACCATAATGGTAGAATAAATCCCAAGAATAAATACCACTATCATGTTTATCACTAAATACTAATTTTACCGCATAGTTACCTACTGGTTCTATTTTTTCGATAGTAACATTTTCTTTACCAACTTGTAAGACTCCTTGTCCTTCTCCGTGTCCCCTTACTTCTGCTGAAGGAGAATAGACACGCAAAAATTCACAACTAAAATGAAAGCGTTGCTTATCAGCAAAAGCCACTTCTAGCTCGTTGCTTTTTTGGTGTAATTTAATTTCAGTAGGTTGAGGAATATGTTTTGCCATCGTTATTACCTGTAAAAAATGAATTAAGGGATAATCGAATAATCAAGAACAATGTTGGGGGTAAATATATGCTTTCAAGTTATTCTAGTACATTAACATTAATTAAAGCGATACCACTACTTTGATTGCTACCACGTACAATAGCAGTATAATTTCCGGCAGCTAATGTCAAGATAATTGCTGATTCTTTATTATCAGAAGGTACATAAGGGGTGCTGGCAATATTTTCCTGGTTATCACTTATCCAGTCATCATTGCTGGCAATCAAGGTTTGTCCTGAATAAATTTCCAACTGGCTATCTGCTAAGGCATTTTGAATATTAAAATGACTCAAGCTCGATGCACTGGTACTAATGAGTATTTTTTTTGCTCCTCCTGCAATAATAAAACCAGCAATCATTACTTCATCGCCAGTTTGTACTTTGCTTCGACTTGATACATTGCTTAAAGTAGCCGTTGTTTGATCTGGTTCTAAATCCAGGATATTGACAAGCGCAATACCTGTTTGATTATTAACCCCTCGTACAATAGCGGTATAATTTCCAGGTTCTAAGGTGAGCATGATAGCCGCTTCTTTATCCTCTGTGGGAGCAAGTCCGGTCGCATTGATAGCCGCTTCATCATTATCTTTCCAATTATCATTATCAGCAATAACCGTTTCTCCTGAAAAAAGAGTCAGTTGTGGATCAGCTAATGCCCCTTTTACTCCTAACGCAGTCAAACTCGGTGCTGTTGCCGTAATTAATACTTTTTTTGTGCCTCCGGTAATAATAAAACCAGCAATCAGTACCTCATCTCCGGTTTTAATTATGCTACGGGTAGAAAGATTGACTAATTTACCGTTACCGGTATCAGGAAATAGCGTGGCATCATTGGGATCAGTACCCAACTGGTATTCTGTTATATTACTGCTGCCGTCTTTATCAGCATCATCATAGGCATCATTGACCAGGGGATTTAGTTGATGGGCTAATTCAAAGTCATCAGGCATTCCATCATTATCATCATCACTATCTTGGCTATCAAGCGTGCCATCATTATCAGTATCTTTATCTGTAGTATCTAATATAAAGGGAACAGCAAGGGTTTGTTCGCTACTATTAAAGCCATCATTTAATTGTATTTGTAATGTATGTGCTCCGGCAATGAGATGTGATATATCTGCATGTAAGGTGCGTATGCCAGCAGTAATAGATGAATAGCTGGCAACGGGGGTATTATCAACGAGCAGGGTAATTTGTAAAGGGTCTTGTTCTATATCTTGTAGATCAAGACTCACAGCCAGCAAATCACCACTTTGTGGATAACTTAAAACCCGTACCGTATCGAGATAAAAATCTCTGGGACTACCAAACTCGTGTGGGTCAATGCGTAAATAACGGACTTGTCCAGTCCAGCTTGTTGCTGATGCAGGTTCATATTTTACTGTTGACATATCTAGTAAATAGGTATGTAATCCTGGAAATAGCAGTATATCATCGGTGGTACGCCCATTATCAAAATCATCTCGTTTCCAGGCAACACGTGCAATAGCACCAGTACCCAATTCATCTGGATCATTGGCATCAAAGGGGACATATAAAGAAAAAGCTAATAAAGGAAATTGATCAGCATTAAGAGGAAACGTATTTTGTTGTGATAACACCGATATACCTGGATCACCTTCTGGACTACGAGGAACGGAGCTACCGGTATAAAAAGTACCCGATAAATTGAGATCGGGAATACTATTAATAAAATGACCATTGCTAATATCTCTGGTATCTTGTACATCGTGATCATTATCCATATCCCAGGGATCTTGTAATACACTGCTGGCATAGTCTATACCAGTAAAAGCTGATGGGCTTAATAACTCAGCTTGAGGAGTGCTATTTATCGTAATCAAGGTATCGAGGGTTGGTAAGGTGGTGCTAAATGTGGCAGTGCGAGTAAGGCTAATATGCTGAATATTGACGGTAATATTAGTAGAATTTGCTCCACCGAGTGGATCAATGCGTAATGCACGAATATCTCCACTCCATTGAGGAAATTGATTCAAATCAATCGTATAGGTGTGTAATCCTGGTTGCAACAATTCAAAATCAGAATGAAAAACAGGGGTAGCAGCTTGTGTACCCCAAAAAACCATTAATCCGGGTTCATCATCAGGAATTTGACTTACCGACATTTGAACATGTAAATAGCGATATTGATTGGCATCAATAGGATGATCTGGCGATATATTTAATAGTAGGAAAGGATCGGCATTATTACTGATACCGCTAAACATTCCATCACTTACCTGAGGATTCTCCCAACCACTCCGTGATGACCAGAAAAAATCATTTTCATTATTCATATCCCAGGGATTAGCTAGTTGCGAGAGGGCATAATCATTATTATCTATCGCAGCGATTTGGTAGTTACCTGGAGATAAGTGTGATAGATCATAATGCCCTTCTCCATCACCATGGGTAACGGTTAAGTAATTATCGCTTTCCGTATCATTAGCAATTAGTAATATACTATTATGTTGATTTAATTCAATGGCAGTCAAGGGTGTTTCTTTGGAGGTTAATCTTGCCCAGTCAAGTTGAAATTGTTGACATCCAAAACAGGGATCAATACGTAAACCTTTTATTATGCCTTGCCAGGGCGCACCTACATTAGGTGTTATATTTTTTAAATCTATACTATATAAATGCCAGCCTGGATAAACCGGAAATAATGCCGATTCACCAATATTACTATTAAATTCTTCTATCGTATCTCCACCAAAATGCCATACAATGCGTCCAACTGCTTCAAGAGAGCCACTTTCTATATCATCAGAAACATGCAAATAAAAAGTTAAAATAGAGTATTTATCAGCATTTATATCTTGCGGTTTTTGGTTTAAGGTGGGAATAGAAGAAATAATTTGTGGGAAATGCAGCCAAATATGTGGATCATTATTTTTAGGTGTACCGATAAATACTCCCTTTTCAATTTTGGATTGGGATAAATTATCTACCCAGCGTAGGGGGTAATAATCAGCTTCATTATTCATATCCCAAGGATCATGTAATACTTGGGTAGCAAAATCATCACCTTCGGGATAAGTGGTGGCAATGCTATAATGGGGAAAAAGACAGCCGTAAAAAAGGCTGCAAAAATATAAAAGGTATTTAAAAAATATCACTTATCCTGACCTATTAGGTAATATTAACTTGAAAAAAACCTTGTTGTAGTTAAATAAATTGAGTATAATCGTCCGCCTCGGGCCTGTAGCTCAGTTGGTTAGAGCAGTGGACTCATAATCCATTGGTCGTGAGTTCGAGTCTCACTGGGCCCACCATTCCTATACTTTATAATATATTTAACGACCAAGTAAAGTACAATATATATTCTTCACTAAAGGATGCGGTTTTGTACTTTAAAGACTTCGGTAATGTTCCCATAGAAAAGGCCCAATTTGTTCTAAATAAAGCATGTGATCAACATCTATGTGTGTCATTACCGATTTTGGCATTTCTGGTGCTTCAGCCTCATCGGGATATTGAATAATTATCTTTCCTCCAGCCTGCTGAATAGCTTTAGCTCCTTTTGTGCCGTCTGAATTACTTCCTGTTAAAATAATAGCGGTTATGTGAGAAGTTTTTAAACGACTTACTGATTCAAATAAGACATCAATAGATGGTCTGGAAAATCTGACCGGTTGATCATGGGAAATCATTAACAAACCAGATATATCAACTCTTAAATGATAGTCTGGTGGTGCAATATAGACATGTCCTGCTTTGGGTAAAGCACCATTTTCTGCATAGTGTAGCTTTAATTGACAATATTCTGCTAAAAGGTGTGGTATAGAACGTTTATAAGCATGTGCCGCAGAGCAATGTTGAACGACCAAAATGGGTACTGGAAAATCATTGGGTAAAACTCCTAAAACCATTTTTAAAGCATTAAAGCCTCCTGCGGAAGCACCTATCACAATAAGATGTTGGGGTGGTAAGTAAGTCATAATTGCTTGTCAGCTTTTTTTTGATAGATTTTTAATGTTTCTGAACAAGTTTTAAATTGTTTGGAAAGTGGACTAAAACACAGTGTTTCATGAGAACCAAGACATAAGTATCCACCTATATTCAGGCTTTCATTAAATAATTGAAATACTTTTTGTTGTAATGCCTTGTCAAAATAAATAAGTACGTTGCGGCAAATAATCAAATCTACTGAACTAAAGACCGCATCACTAACTAAGTTATGATGAGAGAAGATAATTTTTTTCTTAAGTTTTTGACTTAAAATAGCATAATTATGTTTAGCGTTGTAATAGTCTGCAAATTGTTCCGTACCACCGGCATCAATATAATTTTTAATATGTAGACGCATATTTTTTAACTGGATGATCCCTTGTTTAGCCTTACTCAATATTTTATTATTAAAATCGGTAGCGTAGATTTGGCTTTTGGATAATAAATTCAGCTCATTAAGAATGATAGCCATAGAATATGCTTCCTCACCACTAGAACATCCGGCATGCCAAATCTTTAAATATTCTGTGTGTTGTAAAAGGGGTAATATTTGTTGGCGAAGATATTGGAAAAAAAGGGGATCACGAAACATTTCTGTTACATTGATGGATAAATCAATCAGTAAACGATCAGCGGCATGTCTACTGTAAATAATGTGATGTTGTAATGATGAAATGGTTTCTAACTGATTGTTTTTTAGATGTAATAATATGCGTCGCCGAATTGATGCATAGGCATATTGTCTAAAATCATAGCCATGACAATGGTATAAAGCCTCAAGTAAGAGTTTAATTTCTAATTGTTCTTCATCACAAGTAGCTAAAGGCATTTTTGTATCGTACAAAATCTAATGGTATAACCATACACGCATCATGGATAAGAGCTTGTCAGTGTCTATTGGTTTGGATAAATAGTCATTGGCTCCAGCTTCAATACATTTAATTCGTTCCCCCTTCATGGCTTTGGCTGTGAGTGCAATAATGGGTAGGGATTGATATGGAGCAAGCTCACGAATTTTTTGCATGGCCTCATAACCATCCATTTCTGGCATCATAATATCCATTAAAATTAGATCGGGGGGATGTTTCATTTGTTCTAATTTTTTTAGTGCTTCTAGCCCATTCATTGCGGTCTCAACAATAACATTTTTATCCCTTAACATGGTTGTCAAAGCAAATACATTACGCATATCATCATCAACCACTAGAATATGACGATTGTTAAAAATCGCTTCATTGTCATGTAGCATACGGATCAGATGCTGCTTATCTTCTGGCATACTAGAACCTACTTGATGCAAAAATAGAGCGATATTATCAAATAGAATATCTGGTGAACGAGGACTTTTTATAATAAGTTGATTAGCATATTGATGAATAAGCACTTTTTCTTTGCTATCAAGCTCTTTGGCAGAGTAAATAATAATGGGGGTTTCATTTATGGTGTTATTGTTGCGGATGATTTCTAATAATTCAACACCGTTCATATCAGGTAAGCCCAAATCAAGTACTATACAATCATATTTTTGATTGTGCATTAGATCAATGGTCTGTTGTGCGGTTTCGGCTACATCAATATGAACATGCTTATTACCATTGCTAACAAAGTCAGTGATAAACTCTCGTTGTACTTTATTGTCTTCAACAATGAGTAAATGTTTGACGGGATGATCGAGAAAATCTTCTAGTTGTGCAAAGGTATCTTCCATCATTTCTATACTGACGGGTTTAATTAAATATCCCATAGCACCACAGCGAAATGCATCATTGGTTTTATCCTGCCCAGACATAAAATGCACTGGTATATGACGGGTATCAAAGTTATTTTTTAATCGCTCCATCACTTGCCAGCCATCCATTTTGGGTAAACCAATATCTAAAATAATACCAGAAGGTTGGTAATAATCAGCAAAATGTAAACCGGTTTCACCATCTGAAGCCACTAAAATTTTAAATCCTTTTTCTTTTGCTAATTCTGCAAGTATAGAAGCAAAATCAGGATCATCTTCGATAATCAATACAGAACGGTCTTCTGCTGTAATATTATTACGATCATCTTTAATCTCTTTAGTCTCTTTCTGCGTTTTGGATTGATTACTTTTTGTAGCGGTGGCTTGAATTGTATTTAATGGAGCAGGCTCAATTGCCAGAGGTATGTTATCTGGTTCAGGAGGAGTTGATTGAGGGGGGGGAGTAGATGCTTTGCTAGAAGTGCTAGAAGCTATTTGCATCGATGTGGAGACAGTATCGTTGATACTAATAGAGGCTGCTGTGGTAGTTTCTGGCTGCTTCTTCTCATCGAGAACTAGATGACGTTTTATTAGAACATAAAAAGTTGAGCCTTTATTTGGTTCACTTACTAATCGAATATATCCACCAAGTAACTGTGCTAATTCTCTGGAGATAGATAAGCCTAATCCTGTACCACCATATTTCCGGTTAGTTGTGCCATCAGCTTGTTGAAATGCTTCAAAGATAGCTTTTTGTTTATCTACGGGTATGCCAATTCCAGTATCTATGACAGCTAGTTGTATAAAATCATTTGATATATCCGGTGATGATAACAGGGAGGGTAAAGGAGTAGTAAAACGTAAAGTAATACTACCTTGTTCTGTGAATTTTAAGGCATTGGAGAGTAAATTCTTAATAATTTGAGCCAATTTATGGGGATCAGAATGAATGCTCATATCATTTAATTGATTATCTATTTTCAAGGCAATACCTTTTTTATCTGCTATTGCCTGAAACATACGCTGCATATCATCAGAAAAATGATTTAAATGGATACTTTCAATCGTTACATCCATTCGCCCTGCTTCAATTTTGGATAGATCAAGAATATCATTAATTAGATTAAGTAAATCAGTTCCTGAATCATGGATAGTTTGGGCATATTCGATTTGTTTTGCTGTTAAATTGTTGTCTTTATTTTTAGATAACATGGAAGACAAGATTAATAGACTATTGAGTGGGGTTCTTAATTCATGGGACATATTAGCTAAAAATTCAGATTTATATTTGCTAGATATTTCTAAATCCCGGGCTTTTTCTTCCAATGTTTTACGCACTAAATTCAAAGATTCATTTTTTTCTTCTAGTTGCGTTTGAGATGATGCTAATTCTTGTGCTTTTCGTTCTAATGCTTCATTGCTTAGTTTTAATGCTTCTTGTTGGCTTTGTAAGATAACATTTTTTTCTTCCATTTCGGTGGCACTTTTTTCTAATTTAAGTGATTGTGCTTCTAATATGGCATTATTTTCTCTTAATTCTTCTTCTCTTGTTTGAAGTGCTTCTGCCTGCATTTGTGTCTTTTCCAGTAAGGAATTAGTTTCATCCCGTGATAAGGTTGTTTTGATCCCAGATGCAATAATAGCATTACAATTATGGAGTAATTGTTCGGATAATGCAGAAAAACTATTAAGACTTGCAAATTCCATCACAGCAACAACTTTCTCATTCCAGATAACCGGATACACAGAGAGCACTTTAGGCGTGCTATAACCTAAACCAGATTGAATATTCATATATTCATCCGGTAAATCTGTGAGGGTAAAATATTGCTTTTCGATAACAGCTTGCCCAATAATTCCTTCCCCTTCTTGATATTCAGTACAGAAATTTTTTCTATTTTTAAAAGCATAACTTCCCGTTAATTTTATTTTTGTATCCTGACAAAGATAAAAGATACCGACTTGCGCTTTAATATATTGACATAAAAAAGAAATAATATGACGACTGAGTTCATAAATATTTTGTTCGCCCCGTAGTACATCATTTAATTGACCTATACCCGTTTCTAACCAGACTTTATCCTCTGCTTGCTTTTTTTGGTTTTTAAGACTCTCTACCATAGTATTAAAGCCTTTTACCAGCCTTCCCATTTCATCATTTTGTTCTAGTGTTACTTGTACATCAAAATTTCCTTTACTGGCAGCATTAATGCCTGATGAAAGTAGCGTAAGGGGATGTACTATTTTGCGTGTCAAAAATATAACTATCAACAGAATAAATAGTATACATGCGCTAATTAAAATAAAAATGATATAGAGTAATTGCCGGATAATACTAAATGATTCTTGTTCTTCTATTTCTACTGCTACTGCCCAAACCTTATCAGCAATTTGAATGGCTTTTAAAGCAATGAGAATTGATTGATTTTTCTCATTTTTATAGTTGATTATTTGTGTTTCATTATGGGTGATGCTATGGTTGTCTACATGATTATTCCACCATGTTTGGGTTTTTGAATTATTGATATTATGAAACTCATTGCGTAATTCTGGATGGTTTTTAGAATGTATGCGGGCAATAAGATCAGAACCTAATAGATAACTGTTCATTGAGTTCTTATCACTTTTTATCAGTATTTTATTGAGTTGTTTGGTAGTGATTTGAAAGATCATAGCACCAATACGTTCACCTGATAGATTTTGTATTGTTTTAATAAAAAAACCACTGATTTTTGATGCAGGGGGATAAAAGAATAGATCAGAAAAGGTTGTCTGTTGTGTTTGAAATGCCGTTTCAATGGCCGTCGCTAGTTGTTTGTCTGATAGTAATAGATTGCTTCCTGGCGGGATTTTTTTTTGGTTACTAAAAAGTACGTTACCTTTATCATTAATAAAAAGAATATCCTCTATATCTAAATCAAAACGTACCTTATTCCAATAATTATTTTCTTCGCTTTGCTTATAAGTGGAAATAGTTTGGGTAATCTTGTGGTTTTTTTTTTCAGTTTCTCTATAGGCTTGAATTAAGTTTTCTAAAAAAGCAATATTATTGTGACTTTGTGATTCAAATAACATACTTTGCAGTAAATGATTAAAATAATGAGAAGATTGTTCGTTTTGTATAGTGAGCATTTGAGTAAGCTGTGCTAACGTTTCTTCGGATAATTTTTCTGACAAAAACAGATATTCAACAAGATTGATAATTATTAAGGGTATGATGACGATTAATAATATATATATTCTTAACTTTTTACCCATATCACCCAATAATGTATTTTTTTTTATCATATTTAATCACTATTAATTATGTGTGGTTTTGTTGATCTATAGGTTTTGAATATACCTGATTACGACCGTTATGTTTAGCTATATACAGGCAATCATCGACCTCTTTTAATAGTTGCTCAGGTAATTTGTTGACTATTAAATGGAACTCAGCAACACCGATACTTAAGGTAACTTTTAAATCCCCTTCTGAAGTATTAAATATTAATTCTTCAATTGTTTTGCGGATGCGTTCACAACAAATTAATGCTTCATTTAATTGTGTATCTGGCATGAGGATAACAAATTCTTCTCCTCCATAACGACAAATCACATCTGATTCTCGTAAGGATTGGCTAAATTGTTGTGTTGCAACGACTAAGACCTCATCTCCTACCGTATGGCCATAATTATCATTGACCTTTTTAAAATGATCTAAATCGAGCATTGCTAAGGATAAGGTGCGTTGATAACGAATGCTTTTACTGATTTCTTTACGTAAAAAATCATCAAAAGCTCTTCGTTGATAAATACCAGTAAGATGATCTTTGAGTGCCAGTTCGTTTAAGGCATCTCTTTGTCGTGTAATTTCTGCTAGGGCTTGTTGATATTTTTGGGATAATTGTTTGAGTTCATTTGATTGTATCCAAAGTTTTAAAAAAATCTTTACTTTGGATAATAAAATATTACTATCTAAAGGCTTTGCGATATAGTCAACAGCACCAGATAGATAACCTTTTTGTACGAAATGTTCTTCTTTGGATATGGCGGTAAGAAAAATAATAGGGATATTGGCTGTTGTAGGGGACATAGTCATAATATTAGCGACTTCATAGCCATCCATATCAGGCATTTGTACGTCTAATAAAAGGAGTGCCACTTCATGATCCAATAAATGTGCTAAAGCTGCTTGTCCTGATGAAGCCTTGATGATATTGATATTATCAATTTCATCTAGTATTGCTTCTAATGATAATAGATTTTCTTGCCTGTCATCGACAATAAGTATATTCGGTTGCTTAGATGGAATAGTGGTTTGAGGGGTATTATCACTCATTTCAATTGTTTCGCTCTTAGGTTAATTCTCTTTTTCTAAAAGTTTTTTCATATATGATCGAGATAGTGCTGAATTAAGGCTAATACCTATACTTTCTACTACCTGATCGATAAAGGATTTTTGCTGTGTGGTAAAGACTTGATATGATCCTAGTTCAATCACCCCAATAACGAATTTTTCAAAAAGAATAGGTGTTAAAAAAAGACTACGAGGAGGCATTTCCACTAATCCACTGCAAATTTTAATATAATTATCGGGTAGTTCAGTGATGATTATGGATTTTTTTTCTAATGCTACCTGACCAACAATTCCCTCACCAAAAGGAATAATTGTTTGTGTCTGCGTGTTTAATTGTTGTTCTTTTATTTGTATAGAGGCATAACTACTAATTCTTTTTAAACAGCCATTTTCTTCATTATTAGTATCTTGATTATCGGGATAAAAATTATCCTCCCGTACAAAAAAAGTAGCAATATTTGCTTCCAGATAATGGGAAAGATAACGTAATATATTGTTTCCAAGTTCTTCAACGGATAAATCGCCCCTCATCACTTGACTTAATTCAGCCTGTCCTGTTTTAAACCAATTATCGGTTTCTATTTTTAAAGTTTGTTGTTGAATTTTTGCACGGTTTGCTTTAAGGCTTTGTATCATTTGATTAAAGGCATGGGTTACTCGCCCAATTTCATCGTTAGATATAACAGCAATGCAATGATCCAAATCACCTTGAGTAATACGCTCTGCCCCTTGTTCTAACTGCTGTAATGGGTGAACTAGCCAATGTGTTAATATAAATGTTATGCCTATAGTAATGATAACAATCACTATCAGCAATATGATTAAATTATAACGCATAGTATGAATAGACATAAGTGCTTCATTCAAGGGTTGTTCAATGATAATAAGCCAATGCAGTATATGGCTACTGACTCCTATACCGATGACTGGGTGTTGATTAAAATCATTGTAAAAATGTATATTGTCAGATAAAGTTCTGTGTTTAAACGATTGATAGATGGGGTTAGTTGTAAAGAAACTACCGACTAAAACCAGACTAAAATCTGGATGAGCGATAAGACGGGCTTTTTTATCTAAGATATAAATACGTCCTGAATTACTGATTTTTTTTGAACTAATATAATTTAACACTGACTGTAGGGTGATTTCAATCATCATAACCTGTTGGATACTGTTTCTATCTGCACTCCAAAGTGGTATTGACAGTGTCATGGTTGGATTTCCCTTGTCAGATATTTGAATGGGGCTGATATAATTTTTTCCTTTAGAGGCAGCGAGAAAAACAGGATTATCAGAATAATTAGATAAATCTTCAGCGAGAAAAAAGGCTGTTTTTGATAATTTTATTATTTCCTTTCCTTTTTCATTGAGTAAGCTAAATGAAAGAACTTCTGGGAAAGATGAGATAAGGGATTGTAAAATCCATTCTTGATCCATCGTATCTAAATCAGTAAAACCTGAGGTATTTAATGCAATGATAACTTTACTTTGTATATCAGAAATAGTTTGTTCAGCGGTTTTCCTTGCAATGAGTGCTACTTCATGATTGGCTCGTTGAATTTCTTGTAGTAATGTGTTACGGTTAAATTGGATAGAAAATAAGCTAAAACCCACAAGAGGTATGAGTGCCAATAATAAAATAATAATGTGTATTTTAACACTGAGTTGATTGAGCCGAGGCAAAATGATACTCCAGGTTGAAGGTCTTGTATTTAGTGAATTGCTATATCAAGAATTTCATCTGCTAATCGCCAAGCACGTCCTGATAGTTTTAGACCTAATTTTTCAACCATCCAGCGGTTGATGACTAATTCAATATACTTAGGCGTTTCTACAGGTATTTGTTTAGGAGGGATACCATACAACACTTTATGGACTAAACGTGCAACTTGAACGCCTGCTTTATAGCGAGAACTAGCATAAGAAATAGTTGCACCTTTTTTTATCATTGCCTGCCCATAGGTAAAAATAGGTAATTTGTGCTGCAAAGAAATAGGAAAAAGTACCTTCTTTAACGCTTCTTTGATAGGTGCGCTAGGTACCATTAATATCGCATCAATATTTTCTTGAGTGATATAATTACCCAGTTGTTTAAGCTCTTTCTGATTTTCAAACGATATGGTGGTAAGGTGTAAGCCTAATTTTTTTGCTTTGCTTTGGGCAACTTGAATAGATTGTTTTGATGGGGTAATACTTGCTGTATAAGGAATAAATATATTTTTTGCTTTAGGCATGATTTTTTTGATAAGCCAAAGCCGTTTGGCAACTAAATGGGTATCATTGGTATCTAATCCAGTCATATTACCGCCTGGATATTTTAGACTAGCGACTAAATGTCTTTCTACTGAAGAAGAAACAGCAAGAAATACGACAGGGATAGAGGTATTTTGAGAAGCGATTTTTAGTGCATCAGTTTCCACTCCTCCTGCGGCAATAGCGATATCAGGTTGACCTTGGATTATATTTTTTGCTAAGGCTAAAAGTTTATTACGTTGCCCTTTTGCATTGTGTATATCATAAATAATTTCTTTACCTTCGATTAAGCCTAAGGTTTTTAATCCATCTTTTAAACCTGATATGGGTGCATTACGGGCATCTCCTAACATGAGTATACATTAAATGGTAGGGGGTATTTTTTGCTTGAACGTTATTGGAAAAGAGTAATATAAGAAAAATATTGAATAAAGTAATAACCCTGTTTTTTATAAAAAAGAAGGTGCTTATAGGGTTGTTCATAGTTTGCTATCCTCTTTAGTGATTAAATTTTTAATCTGCGGGTAAATATCTTTAGCGATGATGGCATTACCTTCTTTAGTAGGATGTAAGGTATCTAAAAAAAGGGCTTTTTGATGTAGAAAACGTATATCTAAAGCATGAGAAAGAACTGGTATATGGTAGGTTTTTGCAATATTTTGCATGGCATCGAGGTATTTATGAGCAGTGTTAATAAAAAAGGTTTTAGTATAACGAATGTGAAATTCATTTAATCCTTCAACAGGCATATGATCAGCATCAAAAGGTGGTTGTACGAGAACGATATTAATATGATGTTGCTGACAGAGTGTAATAATTTGTTGGATATTTGTTATATATTGTCTAAGGGCTTGGTGATTGAATAAGTCTGTTTCTTGATGCTTTTTTTTACCCATAAGGAGTGTTTTAAACAAGATCGAATGCTGTGTTAAAAATTCCATCCAATAAGGGGGCTTTTGATAGATAAGTATATCAGGATGCCAGTTTTTAATACTGGAATACCATATATCATTCCATAGTATATTGAGCAGAACTAGATCAGCTTGTATGATTTTTTTGGCAATAATTTCTTTTAAATAAGCAAGCGTTTGAGATGAAGTATATGATGGTATGCCGCCGTTGATAACATAACTGTTTTTATCTTGTAAAAGGGTATTTAAGTAATAAGGGTAGGTTTCATTATCATGGACTCCCCATCCAAAGGTAGTCGATTCCCCTAAGGCTAAAATAATAAATTTATTGTCAATATCAGAAGGAAATTCTTTCCCCCGAAAACCCAAACTATTAATACGGTATAAGCCATTGTTAAAGCCAGGTTTTAAAGCAAAACCTCGAGTAGCTTGTAGTGTTATAAAAGGTCTGCCTTTGGTACGTAGATTTTGATCATCAAAGATAGCACTGATCTGTTGCTCATCAATAATCAATCGGCTAACACCTTCTATAATTAAAAGTAACAGAATAAAAAGAGTGATATTAATGCCGATCAGAGAAAATATTTTTTTCATAAGTTTAGTTAAGTGCTTGTGCGAGATGTTGTAATGCTTGTTGTCTTTGTAGTAATAGTTGTTGGGCTTTTAGCAGCGATATAAGTTCAAAACGGACTCGCATACCCAGTTGATATTGCGCCAAAAAGTCGAGATCAGGATTGATGACACTCAATATCCGAGGATAACCGCCGGTAATCTGTCGCTGCCTTAATAATACAATAGCACCTTTTCGTGTTAATTGAATAGTCCCATCAGCAACGACGGAAGAAATAATATCATAACTACTCGCTTTAATAGGGATGCCATCGAGTCGAATACCTGATAAATCGGCGTTTAACGAGAGCTTAAAGGGGGAATGTAAAAATGCTTTAGGATCATGTAAAAAGGAATATTCTGCACTTTTAATAACTCTTATTTTTTTTGGAGCAGGGGCAAAATAATGGCTAAAAGCTCCTCGGGCATAGCCAATACGCTGCATATTGAGTGGACTTGCCATTAAATAAAGACGATAACCATATATTTTTTTACCTAATTTAAGTACATCATTAGGATATGCGGCATATACGGTATTAGCAGTAATGGTTTTATCATTGAAGGTGATACGTTCATAATGTGCGCCAGATAAAGTAAAAATACATGCTTGGGTAAAGACTGCGCCTTGAGAAAAAATAATTTCACTACTATGATAGGTGGTGGGAGAACCCAATAACAGCCTGGCAGTTTGGTAGGAAAGCATATCACTGCGCCCTTGATGAAAGGCAAGGGAATGTTTAAACAGATTAAACATTTTTTATCGCTTTAATGAGTGCTAAAGCGTTATCAGAATCAGAATGTATGCAGGCAGTATGGGATTGAATAGTATGAGCCGTATTATCTATCATTACAATATGTTGTTTAAAATGATGATATTGTTGCAGGGCATCTTCGATATTGTCAATCACAGCACCAGGCTCTGCTCTATTTTTTAATGATAAACGGTGACTGTGATAGACATACTGCCGATCTAAAAAAACTTCATAAAGAATGTTAATATCTTTTGCACAGCGTTCTATCTCTGAATTATGTGGAGCAAGTATTTCTTGTATCCCTGCTTCTTTTGCCCAACGTATCAATAACTGGGCAAGTTGACGATTATTGTTTGCAATATTATATAATGCGCCATGCAATTTTAAGGTTTTCACCTCACTTAAAAGCAGATATTGCTGATCAAGTGCGTGTAGTAAATCTTTATTTTTGATGTCGATAGGCACTCGACCAAAATGTGTTTTATCAGGATAACTTAAATGTACACTGACTTTTATATTATGTTTTTTAGCGAGGGAAAAATAGTAATTAACACTCTCTTGACATCCTGCATGACCGCCACAAGCAATATTAGCAATATCTATATAGGATATTAATTGATCATCGATGGGATGAGCAACACCCCTTTCACCTATATCGCAATTAATTAGCATCGCTATTCCTAAACATAATTTGATCACCTGCTTTTAGCCTATTAAAATCAGTAAATAAAGTGGTTGCAATAATATGCCATCCTCCAGGAGAATCTTCAGGGTAAATGCCACATTGATTAGCAGCAATGGCCACTGCACCTTTTTTTACCCGTTTTCTAGGGCTTGATTTGCGAGCTAATGTTAAACGTTTATCTAAACCCAATAAATAGGGAAAATATCCGGTAAAACCGAGCATAGCAATAGTATAAGTTTGTTGCTGGTGCAGTTGAATAAAGCTCTCTTTACTCAGTTGTAAAGATTGACAGACGCTATCAATATCAACCCCATTGTAAACAAGTTCGATATGATGGCATGTTACAGGCAAAGAATGAGGATAGCTTCTTGCATGTAATAAGGTATCTTGCAGATAATCAGGGTTTGCAAAAAGTGGACTAGAAGTATCAAAGGCAATCGCCAGGGTATTAAACGTTGGGATAATGTCTAGTAGTCCTAATTTTGAATAATCCAAATGATGCAGACAGTACTGGTATATTTTTAATATCTCCTGACTTATTTCCAGTGATATAGTTGTGGAAAATTGATATTCAATCAGGGTTTCATTAATAATATTCAACTGCATAATAAGCGATTAATTAGTATTTTCAATATGAAAATCATGGGTAATGTTGACACTTTCTCCTAACATAATAGATGCAGAGCAATATTTTTCAGCAGACAAGCTAACCGCTCGGGCAACTTGCTTTTCTATTAAGTTATTTCCTTTAATAATAAAATGTACGTGAATATGGGTAAATACTTTAGGTATGGTTTCTGCCCTTTGGGCATCTAGCTCAGCAATACAGGATATGACTTGTTGGCGGGATTTTTTTAAAATATGTACTACATCAAAGGCGGTACATCCTCCCATACCCAGTAACATCATTTCCATAGGGCGAATGCCTAAATTCTTACCTCCAGATTCTTCAGGGCCATCCATAACAACACTATGTCCACTGCCTGATTCACCAATAAACATAGCATTATCAACCCATTTTATTCGTGCTTGCATTTTGTATCTCCATTATGCTTGTATCTAAGCATAGATTATCGTTGTTATGCAATAAGTTGGCAACTCCAACCAGAATGCGTTAGCATTTAGGAGAAGATGGTATCATGCATTTTTTGTTAACAGGGGAGTAAATATCTATGCGAATACCCGATATTATAGAAAAAGATATAACACTTATTGATTTTTTAAAACATTGTCATCTACGTAGTTATAGTAATAAAAGCACTATTATTTACGATGAAGATGTGCCAGAAATATTATATTATATCACCGAAGGTTCAGTCACCGTTTTAATTGAGGATGATGATGGACGAGAAATTATTTTAGATTATTTAAATAAAGGGGATTTTTTTGGAGAGGTGGGATTATTTGATCCCGAGGCAGGTCGGAGTGCATGGGTCAGAGCAAGAGGGAAATGTGAAGTTGCTGAAATTAGTTACCATAAATTTAAGCAAATTATGGATGATTACCCAAAAGTGCTTTTTGCCATTTCTACGCAAATGGCGAAAAGGTTACGTAAAACCAGTCGTAAAGTCAGTGATTTGGCTTTTTTAGATGTAATAGGACGTGTTGCAAGAGCATTATTGGCCTTAACGCAACAACCTGATGCCATGACACATCCAGATGGTATGCAAATAAAAGTAACACGTCAGGAATTAGGTCGCATTGTAGGTTGTTCGAGAGAAATGGCAGGGCGGGTATTAAAATCGTTGGAAGAACAAGGTTTGATTTCAGCAAAAGGCAAGACGATAGTAGTAAATCGTCATTCGGAGTGATAGTGAAACTAATCTGACAGCACAAAGCGGGAAAGATCTGTCAGATTAGGATAGGGAGGCTTGTATAAAGGGAGGGATTTACTTTTTAAGATACTATTTAATTTTTGCTTCTTTATACATCACATGCTTACGGATAACTGGATCATATTTTTTTAGCTCTAGTTTTTCCGTCATAGTACGTTTATTTTTAGTAGTGGTGTAGTAATGTCCCGTTTTGGCAGAAGATACTAATTTAATTTTATCACGCATAATTTAATCCTTATATTTTTTCACCACGAGTACGCATATCTTTTAATACGGCATCAATACCTAATTTATCAATAATACGTAGACCTTTATGGCTGATAGTCAGTTTTACCCAACGATTTTCACTGGCAACCCAAAAACGATGGCTATGTAAATTGGGTAAGAAACGGCGTTTGGTTTTATTATGTGCATGAGAAACATTATTTCCGGTAATCGGGCGTTTCCCCGTTACCTGGCATATCTTTGACATTACAACCTCCAAGAGAAAATTAAGTATATATCCGTTATGGAAAATCCAAAATTATAACGTATAAGCAAAGTGATAGCAATATAATAGGATTTTCTTGCTCTAGCGTATCAGCTTTGATACATTGTTTCGCTTTCTTTAATGGCATTTAATATGATATTTCGGACAATTTATAAATTTTTCTTTATTTTATTACCTTTATGTCTTATTGCAGGCATTGCCTGGTATATGATAGAAACTGCATTACAAGAGCGTTTAAGTATTGCAGGTGTGCCTAAAGCAATATCTTGGGATATATCTTTACTCTCTACACATATCTTGCGTAATGATGGCTTTATGCTCGGATATTCTGAATGGCGACAGAATCCATTATGGGTTATTTATAAGTTAACTCCTACGTCAAGTAAAAAAACGTATAAACTAAAACGCTTATCACATTTTAGTATTGATCCACGTACTATTGTTGCGATTAAAGCAGATGACTATACACGTAGTGGTTATGATAGGGGACATATGGCACCAAATCATGCTATATCGAGTTTATATGGAAAACAAGCACAAAAGCAAAGTTTTTTAATGACAAATATCACACCTCAAAAACCCAAACTCAATCGTGTATTGTGGCAACGTTTAGAAGAAGTAGAATATAGCTATTTTAAAAACTGGTTTAAAGAATTATGGGTTTTAACCGGCCCTATTTTTGATAACACTATTACTCGTTTAGAGTCAGGGGTAGAAATTCCCGATAAATTTTTTAAAATTTATCTAGCGATAACAAAAGAAACACTCAAGATACAAATGTTATCTTTTAATATTCCGCAAAATGGTAAAGGCAATGAAGATTAACGTCAATTTGTGAGTAATGTTGATACTATTGAAGCCCTGACACAATGGGATTTTTTTAGAGATTTAGACGATGCAACAGAGCAAAAACTAGAAGCGAGTAGTTCTACTCAAGGTTGGCGATTAGCGCAAGTAGCAACACTACCGGGGCGGTATGCACATTATAAAAAGTAAATTGCTACAAAACCTATGGAAAATTCATATAAAGGTGTTACCTCCCGATTCTTTTGCTTTTTGCATGGATTTTTTAGCTATGGGGATTAAATTATCAGCATTTTCACTATCTATAGGATAGTGACTAATGCCAATACTGCTGCTGATATAATATTCTTGATTTTCTAAAGTGAGCGGTTTATTCATACTATCAATAATATTGCGTGCTACCCGTTCGCTGTTTTGTAGCGTTTGTACGGCAGGTAATAAAATAATAAATTCATCATTTTGTGGGCGACAAATACTATCACTAAGACGTACTGTTTTTTGTAAACGTAGAGCGACTTTTTGTAATAATAAATCACCGGCACTATGTCCAAAGGCATCGTTTACCATGCTAAAATTATCTAAATTAAGATACAATATAGCGACTTTATAGCCATGCCGTTGAGCTTGTGACAGAGCTTGTGCTAACCTGTCATGTAATAAATGAATATTGGGTAAACCGGTGAGTGGATCATAATAGTTGAGTATATGCAAACGTCGTTGTTGTTCGTCTTGAGAACTAAAATCCGTATAGACACCAAGATAATGTGTTGTCTTTTGTGCTTTATTTTTAATACAAGTAATATGTAGCCAGGTAGGATGAATGCTCCCATTTTTGTGCTTATTCCAAATTTGTCCTTGCCATACATGTTCGTATTCTAAACGTTGCCACATACGTTTATAAAATATTTTATTATGTCGATGAGATTGTAATATATTGGGAGTATGATTTTTTAACTCGGCAAAGTTATATCCAAATAACTGCTCAAAACCTTTATTAGCAAAAATAATTTGAGAGTGTTTATTTAACAGCAGTAATGCTTCAGGTATGTGTTGTAGTACAGTAAGGAATATATCACTTTGTTGTGTTAATTGTTGGCTGTGATGCTGTTGTTCTTTTAAGTGTTTGAGCCGTTTTTTTAATTGTCGAATTTGTTCATCTTTATCTATCATCATTGTTCTAGTATCGAATAGTTTTTATAAAACTGTTTAATCCCCATAATGCAAAACCAATTAATAAGCCATCACAACATCGACTTAAAAATTCCACCATCATTTGATTTACATATAAATAATTTTTTATTATGTTGTACAATTGATAGGCGACTGTGAGGGTAATTTCACTATGGCTGATAGCAGAGCCAAGCAGACTGCCTGCAATGATGCCTTTTATACCACTATTTATTAAACCTGCTAACGTCCCTACTATAGTGCCAAACAATAGGCTGGATAATTGAATATTAAAAAAGAATAAGACGATAATAGTCAAAATACTGATAAAGCAAGTTTTGAGCATTCCATTAAACCCTTCGGCAATAATGTGTCTTATATCAGTAAGTAATAATGAAAGGGAATAAGAACGTGTAGAAGATTGTAGGGGCGTTGCAGCACGCTTCTTATCTTTTGTTTTTTTAGTATTACTGTTATTTTCTATGGCATTGTTAATTAAGCGAGGGTTAGCTTTGCGTTTTAATAAAATAGCTTTATCCCTTAATGCAGATAATTTACAATTTTCAATTTTACCGCCACTTTTAGGATAAAAATAGATGGCATAATCAATACCTTGTACAATACAATTATTCATTAAAATACGGGCATCAGATTGTACACTGACTGCTGCTATACCATAGTTATTGATACTACAGGCATCAATAATACTGCGTCCGCTGACAAAATCAAGACAACTTCTGGATTGAGTGTTTTTACCATAAAAATGCAACCCATAAATTTCTACTTGATCTGAGGCTATTTGTATACCTGAAGGATGGTAACATTCTATAATGGTTTTTTGTGTATCATCAAAAGCCCGTAATTTAAGTGCTTTATTAAGAATAATATTGCGTTCTTCCTGGTATAGTCCAGGATGTATTAAAATTTGACTATGTGCTTGTGCAGCATGAACGGCATCACTTAATAAAGTAAAATCACTCGATCCCCAGGGAGATACTGTAATAAGTAAAGGGTCTTTTTTATTTGTAATAATAGAGGGCTGGGGGGGATTAGTTTCTATTGCTACTCCTTGTGAGGGAACAGGGGTAGTAGGTTGAGGAGGAGGTTGTTGCTGATTATTTGCAGATTGTGTTTGTTGTTGTAGGGCATGTTCTAATGCCTGGGAAAATTCCTCAGCGCTACTGTAGCGTTCTTGAGGATTTTTAGCCAGTGCTTTTAATACAATTTGATCAAATTGTGGGGGGATTTTAGTACGTATTTGCGATGGAGGAGCAGGATTAACATTAATAATATTATGAATAATGGTTGTTAATTCACCTTTAAAAGGTTTTTCACCAGAGAGAAATTGATATAAAATCACGCCTACAGCAAATAAATCGGCTCTACCATCAATTTTTTTACCTAATATCTGTTCAGGAGAAATATAACTCGGTGTGCCTAAAATTACGCCTGTTTGGGTTAAGTTGGAATTATCTACTTTAGCAATACCAAAATCACCTAATTTAACAGTATTACTTTTATCTAAAAAGATATTAGCAGGTTTAATATCACGATGAATAACACCTTGAGCATGAGAGTAAGATAAAGCAGATAATACTTGTCGAATAATATAAACGGTATCTTTTAGACGAAAACGCTGTTGTTTGGCAAATAAAGTTTGTAATTCAATGCCTTCAACATATTCCATGGCAATAAAAGCAATCTGATTTTCATTATTATATTCATATAAACTGACAATATTAGGGTGATTTAATCTTCCGGCTGCTTTGGCTTCACGTTGAAAACGTTCTATATTAACCTGATTTTCTGCCTGGTTAGCATTCGACATGGCAATCGTTTTGAGTGCAACATAACGTTCAATATGAGGATCAAACGCCTTATAAACTAACCCCATTGCTCCTTGTCCTAAAACACTATAAATCGTGTATTTACCTATTTTTTTAGGAATGTCCTTTTGTGGATTACTCATATTTTTAATTGAACCACCATGCAATATTTTAACTATGGATTATAAGAGAAGAAGGTTATGTTAATGCCAGCATTTGTTAGTAGTTTAATAAAAAATATCACAAACAACAAATATTAGATAAATTGATATAGTGAAGAAGAGTAAAAAACGGGGAGTTAAGCGTTACAGATATTAAAGTAAGTTGGAGGATAAATAAGAATACCCCCAAAACAGTGCTAGAAACTGTATGAGGGTATTATAATAAACTATGCTATTATTTAACTTGCCCCATTAAGCCAAAACTTTTCACAAAAGGACCTGCCATACTAGGGTTTTTAATCATAGAAGAATAATCACCCACTGCAAATTTTAATTTACCAGTACTTACTGCTAACCCTAAGCCAGTCATACCGATACCTTTTTCTTGCCATTTTAACCAATTATCTTCAGTAGCACGTAAATCCCAATTCATTTCACGACCATCATAAGCACCACCAAATGTTGCGACCCCTTTTTCTACAACAAGCACGCCTTTAGGTTGATCGTCATCAGGAAATCCACACCCAATTACTGAATCAAAGTCAATCTTTGCTAATGCTTCAGATACTTCTGGACTTGCATTCCAGACATCTTTATATTTTTCCATCCATTCATTATCGAATAATTCCATGTTTATCTCCAATTTTGTTGTTATATTAATGGTTGATTATTTTTAACCTAAGTTAAAACCCTACAATAAGGTAATTTATTATGCTCTATTAGCATAAGTTTCAATGTATTATATTTGGAAACCTTGAAACCGGGATTAGAATAGCAAGAGGAGAAATGTTTTTCAATACGTTTTTTAATAGTTAAAAGAGATATATGTTTTTTTTATTGTGTATTATGAATTGAGAAAGTGACTGTAAATGCTGTAAAAGATCAGGTAGGGATGGTTTATCTGTTTTGTAATCGGGTATTGATGCTAAGAAAGGAGCTTGAGATAATATTTGTCTCCAGGGTTGAGAGGGTAAACCGTGATCACGCAAATAATGAATAAATTTTAAGGTTTTAAAGGCATCAAACCAATAGTGTAGATAGCGTTCAAAATGTGTGGCATTGGAACTTTGTTGTTGGGCTTTTTGGAGTATAGGAAAGATGCCTAAAGCATCTAAAGCGGCACAAATTAAAGTAGGATGACAGGAAAAATAATTAGCTAATGCAGCAGCTTGTTGAGGAGGATGTGTCCAAAGATGAGGAATAATGGATAACCATTGTTGTAAGCAAGTAAACACATCAGGATGATAGTATAAATAGTCTTGTTGCTGAGTGTGTAATTGTTCTATCTTATGTAACGCAGGACCTGTACCAAAAGGGACACGTTGTGATAAACGAGCTTGAATATGAATAATGGGTGCAGATAGCGTATTGATTTTTCCTGTTTTACGTAATTTATTGAGTAAATAAAAATCTTCGCCAGCGGATTTTTTGGGAAAGCCATGTACTTTGACATAGGCGTGATAATGTACACATAAAATACTGCCTATACTATGGTAAGCATAGGGGGATGACGCATAATGCAGACCTGCTAGATAATAATATAAAGATAAATCATAGCATATACGACTATAATTCAATTTTGGTATAGCGTGATGTTGATAAGGGTAAATATGGGCAACATATTGCTCGTCTTTTTTTACTTGTAGATAATCAGGAGGTAATTGTACATCGGCATCCGTATTATAAATCCAGGGTGAGGTAATTTTTTGTTGCTGCATTAATGCTACGGCTATATCTGCTCCCATTTTACGTGCTAATCCAACACCCTGTTTATGTGGGAGGTAAGGAAAGTGGCAATTATCGAGCAATAATAAGGTATGTTGTTGCCATTGATACAAAGAAAGCGGTGATTGTTGCCATAATAAGCTACCTGATTGTTGTAAAGTGATGAAGGTCATTTGTGTTCTTGCAATGGCTTGATCGCTAGCATTATCTGGAGCATTAAAAATAATAATCCATAAAATTGAGGATTGATGGGATAAATTACCTAACAAGGTAGTAATATTACTAATAGGTTCATCAAAAACGGGGATCACGATACTATGTTGATAGTGTCCAGGAAGGGTAGTTACTAACTGTATTACTTTTTCTGCATGTCGTTGCAGGTATTTATGTAAGGCTTTATTCTCAGACATTTTAGTGTAACGCCGGACGAAGAGGTAAACGAGTGATAATACTTGCTTCTATTTGTAATAATTCATTCAGACGAGAATGAATGATCTCAGTTGGAAAATAGTGTTCACATAATTCTAAAAATAGTAAATAATGGCGTTTTTCTGAGGTGCTAATTTGTTGATAAAACTGTTTTAATTGCGGTTCTTGTATGGTTTTAGCAAGCAATGTAAAGCGTTCATATCCTCTTGCTTCAACAATGCTGGCTATCAATAACCGGTCTAACAAGTATTCATTGCTTCCTTTACGGAAAGTTTTACGCAGTTGATTGATATATTCATCTTTTTGATCAGCTTGAGGGATTAATTGCCGTTGTTGTAATATTTTAACCACTTGGCGAAAATGTTGGAGTTCTTCAATAGCTAAATCAATCATAGCGGTTAATAAGGGGGCTCTATCAGGATAATGGGATACCAGGCTCATTGCCATGCCAGAGGCTTTTTTTTCGCAAGAGGCATGATCGATCAAAAAATCATCAATATGATGAATAACGGTATCTGTCCACTCTGGAGTGGTAAGAGTAAGAAGTTGATACATAATGGTAATAAATAGTTAGTTAATAAAAGTAAAAGCGGTTATTGTAGCAGTTTCAAACAACGAAAACAGCGTGTTATTTATTATTGTTGTCTGGTGAGTAGAGTAAATATATATTAACATGACATGTTAAGTTAGATAACTAAATATAACAGGGAAAAAAAATGGCGTATATTCAAGTAATATTTCAAGGTGCAGTAAAAGAAGAAATTCCAATTAATAAATCGGTAATCACTATCGGACGTTCATCGGATAATGATATTTGTATAGAAAATCAAGGAGTATCAGGACATCATGCTAGAATTGTGCAAGAAGGAAATGGGCAGTTTCTTATTGAAGATAGGCAAAGCACAAATGGTACGTATGTCAATGGCGATCAAATTACTCAACAGATGTTACAACATAATGATGTGATCGCTATATTTAAGCATACCTTAAAGTTTATTAATATGGGTATTAATAAAATAGAAGAAGCACCGTTAACATCAAAAGAGGCTAATGGAGTGATTGATGATCCGGATGCTACCGTGATGGTTGATACTTCTCAAATTGAAGGGTTATTACATAAACATCAAGTGGATGCAGCAATAAAACAAGGTAAAGGTAATGCAAAATTAGTGGTGATGGATAGCAATGGGCAGCGTACACTTACCTTAGAAGGAGTTAAATATACTATAGGTAAACAAAAAGGCAGTCATATTTTAGCAAAAGGGTGGTTTGCACCCGCTACGTCAGCGGTGATACACCATACTCAAAATGGTTATACCCTTACTCCACATAAAAGAGGTAAGGTTAAAATTAATGGGAAAAATATAGGTGAACCAGTGCGTTTAGAAGATGGTGATCAAATAATAGTACGTAATATCAGTATGCAATTTTATATTGCATTAAATTAGTGAATTAATAGCATTATCTACCTGGCAGAGTGAAATACTATTATGGCAGCACAGCGTATAGGTCGTTTTGTGATTAAAAAAGTATTGGGGGAAGGGGCTCAAGGAATTGTTTATCAAGGTTATGATCCACAGTTAGAACGATATGTTGCTATCAAGTCTTTACACTTGAACCAGCAGATTGATGTGCAAACGCAACTGGATGAGTTATTAAAAGAAGCGAGAGCGGTAAGCAAATTTGAACATAAAAATATTGTTTCTATCTATGAAGCAGGGGAAGATAAAAATAAAGCCTATTTAGTGTTTGAATATGTAGAAGGTCAATTACTATCAGAGGTAATAAAAAATACGGGTCAATTAGAAGTAAATAAAGCGGTTAATATTATACGAGCTATTGTGCAAGGGATTGCCCATGCCCATGAACATGATGTGGTACATTGTGATTTAAAACCAGCAAATATATTAATTAATACGCATAATATACCCAAAGTGATGGATTTTGGGATTGCACGTATGTTGCAGCAAGGGGAAGTAAAAAGTGATAATTTTGCAGGTACTCCACGCTATTGTGCGCCTGAATATCTTACTGAAAATATCGTGGGAAAGGCAAATGATGTTTTTTCACTAGGGTTGATTTTTTATGAATTATTGACAGGTAAACGGGTTTTTAATGGGAAAAAATTACAAGAGGTCTTAAATCAGGTCTTATATCAAAAAGTAGTATTACCTTCACAATATAATGATGCTATTGACGAGCAGCTAGAACATATTATTATGAGAATGCTGGATCGGGATAGAACGGTACGTTATCAAGATGCAAAAGAAATCGAGCAAGCATTAGCAGAATATATAGATATTAATAAAGATATATTGCAAATAGAGGAAAGCACGGGTAACGCAGCATTAGATTTTTTATTACGGCGTATTCGTCAGAAAAAAGATTTCCCTGCTTTATCCCTTTCTATTACTAAAATAAATCATTTAGTACATAATAATGATAGAGGAGCGAGTGAACTATCCAATGTAATATTGAATGATTATGCATTGACAAACAAAATACTTAAAACTGTTAATTCTGCATATTATTCCCGTTATGCAGGAAAAATTAATACTATTTCCCGTGCAGTGATTATCTTGGGACATGATGCTATTCGTTCTATTGCTATGACTTTATTAGTCATTGAACATTTACGTAATAAATCCCAGGCACAATTATTACGTAATCAGACAGTTCATGCTTTATTAACGGGTATTATTGCAGAACAAACGGCTCAAAAAAGCAATATGAAAGTAACAGAAGAAGCCTTTATTTGTGCCATGTTTAGAAATTTGGGCAGCCTCTTGGTCACCTTGTATTTTCATGATGAAGCAACTGAAATACATAAATTGATGGTACAAAATGCGTTGACGGAAGAGCAGGCCAGTTTAATGATTTTGGGCGTTTCAACGCAAGTATTAGGGCAAAGTGTGGCAAAAGAATGGGCATTTCCTGATACCATTGTAGCGAGCATGGAGATGTTGACACAAGAGCAGTATGAAGTTAAACCGATTACACAGGTAGAACAATTACAAGTTTTATCTCATTTTGCTAATGATGTAGCTTGTTTGATGGCAGAACAAGATGACCATATCGTAGCAGAAAAAGTAGAGGCCTTAGAAGAAAAATACCAATATACATTGAATTTGTCAGAGAAAAAAATCACCGCTTTAATGCAACTATCAAAACAAGAATTAGTAAAATTTACGCAAGTGGCTAATATTGATGTACAAGATAGTCCTATTTTTAAAAATACGCCAATACACGCAATCGATGATGATAGCAGTGCAGATAATACAGTGATTATATTGGAAAATAATACTGATAAGAACACACCTAAACAAGAAGACGTTGCACGGCATTTATTATTAGCAGATGGATTACAAGATATTACTTCGATTTTATTATCAGATTATATTGTCAATGATGTTTTTCGTATGATTTTAGAATTAATGTATCGTGCTATGGATTTTGATAACGTTCTGGTTTTTGTAAATAATGCAAAAAGCGGTAAAATGGAAGCACAAATTGGTTTTGGTGATGGCATCGATGGCATGTTAACGCATTTTCAGTTTCCTGCTTGTTATCAAAAAGATGTTTTTCATATTGCATTGGATAGAGGTTTGGACATTTTGATTGAAGATGTACGTCATCAAAGTGTGCGACACACTATACCGGCATGGTTTAAAAAAGCGATATCATCCCATACCTTTTTATTATTACCAGTTAAAATAAAAAAAGTAGCGATTGCTTTATTTTATGTAGATAAAAAAACAGCCGGAGAAATTAATCTTACTGAAAAGGAGCTTAATTTACTTAAAGCGTTGCGAAATCAGGGTGTTTTGGCGATTAAACAAAAATTAGGAAAATAATGCAGGTTGATGATTATTATGGGAAATTCATTTCAAGATCAGTTATTACAATCCGGTTTGGTGGATAAAAAATCATTAAATAAAAGTAAAAAAGAAAAATATCAAAAACGTAAAACAAAAGGAAAAAACAGGGTTCAAATTGATGAACAAAAATTACAATTACAACAACAAGAAAAAAAGAAGAAAGAATATGATAAATTGCTCAATGCAAAAAGAGAAGAATTAAAGCAGGAAAAAGCATTACGTGCTCAAATTAAACAACTGGTTGAAATGAATCAATTACCGCAAGCTGTTGCGGATAAAGGGATTAGCTATCATTTTTCTGATCAAGGTAAAGTGAAGAAAGTCTTATTATCTCCAACACATCATCAGCAACTAACAGATGGGATATTAGCGATAGCAAAAATAGAAGACAGTTATGCGGTTATCCCAAGTACGGTAGCAGAAAAGATTATTAGCCGTAATGTAGATTGTATTATTGTACGCAATGATAAAGATGAAACAACAAGTGCGGATGATGACCTCTATGCCGAGTACCAAATTCCTGATGATTTAATTTGGTAGGGAAATTAATTGTTATGTTATGATTGTTCAAATTGCCGTTTTTACTCCCTTACGTAAAGTATTTGATTATCTTGTTCCGCAACATACATTATATCCTTTATCCATTGGTATGCGAGTAGCCGTTCCTTTTGGACGACAAAAGCAAGTGGGTATTGTTATCCGACTTTTAAAAACATCCGATATTGCGATAAATAAATTAAAGCCAGTCGATAAAGTATTAGATGATCGTCCTGTTTTTGATAATACCTTGCTAGAGGTATTATTATGGGCGAGTGAGTATTATCATCATCCTATAGGTGAGGTATTACAAACAGCCTTACCGGCAAGTTTACGTCAACCTAAAGGATGGAAAATTGCTTCACAAAAATATTGGTCTTTGACCGCTTTAGGACAAACAATAGACCCGCAAAAACTGACACATGCACCACGACAAAAAGCGTTATTACAATTATTCCAAACTGAAAAACAGCTATTAAGTGATACGCAAATTACTGCCTTGCTAGGTACTAATTTGCGTTCGGTATTACATACTTTAGAAAAAAAACAATGGTTAAAAAGTATTGAAAAAACTATTCATCCTGAAAGCTCTACGGCTATATCACAAGCGGAATTAACTTTAAATAGAGAGCAACAACAAGCATTACAAGGTATTATTGAAAATGGTCAACAATTTCAGGTATTTTTACTCGAAGGTATTACTGGCAGTGGAAAAACGGAGGTCTATTTACAAGTTATCAAAAAAGTTTTACAACAACAGCGACAGGTTCTTGTTCTTGTGCCTGAAATTGGATTGACACCACAATTATTAAGCCGTTTTCAACAACGCTTTACCGAATATATTGTTACCTTACATTCTGCACTCACTGATAGGCAACGACTGCAAGGATGGTATTTTGCTCGTGAAAATAAGGCGCAGATTGTTATCGGTACTCGTTCAGCAGTTTTTACACCGATGCCACAATTAGGGCTCATTATTTTGGATGAAGAACATGATCTCTCTTTTAAACAACAAGATAATTTCCGTTATTCTGCGAGAGATTTAGCCGTTATTCGAGCAAGCAAAGCAAATATTCCTATTATTCTGGGATCAGCAACCCCTTCTTTTGAAAGCATTTATAATGCAGAAACAGGCCGTTATCAACGGTTATTTTTATCTCAACGGGCAGGTAATGCAAAAAAACCTCGTATTGATATTTTAGATATACGCAGTGCAAAACCAAAATCCGGGTTATCTGATCCCTTATTACAACTTATTGCACAGCATTTGGAAGCGAAACAACAAGTTTTATTATTTCAAAATCGGCGAGGTTATGCACCGGTTTTAATGTGTGATAAATGTACCTGGATGGCACATTGTCAACATTGTGATGCCCGTATGACCTTACATCAAAAACACCATTATTTATCTTGTCATCATTGTGGGGCAAGTATTTCTATTCCTGAGCAATGTCCAGATTGTCAAAGCACAGGATTATTAATGTTAGGAGTGGGTACAGAACGATTAGAAGAAAGTTTACAGGCGCATTTTCCAAGCACAGATATTATTCGTATTGACAGAGATACCACTAAGGCACGGGGAGAATTAGAACAGGTTTTAAAACAGGTGGAAAAAGGGCAACAACAAATATTACTTGGTACACAGATGTTAGCAAAAGGGCATCATTTTCCGAATGTAACATTAGTGGCATTAATTGATATTGATCAAGGTTTTTTTTCAGTAGACTTTCGTGCTACGGAACGGACTGCACAGTTGATTACACAAGTTGCTGGCAGGGCAGGTAGAGAAGATAAAGCTGGACAAGTGGTTATACAAACCGCTCAACCTCATCATCCTTTATTAGAGACTATTGTACAAAAAGGCTATAGTGTTTTTGTACAACAAGCGTTAGAAGAAAGACGCTTATTAGCCCTACCTCCTTATTGTTACTATGCTTTATTACGGGCAGAAGCGACTCAGGAAGGGGATGCCTTAAAATTTTTACAGCAACAACGAAACCAGGCTAAAAAGTTATTATTACAGCAAACCTCAGTGCAGTTATTAGGTCCAGTTAGTGCACCGATGGAAAAAAGAGCCAATTGGTATCGTGCTCAATTATTAGTACAAGCCTCTCAAAGGACACCATTACACCGATTTTTAGCACAATGGATGGTATTGTTGCAACAAGGATACCGATCGGCAAAACTACGTTGGTCATTGGATGTCGATCCTATGGATATGTTATGATAGAAAAAATCATATTGAACTGAGGTTATTTATGTCAGCAAATTTTTCTTTTGAAGCTACATTACCGAGTTGGAATACAGCGGTTATTGGTATAGCAAAACAAGCAGGTGAAGCGATCCTTGATATTTATAATCAAAGTTTTACTATCACGCAAAAAGGGGATAATACCCCTTTAACGGAAGCAGATTTGGCGGCACATAATATTATTATGGAAGGGCTATCAGCTTTAACCCCTGCCATTCCTGTTTTGTCTGAAGAATCTGATAATATCCCCTTTTCAGAACGCAATCAATGGGATGTTTATTGGTTAGTCGATCCTTTAGATGGTACAAAAGAGTTTATTCGTCATAATGGTGAATTTACCGTTAATATTGCCTTAATTTATCAACAACGTCCCGTTTTAGGCGTTATTTATGCGCCGGTTTTAGATACTTTGTATTATGCTTATGAGGGATTTGGAGCATATAAGCAAGTAAAACAATGCACACAAGAACGTATTAGCGTACAAAAACCCCATCGAGATACGTTAGTTATTGCTGGTAGCCGCTCTCACCAAAGTGGTAAAGTGTTGGAAAGTTTTTTAGCCCAGGTAGAAAAATATACCTTTATTAGTATGGGAAGTTCATTAAAATCATGTTTGGTTGCTGAGGGAAGTGCTGATATTTATGTTCGTCTCGGTCCTACATCAGAATGGGATACAGCAGCAGCACAATGTATTGTGAAAGAAGCAGGAGGGTTATTAACCGATACACAATTAGAAGAATTGCGTTACAATACAAAAGATTCGTTATTAAATCCTCATTTTCTTGTTTTTGGTGATGAAAGCATGCACCATTTGGAATGGTTGAAAATGGCTCAATCCACCACCTGTTGACATTCTCCCTTTCCTAAAGGAAGGGGATTCCTGTTAGTCCTTTAGACTAATACAGGTTCCGGCTTATCACTAAGCCTTTCGGTTCCTGTTTCACAGAGCTGAGCAACCTCAATCTCTCCACAGGCTAACAAGCGGTGTCCCCGCTCTAATATATTTCTGGCACCTGGCACATCAGCATGTTCCTGATATCCACAGCGGACACAGACAAACTCAGCCTGGCTTTGCCGGTTATCTTTACTGGTATGACCACAGTGCGGACATCTCTGGCTGGTATGTTTTGGATCAACATACAACACCTGAGCACCGAGCCAGTGCTGTTTGTATTCCAGGTGATGCAGGTTTATTCTCAGAGCCTTATTCCACAACCAGCGGCAATTACCGGCGTACTGAAGCAAGTCAGTTTCAATGGTCTCAGTGGTGTTGAGCCGAAATTTAAAGGCTTTACGAATGATCATAACGGGTATTGTAATACACGCTTGTAGTATTGCAAGTGTGCCTTATATCCCTGCCCTAAAGGACGGGGTTTTACGGCACGTCTGATAAAATCTGGGTGGTGGGAAATAGAACTACAACATACTTTCGTCAATTAAAATATTACCCAAATCTACACTGCTATCTGCTTCTTCTTTGGCTTGTGTCGTATCTCTGCCACCACTTAGGCGTATCTTTAATTGTAAATCGTTACGTGAATCTGCATTTTTGAGGGCAGATTCTTCATCAATTTTGCCATCTCTGTAAAGACGATAGAGGGCTTCATCAAAGGTCATCATACCGACATCCATACCCTCTTCCATAGCTGATTTTAAATCATCAAAGCGGGCTTGTTGTATTAAATCAGCGACATAAGCAGAATTAATCATAATTTCCACAGCGGGTAAACGTTTGCCATTATTACCAATAATAAGGCGTTGTGAAACAATGGCACGTAGATTACGAGATAAATCGCCTAAAATTTGTTGGTGATTTTCTTCAGATAATCCTAAAATACGGTCAAGGGTTTGTTTAGCATTATTTGCATGGAGAGTAGAAAGGCATAAATGTCCCGTTTCGGCATACGTAATTGCATGTTTCATGGTATTATTATCTCGAATTTCTCCAATCAAAATAACATCTGGTGCTTCCCGTAAGGCATTTTTTAAAGCATTTTCATAACTATTCGTATCTAACCCTACCTCTCGTTGATTAATAATACATTTATTATGTGAATAAATATATTCAATGGGATCTTCAATGGTTAAAATATGTCCAGGAGCGTGATTGTTTCGATATTGAATCATAGAGGCTAAAGTGGTTGATTTACCTGATCCAGTGCTTCCTACAACTAAAATCAAGCCCCGAGGCTCCATAATTAATTCATGTAATATAGGTGGTAAATTAAGATGACTGGTATCAGGAATTTGAGAATTAATATTCCGGATAACCATAGAGACTTCCCCTCGTTGTCGAAAAATATTGACACGAAAACGTCCAGCACCCGGAGCAGAAATAGCTAAATTCATTTCTAATTCTTGTTCAAATTCCTCAATTTGTTCATTATCCATAATACTGTAGGCTAATGCTTTAATAACACCAGGCTTTAAAGCAGTGTTATTGAGTGCTTGAGAACGTCCTTCAATTTTTAATGTAACCGGTGCGCCGGTACTAAAAAAGAGATCAGACCCCCCTTTATCACTCATAACTTTTAAAAATGGTTGAATATCCATAAAATTATATATCCTATTATTACTTGATTGTCATCAATTATAGTAGAAATAGAGATAGAGAGGTAGATAGTTTTTTAGTAGACCAGCCCTTCTTTTTCCAGGTTATCACGATATAAGTAGGGAGGGGGTTCTGCTTTATGACGACTAGCTTGTTCCAGCTTGCGTATTGCTTCAATAATGGCAATTTGCTCTGCATTATAGGAAAACTTTTCTTGTAATTGTTGAGCATTACATTGCTGGTTAACACCTGTAATAATCCCGTTTTTTTGATTTTCTCTCGATGCCCACTCAATACTTCCCAAAGGGGCATTGGGTCGTGTGTAAGTTAAGGGGACACCTGTCAAAGTAGATAATTCCTCTTCATCATTATGTACCTCACCGTTGCCCCATAGATCTGGAGTGGGTATGGCATTAATAATTTCTGTCGGAATATCTAAATATTCAGCAAGTTGCCAGACTTCAGATTTAAATAACCCCGCAATAGGGTTAATATCTACTTCTCCATCCCCGCCTTTTTGATAAAAACGTACTAATTCGTCTTCATCTCGATTACCTGTTCCTACCCGTAATCCTCCCATAAAGGCTCTATTGGTAAAGCGTCCTATTGGGGCTCGCAAAGTAGAACGTAATGAACCAAAAATAGTGCGATATTGGGAAGCATCAGGATCAGGGAAAGAAAGGGATAAACGTTTAAATTCTTGTTGACACTGAGAGACTACCTTGTCATAAATAGACGTTAAATCATATTCTACTAATTGCATCCCTAAACATTTAGCAAGTAATCTGGCACGTTGTTTGGATTGAGGGCTAGAATGACATGCACTATATACTCCTAGCGTATTATCAGTACCGCTTGCTTGTATACATAATGCGGCAGTAACGGCAGAATCAATGCCTCCTGAAATATCAATCGTGAGTTTATCGGTATGGGCTTGTTGCATTTTTTTTTGTATCCACTGTACGATACGGGTGTTTACTTGTTGTAAATGTATGATGGTCATTTTTCAAACCCCTTATTGTTAAAATTCAACTAAGTATGATGCAGAGAACTAAATAGTTCAGTTCTTTATATATGATAGTTGTATTATTCAACTAAGTAAAGCCTTCTTTTTCATTATTAGCTATAAAAAATAGTAAAACAGAGGGTAATTACTTTTTTTTCTGTTTTTTCAGTGGCTTAAAGGTAGGTAATGGGGTTTCTGTAAACCAAAATTCATTTTCTTTGTCATACCACCAATGTAGATTTAGTTTTTCTACATGGATAGCATTGCCATACTGGAGGGTATAATCAATAATGATAAAACTTTCTGCTTCTTTTGTTTGGGGATAAAATTCAGGGGTACTCATTTGAGTACGGGTGATTCGGATATGCTCCAAATATTTTAAATCCGCAATATATTTTTGTTGTAGCTCATTGTCTGTAAATTGTGTATCTGGCTTTGGTCTGATAAGTCGTAATAATGCTTCCCAATTTCCCCAGCGTAATGATTTATCATATAATTTAACCGCTTTGTGTAATTCTTTTTGCAACATATCATTAGAAATGTTATCTATTAAACTATTTGAACAAGCACTACAGGAAAGAGATAAAAAAATAACGAGGATATGATTGAAAATAGACTTTAACAACAATAGTTGATACTCCTACTGTGAGATACAATATGAATAAACAGTGGCATAAGTAATAGACGATTTTTTTTGAACCCAAGAATTATATCTGCAAAGCACTAATGCCGCAAGTTCATGGATTGATGACTCCTTAATTCCAGTATGCTGCATTAGGGTATAAAAGATGTATTTTTATTAGATAATTTTTAAGATAGATTCAGCGTGGAGAATTTTTGATGAACCCAGAAAAGGTCATTTTTGGTTTTTTTATTGTTTTAGCATTAACGCTAAATTTTGGTTTTTTTTATGGTGATATAGATAACCCAGCACATCATGATGTCTATGAATTCTTTTTTGTAGTCGTTGTCAATTTAATTGCTACGGTACTAAAATTTGGTGATCGCACGCAAATGGGTGCAGTATTATTGGCAACCAGTTTTGTTGCCATTATTCAGTTATTGGCCGCTGCTATATTATGGGGTATGGCAACGCATGTCCTGGATGGAGGGGTGAGTCAAAACATTATGGCCAGTATTGTATCGTTAGCAGGTGGTGCATTATTAGCAAATATTTTATCTGTCATATTATTATTGATAGAAACAGTTATGTTACGCCGATAGCGATAGTTAGTAGCGGTATGAGACAAAATTTAAACGTAAGCAGGTTCTTCGATTACTGAATGATGGATAATACTTTTTTTCTTATTTTTCGCCAGATGCGAATGCCCTTATTAGTATTGATTATTACCTTTTCTATTGCTATTTTGGGATTTGTACTCATTCCTGGTATTGATGAGCAAGGAAATCCTTGGCGTATGGATTTTTTTTATGCTTTTTATTTTGTCAGCTATATGTCAACTACGATTGGATTTGGTGAAATACCGTATGCCTTTACTGATGCCCAGCGTTTATGGGTAACTATTACTATCTTTAGTACAGTGATTGTTTGGTTGTATTCTATTGGTAAAATGATTAATTTATTACAAGATAAGGTATTTCAACAAGCCGTAACAGAACGCCGTTTTGCTCGACAAATAAAAAAATTGCGAGATAACTTTTATTTAATATGTGGATATGGAGAAACGGGATCAGCATTGGTGGCAACCTTGTCTGATAGGGGGCAACATGCAGTAGTATTAGATATTAATGAACAACGTATTCAGGTATTAAAGTTGGAAAACTTACCTCAGTACGTGCCAGGTTTTTGTGCTGATGCGAGTAAACCAATACACCTTATTGAAGCAGGTTTACAACATCCTTTATGTCAGGGTGTTGTAGCATTAACAAATGAAAATGATGTCAATTTACATATTGCTATTACCAGTCGTTTATTACATCCTGAATTAAAGGTCATTTGTCGAGCCGATTCCCATGATACGGCAGCTAATATGGCATCTTTTGGTACGGATTATATTGTTGATCCATTTGATACCTTTGCTCTACATTTAGCAACTGCTATGCAATCTCCAGGGTTATATTTACTAACCGAATGGTTAACGGGACAAACTCATCAATTATTAAGTGATCCACTCTATCCTCCTAAACACGGGCATTGGGTTGTATGTGGTTTTGGGCGGTTTGGTAAAGCGATTTACCAACAATTAAAAAAACTAAATATTACAATGATAATTATTGAAGCAATGCCAGAACAGACACAAGCACCTTTTGATACCATTAAAGGACGTGGTACAGAAGCTAACACTTTATTAGAAGGAAAGATCGGGGATGCAGTAGGAATTATTGCAGGAACAGATAATGATATGAATAATTTATCGATCATTATGACAGCAAGAGAATTAAATCCGCATTTATTTGTGATTATCCGACAGAATCAACAAAGCAATGACACCATTGTCAATGCTATTCATGCTGATATTGTGATGCACCCAAGTTATATTATTGCTAACCGTATTCGGCTATTATTATCAACCCCTTTATTAGCCCGTTTTCTTTCTATTTCAAAAAATCAAACAGATCAATGGGCGTGTGAAGTTATCAGCCGTATCGTTGCGGTCAGTAATGATATGTTCCCTGAAATATGGGAAGTGGTTTTTAATATAGAAGATACCCCTGCTGTCTATCATGCTATTAAATCAGGGTCATCAGTAAAACTTGCTGATATTTTATCTGATCCCAATGATCGAGAACGGCAATTACCTTGTATCCCGTTATTACTCTATCATGGCATGTCATATCAAATCCTGCCAGATGAAGATATATCATTAAAACTAGATGACAAGATTTTATTTTGCGGTGCTTATTATGCCCATTTTCGTATGCAATGGAGCTTGCAAAATGAACATGCTTTAACCTATTTAATAACTGGGAGCAGTCCACCACAAGGTGTTATCTGGAAGATGATCCGTAAATATCATTGACTAATCATTATAGTAACTTGCTCATTAGGATGATAACAGTCAGCTGTTTCAGAAATAAAATTAAATAATTTAGATGATGCTGCAATATGATTGCTATAATCATCTAAATAGACAAAGATAACATAATATTGACTAACCATTGCATAAGGTATTCAATACAATGCCTTTTAGCATTGTTAGCTATAATGAATAAAGTTACAATTTATTTATTGTTATGCTATGGTTTCAATAACATCCTATAATTTTAACGTTGGAATGGATAAATAATCATTAGATGATCAATCTATGCTGGAGCAACATTGATGTACAAGATACTGCTAAATAAAGTTTTTTTTCGTTTATATACTCTTCTCTCAGGGGTGCTTTTTGCTGCATTATCATTACCGGTTATTGCTGCTGAAGTTAATTTATCAGTAAGTGATTCATTCTTTTTTGAAAATGGGCAACAAATTATTCTTACAGCACAATTAGATACTGCCGCTACGACAGATGTAAGTATATCATTATTAACTGGCAGTGTTGCGTTAGAATCAACAGATTATAGTTTGGAAAAAAAACTATTAGTCATTCCTCAAGGATCGTTATCAGTATCTATAACTATAACCAGTATTGATGATAGCTTGGTTGAAGGGAATGAAGAAATTATTATCCAGATTGAAAGTGTTACCGGTGATGTCATTATAGGTCCATCAAGTAGCATTTCCACGACGATTATTGATGATGACTTGTCTATTGTAGAGTTGGCTATTGATACGGTTAGTTTGCTGGAAAATAACGATACAGCAGTAATAGATATTACCCTGGATCAGGTTGCAACAGAAGATATATTACTCGATTTTGTAACATCAGGCTCTGCAACAGAAGGAGCAGATTATACTTTATCGAATAGCAGTTTGATTATTCCAGCCGGTAATCTTAGTGCGAGTGTAACATTGAATACGTTAGATGATAGTAATTCTGAAGGGGATGAAAATATTATTGTCAATGTTACAAATATTAGTGGTGCAGTATTAGGTGTAAGCAGTAGCGTGAGTGCCACGATTATTGATGATGATATAACGGTTAATTTAAGTACCAGTAATACCAGTATTACAGAAAATGCCGGGGAAGCGGTTATTACTGCTACTTTGGATAATGTGATAGCAGATGATGTGAGTGTTGGGATAAGCTTGTCAGGTAGTGCAGTGGAAGGGACTGATTACACAGTGAGTGAGAAAACGATACTTATTCCTTCTGGGAGTACTTCAGCATCAATTATATTGACGGCGGTAAATAATACTATTATCGAAGGAGATAAAACCGTTACCGTTAGTATTGATACAATTACTGGAGCAAATACCAGTACAACAACGAGCATAGATATTATTATCATTGAAGATGATAATGCGACAGTCAGTTTGAGTAGCAACACGACCGTTATTAATGAAAATGCCGGGGAGGTGATTATTACAGCATTAATAGATAATATTCTCACACAGGATGTCAGTGTTACTCTCGGTACATCAGGTACAGCAATTAATGGAACAGATTATCAGTTGACATCACAAACTGTTATTATTCCGGCAGGGAGTAATTCTGCAAATATTACTTTAACGGCTACAGATGATATTGCGGTAGAAGGGGATGAAAATATTATTATTCTAGTTAGTAATATTGAAGGAGCAAGCACTTCCACAACAAATATTTTAGATATTACCTTACTGGATGATGATACACAAATAACGCCTACGCTAACACTGGCTGTCAATACCACAGAATTAACTGAAAATGCGGGAGAAGTAGTTATTACGGCAACGCTTGATAGCTCGACAACAACAGATATAAGCATTCCCTTAATTGTAACAGGTAGTGCAACAGAAAATAGTGATTATACGATTAATACTAGCTCTATCGTTATTACTGCAGGGAGTGTTACAGGGAGTGCTACTATTTTATCTATTAATGATACTTTAATAGAAGGAAATGAGGTCATTGAACTAGCGATAGGGGATGTAACAGGAGTAACATTAAATGGGACGAGCAGTTTTAGTATTGATGTTATTGATGATGATGTTAATCAAGTAAACCTCTCTTTGGCAAATACGGTATTATCTGAAGTAAATGGACAAACGATTTTATCTGTAAATTTAACTCAAGTTGCCACGAGCGATGTGGTAGTGACTGTTACTTTTACCGGTGCAGCGATTATTGATATAGATTATAAAGTATCTAATATAGATATTGTTATTCCAGCAGGAAGTATTTCTACAGGTGTACTAATAAAAGCATTAGATGATAATGATATTGAGGTCGATGAGGAATTTATTGTGACTATCTCGGAGGTTATTGGTGCAGGTATAGGTTCAGATAATGAGGTACGGGGAGTAATACAAGATGATGATGCACTGCCAGTAGTCAATTTACAGTTAAGTACGAATAATGTGAGTGAGAGTAATACTGAAATAAAAATTACGGCACGGTTAGATGAAACGTTTATAAATCCTGTGATTGTTACATTATCGTTAGGAGGCAATGCCAAAATTAATGAGGATTATACGATAAGAGGAGGACAGTTAATCATTTTACCCGGTACCTTACAGGCATCAAGTAGTCTAACAATCATTGATGATGATATAGTTGAAGATAATGAAATAATTCAAATTATTATGGCTCAGGCAGATGGGGCAAGTATTGGTGATAATCGGGTGGTGAATGTCTTGATCCAAGACAATGATGTGCCTGTAGCAACTAATGTTTTAGTGCAGTTATCACAAGATACAGTGGCTGAAAATGGAGGGCAAGTGCTATTACGAGCTACACTTAATCAGTTGCAAACAGAGGCAGTGAGTATTACATATACCCTTTCAGGGGAAGCACAAAATGATGAAGATTTTATTTTAGAAAGTGATACCTTGATAATTCCTCCTGATACGCTTACAAGTACGCAGAGTATTATACTGCTAGATGATAATATATTTGAAGGAAATGAGAATTTAGCTATTCATATCATTGATGTACAAGGTGCCTTGTTAGCTACGCAACAAATTAACCCAATAACCCTAACTATTATTGATAATGATGATATAGGAGTGATAAGCATCAATGTGGATCAGCAACAATTAGTCGAAAATAGTGGTGTGGCAACCATTACTGCAACGTTAAGTAAGATTAGAGATAGCGATGTTATTTTACAGGCTAATATTCAGCCGCCTGGTGTTATCGATCATGCTGCAATACCTGGGGAAGATTATATCTTGTCTTCACAGACTTTGCGTATTCCTGCTGGGAGTTTATCAGATAGTATTACATTGCATGTTATTGATGATACGCTAGAGGAAGAATTGGAATTTATTAATATCACTTGGGAAGCGACAAATAGCGATGAAACGATTGTGCAATCAAAGTTGGAATTGCTGCTGATTGATGATGAGATACCCGTTACGACAATAGAAACAGAAACCAATCTAGCTTTTACGACCGGTGAAGTAATTAATGCGATTGCAGTAGAACCTTCTATCAGTGTTAATGGTATGCAGGTTGTGGCATTACACACTGATGGTCAACAGGAAATACATATTTTCCGAAATGGAGTGGTTAATGGGAATGGTTGGCGTCTTGCCATTGTCAATAGTGTGTTTGTGTTACAAACAAATAGTGCAAGTTTGCAGGGAATTATTTTTAATGCAGGACGAGCGAATTTAGCCTTTGATACATTAGAAGATAGTGCCGGTTCAATCGGTTCAGGAATAGGCAAGGCATTTACTGTAGTCGATAGCAGTGTTGCACTACAGATTAATGCAACATATAGTAATGCAGTGAGTATTAATGAGGTTTTATTTAGTGATCTCTATGGGCAATTAAAATTAGATTTTTCTGCGTTGGAAGAGAGTCAATCTGGAGGGTTGGATAGTAATAATCTATTAGAATTTAGAGCTAATGTGGATGCCATTACATTGCCTGTTAATGTTGATCAAAGTATTGCTGTTTATTTGCAAGAACAAAATAAACTGAGTATCCCTTTGTTACGTTTACCTTTAAGTAATGCAGAAGATAGTTTATTTACTGTTACAATGAAAGTGCGTGATAAAGATCGATTACTTATCGATGAAGTAACATATTTAGGTACTGTGGAAAATCAAGCAGCATTGCTGTCGAATAAACAGTTTATTTCTGAATTTAATTTGTTGACTGATGTATTGACTATTCCTCGTTTACATCTTAGAAATGATAAATTAGGTGGTATTTTAAGCAAATGGACATTGCAGTTACGTTATATAGTACCTGATGTGACAAGTAGTGGAGCCATTGAATTCAAATTACTCACTTTAGAAAAGGTTGAGGATAAAAAATGATTAAAATAAATAATACTTCATTAATATATTTAAGGCTTTTATTTTTAGGGGGGCTATCCTTTTTTTATAGTATCAATGTGTCGGCAAATGTCGGACAAGTTGTCTTTGAAAAGAGTAGCGTTATAACGACTGAAGGGGATACCGTCATTATCAATGTTCGCCGAGAAAGTGTAGATGGTTCAGCCTTAGAGGGGATAGCACAAGTTGATGTCATCGTGGAAGCTACGCCTGAATCAGCAAATAGTGCAGATTATGTCCTAACAGGGAGTACTTTGACATGGGGCGCAGCAGAAGGAGGGACAAAATCCGTTACATTACAAATTGTGAAAGATAAGATAAAAGAGAATCAAGAGCGTTTGGCACTGGTATTAGTTAATCCAGTGAATGTAACAATAGCCAGTTTATTTACTTCAGTTACTATCATTGATGATAACTCAGAAAGTGAGGAAGATGAACGTTTAGTGGCAGAGAATGCACCAACACAGATTATTCAAAAAAATATATTAACAAATTGTCAAAACCCTGAGGGTAATACCGAAATCTTTCAAAAAGATTGTGATATTTTGGTAACTGCCACAACTGGGAGTAATGAAGCATTAGAAGAAATTATACCTGGTGCAGCAACATCCTTATTACCGACTTCTTTTACTCAGGTATTTATTCATCGTAGTAATATACAACAGCGATTAGTGGCTCTACGAGAGGATACTGATACTTCTATATTTAAGGGGTTGAGTTTTCGTATACAAGATAAAGTGTTAAGAGCTGAAGATATTGCAATGTTAGTGGATGATTTACAAGGTGCAAGAGGTGGTGCAGCAGGTGATGACAGTGAAGATACTTTTAGACGGTTAAATTTTTTCCTAAATGGTAGTATTGCCACCGGAGATCATGAGCAGTCTGATAGAGAGACAGGCTATGATCTGGATATTAAAGGCTTGACTTTAGGAGGCGATTATCGTCTTAAGAATAATTTAATTATAGGAGCAGCCTTAGGTTACACTAATACGAAGACCGATTATAATACTAATGCAGGAGATAATAGGGTAAAAGCCTATCAATTCTTGTTATATGGTAGTTATTATCTGAGTGATAAATATTATATTGATACGAGTTTGGGGTATGGTAATGATAGTTTCTCTCAAAACCGTAATATTAACTATATTTTAAATAGCGATCTCCCTTCAGAATATCGGGTGAATCAAACTTTTAATTCAGATACAGATGGTAAGCAATTTAATCTAAGTGTCAATGGAGGATATACCTTTACCCATAAAGCCTTATCGTATGGTCCTGCATTAGGGTTATATTATGTTAAATCAGATATTGATGCATATACGGAAACCCCTAAGGATGCAAATGCTAACGGTGCAGGTTGGGCATATCATATTGTTGCAGAAAGTGATACCCTTTTATCATTAAATTTAGGGGGGCAAGTAGCCTACAGTATGAGCCAATCATGGGGAATTTTGCAACCATACTTATGGTTTGAATGGATCAATGATATTGATGCGCCAAATCGAGAAGTATCAGGGTATTTTGAAGCAAGTGGTAGTAATGTAACATTTTTATTTGAAGGGGATGAAGTGGATGATTCCTATTTTAATGTACGACTAGGTAGTTCTTTTGTCTGGAAAAACGGTTTATCAGGCTTTATTAGTTATCGTAAACAACTAGCATATGACAATGAAAGCCTGGATGAATTTACAGGTGGCATACGTTGGGAATTTTAGCAATTGCGCCATGAACATGATCAGGTTTGCTGTTGAAAAACAAGAATTCCCAGGTTTTTAAGTAACTTTGTGGGGGATGAGTGGATAAGATGTATGCAAATGCTTAGAGCCTTATGGGCGTATAGAGAATTTATTTTAGGTGCAATAATACGAGAGTTTAGAGGACGTTACGCTCGCTCTTTATTAGGTGGAATGTGGAATATTCTCGAGCCTTTGGCAATGATTATCATCTATACAGTGATTTTTTCCCAAGTAATGCAGGCAAAATTATCGGGTCTGGAAGAGGATAAATGGGCGTACAGTATTTTTATTTGTATAGGTATTATTAGCTGGGAATTATTTTCAGGGGTGATTATTCGTAGTTTGAATATGTTTTTGGAGCAAGCAAGTTTAATAAAAAAAACTAATTTTCCTCGAGCTACCTTACCGGTAGTAATTTTAAGTTCTGCCATGATTAATTTTTTTATTAATTTACTATTGATTAGTATTTTTTTAATTATTATTGACAGGTTTCCAGGTACGGTTATTTTTGCCATCATTCCGTTATTAATTATTCAACAAGGGATTGCAATAGGGTTAGGGTTAATTTTAGGAACTTTAAATATTTTTTTTAGAGATATAGGTAAAATGACCGGAATTATCATCATATTCTGGTTTTGGCTTACTCCTATTATTTATCCAGTAAGTATTTTACCCGAAGCCATTAAATCCTGGTTATTCTATTTTAATCCTATGGTAGCAATTATACAGGGGTATCAGCAGATTTTTCTAAATGCGAAAGTACCAGTATGGAGTGATTTATGGTTACAAGGTATTTTAGCAGTATTATTATTAGCTGCTGGGTTTAGTGTGTTTATGCGTTTATCGGCTGAAATGGTGGATGAACTCTAATGGGCAGTATTCAAGTTAATAATATCGGGAAAAAGTACAAACAATATAAAAATCAAAAAGCCCGTTTTTTAGAATTGATCAGTGCCGGGCGATATATTGGACATCAAGTACATTGGGTATTAAAAGCAATTAGTTTTCAAGTACAGGCAGGAGAATCTGTAGGGCTAATTGGCATTAATGGTGCAGGGAAAAGTACTTTATTAAAGATTATTACAGGGACTACTATCCCCTCAACAGGGAATGTGCAAATACAGGGAAAAGTATCTGCATTATTAGAATTAGGGATGGGGTTTGATGGGGAATTAACAGGACGAGAAAATGCGATAACAGGATTGCAGATTTTAGGATACAACCGGCAACAAATCCAGCAATTATTACCAGCAGTATTACACTTTTCTGAATTAGCAGCGTATGTCGATCAGCCTTTGCGGACTTATTCCAGCGGTATGCAGGTACGTTTGGCATTTAGTGTGGCAACTGCATTAAGACCTGATATTTTAATTATTGATGAAGCACTTTCCGTTGGGGATGCCTATTTTCAGCATAAATCTATGGCTCGTATTCGGGAATTTCGTAAACAAGGGACGACTTTATTATTTGTTTCGCATGATCCTGGTGCTGTGAAAAGTTTATGTGATCGAGCCATTTTACTGGAAAAAGGGGAAGTAATTAAAGAAGGCAATGTACAAGATGTGTTGGATTTTTATAATGCTGCGATTGCAAAACGGGAAGAAAATCAGGAAATACAACAAATTGAAATGAGTTATGGTACGATGAGTACTCGTAGTGGTAATAAAAAAGCAATGATTGCAGCCGTTACCATGCTCGATGCTGCAAAACAAGATGTGCGAGCATTTCAGGTGGGGGATAGTGTTTATATTCGTTGTCAAATTGAAATAAACGAAGCCATGTCTACCCCTACCGTAGGGATGCTCATTCGGGATCGTTTAGGTAATGATATTTTTGGTATTAATACAGCGTATATAGAAAATATTTCAGAACCTTCTCATCTATCACCAAAAACAGTTATCATGGTAGAGTTTCATTTAGAGCTGAATATTGGAGTAGGTAATTATGCGTTAACCTTTGCCGTACATTCTGGTGAAGAGCATTTACATGATAATTATGACTGGTGGGACAGAGCGTTGATCTTTAAAGTAATACCTGATAATCAGCAGCGTTTTATTGGTTTGGCAGCCTTGCCTGCCAAGGCAACAATAGCGATAGAGGAAAAATAACAACCTCTATTAAATAGTATAAACAGGACATATTAATGAGCGATACAAATAAAAAAGCATTCATTACTGGGATTACCGGACAAGATGGTGCATATTTAGCACAGTTACTTTTATCAAAGGGGTATGAAGTTTACGGGATGGTACGTCGCAGCAGCACTGCAGAAGTGGTTGATGTGCGTCTAAAGTGGTTGAATATTGTGGATAAAATCCACTTGGTAGATGGGGACTTAACTGATTTATCTTCATTAATTCGTATTATGCAAGATGTACAGCCTGATGAGGTATATAATTTAGCTGCTCAGTCTTTTGTTAAAACCTCTTGGCAACAACCAATCTTAACCGGACAAGTAACAGGAATGGGAGCGACACATATACTAGAAGCTATCCGCCTGGTTAAACCTGATAGCCGTTATTATCAAGCCTCTACCTCTGAAATGTTTGGCTTAATTCAAGAAAGTTATCAAAAAGAAAGCACCCCTTTTTACCCTCGTTCTCCGTATGCTGCGGCAAAATTGTATGCACATTGGATGACCATTAATTATCGTGAAAGTTTTGATATGTATGCTTGTAGTGGCATCTTGTTTAACCATGAATCGCCTTTGCGAGGGTTAGAATTTGTGACTCGTAAAGTGACTGATGCTGCAGTAAGAATAAAATTAGGCTTACAAACAGAATTGCGTTTAGGTAATATTGATGCCAAAAGAGATTGGGGACATGCTAAAGATTATGTACGGGCTATGTGGTTGATGTTGCAGCAAGATAAACCGGATGATTTTGTTATTGCTACCGGACGTACCACGACTGTAAGGGATATGTGTCATATTGCTTTTGAGCATTTAGGCTTGAATGCACAAGATTATATTGTTATTGATCCACAATTTTTCCGTCCAGCGGAAGTAGAAGTATTATTAGGTGATCCGGCAAAAGCAAAAGCAGCATTAGGTTGGGAAGCGAAAATTTCATTAGAAGCGATGATTTGTGAAATGGTGGATGCCGATATGCAACGCTTACAATAGTCAATAAGGCATTCTCAATGCATATTTTAATTACAGGAGGTAGCGGGTTTGTTGCAGGGTATCTGTTGTCTGCACTACAACAACAATATAAAAATATTCGTATTACTGCATGGCAACATAACAATAGTAAAGCTGTGATAGTCTCTGATCTATCCATCACCTGGCAACGTATTGATATTAGCGATGTGCAACAAGTAAACAATGCTATAGCAAAGATTTTACCTGATGTAGTGATACATCTTGCAGCGATTTCGCATATTCCTACCTCTTTCCAATTTCCAGAAAAAACCTGGCAGGTGAATGTATTAGGTACCTTGTATCTTTTGCAAGCATTGCAAGATCATGTAGAAAATGCTCTGTTTTTAAATATTGCTTCGTCTGATATTTACGGAAAAAGTTTTCAGTCAGGACAAATTATTGATGAACAAACATTGCTACAACCGCTTAATCCGTATGCGAGTTCTAAGGCCGCAGCAGATTTATTAGCGGGGCAATTTGCCGATACTACGCCCTTGCATATTATACGTTTACGCCCATTTAATCATGTTGGAGCAAAACAAAGCCCTGAGTTTGTTGTGTCAGCTTTTGCACAACAAATTGCCAGGATAGAACATGGTTTGCAAATACCTGTAGTAAAGGCAGGAAATTTGACCGCACAACGAGATTTTTTATCCGTCTATGATGTAGTGAGTGCATATATGGCAGTCATACAACAGGCACAAGATATTGCAGCAGGAGAAATATTCAATATTGCTTCAGGACAAGCTCGTAGTATTGCTTCAGTCCTGGATGATTTATTGTGTTTATCAAAAAGCACCATCACTATTGAAAGTGATCCGCAGCGGTTACGTAAAACGGATATTGCCTTTGCAGTAGGAAATGCAGATAAATTAAAGAACTTGACGGACTGGAAACCACGACATAGCTGGGAAGATACCTTGTTAAGTATTTTAAATTATTGGCGCAACAAGGTTAAAACTGACGTTAATTAACATTATGAAAATGATTTATAATGCGATGGCAATGGCGCCGCCGTTATCAGGGATCGGGCAATATACATTGCAACTGGTATCGGGCATGGAAAACAATACGCTGATTACAGATATTCATTATTTAGATTATCGTTCTATCCTAAATGTAATACCTGATTTTGCAACAGCAGGAAAAGAAAGTAAAATATTAGCTTTATTACGTACTATAGCAAGAAAACCGGTGATTTCACCAATGGCATATTGGTATTTACAAAAACGTTTATGCTATAAGCTAAAATCTTATAGTGATGCCATATACCATGAAACGAATTATTTACTGATACCTTTTGATGGAGTAAGTATCACAACTTTTCATGATTTATCGTTTATCCATTATAGAGATTTTCATCCTAGTGATCGTATTCGGTTATTTGATCGGGAAATACCCAAGACATTAAGCCGTGCTGATCATATCATTACTGATTCCGCATTTGTAAAACAAGAATTAATAACCACTTTGGGACTAAAAGAAAATAATATTACCGTTATTCCCCTTGGTGTATCGAGTGCTTTTTGTGTGAAGCCTAAAGAAAATATACTCACGACCTTGCAGCATTATTATTTACAGAATAAACGCTATATTTTATTAGTAGGCTCAATGGAGCCAAGAAAAAATTTGGTGCATTTTTTAGCAGCCTATCATCAACTACCAATAGCATTACAACAGCAACATCCTATTGTACATATAGGCCCTTCAGGGTGGTTGAATACTGCGATAGTGAAGGATATTGAAAAATTACAACAAAAAGGACAGTTTTACCGTTTAGGCTATGTATCGGAACAACATCTTAGTGATTTGTATGCAGGTGCATATATCTTTGCTTTTCCTTCTATTTATGAAGGGTTTGGTTTGCCTGTTTTAGAGGCTATGGCATCGGGTACGCCAGTTTTAGCATCAAATTGTTCTTCTATCCCTGAGGTTATTGCTGATGCAGGGGTTCTAACCGATCCACATGATGTGCAACAAACAGGACAGGATTTAGAATGTTTGCTCACTGATACAGCACTACAACAACAATGCAGGGAAAAAGGTTTGCAACGTGCAAAACAGTATACCTGGCAAGCCTGTATTGATAAAACCTTAGAGGTATATCAAAAACTGGCTGTATGAAAATATTAGTAGATGATTTTTTGTTAGTAGCAGGAGGGGCAGAACGGTGTGCATTAACGTTGATGGAAACCTTTCCCGATTTAGATGTGGTATTTGGAGCAATTAATAGTGATCTTTTTTCCCCTGCGCAGATACTTGCTGATCCTGCCCGCACTATAATTAATTTAAAGGTATGGCAACAACCTACTATTGCACGGATTCTGTCTGCTATTTATAAATTTAAGTATCAAAGTACGTTTTTACAACATTATGATACAGTATTATATAGTGGTTGTTATGCCCCCGTTGCGGTACACCAACATCAAAAGGGTAAAAATATTTATTATTGTCATACTATTCCCCGTTTTGTGTATGATCTGCATACTTACTATAAAGCGCAAATTCCTTTTTGGCAGTACCCCTTGTTTTCCATGTTAAGCCAATATGTACAATATCACTATGAAAAGGCATTTTCAGCGATGGATGTCGTATTATGTAATTCAAAAAATGTACAACAACGGATTGCCCAATATTTAGGCAAGAAGAATGTGCATGTTGTTTATCCACCCGTATATACTAAGCAATATCATTGGCAGCCGGCACAAGGGTATTACCTGTCTTTAGCCCGTTTAGAGCCATATAAACGGGTAGATAAAATCATTGCTGCATTTAAACAAATGCCGGATAAAAAATTATTAATTAGTTCTGGAGGCAGTCAGTTAGAAAAACTAAAAAATCAGGCAAAAGGTGCAAGTAATATTCATTTTACCGGTTGGTTAGCAGAAGAAAAGTTACGTCAAACCATAGCAGAAGCGATTGCTTGTATTTATGTACCCAAAGATGAAGATTTTGGTTTATCTCCAGTAGAAGCGATGGCAGCAGGAAAACCAGTTATTGGTGTAGCAGAAGGAGGATTGCTGGAAACTATTATAGAGGGGCAAAGTGGATTTTTATTACCTGCTGATTTTACTGCAAAAGATATTATTGCCAGGGTGTTAGCCTTAACAACAGATAAGGCACAAGGAATGCGGAAAGGATGTGAAGAACAGGCAAAAAAATTTGATGTACAGGCGTATCAAAAAATGATGCAAACTTTTTTAGGATATGATTAATGCGAGTATTGCATATTGGAAAATATTATCCCCCTTTTGCAGGAGGGATAGAAAATTTTATGAGGGATATGTTGCCGCAATTAGCAATACAGAATATGGATATTGCTGCATTAGTACATGACCATAGCAAAGGGCGATTACCCCTTGTAGAGCAATTAGGGAATTATTATACGTTACGTATTTATCGTGTACCATGTTATGGTCAATTTTTTTATGTTCCCATCAGTCCTTCTTTTTATCTATATTTACAGCGTGCATTAACGGCTTTTAAACCACAACTGATACATATACATATGCCCAATCCTTCGGCATTTTTCTTATTATTTTCTACTATTGCACGTGCATTACCCTGGATTATCCATTGGCATTCGGATGTAGTAAGCTCTCAGTATGATAAACGGATAGGATTTGCGTATTCATTTTATAAACCTTTTGAACAAGCAATGTTACGGCGGGCAAAATACATCATTGCGACTTCTCCTGATTATTTACAAAGTAGTAAGGCTTTGTCTAAATGGCAAGATAAGGCACAAGTCATTCCACTGGGTATTTCTAATATATTGCAAAATTCCTCTGCAATAGAGGAAAAAGAAAATGATCCAGCATGGAAAGGCGCAACAACTCGCTTATTATGTATTGGACGTTTAACCTATTATAAAGGACATCGTTATTTACTTGAGGCTCTAGCAAAACTGTCGGATAAAAATATACATTGTTTATTAATAGGGGAAGGAGAAGAACAGACAACATTGCAGACATTAATTACATCTTTAGGTATTCAAAATCAGGTTACTTTATTGGGTTTTCAAACAACTGAACGAGTACAAGCACTGCTACAACAGGCAGATTGTGTTTGTTTACCTTCTATTGAACGTACCGAAGCATTTGGTTTGGTATTATTAGAAGCTATGGCAGCCAAAAAACCAGTGCTTGCTACTAAAGTAAAAGGCTCAGGCATGGCATGGGTAGTACAAGATAAAAAAACAGGTTATCTAGTCGAGCCTGCAAAGGTCGATAGTTTGGTCTATGCTATCCGTGATTTATGCCAATACCCCGATAAATGGAAAAAAATGGGTGAAAATGGGCAAAAATATTGTCAAGCACATTTTATGATGGATAAAATTGCTCAAAAAATTGCTTATTTATATCGGCAAATATAGCAATATGGATAATTCTAATCCACTTATTATTATTCCGGCACATAATGAAGAAAAGAGCATTGTGGATGTGATTTTAGATATACGGCAATTTTTACATTGGGATATTGTTGTTGTCGATGATGCCAGCACCGATAATACAATTGCCCATGTAAAACAAACGGATGCTAAAATTTTGCCTTTAGGGATTAATTTAGGAGCGTGGGGAGCATTACAAACCGGTATGCGTTATGCCTTAAAAAAAGGTTATCATCAGGTGGTTACTATGGATGCAGATGGCCAACATCTTGCTTGTGAAATATTAAAATTATTTAGTAAAAAAGATAAGGCGGATGTGATTATTGGTAATTATACACAAAGGGGGAGTTTTGCCCGACATATTGCCTGGTATTTTTTCCGTTTTATGACACAACTAAAAGTTGAAGATTTAACCTCTGGATTTCGTTTATATCAGTATCCGGCATTACGTTTGCTCGCTTTAAAAGAGGCGACCTTACTAGAATATCAAGATTTAGGCGTACTATTATTATTACGCCAGCAAGGAGTATCAATTAAAGAAGTGGATGTCGTTATGAAGATACGTAAAGATGGGCATTCTCGTGTATATAGCTCATGGTTTGCAGTCTGTTATTATTTATTGCATACCACGATATTATGTATTAGTAAGCAACATTCCTTGTCTAAGAATAAAATCAAAGAGATATAATTATGTGGACATCAGCTATTATTGGAATGAGTATTTCGTGGCTTATTTTATGGTTAGTGAGAAAAGATCGCTTACATAGTCGCTATGCAATGTGGTGGTTATTAATTGCACTAATCATTGCCGTAATAGGAATATTTCCTGTAATTGTTGATACTATTGCAGGACAATTAGGGATTTTTTATCCTCCCATTTTGCCAGTAATATTAGGTATGGGATTTATTTTAATAAAATTACTACACATGGATATAGAACGTTCTCGTAATGAAATAAAAATCCATCGTCTTGCGCAACGGCTTGCCATATTGGAGGCAGAATTAAAAACAATAGAGAATAAACAACAGGAAACGCAATAATAATGATGTTAAATATTTTTGCATATCGCAGTGTTCAATGGTTTATATTGTTACTTTTAACCTTATTGGTGTATGGACATACCCTGGATGTGCCCTTTTATTTTGATGATTTTAGCTCCATTAGAGATAATCCGGTATTGTATCAATGGCAAGATATTCAAAGTATTTGGCATTATGCACCCTTACGCTTTATTAGTTATCTTTCTTTTGCATTAAATTATGCTGTACATCAATATAGTTTGATGGGGTATCATCTTGTTAATATCAGTATCCATTTTTTGACAGGATTAATGGTCTATTTGTTAGTAAGGGGATTGCTCAAAACAACGCTATTACGTCAGGCACATGATGTAGTTTATTTTGAAAAAATGCTGACTTTTTTACCTTTTATTTGTGCTTTGATTTTTCTTTTACATCCATTACAAACACAAGCTGTTACCTATATAGTACAGCGTTCTGCTGCATTAGGGGGGGGCTTTTATTTAGCGAGTATGACCTGTTTTGTGTATGCACGTTTAAGTTATCTTAAATCCAGACAACTTTTCTATGTATTAGGTTGTGTCATTTTTGCACTGTGTGCTTTTTTTACCAAGCAACATACGTTTACCTTACCTCTTGCCTTGCTGATGATTGAAGGTATTTTTTTTACTAGCCATAATAGTCGTTATCTGGCAACGTTATTGATAGGTATGGTAGGGTTATTTTGTATTTGGTTAGGTATAAGCTGGTTGTTAGGGATAGAGAGTTTTTCTTTAGATACCTTGGAAGGGATGACTAGAGATACTGATTTAATTAGTCGTAGTCAGTATTTTGCTACACAAATGCAAGTATTATGGCATTACATAGGGTTATTTTTTATGCCTTTGGGGCAACGTTTGGATTACGATATACCTTTAGTACAAGGGTTTTCTGAAGTAAAACTACTTACCTTAGGGCATATTATTATTTTGAGTATAGCGATTGCAGGAATACGTCGGGTTCCCCTGTTAGCATTTGCAATATTATTTTATTATTTAAGTCATTTTATCGAGTCAGGTATTATACCTATTCGGGATGTCATGGTGGAACACCGCACCTATCTTCCTAATTTTGGCTTGTCTTTATTGGTCTCTCGAATAATATTACATCTGATATTACAAACTAAAGTTGTCAGTAAGCAAAAAAGTTATCTCTTTTTGCTTGTAGTGGGAGTCGTTATATTATCTATATTAACTTGGCAACGTAATGAGGATTGGCGTAATCCATTAGCATTTTGGCAAGAGAATGTAGCACTCACACCTGAAAAGCCTCGCCCCTGGGGGATGTTAGGAGAACAATATTTACAGCAAGGTAAAAATAATGAAGCAGTGGAAGTATTGAGGAAGGCAGTACAATTAGGTGAACGCAGTTACTTACAACATGGTAGTTTTAATACCTCAGGGCAAAGTCAATTTATTCATGCAAATTTGGTGATTGCTTTGCAAAATATAGGTCAACGCAAAGAGGCTTTAGATGCCGCAGATAGGTTTTTATCCAGCAATATTCCTATGCGAGGAAGTACTCGTAGTAATGTATTGGTAACAAAAGGGAATATTTATGCCGATTGGCAACAATGGCATAAAGCGGAACAGTTTTATAGGGAAGGCTTACAAGTGTATCCAGAAAATATTGTAGCAATGTCTAATTTAGGAGGAATTCTTACTCTGACAGGACATTTACAAGAAGCAGAATATTGGTTAAAAAAAGTATTAAGACGTAATCCTGATGATAAAGAAGCAAATATGATTATGGATATGCTTAACAAAGCAAAAAGGCAGCGACGCTAAGGATGATGTTCGATCTGTATTAACTGTATAAGCCAATAAGGTGGCAAAAATGTACTAAATACAGAGATGCTGTTAGCATCTCTGTTAACTGGATTATTTATCTAATTCATCACAAAGAGTAAGCACTTTCATTAATCTTTCTTTTTGTATACCCATGGCAATGGCTTTGCCCTCAGCTTGTTTACCCGCTAATATAAGGGGTACTAACTCTTCTTCACGGGTCTTTTTAAATGCTGCCCAATTTGCTGTCATTTCTTTAAATTGTGCTTCTTTTCCAGGGGGCGCACTCATCGTAGCAATTTTAGCACTGACGGCATCAGCGGTATCTTTTACTAATTTTTGTTGTGCAGCACCTCGTTTATCAGGATGTTTTACTAATGTAACCAGAGTATCCCTTGCTGTCATGACGGCTTCACGTAACTTGGCAAATTCTCCTGCAGTAACGGCTACTGTGGTAAACAAGGCAATGGAAGTAACGAATGTCATTAATATCTTTTTCATCAATATTCCCTCTTAACGTTGTAAAAACAACGTTTAGTATATAATAATAATAACCACCATAATATGACTTAAATCAATAAAGAAGGATAAATAGGTGATTAGGTGATGAACTATCTGTTTTTAATTCCTCATTAAAAAATGGGGAGGATATTAAAGGATATAACGGGATAAGTCTTCATTACTGGATAAATTATTGAGTTCTTGATCAACATATTTTGCATCAATAGTTATCTTTTCATCATGCCTGTCAGACGCAGTAAAGGAAATAGTTTCTAATAATTTTTCTATGATAGTATGTAAACGGCGTGCACCAATATTTTCAGTGCTTTCATTAACGTGATAAGCAATTTCAGCAATGCGCTCAATAGCATTTTTTTGAAATTCAAGCTGTAAGCCTTCTGTTGCAAGTAAAGCAATATATTGCTCAGTTAAAGAGGCATCCGGTTCAGTTAAAATACGGATAAAATCCTGGCTATCTAATGAATCTAGCTCAACACGGATAGGTAACCGCCCTTGTAATTCAGGGATCAGATCAGAGGGTTTAGATAAGTGGAATGCCCCTGAACAAATAAATAAAATATGATCGGTTTTAATCATACCGTATTTGGTTGATACCGTGCTACCCTCTACTAAAGGTAGCAAATCCCGTTGTACTCCCTCACGAGAAACATCGGCACTACTGCCGCCGTTATTGCGATGGGAAATTTTATCAATTTCATCAATAAAAATAATGCCATGTTGTTCAATATTATCTACTGCACGGAGCTTAATATCATCTTCATTGATTAATTTTTCTGCTTCTTCATCAGTGAGTATTTTTAAGGCATCCTGAATCTTAAGTTTTCGTTTTTTGGTTTTATTTTGATGGGTTAAATTTTGAAACATGCCTTGTAACTGGTTAGTCATTTCTTCCATACCAGGCGGTGCCATAATTTCAACACCAATAGAGGGTGCATTGACATGCACTTCAATTTCTTTATCGTCTAATTTTCCTTCTCGTAACATTTTACGAAATTTTTGACGGGTAGCATTTTCTTCTTTACTATCAAGTGCGTCTTCTTCAGTGTGTCGAGCAGGAGGAAGTAGTATATCTAAAATACGTTCTTCTGCTGCATCGATAGCTCGATGTTTGACCTTTTCCATTTCTTGCTCACGGGTCATTTTAACAGCAATATCGGCTAAATCACGGATAATGGATTCAACATCACGTCCCACATAACCTACTTCAGTGAATTTTGTTGCTTCTACTTTAATAAAGGGGGCATTGGCTAATTTTGCCAAACGGCGAGCAATTTCAGTTTTACCCACTCCGGTAGGGCCTATCATTAAAATGTTTTTAGGGGTAATCTCACTATGTAGTGGTTCTGGAATATTAGAACGTCGCCAGCGATTACGCAAAGCAATAGCCACAGAACGTTTTGCATCGGCTTGACCAATAATATATTTATCTAGTTCCTGAACAATTTCTCGGGGTGTCATGTGTGACATATTGACTCCATTACTCGGTATTTAATTCTTCTATACGTAAATGATGATTGGTGTAAATACAAATATCAGCAGCAATATTAAGGCTTTTTTCCACAATACTACGTGCATCTAACTCAGTATTTTTTAATAAGGCATAAGCGGCAGCTTGTGCATAAGCCCCCCCTGAACCGATTGCGATAAGACTATGTTCTGGTTCAATCACATCACCATTACCGCTAATAATCAGGGATGCTTCTTTATCTGCAACGGCAAGTAATGCTTCCAAACGGCGTAAAGAACGTTCTGTGCGCCAATCTTTTGCTAATTCTACTGCAGCACGCACTAAATGCCCCTGATGTTTTTCTAGTTTACCTTCAAAGCGTTCAAATAGCGTAAAGGCATCGGCAGTCCCTCCTGCAAAGCCAGCAATCACTTTATCATGAAATAATCGACGTACTTTACGTGCATTACCTTTCATAATAGTATTGCCTAAGCTAACCTGTCCGTCACCACCAATTACGACTTGATTATCACGGCGTACAGATAAAATGGTTGTTCCACGATATTGTTCCAAAGATAAGACTCCTTATTGGATGATTTTTGGGTATATGTAAGGATTTTAATGGGGTTTTTCAATTAATACCCGTTGAAGTTTTGCGTAATTGCTGGATTATCGGTTGTGTATCGGGACGTATAGCTCGCCAGAGAAAAAAAGATTCTGCTGCTTGCTCTACGAGCATACCTAAACCATCACTACATTGTTTTGCACCATGTTGATACGCCCATTGCATAAACGGGGTATCGCTATCGCTATACATTAAATCATAGCTATAACCAGATGTGCCAATAATGGTATCTGGTAAAGGGGGAAGGGTATTTTGTAAACTGCTTGAGGTAGCATTAAATAATATATCAAATTGTTGATTTTTTAGTGCAGCATAACTAGCAGCATGAATATTACCATAGGGAGCAAATATATCAGCTAATTTGTCAGCCTTAGATACAGTACGGTTTACTATTGTTATAGATAAGGGGTTTTGTTTTAATAAAGGTAATATTATTCCTCGTGCTGCACCGCCAGCACCTAATAGTAATAAGCGTTGTCCTGCAATGGGCCAATGTAGATTATGAATAACATCATTCACCAGTCCAATACCATCGGTATTATCCCCATAAATACTGCCATCATGTTGAAATTGTAAGGTATTCACTGCGCCAGCGAGATCTGCTCGTTCACTACGTTGTTCTGCAAGTTGCCAGGCTTCTTGTTTAAATGGTACAGTAATATTTAGCCCCTTTCCCCCATGAGCTTGAAAATTGCCTATTGCTTGTGCAAAGCCACCTACATCAACATGAATTTTCGTATATTGTATATTTTGCTGCGTTTGTTGGGCAAAAGCGGTATGAATTTGAGGCGATTTACTATGTGTAATGGGATTACCCATGACCGCATAGCTATCTGTTTTAGGTGCAAAATTAAAGAGATCCGACATGATAGGTAGTTCCTGATGTAACAAACTGCAATGATTATCGTTGCCAAAAGCTAGGAGTGAAAATAACCAGTAGGGTAAAAATCTCCAAACGCCCGAGTAACATAGAAAAAGTTAAAAGAAATTTGGAAAAGTCGTTAATGTTAGCATAATGGATACTCACATCACCTAATCCAGGACCTAAATTATTCAAATTAGCGGCTAAGGCAGAAAAAGCAGTGACTTGATCGAGTCCGGCTGTCATTAATAACAACATTAAAATACTAAAACTTGCAACATATAATGCAAAAAAACCCCAAATAGCATTACTGACTTTAGCAGGCATAATTTTATTATTAATCTTAACGGGAATACAAGCATTAGGGTGAATAAGTAAAAAAATTTCTCGTAATCCTTGTTTAAATAATAAGATAAATCGAATCACCTTAATACCTCCTCCGGTTGAACCGGCACAACCACCAACAAAGCTAAGAAAGAGTAACATAACAGGTAAAAAGCTCGGCCAATTATAAAACTCGGTAGTACTAAATCCAGTCGTTGTTGCAATAGAGATAGTCTGAAAGAGACCATGATGTAGTGCATCATAAAAATTATCGAAAGTATGTGAATAATATAAATAAGCAATGCAGATGATACTTGATAGGGCAAGAAGGTAAAAATAGATTTTAAACTCAATATCCCGTTGATAAGGTGTGATACTGGAAGAATGAAAAGCAAGAAAATGTAAAGCAAAGTTAATACCAGCAATAAACATAAAAAAACAAGCAATTAATTCAATAGTGGTACTATTAAAATATCCAAGAGATAAGTCATGGGTGGAAAAACCACCAGTGGCAATAGTTGAAAAACTATGACAAATGGCATCAAAAATATCCATTCCAGCTATCCAGTATGCAAAAAAACATGCTATGGTAAGCCCTATATAAATAAACCAAAGGGTTTTAGCGGTTTCAGTAATACGAGGGGTTAATTTATTATCTTTCATAGGGCCTGGTGTTTCTGCCCGATAAAGCTGCATACCACCTACCCCCAACATAGGTAATATCGCAACCGCTAAAACAATAATGCCCATACCGCCGAGCCATTGTAATTGTTGTCGATAATATAAGATAGATTGGGGTAATTCATCCAGATGTGTAATGACCGTACCACCGGTAGTTGTTAATCCTGAAAACGATTCAAATAAAGCATCGATAAATCCCATCTGTAAATGTTCAGACAAGATCAAAGGTAAGGTTCCTACCGTACCTAAAACGACCCAAAACATAACGACAATAATAAAACCATCCCTGGACATAAGTTCTTTATGATAATTTTTAACCGGAAACCATAACCCAATACCAAGTACTAAAATAGTAATAAAGGAAGTGATAAAGGTAAATAATTCCCCATCTTGATAAAGCAAAGAACAAAAAACAGGAGGAAAGAGCGAGATACTAAAAAGCATTAATAAAATGCCCATGATACGTTGAATAACTTCTAATTGCATAATATTATGAATAGATTGCTTGATATGGAGATTAAGCAGCAGTATAACATTGATATAATGACTTTCTTAGTAAAAAATTAAAATTAAAGGTAAGGTAAATAAAAAAGCAAAGATAATTTTCTTTACTAAATTTCAAGTTAGACTATCATTAGATAGTTGATTTATTTCTTTTTTTTATATAGTACAGGTATCTTTATGTTACGTAGAATATTCTTACCCTTAATTTTTATCATTTTAACGTATGGTTTCTGGGTGAGTCCAGATTTTAAAGAAATAGCAGCCGGTGTTGCTATCTTTTTGTTTGGTATGTTGTTCTTGGAAGATGGATTTAAATCTTTTACAGGAGGTGTTTTAGAAAAAATACTCAAGAAAACGACAGATAAATTATGGAAAAGTGTCACCTTTGGTATTGTTTCAACGACATTAATGCAATCTAGTTCTTTGGTTTCGGTGATTACTATTTCTTTTTTGAGTGCGGGCTTGTTAGGGTTAGCAGCAGGAATTGGTATTATTTTTGGTGCGAACTTAGGCACTACAACGGGTGCATGGTTGATCGCAGGTTTTGGTTTAAAGGTAAAAATATCCGCGTATGCGATGCCGATGTTAGTATTTGGGATTATTTTAGCTTTTCAAAAATCCAAAACATTAAAAGGTATAGGTTATATTTTAGCAGGGCTAGGGTTTTTATTCCTGGGTATTCATTACATGAAAGAAGGTTTTGAAGCATTTAAAGAAACGATTAATTTGGCCGAATTTGCAGTAGCAGGGTATCCTGGATTATTTTTATTTTGTGGTATAGGTATTTTTGCTACGGTAGTGATGCAATCGAGTCATGCCACATTAGTATTGATTATCACTGCGTTAGCAGCAGGACAAATTACCTATGATAACGCTTTAGCCTTAGCGATTGGTGCTAATATTGGTACTACCATTACGGCTATTATTGGTGCAATGAGTGCCAATGTACAGGGTAAACGTTTAGCAGGGGCACATTTAATATTTAATATAGTAACGGGTGTGGTGGCTATTATTTTTATTCACCAAATTCAATTTTTAGTCACCGATATCAGTACGATGGTAGGTATTGCAGAGGATAATTATACGCTTAAATTAGCAGTTTTTCATACCATTTTTAATTTATTGGGTATACTCTTGATGTTGCCATGGGTAAATCATTTAGTAATATTTTTAAATCGTCTCTTGCCTGATCCAAAATCAACTGTTATTAAGCCCTTGTACTTAAATAATGCTGCATTGGAATTTTCAGATACTATTGTTGAAACAGTACGTAATGAAGTATTACATCTTTATGATAATGCCTTTGAAATATTGGCTCATGGTTTAAATTTACATCGAGAAGATATTAATTCAGAGAAGGATTTAGAACAATTTATAAAAACATCTGAAAAAATTATTGAACTGGATATAGATGATCTCTATTACCGAAAAGTAAAAGTGTTGCATAGTGCTATTATAGAATTTATTAGCCAGGCTCAAGGTAATTTATCGTTAGAGGATACAACAAGGTTATATAAAATTCGAGATGCGGCACAAGGTATTGTTGAAGCGATTAAGGATGTAAAACATTTACGTAAAAACTTAATTATTTATATCCAATCAGATAATGCTTTTATTCGTGATGAATATAATAAAATTCGTGAACAATTGGGGGAATTGCTTAGAGCATTGAATATTTTATATAATGAAAAAGAACAAGCTGATTTATTAACACTGGATTTATTTAAATTAAGAATGGAAGAAAGTGATGTGCGGCATAATGGTATGTTAGAAAAATTAATACGTAATCAACAAATTAATGCCAACATGGCAACATCACTGATGAATGATAATAGCTATGCTTATAACATTGCAAAAAATCTTATTTTTACCGCTTCTAATCTTTTTGGTAGCCATGATCCGGATGCACAAGATGCCGATAATTCATTGTCGTTGGATGAAAATGAGATGCAAACTTTATTACAAAAAGATTGAACAAAAGATGCAGGGCGCAGTCTCGCTTTTTCAGGGGTGAGTAGTTCACTAAAATGCCTACTTAATAAATGTAACAAGAGTATAAAGATTATGACTGTAAATAAATATTTGAATAAAGTAGCAAAATTATTTGATAGTAAACACCGTCAATGTGAGAAAAAAAAGCATTGTTTACAAGAGGCATTAAAAAAATTAAGAAAACGTAAGCAAGTTTTAAAAAAACAAATTAAGCAAGAACGCTCAGATAAAGCGAAGAAAAAATTGGAAAAGGAATTAGAGGTTATCACCACACAGCAAAAAAAGGGCTTACAGTTATTAAAAGAGTTACGTAAAGACTAACTAAAAATATTTCTGCCAGGTTAATAAAAAAAGTTAATGCCGACTTGAAAGAGTTGCTCAATCTCGGGTATGTGCTGTTTATTTACTGCAAAGAGAATAATATGATCTTCTGATTGGATACGAATATCGTGGTGGGCAATAAGCACTTTCCCTTTACGAATAATAGCGCCAATAGTGGTACCCGCAGGGAGAGTAATATCTTCAATATATCGACCAACTACTTTGGAAGAATCGGCATCACCATGTGCAACCGCTTCAATGGCTTCTGCAGCTCCCTTACGCAAAGAATGCACCATTGCAACATCCCCTCGCCGGACATGTGTTAGTAGGCTACCAATAGTAGCCTGGCGAGGAGAAATAGCAATATCAATATCATTGCGTTCAACTAATTCAACATAAGCAGAACGATTAATTAAACTCATCACTTTTCGTGCGCCTAAGTGTTTGGCTAATAGGCAGGACATAATATTGGCTTCATCATCATTTGTTAAGGCACAAAATACATCGGTATTTTGAATATTTTCTTCTAATAAGAGTTCTTCATCCGCTGCATCTCCTAATAATACAATGGTTTTTTCCAGATTTTCAGAAAGTAATTGGGAACGTTGCGTATTATGATCAATGAGCTTGACATGATAACTATGTTCTAATGATTTAGCTAATCGTTGTCCAATATTCCCTCCTCCGGCAATAATGATACGTTTATTGGGTTTTTCTAATTTACGTACTTCACTCATCACTGCACGGGTATTATGCTGGGCAACAATAAAAAAAACTTCGTCATCTACTTCTATGATGGTATCACCCATCGGTTGTATAGGATGACCACGACGGTAAATGGCAGCAACACGGGTATCAACATTAGGCATGTGTTCTCGTAGCGTTTTGAGTTCTTGCCCGACTAATTGTCCATCTGCAACGGCTCTGACGGCAACTAATTGGACTTTACCATCAGAAAAATCGAGTACCTGTAAGGCTCCAGGATGTTCAATTAAACGTTGTATATAATCGGTAACTAATTGTTCAGGGCTGATTAAAACATCAATAGGTAAGCCTGTTTGTGTAAATAATTGGCGATGAGAAAGATATTCAACAGCTCGCACTCTGGCAATTTTGGTGGGAGTATGAAATAGAGTATAAGCTACTTGGCAAGCGACCATGTTTGTTTCATCACTATTGGTTACAGCGATAATCATTTCTGCATCTTCTGCCCCTGCACGTTGTAACACTTCAGGATGGGAGGCTTTACCCTGAACAGTACGAATATCTAGCCTATCTTGTAGGGGTTGTAATTTAAACGTGTCTTGATCAACAACGGTGATATCATTTTCTTCACTCGCCAGGTGATCAGCAAGTGATGAGCCAACTTGTCCAGCGCCTAATATAATAATCTTCATAATGTATCGTAACGGTATTATGTGTTTTTATGTATTTGCTTCGCATCAATCCCTAATGAACGGAGCTTTCGGTATAAGTGTGTGCGTTCCATGCCAGCGAGTTGTGCCACTTTTCCTACACTGCCATCAGTTTCTTTTAATTTATGTTCTAGGTAGGTTTTTTCAAACTTTTCTCTAGCTTCTCTTAAAGGTAAATTAAATAAATTATGAGTGGGATCATTGGGTGTATTCATACTCATACCCAAACTATTTTCCACCTCTTCTAGGGAAATATCTTCTTCCTGGCTGGAAATGAGTAATCGTTGTACCAAATTTTTTAATTCCAGTAAGTTTCCTGGCCAATCATAATTCCGTAAGCGATTCAAAGCTGCCATAGAAAAGCGGCGATATTGAAAATGATCTTCTTGTACAAAATAGTCGAGGTAATAATTTAATAATTCGGGTACATCCTCTCTATGATCATACAAAGGGGGGATATTAATAGGTACGACATTAAGTTGATAGTAGAGATCACTACGAAATTTTTCTTGTTGTACTAATTTATCTAATTGATAATGGGTTGCTGCAATGATACGCACATTTACTTTAATGGTTTCAGTCCCTCCAACACGGTGAAAGCTACGGGTTTCTAATGCACTTAACAAGCGTGCTTGTGTTGCTAAATCCATGTCGCCAATATCATCAATATATAATGTGCCGCCATTGGCTTGCTCTAATAAACCATAATGTACTTTATGTTCATCATCTTCATAGCCAAATAATTCATTGGCAGAATTTTCGCTGTTTAATGCAGCGACACCAAGTTCAATAAAAGGGCCATTTTGATGCGTACTATGTTGATGTAAATAGCGAGCAAAAATAGCTTTACCACTCCCTACTTCTCCAAAGAAAAGCACCCAGGTTTCATGGCTGGCAATGCGTTTGATTTCTTCACGTAATTGCAACATCACTTCACTTTTTCCCAACGGTTCAGAAAAAGGTTGAATTTGTTTGCGTAGTCCTTTATTTTCTCTAAGGAGTTTATGAGCGTTTAAGGCGTGCTCGATAGTTAACAATAATTTGGCATGGGATAAGGGTTTTTCAAGAAAATCATAAGCACCATGTCGAGTAGCTTCTACTGCTGTTTCAACAGTACCATGTCCTGACATCATAATGATAGGTGGCAGCATATCTTCATCATTTTCAGCCCATTCTTTTAATAGAGTAATACCATCAATATCGGGCATCCAAATATCCAGAAGTATTAAATCAGGACGGCGTTGACGACGTGCCTTACGTGCGCTTTCCCCATCATTAGCAATACCCACTTCATAGCCTTCATCATCGAGAATATCTGCAATTAAATCACAAATGACAGCTTCATCATCAACAACTAAAATGTATGGGGTCATATTGCTTTATTCCTTACTTTTTTGGTGACTATCTATATCTAATAGATTTAAGATTGAGAATAACTATCTTGCAGAGTATAACAAATTTAACGGCTATTGAGTGTATTATCTGGAGAATTAGTGAGAGGATAATTGGAGCAAAGGAATATTGACGGTAAAGATAGCGCCTCCTTCAGGATGATTTTTGGCATGAATTTGCCCTCCGTGTTCTTCTATAATTTTCTTGACAATGGCTAATCCCAACCCATTTCCTTTAGGTTTTGAAGAAATATAAGGTTCAAAAATATTGTTAAGAATATGAGGAGGAATACTGCTACCAGTATCTTTAAAGGTAATTTGCACATAAATCTGGGCATTTTGTTCTAATAACTGTGTGGTGATAGACAATACTTTGTTATCACTATTTTGCATTGCATCGAGCGCATTTTTAATCAGATTATGAAAAACCTGGCGTAAACGTCCTTGATCAGCTTGAATAATCGTAGGGGATGTAGTGAGATCGATGTGCATGATAAGGTCTTTATGGCTACGATATAATTCAATGACTTCGGTAAGTAATTGATTGAGATTAATAGGCATAGTCTGGATTTTTGGCATCCGTGCATAATCAGAAAAAGCGGTGACCATATCTTTCATACTGGCAACTTGTTGGATGATAGTATGCGTTAGTTTATCCATACGTTCTGCTTCTTTTCCACTTAGATTAGGTAAGTATTTTTGTCGCAATCGTTCGGCTGAAAGTTGAATAGGCGTTAAAGGATTTTTAATTTCATGCGCTAAACGTCTTGCTACTTCTCCCCATGCGGCATTGCGTTGTGCCTGAATGAGTGTAGTCACATCATCAAAAACAATGACATATCCCGATTCAGGTAAGACATTTCCTTGACACATTAAAATTTGTTGTCCTTGTGGGTTAAGTAGAGTAATTTCTTCACGCCAATGGGTATTTTGATCTCTGATTTGTTGAATAATTGATTCAATTAAAGAGGTTAAGTGTGGAACTGGCTTAATAATAGATGTAATGGAGAGGTGAATATAAATAGATAGGTCTAACCCTAATATTTCACTGGCTTTTTGATTGACGGTATGAATTTTTTGGGTGGCATCTAAACTGAGTATTCCCGAAGATAAACTGCTGAGAATAACATCTAAGTAAGCATGTTGTTGTTCTGCTTGTTGTTGGCTTTTTTTCAATTTATTACGGGCTATAGATAAATGCTGTGTCATTTGATTAAAAGAATCAATCAATAAACCCAAGTCATCATTGGATTGAGACGGTAAACGTGTATCATAATTGCCTTTTGCGACCGCTTGTGTACCTTCTGAAAGGTTACAGATAGGAGCAGTTAAGCGGCGAGTAAAATAAAAGGCAGCCCAAATACTGGCAAGTAATGCAAGTAATAAGACTAAGGATAATGTTAAGGTTAAGCTCATTTTGAGTGGTTTGCGTAAAAATAGTAATTCTTTATAGCGAGTATAAGCATCATGTACATGTTGGGATAAGAGGTATTCTCGCTCACTAATAGGAAATAAAGCATGGAGGATATATACATTTTGTAATTTTTTATCAGGTTCGGGGAGTAATCGAGTGTTAGACAAGTGCGTGTTAGGGGTTTCACTGGAAGCACTACTTATATAGATCATAACCCGCACGTTACGTCCTTTGTTATGTAGGACATCTACGCCTACATAATTTTTCCCAGGTCCTAATCCAATTAATTGTTCAGGTTCAGGTAAACTCGGTAATAGAGAAGTTTGTTCAGCACTACTAGCACTGATAATTTTTCCTTTTAATGATAGGAGGGTTAGCTCTTCTGCATTCATTTGTCTACGTAATTTATCGAGTTGTATAGTTAATGATGCTTTGGGCGTTTTTTTTAATTCTTCAGCAGCAAGTTCCACTTGATGTTGCATGGTTTTCATCATGGAATTTGAAGCATTTTTGCGTAAATCAAGGGCATTTTCTAACGCTTGTTCAATTTCTACATCAAACCATGAATCAATCCCTTTATTTAAAAATTGCAAGGAAAAATAGTAGACAACTGCTAAAGGTAGGGCAGAAAGGGTGGTAAACATGATGATCATGCGTAGTGTTAAGCGTGCGCCTGCTGTTTTACGTTTTAAGCGATAACGTAACAGCAACATCTGGCGAAAAATAAGTACAATAAATAAAAATAAAGATAAAATATTAATAATTAATATAATGGAATAGAGCTTGTCAAATAAATTTGAATTTGCGGTCGCTCCACTAATTAATTGTAATGAGCTGAGTAATAATATGACTAATAAAGCAATAGGAAAAGGTCCAGAGAGTAGTCGTTTTATTTTAAATGCCATGAGTACCATTCACTTTCTAATTGCCAGTCAGGACTAATATATGCCAGTGGGCGTAGTAAATAGGGAAGTGCCTCAATATCTAAAGCAGCATGTAATTTAATCAGATACTTACCATCTCGTTGTAAACGTATTGCAGGGATGATAGGTAGTTTCTGGATATGCCCCAAAGCGTTAAAGGCACTTTTTTGATCGGGATAAGAACTTTCCTTTTTTGTTTGTAAGTTACGGATAATATATTGTTCTGATAAGGCATAGTATTGTATTTGATAGTTAAAATGTTTGCGTTCAATTCGTTCATTCCACCACCAAGGGTGTTGCAAGATAATTTCTGTACTAACCTTAATACTTAATGCCACACCATTTGCCAGTGCTTCGAGTGTTTCATCATTAAATTGATAGGTAATATTGGCATCAATGTAATAGGTTTTATCTAATTTATAGCTGATAGCAGAATTAATATGAAAATTTCCATCAGCGGCATATAAGGTAGTGATCAAAATGAGAAAGCCACAACAGATACTTATCCATTGATATATCGTCGGGTGTTTTGCAATAGGTGGCATACTAAGATATTTTTTGTAATAAGGCATAATAAAATCCATCCATTGCTTGTTCTCCAGGGAGTATTTGTCGTCCATGCGGCATATTACGTCCCCAATCTGCATGAATTTGACATTCTCTCGCATCAGAGTGGTGTGTTAAAAAATTTGCAATTTGCTTATCATTTTCACTACGTAAAATAGAGCAGGTTGCATATAATAAATGTCCTTTGGGTTTGAGTAAGAGCCAAAGCGCATTAAGAATGTGTTGTTGTAATTGTTGTAAAGTAATAATATCTTGTTGTTGTCGCAATAATTTAATATCAGGATGGCGGCGAATAACACCCGTTGCTGAACAAGGTGCATCAAGTAGTATCCGATCAAAGCGTAATGATGGATCTGCTAACCAGCTATGTTGTGTATCTGTGAGATCAGCGACAATGGTGGTAGCATGATAATCTAAACGTTCTAAATTTTCTTGAATTTTGAGTAGACGTCGTGCGTCTTTATCTACAGAAACAAGCTGTATAGTAGGGGTTATTTCTAATAAATGTGCTGTTTTTCCTCCTGGTGCTGCACATGCATCTAAAATATTTTCTCCTGCTTGGGGAGATAATATATGCGCTGCAAGCTGAGCTGCTCGATCTTGTACAGAAGCCCAACCTGCCTGAAAACCCGGTAATTTTTGTACGGCTATGGCATTTTCCAGTAGGATAGCTTGTTGTGTAGGAGGGGGGCAAATACTTGCTGCAATATGTTCTTTTTGTAGATATTGCAAATAGCTTGCAGGGCTATGATGTAAAGGATTGATCCGTAAAAAAAGCGGAGGATGTTGTTGATTAGCAATGAATATTGTTTGCCAATCTTCTTCCCAATCGGTTTTTATTTGTTGTTGTAACCATTTTGGATGCTCTAATGCGGCATTTTCTACACTATAAAAGTGCTTATTGGATGGTAGTAAGGTATCTTTTTGACGTAGAAAATTTCGTAACAAGGCATTGATTAAGCCACTTGCCCATGCGAGTTGTAAGCGTTTTGTTTCATTAACGGTTTCATGTACGACGGCATGTTCAGGGATACGTAAGTAAATAAGTTGATATAAACCAATTAAAAATAATAAATGAATAGCATATTTTTTACCTTTTAAAGGTTTGCGTAATAATTTTTGTGCAATGTGGTTTAAGTTGTAATACCAACGTAAGACACCATAGCATATTTCCTGCGCTAAAGGACGTTGTTCTAATGCGAGCGCTGGAAGCTGTTGAGTTAAACTCTGGCTAAGAGAAGCACCGTTTTGAGTAACCTCTGCAAGAATTTTGACAGCAATTCCTCGTGCTGAAAGCGATGATGACAAGATGATAACCTTAAATGATAGAATAGAAGTAATAATGTTTCTAAAAAACAACAATAGCATACATAAAAGCAACATGATAGCTAATTTGTTGTTTTATAGCAACATTAATTATAATAATCAGGTAAAAATAGAGGTGTCTAGATATTAAAGCGCATAGGTTTTTTAGCCCGAGCTGGTTGATTGTAAGCAATCACCTTGTAGTGAATAAGCATTCAAAAATTCTTTTACCTCAACAGGGCGTTTTCCAGCAAGTTGTAATTGATGAATACGCAGGATATTAGCACCAGTAATAATATCAATTCCTTTAGTATGTGTAGCTAACACATAGCCAGGAGGATGAGAATCTATATTATCTGTATGGATAATAACACTAGCGGCTAAAATTCGTAACATCTTGCCTTGCCAATAAGTGTATGCCATAGGCCAGGGGTTAAAGGCTGCAACTTGTCGTTGTATTTGGGATGCCGTATTTTGCCAGTCAATAAGTGCTTCTGCTTTGTGTAATTTTTTAGCATAATTAGCTTGTTCTGCTACTTGTCTTTGTGGGGATGCTGTACCATTAGCAAGCTGCTTTAAGGTGTCAAGTAAGAGAGGTTGTCCTATCTGGATTAATTTATCATGTAAAGATTGGCTGTTATCTTGTACAGTGATGGGGCAATGAGTAATATTAAGTATATCACCTGTATCTAACCCTTTATCCATTTGCATGATGGTGATGCCTGTTTCCGTATCGCCAGCGAGAATGGCTCGTTGTATAGGAGCTGCCCCTCGCCAACGAGGCAGAATAGAAGCGTGTACATTAATACATCCTAAACGTGGAGTGTTAAGGATGATTTCAGGTAATAGTAATCCATAAGCGACAACAACCATAATATCTGCATGGAGTGCAATGAATGTATCTTGTGCCTCGGAGGTTTTAAAATTATCAGGTTGATAGATGGGGATGGCATGTTCCTGGGCAACCACTTTTACTGCACTGGGGGTTATCTTTCGCCCTCGTCCAGCTTGCCTGTCTGGTTGTGTATAAACGGCTATAACTTGATGTTCACTGGCAACTAAGGTTTGCAGATGTGCAGCGGCAAATTCGGGTGTGCCAGCAAAAATAATACGTAGTGAGTGAAAAGTATTATTCATAAGATATTTTTCTTGTTTTGTTTTTCTAGTTTTTTACGAATACGGGATTGTTTTAAACTCGATAAATAATCTACAAATAATTTGCCGTTTAAATGATCTATCTCATGTTGTATACAAATGGCTAATAAATCATCTGCCTGTATTTCAAAATACTGACCATCTTTATCTTGAGAACGTACTGTTATCTTTTTAGCCCGTTCAATGGGTTCATAGATACCGGGTATGGATAAACATCCTTCTTCATGTTCAGTGATCGCATCGGTATATATAATTTCAGGGTTAATCAATATGACAGGATCAGTTTGTTCATTGGAAAGATCCATAACAATAACACGCTGATGGACATTTACCTGCGTTGCGGCAAGTCCGATACCATTATTGCTGTACATCGTCTCTAGCATATTATCTAATAAAGTATGTAAAGTAGCATCAAAGTGTATTACAGGCTTTGCTTGAGTACGTAAACGGGGATCAGGATAGTGTAATATAGGTAACAGGCTCATAATAGAATATAGGCATTATAATAGGTGACAGGGGTGTAAAATTACATTTTATCATATACTGATATGTCCTCTGATGCAACTGAGGATAAAGTGTAAAAATATAAAGATAAGAGGGTTTTTTTTGCGTACTGTTCACTTCTTTTGTATACTCTTTGACATCTAGCTTTCCTGAATATTATAAGGATATTGGGGAAATTATATAAATGTAATTGGTTAGCAAATTCTCACTTTCCTGAAATAAAAAATAATGATCCAATATGTATACTATTTATAGTAATGCAGTGGGATAGAGCAAAATAACAATAGTAATGGCTAACGCTAAGGGAACCTTATGAACAAGAATAATATCTTTAATGGCATGATTACTACATTTTTTTATGTACTACTTATGGGAATGATGAGTAGTGTTTGGGCTGAAATTAAAATTAATCCTGATCATCCTGATACCTATATAGTGCAAAAGGGTGATACCTTATGGGATATTGCAGGAAAATTTTTAAGCCACCCTTGGCAATGGCCGGAAATATGGAAAGGCAATTCACAGATTGAAAATCCCGATTTAATTTATCCTGGTGATGTGATTAAACTTGTTTATATTGAAGGGATGCCATCGCTATCTGTAAATGATGAGGGGATGCGTGGAGGGGTGCTTAAACTCTCACCAAAAAGTCGGGAACAAGATTTAGAACGTGCCATACATACTGTGCCACTTGATGCTATCAGGCAGTTTTTGACTGAAAATAGAGTAGTCACTACCAAAATGCTAGAAAATGCAGCATATATTGTAGGTAGTAATGGTGAACATTTAATTGCATCCAATGGTGATAAAATTTATGTTCGAGGCTTAGAACAAGATGAAGCAAATAATGGATATGCCGTATACCGTAAGGGAAAAGTATATCTAAATCCTAATAATCCTAAAGATATTTTAGGTTATGAAGCGATTTTTATCGCTAATGCTGAATATGTTGCAGAGGATGATGGAGTCAGCATACTGCGTATTGAAGATGCTAAAAAAGAAGTGTTAAAAGGGGATGTTGTCCTTTTACGAACTAAAGATAAGTTAGATTCTCGTTTTTTTCCTCGCCCACCTAATAATCAAGTCGAAGCACATATTATTGCTGTTTTTGGTGGGGTAACACAAGTTTCTACCTATCAGTCTGTGATTTTAAATTTAGGAGCTGATGATGGTATGAAGCCTGGAGTAGTATTGGATATTTATCGCACTGGTAAGGATGTAGTCGATATGTCTGCGAGAAAAAAAGGATTGTCTAAAAATGTTCATTTACCCGATGAACGAGCAGGCACTTTAATGGTGTTTAAAACTTTTGATAGAGTGAGTTATGCGTTGGTAATGAAGGCAACAATGGCCATTCATGTTATGGATAAAGTGAAAACACCGGTTTTACCTTAATATTTAAATTTATGGATAATACCTGTATTGAGTAGCGAAAACTTAAAGCAGTGGTTAGCTCTTTTTCATACTAAAGGAATAGGCGCTACTGCGATAAGTAAACTGTATCAGAATAATATATCGCCGCAGGATGTATTAGATAATCCTGATTTATGGCGAAAATGTCAATTAAACCCTCCTACTAATCTTCCTGATTGGAAAGCAGTAGAACGTGATTTACAATGGCAGGCAGTAGATAAACAACGGTTTATTTTATCCTTAGATAATGTACATTATCCTGCTGCCCTGAAAAATATTACTGCACCACCTCCCATCTTATTTGTTCAGGGTGCGGTAGATATTCTCCAAGGTGTGCAATTTGCCATAGTCGGTAGTCGATATAGTAGTCAAAGTGCCAGAGAGACAGCCCAATCGTTTGCACAGCAGCTTTCTGATGCCGGTTTTCATATTACCAGTGGTTTAGCTTTAGGTATTGATGCAGCGGCACATCAGGGTGCATTAATTGGTAAAAATAAAACCCTGGCAGTAATGGGGACAGGGTTAGATAGGGTATATCCAGCACGTCATCAACGTTTAGCACATAGTATTGTTGATGACGGGGGGGCATTGGTTTCTGAATTTCCCATCGGTATGGGTGCTCATGCTAACCATTTTCCTCGTAGAAATCGCATTATTAGTGCGATGAGTGTTGCGGTGCTAGTTATTGAAGCAGCGTTACGTAGTGGCTCTCTTATTACAGCTAGAATTGCGGCAGAACAAGGTAAACAAGTTTTTGCCATACCAGGCTCTATTTATGATTTACGGGTGAAAGGCTGCCATCAATTAATACGTGAGGGAGCAACATTAGTCAGTGCTGTAGAAGATATATTAGATGATCTCGGTAGTCTTTTACAGCAGCATGTAAGTTCTTATATCGTTGGAGAACAGAGTTTGATATTAGATACTTTATCCACGCAGCAAAAAGAAATCTTGGCAGTTTTAGAGTTTGCACCCATATCTTTAGATGCATTAGTGGAAAAAAGTGGTTATAGTATAGAGGAAGTTTCCAGTGTATTATTGCTATTAGAGTTAGAAGGCTATATAGAAGCAATGCCTGGTGCAATGTATAAAAAGCTTAAGGAGTGTTAATGATTAAGCAAGATATATTAAATGTCCTAATTTATTTATTTGAATATTATGCCGATGAGGAACAGGGAATTTTTACCGAAGATAGCATGATGCATCAGGAATTAGAAGAGGTAGGTTTTCAGCAACAACATATCAGTAAAGCGATGGAATGGTTAGATGATTTAGCAACGTTAAAAAATGATCCAATGAGTTTAGAAACGGCTGCAAAGAGTTCTTTTCGTATCTTTAATAACTTGGAATGTGAACGTATATCCGTTGATGCACGAGGATTTATCTTATCCTTAGAATATATTGAAAGTATAAATGTAAATACTCGTGAGATGATTTTAGAGCGGGTGATGGCGTTAGATAGTCGGGTGATAGATATACAACAGATGCAATGGGTCACATTGATTGTATTATTAAATACCACTGATATGGATCTAAATGCTCCCTGGGTGCAAGAGATGTTTTTCATGGATAATACGATTGTTCACTAATAGATTTTAAATGGCAAACACCTGAGATAATGTCACAGCATTTAATATTACGTGCAGCAGTTTATGCCTTACAACAGCATGGGGTGATCGCGTATCCTACTGAAGCGGTGTATGGTTTGGGTTGTGACCCTAAAAATACACAAGCAATACAGCGTATTTTGGAAATAAAACATAGAAATGTGCAAAAAGGGTTAATACTGGTTGCTGCAAATTGGCAACAGTTATATCCCTGGCTACAGCCTTTATCCGCACAAGAAATCAAAACTATACAGCCAACATGGCCAGGACATACTACGTGGGTATTGCCAGCAAAACACTCGGTATCATCGTTATTAACAGGGAAATACCACACTCTAGCTGTAAGGATTAGCGCACATCCTGTAGTAAGGCAATTATGTGAGTTATATGGGAGTGCATTGGTATCTACCAGTGCTAATTATGCAGGACAATCACCTTTAAGAGAATACAGGCAGGTAAAAAATAATTTTTCTCAACAGCTTGATTATATTATAGCGGCAAAGGTGGGTAATGCTCGTGAACCTTCTTGTATTCGTATGCTTAATGGAAATATTTTGCGTACATAACTGACGTTATGTTGCATTAATAGACCACAACGTTATCAATTTGATATTCAATAATGGAATAGGGGTTATGCTAGATATTGAAGCGGTAAAAAATTACTTGCTTGCTATGCAAAATACAATTTGTCAGGCATTGGAAGAAGAGGATGAAACAGCGCATTTTCAAGAAGATGAGTGGCAACGTAAAGGAGGAGGAGGGGGGCGAACTCGGGTATTGCGAGCTGGAAAAGTATTTGAGCAAGCAGGGGTTAATTTTTCGCATGTATTTGGTGATCATCTCCCTCAAGCTGCTACAGCAAAACGTCCAGAATTAGTAGGGCGAAACTATCAAGCGATGGGGATTTCATTAGTTATTCATCCAGATAACCCTTATATTCCGACATCACATGCTAATGTACGTTTTTTTGTTGCAGAAAAAGAGGGGGAAGCACCCATTTGGTGGTTTGGAGGGGGCATGGATTTAACTCCGTATTACCCTTTTTGGGAGGATGTGCAACATTGGCATCAGGTTGCAAAAAAAGCCTGTTCAAAATTTGGTAATAGTACCTATGAACGTTATAAAAAAGCCTGTGATGATTATTTTTATTTACCACATCGGAAAGAAACTCGTGGAGTGGGAGGGCTATTTTTTGATGATCTCAATAGCCCCGATTTTGAACATAGTTTTGCCTTTATGCAAAGTGTTGCCGAACATTATCTTTTGGCATATCGTCCGATTGTTGCCCTACGTAAAGGTATGCCTTTTACACAACAACAAAAAGCCTTTCAATGCTATCGTAGGGGGCGGTATGTAGAGTTTAATTTACTCTACGATAGAGGCACGTTATTTGGTTTACAAAGTGGAGGACGAACTGAATCCATTTTGATGTCATTGCCTCCAACGGTACATTGGGAATATAATTATACTCCTGAACCCGGGAGTGAGGAAGCCCGTTTATATCAAGATTATTTACGCCCTCGTAATTGGTTACAAGAAGCAGAGCTTGATAATAATTAAATAACGGCAGCTTGAAGGAAAGCGGTTATGACTGAAAAAGTACGGTTAGATAAATGGTTATGGGCAGCACGATTTTATAAAACCCGAAGTTTAGCAACTGCAGCAATCAATGGAGGGAAAGTGCATGTGGATGGGAGTCGGGTAAAACCAAGCCGTAGTATTATGCCAGGGAATAAGGTGACTATCCATAAAGAGCAAGATGAAAAAACAGTACAAGTAAAAGCTTTATCAGATAAGCGAGGGCCAGCAAAAATAGCAGTATTATTATACGAAGAAACAGCGGAAAGTCTTGCATTACGTGAAACACGCCGTATGGAATGGAAAGTACAAGCACAATATATTGCTCCAGAAAAACGACCGAACAAAAAACAACGACGGCATATTATCCGCTTTAAGCAATCATCGAGTTAAGGGCTGCTCTTTTTGCACAGGCAGACGGAATGCTGGCAAAGTAGTTTGTACAAAGCTCCCTTGTTGTGCTAAACCCTTACTAACGGTAACCTGGAGAATAAAAGTATGTGGAGCTATTTTGTTACATACTATGTGTGTGAGGGGGGGGAGTGCTTGTAAAGATGGCTTATCAGGACATTGACGATAGGTCTTTATATAATAAGATAACCATTGTCGAGTAGTTAGGGCATCAAAGTATGTACGACTTTTGTCAATACTTAAAGCCATAGCATATTGTTGATAATTACTGAGTGTGAGCATATAACTTGCTATACTTGCCAAAGTAAGCATAATAAACAAGGCAATCGGTAACGTCATACCGGTTTGTTGTGAAACATCCATCATAATGCGATTTCCCATAAAAGCATTAATTTTTCCTGATCTTTTTGTAACTGCATGGTGGTAATTAAAAAAGTTTGTGTATTACGTTGCACTAATTGAAATTGACACTGCTTTATTTGTTCACTAAGTAACGCTAATTTTTCAGCATTGCTATACCATAAACTATTGGTGCTGGTATCACATACTAAACGAATCTGATCCTGATAGGCTAAAAGGCAATGTTGGCTACATTGTGGTACTACTTGTTTTTTGTCATCATAAAGTGTAACAGCAGTGTTTTTAGCCATCAGAAATTGTTGTTGTAAAAAAGTATAGACATATTCAGCATTATTACTTAGCGTATAACGGCGTAGTTGATGTGTATAGCTTTTAAGTGGTTGTTGTAATAAACCGACTACACTGACACCAATAATGCCACTAATCAGTATGACTGCAATTAATTCAATAAGTGTCATGGCACGTTGTTTTTTTAGCATATTGATCATTAAGGGGTGAGATAATGAGCGTGTAATTGTGTCTTGAGTGTAGTATGTAACACACTAACAGTAACAAGTTGGCTAGGGATATGCATAAATTGACTAGATTGCAACGTTACTTTAATACTAAAGGCATTGTATTCTGGTATGATATTGCCTGCTAAATCACTGATTTGAGGTGAAATACATAAATATTGATAAAGATGTATAATTTGACTACGATGAGTAATAGAACCGCTACAAGGAGGCACGACAGCAGGTAAATGGGTAAGGGGTAAATGCATAATTTCTTCAAGATAGGCATGGGCAATACTGTTTGCCTGCATACGAATAACAGGGGTATTACTTGCAAGCAATAAGCGGTAATATAATTGACTTACCGCAGTAAACGCAATGGCAATAATTAATAATGCCATAATTAACTCAATTAATGTTGTGCCGTTATGTTTAATGGCTATATCCTGTAATGGCTTCAATATAAATGTTATGTTTTCCAATTTTCAAGCTGTGTTGGTGGACATTATAAGTACCTAAAGCATGATAATCCAGATACCCCTGCCATTTTGTATCTGTTTGGATATGAACATGAGTATCTATTTTTTTATGTAGTGTTTGTTGTGTATCGGGTGAATAAAGGAGCGAGTTTGGGGGGCTATCTTGACAGCCATCTGGATAGCTAAGTTGATAATCAAGAGAAGTCAGGGTAAAACGTACGGTACATTGGGAGAATAGAGCCTGTTTTTGAGCATAGTGTAATGTTGCAAGCAACTCTAAATAAACACCTTGCTCAATATAGCTTTGTTGTCGGGAAAATATAGGTAATGCAGTGCTACTTAATATCCCTACAATAATAATAACCGTTAACAATTCCAGCAGAGTAAAACCCTGATTAACCGGAAAATTTATCATCAATATTTACAACTCCATTTTTGACATTGTAAGTAATGGACATCGCTCCTGTTTTATAGCGATAAATACATTGATCATCACTAAAGGAGGCAATATAGTCAGCATTGATGGAAGTATCTGACGCAACACCCGCAACAGGCCGATTATTTGCTTGTAATAAAGCATTCCAAATTTCAACACAATCTTCAGCCATTTCTGTAGTAGAAAATGCAGGAGCAGGATTGGTACCTATCGGCCAACCCAAATCATTGACTTTTAAAGCATCAAAACTTTCTAAAATATGTTGTTCATTAGGAATAACAGCCGTATGAGTTGGGCTACCATCTGCTAACCATTGTGAATGTGCAATAATCACTGCTCCTAAAAAAGCACTACCTACCGCAGCAACATTTGCTTCATGGGCATTATTCGATAAACTACCAAATTTAGGGAGAGCGGTAGCCGTTAAAATACCTAAAATAACGATAACAACAATAAGTTCGATCAGTGTAAAGCCGGATTGTTTCGTGTACATGGTGAGTATATCCTCTGAATAATGAGAGTAGGTATCTGTTATTATAGTGTTAAATAGGTAAAATTATACAGTTATTCGTTTTATTTTACGCTCTTGCATGGCTGGCAAAATCCCACATAGGAGTAAAGATACTTAAGGCAACAAATAATACCATACTACTAATAATAATAATTAATAGTGGTTCTATGATAGAACTTAATGATTTTAATTGATAATCAATTTCTTGTTCATAATAAGATGAAAGTTCGAGAAGTATGGTATCTAAATTACCACTGTCTTCACCCACTTGAATCATTTGTAACATCAGTGGTGGAAACAAGTCAAGATTTTGTGCGCTGCGAGCAATACTTTCACCTCGTTCGATATATTCTCGTAAACGGGTGATTTTTTTTTCCAAATAACGGTTACCTAAACTTGGAGGGATAATATGCAAGGCAGAGATAATGGGAATCCCCGTTTGCTGACTAATAGCAAAACTGCGGCAAAAGCGAGCAAGTAGTAATTTTTCGATAATAATACCGATGATGGGTAAACGTAATTTCCAATAATGCCATTGATATTCCCCTTTACCACTACGAGTTAAGCTATAGGCACTCAATATCAGTGCAAAAAATATGATAGAGAGTATCAGCCAGTATTGTGTCATAAAATTAGAACTGGCAATTAACATTTGGGTATACCAGGGCAGTGCAATTTTTAAATTATCAAAAAATTCGATAAAGGCAGGGATAACGACCATATTTAATATAGTGATCGCAATGATTAAAAAAGCGATCACCATAATAGGATAACGTAATGCTTTTTTTAAGCGGCGTTTTAATTCTTGTTCTTGTGAAAGATATTGAGCAAGATGATGAAAGGCTTCGTATAATCGTCCGGTTTGTTCTCCTACACTGATGGCATTAGTAAAAACAGGGGGAAATACATCAGAATAAAGAGCGAGGCTTTGACTTAAAGACGTACCTGCCTCAATATGTTTAAATATTTCTCCTAGCAGATAAGCAAGCCGAGGATTAGGCATATTGCTGGATAAGCCTTGAATAGCTTGTAATATGGGTATGCCTGATTTGAGTAAGGTATGTAATTGTTGGCATAATAAAATAAGTTCAGTCGTTGTAATTTTTGTAGTTTGTCCCTTTTTAACTTGTATAGAGTGCTGTTCTTTAATAGTAATAGGTGTAATTTTTTCATGGCGTAAATAGGCAATAACCTGATCGATAGTATTACCACGGTAATCACCTTCCACTTGTGTACCATTGTGATCGCGTCCTGTGTAATGATAATTTGCCATAATCTTTGTTTTCTATACTCTAAAAGGCTGATAGCCTATAATAACAATTTTCAAAGGATATAAACTTACTTATGACAACGCAAGTAATTAGTAAAAATAAAATAGTAGAACTGACCTATCAAATACAAAATACAGAGGGAGAAATCGTTGAAAAAATTGATTTACCTGTTAGCTATTTACATGGTAGCGGGAAAGTTTTTCCACAAATTGAGGCAGCATTAGAAGGTAAAAAGATGGATGATGAAGTAAATGTGGTAATTCCATCTGAAGAGGCTTTTGGTGAACCCCAAGAAGACTTGATTTTAACTTTTGATATTAATGAAGTGCCTCCAGAAGTACGGCGTATTGGTGCAGAAGCTGCCTTTCAAAATGATAAGGGTGAACAAAAAAACTTTACGGTTACTAACATAACAGAAGACACCTTAACGCTAGATGGTAATCATCCCTTAGCAGGACAAGTCATCACATTTATTGTAAAAGTCGTTTCAGTACGGGATGCGAGTAATGAAGAAATCCTTGCTGGAGAGCCTGAAGGGGGGGCAATGCCTTTTCATTAATGATTGATCTTGGGCAAAGCACTGATTTTATGGTAGGATTAGCTGCTTTTTGGGTTTTTGTCAATTAATAGGGCACAATAGGTATACTGGATGGTAGCGTATTGTGCTGTAAAAAGTCGGAGAAAGTTATGCGAATTATTTTATTAGGTGGGCCCGGTGCAGGAAAAGGCACACAGGCAGCCAACATTACTAAAAAATATAATATTCCTCAAATTTCCACCGGGGATATGTTACGTGCCGCAGTAAAAGCGGGTACACCTTTAGGGATCGAAGCAAAAAAGGTCATGGATGCTGGAGGGTTGGTTTCCGATGAAATTATTTTAGGTTTGGTTAAAGAACGTATTCAAGAAGATGATTGTAAAAATGGTTTCTTGTTTGATGGTTTTCCACGCACTTTGGCACAAGCAGATGCATTAAAAGATCAGGAAGTGTTTGTTGATGCGATTGTTGAAATTGCAGTAGATGATAATGAAATCATTAAACGTATGAGTGGTCGTCGAGTGCATGTTGCATCAGGACGTACATATCATGTGGTATTTAATCCACCTAAAGTAGAAGGTAAAGATGATGAAACAGGTGAAGATTTAATACAACGTGATGATGATCAAGAAGAGACTGTTAAAAAACGTTTAGATGTATACCATGAACAAACTGAACCATTGATTGAATATTATTCAAAATGGGCAGAAAGTGGTGAAAATAATGCGCCTAAATATATCAAGATTGATGGTATTGGGAAAGTTGATGAAATTCGTGACAATATCTTTTTGGCATTAGATGCGTAACAAATTGTCCTAATCATATTTATATATTTTTGACCATAAAGGAAATGATTTTATGTTATCACTTTTTTTTGCTCTAGCTGCAGGCATTGCTGCGGTAATATATGGAGCTCTATCTATTAAATGGATACGTTCCTTACCGACAGGTAATGAACGTATGCAAGAGATTGCACTAGCTGTGCAAGAGGGTGCGCAAGCGTATTTAAAAAGACAATATACCGCTATTGCATTAGTGGGTGTTATTTTATTTATTGTGATTGCAGCGTATCCTAAATTGGGTATATATACGGCAGTTGCCTTTGCAATCGGTGCTATCCTTTCAGGGGCAACCGGTTTTATTGGGATGAATATCTCTGTACAATCGAATGTACGTACTGCTCAAGCTGCGAATGATGGTATGAATGCAGCATTCCAAGTTGCTTTTAAAGGGGGTGCAATTACCGGATTATTAGTAGTTGGTTTGGGTTTATTAGGTATTACCAGTTACTATTTGGTTTTGAATAAAATCATGGGTGTAGGCGCACATGAATCAGTGCAAGCCTTAATTGGTTTGGCATTTGGTGGTTCATTAATTTCTATCTTTGCTCGTTTAGGCGGTGGTATTTTTACTAAAGGTGCAGATGTAGGGGCAGATATTGTTGGTAAAGTGGAAGCCGGTATTCCTGAAGATGATCCACGTAATCCAGCCGTTATTGCTGATAATGTAGGTGATAATGTAGGTGACTGTGCAGGTATGGCCGCTGATTTATTTGAAACCTATGCGGTAACACTGATTGCAACCATGTTATTGGGTATGTTGTTATTTAAAAATGATGTAGCCGTCATGTATCCGCTAGTATTAGGTGGGGTGTCTATTATTGCATCTATTATCGGGACTTTCTTTGTTAAAGTATCTGATGGTGGAAAAATTATGAATGCCTTATATAAAGGATTAGTGGTTTCAGGGGTATTAGCGGCACTGTTATTTTACCCTGTTACAGCTGTGATGACAGATGGTATTGCAGAATTAAATCCAACAAATTTATATTTTTCTGCTTTAATTGGTTTAGCTTTAACCGGTATCATCGTTATCATTACTGAATATTATACTGGTACCGAATATGCACCAGTAAGACGTATTGCAGAAGCCTCTACTACAGGTGATGGAACAAATGTTATTGCTGGTTTAGGTATTTCCATGAAAGCAACAGCAGCACCAGTGATTGTGATTTGTACCAGTATTTGGGGTGCTTATGAATTACATGGTTTATATGGTATTGCGATTGCAGCAACCTCTATGTTATCTATGACAGGTATTATTGTTGCATTGGATGCGTATGGTCCTATTACTGATAATGCTGGGGGAATTGCTGAAATGGCTGAATTACCAGATGAAATCCGTAATATTACTGATCCACTCGATGCCGTAGGAAATACGACTAAAGCAGTAACTAAAGGCTATGCTATTGGTTCAGCCGGTTTGGCAGCATTAGTTTTATTTGCTGATTACACACATAATCTTCCTGGTGGACATACCAGTTTTGATTTATCTAATCATATGGTGATCATTGGTTTATTTATTGGTGGTTTAATTCCTTACTTATTTGGTGCGATGGCAATGGAAGCGGTAGGTCGTGCAGCCGGTTCAGTAGTTGTTGAAGTACGCCGTCAATTTAAAGAAATTCCAGGTATTATGGATGGGAGTGCCAAACCTGATTATTCTAAAGCAGTAGATATGTTGACTCGTGCAGCGATTAAGGAAATGATTATTCCTTCTATGTTACCTATTGCCGTACCGCTTATTGTTGGTTTACTATTAGGTAAAGAAGCATTAGGTGGGCTATTAATTGGTACGATTATTACGGGATTATTTGTTGCTATTTCTATGACCACAGGGGGTGGTGCATGGGATAATGCGAAAAAATATATTGAAGATGGTAATCATGGTGGCAAAGGTTCAGATGCGCATAAAGCAGCTGTAACGGGTGATACAGTAGGCGATCCTTACAAAGATACTGCAGGACCTGCGGTAAACCCAATGATTAAAATTATTAATATTGTTGCTTTATTGATGATTCCTCTGTTATAGAATGATGATCGGATGTTAGGTAGTAGGTGATATGTTAGGTGTATGAATAGGCTAACATATTGCCAAGAGAAGGTTTTTCCGCTCCATCAAGGAAAAAAGGAAATATCTGCGTAACTTCTGTGATGATTTGATTAACCAGGTAGAAAAAACACTGTTCTTTATTTTAAGGAACAGTGTTTTTTTTTGGAATTTTATAAAATGGGTCAACTTCACTGTTATTTTTTGTTACAATGCGAGCTTTTATTGTTCAATTTTTGAATAGAATCATTACTTTTAGAGGAAACTTGTTATGGCTGATGCACTAATTGCCCCGTCTATACTCTCTGCTGATTTTGCACGTTTGGGAGAAGAATGTGTCAATGTACTTGATAGTGGGGCAGACGTTATTCATTTTGATGTAATGGATAATCATTATGTGCCAAATTTAACGATAGGTCCTTTAGTTTGTGAAGCACTACGTAAGCATGGCATTACTGCACCGATAGATGTACATTTAATGGTAAAGCCAGTTGATAGGATTATCCCTGATTTTGTCAAAGCCGGGGCAAGTTATATTACTTTCCATCCTGAAGCCTCAGAACATATTGATAGAACGTTACAGTTAATTAAAGAATCAGGATGTAAATCAGGTTTGGTTTTTAATCCTGCTACCCCTTTAGATTATTTGACGTATGTTTTAGATAAAGTAGATATTGTATTATTAATGTCTGTTAATCCAGGATTTGGTGGACAAAAATTTATTCCTGCAACATTGGATAAATTGCGTGCTGCACGGAAAATTATTGATGACAGTGGTTATGATATTCGCCTGGAAATTGATGGCGGGGTTAAAATAGATAATATTGGAGAAATTTCGGCGGCTGGAGCCGATATGTTTGTAGCAGGTTCTGCTATTTTCAATACGGATGATTATCAAGCAACTATCAATGCAATGCGTAGTGAGATAGCAAAAGTGGGCAATTAATTCCAGATATAATTATGCAATTACGTAAACCACAAATGGTTTTGATCGATGTAGATGGAACACTGGTTGATAGTGTTCCTGACTTGGCATATTGTGTTGATCAAATGATGCAATCACTAGGTATGCCAGCCTATGGTGAAGAAAAAGTACGTCATTGGGTCGGTAATGGGGTAGAACGCCTTGTGAAACGAGCCTTAATTGGTCAATTAGATGGTGAGCCAGAATCTGCTTTATTTGAGAAAGGCTATCCCCTGTTTTTGGATTTGTATACACAAAACAGTAGTAAACGTAGTACCCTTTATCCGGGGGTGCTAGAAGGTCTGGAATATTTGCAAAGTCAATCCTGTCATCTCGGTTGCGTGACCAATAAAGCAGAACAGTTTACTTTGCCTATTCTGGGCACATTAGGTATTGAGTCGTTTTTTGAAATTATTCTTTGTGGTGATACCTTGGCGAAGAAAAAGCCCGATCCATTACCATTATTACACGCTGCAAAAGCATTGACAATTGCACCAGAGAATGCGTTAATGATAGGCGATTCTATTAGTGATGTGAAAGCAGCACGGGCGGCTGGATTTCAAATAATTTGTATGAGTTATGGTTATAATCACGGTGTAGATATTCGTCTAGCCGAACCAGATAAAGTGATTGATAGCATGGCAGAGTTATCACAAATATTATAATAGTTAGAGGATAATATGATTGATTTATTACCTGTAAAACAGCGAGAGATATTAGTGCAACGATGGTGAAGCATAGCTGCTAACGTATGCAATCTATCGCAATATTTTTATTCTTTTCGATGCTTAATAAAGGTAATAGACCATGATTGACTTATTACAACAAGAAAGCCTGTCCTTTTCTACCTTTTCTACTCTCTTGGAACAAGGTTTTAATCGTATTCCTGTAGTGCGTAAAGTCTTGGCCGATTATGATACGCCACTGAGTGCCTACCGTAAATTAGTTAATAACCCCTATTCTTACTTATTTGAATCCGTACATGGGGGAGAAAAATGGGGGCGTTATTCCATTATAGGGTTACCCTGTAAAGAACGTATTGAAGTAAGGAATACAAGTATTTCCCGTTTTAATGCAAAGAATGATTTACTAGAAAGCGTGGAAACGGATGATCCCTTAACCTGGATAGCTGATTATCAAACACAATTTAAAACCCCTGAATTATCCCAATTACCTCGTTTTTCTGGTGGCTTGGTAGGATATTTTGGTTATGAAACGATTGCTTATATTGAGCCTTCGGTGTTATCAAAGAAAAAGCCTGATCCACTAAATACACCAGATATAGTATTAATGTTATCAGATGAAGTAGTGGTTTTTGATAACCTAAAGGGAAAGTTATATTTAATTATACATATTGATGTAGACCGTTATGATAATGCTAAACAAGCATGGGATACGGCACAAGAACAGTTAACATGGTGGGTCACACAGTTACAGACTACGCCTGTGTCCTATCACACCACAGTACAAAAGGTAGAAAATAAAATAGTTGCAGAAGAGGATTTTATTTCAGGATTTACACAACAGGGGTTTGAAGAGGCAGTGCAGCGTGTAAAACGATATATTGTGGAAGGGGATGCTATGCAGGTTGTCTTGTCACAGCGTTTATCTATTCCTTTTCAATCTTCTGCCTTGGATCTATACCGTGCCTTACGTTGTTTAAATCCATCACCCTATATGTTCTACCTGGATTTAGGTGATTTTCATATTGTCGGTTCTTCCCCTGAGATTTTAACACGAGTAGAAAATGGAAAAGTAACAGTAAGACCGATTGCAGGCACTCGTCCCAGAGGTGAAACTGAAGCGCAAGATATTGCTTTAGAAGCAGATTTATTGGCAGATCCTAAAGAACTAGCAGAACATTTAATGTTAATTGATTTAGGGCGTAATGATGTGGGCAGGGTAGCTAATATAGGGAGTGTTAAATTAACCGAAAAAATGTGTATTGAACGCTATTCACATGTTATGCATATCGTATCAAATGTCGAAGGTCATTTATTAGAGAATATGAGTGCTCTCGATGCGTTACGTGCTACGTTTCCAGCCGGAACTGTCAGTGGTGCGCCAAAAGTACGGGCAATGGAAATCATTGATGAACTTGAACCTGTTAAACGAGGAATTTATTCTGGAGCAGTGGGTTATTTATCTTGGCAGGGAAATATGGATACAGCGATTGCTATTCGTACAGCGGTGATCAAAGAAGGGCAACTACATATTCAAGCAGGTGCAGGTATTGTGGCAGATTCTATACCTTTGAATGAATGGCAAGAAACATTAAATAAGGGGCGAGCTATTTTTAAAGCAGTAGCATTAGTTGAAGCAGGTTTGGATACCAATACAGTAGATGAAAAAGTAAACAGCAAGCAGGAAAAGGAGTAGAGCAATCATGTTAATTATGATAGATAATTATGATTCTTTCACTTATAACCTGGTGCAGTATTTAGGTGAAATTGGGGCAGAAGTACAGGTATATCGTAATGATAAAATTACACTAGAAGCGATAGCACAACAAAACCCTTCGCATTTAGTTATTTCTCCAGGTCCTTGTACACCGAATGAAGCGGGTATTTCAATGGCAGCAGTGCAGTATTTTGCTGGAAAATTGCCTATTTTGGGTGTATGCCTGGGGCATCAAAGTATTGGTCAAGTCTTTGGTGGTAAAATTATCCATGCAAAAAAAATTATGCATGGGAAAACATCTTTAATGTACCATCAGCAACAAGGTGTTTTTAAAGGTTTACTCTGTCCTTTTGAAGCAACTCGCTATCATTCCTTAGTGGTAGAAAAAGAGAGTTTACCTAATTGTTTAGAGATCACAGCATGGACAGAAACAAAAACCGGTGAAGTGGATGAAATCATGGGATTACGGCATAAAACTCTGGCAATAGAAGGTGTGCAATTTCATCCTGAATCCATTTTGTCAGAATATGGTCACCAATTATTGCAAAATTTTTTAAATTATGAGGTGAAATAAGCAGATGGATATGCAAACTGCAATACAAACGGTGGTAAATGGTGTTAACTTGAATCTTTCTGAAATGCAGCATGTGATGCAGTGTATTATGCAGGGTAAAGCTACGGATGCACAAATTGCAGGATTATTAGTAGCATTGCGTATGAAAGGGGAAAGTGTAGATGAAATTACTGCTGCGGCAAGTGTAATGAGAGATTTGGCCAGCCCTGTGCATATTGCTACGGATCATTTAGTTGATATAGTCGGAACAGGGGGGGATGATTTGAGTACCTTTAATATTTCAACCTGTTGTTGTTTTGTTGTTGCTGCCGCTGGAGCATCTGTAGCAAAACATGGTAATCGTTCTGTCAGTAGTCGTTCTGGAAGTGCAGATTTATTGGAAACTGCAGGAGTAAATTTACATCTTAGTGCAGAACAAGTGGCTGAATGTGTAGAAAACATTGGGGTAGGTTTTATGTTTGCCCCTTTACATCATAAAGCAATGAAACATGCTGTTGCTGCTCGTAAAGAAATGGCAATTCGGACTATTTTTAATTTATTAGGGCCTTTAACTAATCCGGCTGGAACACGTCGGCAATTATTGGGGGTTTTTGATAAAAAATGGTTATTACCACTTGCTCAAGTATTAAAAAATTTAGGGAGTGAGCAAGTAATGGTCGTACATGCAAAAAATGGTATGGATGAGATCAGTATTAGCGGTGAAACGTATGTAGCAGAATTAAAACAGGGGGAAATTACTGAATATACCTTAACCCCAGAGCAATTTGGTTTGCAACCTGCAGAAATAGACACGATTACGGTAACTAACACGCAAGAATCTTTGGCAATGGTAGAGCAAGTTTTCAATAATCAAACTGGGACAGCAAAAGATATTGTCTTATTAAATGCTGGGGCTGCGATTTATGTTGCAGGTTGTGCCAGTGATTTACAAGAAGGGGTAGATATGGCACAACGTGTATTAGCTAATGGGAAAGCAAAAGATAAACTTGATAGTTTGATCAGCGTAACGCAAAAAATGCGTAGCAATTCAACCCCAATAACTTGATATATCAGGATAAATAATGCAGAACACACCGGATATTTTACGTAAGATACTACAACACAAGGTACAAGAAGTCATTCAGCGTAGTCAACAACGAGCGTTACGAGATGTGGCAGCAAGCATAGAGCAATTACCTGCTCCAAGGGGGTTTGTGCAGGCAATAGAAACACATTTAGCCGCACAACGTCCGGCGGTTATTGCAGAAATTAAAAAAGCCTCTCCAAGTAAAGGGCTAATACGGGAAGATTTTGATCCTGTAAGGATTGCCAAAGCATATCAAGATGCAGGAGCTAGCTGTATATCCGTATTGACGGATGAAGCCTTTTTTCAAGGGCATGATAACTATTTGCAAGATGTCCAAAAAGCGTGTCAATTACCACTATTACGTAAAGATTTTATTGTTGATGCTTATCAAATTTATGAAGCAAGAGCCATGCAAGCAGATTGTATTTTATTGATTGTGGCGGCTTTAGGTGATGCACAATTAATGGAATTTGTTGGGTTGGCGGAACATTTAGAACTTGATGTATTAATTGAAGTACACAATGAAGAAGAATTAGAACGTGCTTTACAATTACCGAGTGGATTACTTGGAATTAATAACCGTAATTTACGTACTTTCGAAACCCGTTTAGAAAATACCTTGCAATTGTTGGATAAAGTACCTGATAACAGGATTGTTGTTACAGAAAGTGCCATTCATACAAAAGAAGATGTTGCTTTAATGCAGCGTTATGGTGTAAATAGTTTTTTGGTCGGTGAAGCTTTTATGCGTGCAAAAGAACCCGGTGAAGCATTAAAAGCATTATTTTTTTAATTTGGGTGATAACGGAAAAATTGATGAAGGTAAAAAAACAAAACATATTATCTATAGTTATTATAAGTTTATTTATGGTGTTATCGTCAGTATCTCTAGCAGAAAATAGTAAAAAAGCAGTACAGAAAATTATACTGTTATCAAATGCAGATACCTCTCATTGGCAAGTTAAATCCTTTGAAGGATGGACCGGCTATAAAAAAATAGAATTAAAAAATCCTGCACGTACTGTTTTACAAGCTAAAAGTCAAAAAAGTGCATCGGGTTTAGTTATAAATAAAGAGATTGATTTATATAAAACCCCTATTTTGCATTGGTCATGGAAAGTGGATAAATTACTTACAGGAAATAATGAACGGACTAAACAAGGGGATGATTTTCCTGCTCGTGTATACGTAGGGATTTATGAAAAATTTCGTTTTTGGAAAAGTCGTACCATCAATTATGTTTGGTCAAATTCGGCGAAGGTAAATACTCATTGGTCTAACCCTTTTACTGACAAGGCACAGATGATAGCAGTACAGTCAGGAAAAGAGGGCTTAGGACAATGGCAATCAGAAAAACGTAATGTACGGAAAGATTTTTTAACTGTTTTTAGTGAAGAGGTACGATATATTAACATTATAGCTATAATGTCAGATAGTGATAATACAAAAACGTCATCGGGAGCATACTATGGGGATATTTATTTTTCAGCAGAATAAATACATACTCTGGCTATCTTATTTTTGGGGGTTATGGTTTATTGTCAATAGTGCTTTTGCAGAGATAAATAAACAAGCTGTCTTAGATACTAATATTACAGTAATTACTGCACCAGAAGTGCGGTATATGATGCAAGAAAATGAAAAGGTAATATTAGTACATACCTTGAGTGAAATTGAATATGATATTCAGCATATTCCAGGTTCAATAAATATACCAACCAGCCGTATCAATGAATCTACAAATTTGGATCATCATCTTCCAGAAGATAAAACAATTCCCTTAATTTTTTATTGTATGGGTGTACATTGCTCATATAGCAAACGAGCATCTCTTAAAGCGATACGTTTAGGATATAAAAATGTTTATTGGTTTAAAGGAGGTATTCCTGAATGGCATAGCTTTTTGTATCCTATGACCATTAATAAAAAAATGGCAAGTCTAAAAATTCATCGTTTAAGCCCTAAAAAAGTAGTGAAATTACGGACAACCCTTGACCCGACTATTTTAGATGTACGACCTTTATTTTGGCAAGGGGCAAACGTTGCATTAAAAAATTCTATTTTTATTCCATTAGTGGAATTAAATGAAAAGTGTATTACTTTGGATAAAGATAAACCGATTATAATTGTCGATGGCTATATGAAACAATCCCCTAATGCAGCACGATTTTTAATTTCTAAAGGGTATCAGATATTAGGTATCTTAAAAGGGGGAATTGTACGTTGGACAAAAGAAAGCTATCCTACTGTAACAGTAGAGTGATATGTAGTGCAAAAAGAAGCCACCTCCCCATTAATTAATAAAATTACCTTTATGTTTTTATTATTAATTATTTATGTTATAGCTAATGGCATGTATGCCACTATGCAGTGGAACGAAAGTGCTACACAAAAAGTAAAAGAAGATTTACAAAATAAATCTACGATTGTTAATGCTGTATTACTGAATGAATTAGATAAATTTAAAGATTTACTCTTTACCATTACAGAACAAAAACAAAAATTGATAGAGCTGTTAAATTATGATAATCAACGTGCTATCAATATTATTTTTCAACGTATAGCAGCAACTCAAGATATTGATTTAATACTATTTTTTGATGAAGAAGGGGTAGTTGCATCAAATCAATTCCTGACCGTACACGATGATAACAGTGTTTATCAGACATTGCTACATAATATGGATATTGATTATGGTTTATTTTCTGTACCAGGCAATATTTTTGCAAATAAATATCCAGATTATTATCAACAACATCCTGATATTAATTATATTTGTTTTCGTACTGTATTACAGCTAGATTATGATTCGGGAGATATTGCCGGGCATATCATGATGTTAAAACTGATTAATACTGAGCCGGATTTAGTCACCAAGATGGCAGCTATATCAGGAGGGGAAGTGGTATTATATGACCAAAATAAACATATTATTTTAAGTAGTTTAGAAGATAAAGATAAAGTCTATGAATTATTGGATCACTCTTTTTCTTATGGTAGTGATAGTTATTTTGTAGATACCATTGATCTATACGATCCGTTAGATAAGATCATTGCCAAACTTGCCGTAGCGATAGATAGTAGTTTGTTTGTACAACAAAGACAACAGCTCATTATGAGTAATGTACTACCCTTTATTGGTAGTGTAGTAGTCTCTATTTTATTGTTATTTTTTATGAAAATACGCATATTTAATCGTGTTAATCAATTAATTTATGCATTAAGGAAAGTGGCATCAGGAGATTTAAAATGGCGTTTGAAAGATTGGCATTTACATCGTAATGATGAAATTACTTATATGGGATTAAATTTTAATAGCATGATGGATCGCCTGGAATATGTTTATCAAGAATTAGAAAATAAAGGCGATGAGTTACAATATTTGAATAAACAATTATTAGATGAAATTAATGAAAGAAAAAATGCAGAAATTGCCTTATTAGAAGCAAAACAAGAAGCAGAAAATGCGAATAAATCTAAATCTATTTTTTTAGCTAATATGAGCCATGAAATACGTACTCCTATGAATGCTATTTTAGGGTATGCACAAATCCTGAAAAAGGATCGGGAATTAAATCAAGATCAGAAAGAATGTATTACTACTATTGAACGCAGTGGCTTACATTTACTAGAATTGATTAATGATATATTAGATATTTCCAAAATAGAAGCAGGAAGAATGGAATTAAATAATATAGATTTTGATCTGACGGCATTAATTAATGATATTTCCCGCATGTTTGCGTTACGTTGCCAAGAAAAAGATTTACAATGGCAAGTCAAGGGTATTGATCATAGATATACCTTGATTGTAACAGGAGATGAAAATAAACTACGCCAGGTATTGATTAATTTATTAGGCAATGCAGTAAAATTTACGGATCAAGGATATATTCTTTTACAGATAACAGAACAACGGGATAATCATTTTTTATTTGATATTATTGATACGGGAAAAGGGATAAAACGCTCGGCACAAACATCCATTTTTGATGCTTTTCATCAAGATGAAGAAGGAATAAAAAAAGGAGGGACAGGGCTAGGTTTAGCGATTTCCAAAAAATATGTGGAATTGATGGGAGGAGAATTAGCCTTAGAATCAGATGTCGATGAAGGAACACATTTTTTCTTTCAAATTCCGTTAATTAAAATCAGCGAACAAGAAAGTCTCTCTTGTCAAAATGAAAATACTGTGTACCATCTTCCTCAGGGGCAACATATTCAGGCATTGATTGCCGATGATATAACAGTAAATAGGCGTATATTAGTGCATTTATTAAATGATATAGGCATTGAAACCATAGAAGCAGAAGATGGAGAAAAAGCCATAGTAGCAACGAAAAGTTATCAACCTGATATTATTTTTATGGATTATAGAATGCCTAAAATGGATGGAGTAGAAGCGGTTAAAAAGATAAAACTAGATTATCAAGATAAGATAAAAATTGTTATGGTGTCTGCTTCAGTATTTGATGAAGATACAAAATGCTTTTGTGAAGCAGGTTGTGATGCGTTAATTAAAAAGCCATTTAAAACAGAGGAAGTATATCAATGTATGGAAAAATTATTAGCGATAACATTTGAGCAGCAGGATGTCGTTACAGTTGAAAATAATCAAGTAGATGATACCCTGACGTGGCAGCAGGTAAAAAGGATACCTGCTACATTATTACAACAGTTACAAGAAGCAGCAGAATTTTGTTTGATTTCTGAATTAGATGAATTATTACAAAAAATGACCTCATTAGGGGAACAAGAAATGCATCTAGCAAACCATTTACATGAATTAGCAAAAGCGTATGATATGGAAGCCATTTTAGTGGTATTAGGTAATCTTCATGGAACAGAATAATTTGTATTTAGATAATATGAAAATATTATTAGTTGATGATACACCAGCAAATATTGATGTATTAACTAAAACATTAAGACCTACAGGATACAAGTTAGCCATAGCACAGACTGGAGAAAAGGCTATTAAGGTAGCAGAGCATTTTTTACCTGATTTGATTTTATTAGATGTTATGATGCCAGGTATGGATGGGTTTGAAACCTGTAGCACTTTAAAAGGTAAGGAAAAATTAAGTGATATACCGGTTATTTTTATTACTGCAAAGACTGAAATAGCAGATATTATACAAGGATTTAATGTAGGGGGGGTTGATTATATTACCAAACCATTTCGACAAGAAGAAGTACATGCTAGAGTGAAAACGCAATTACAATTACGTGCATCAATGCAAGAATTAATCTGTCTTAATGAAGATAAAAATAAATTTATTGGTATGGCCGCACATGATTTACGTAATCCTTTAAGTGGTATCTTGGGCTATTGTGATATGGTTAAAGATGAAATAAAAAAACAAGGGAATAAAGATACACCTATTTATGACTATATGCAGATTATTTCTTCTGCCAGCCATGAAATGTTAACGTTAGTCGATGATTTACTTGATCGCAGTGTCATTGAAAGAGGACAATTACAACTTTCTTATCAAACGCTGGAATTATCACATCTAGTACAATCACGTATTGATTTGTGTCAATTTAAAGCGAAACAAAAACAAATTACGTTTAAAATTGATTATATGCCAATGACAGAAATAGGATTAGATAAAAATCGTGTCAGTCAGGTGATTGATAATTTATTAGAAAATGCAATCAAGTTTTCTCCATTGGGGGCCACTATCACGGTATCCGTATTCCAATCTGGAAATATGATGCAATGTAGTGTACAAGATGAAGGGCAAGGTATTTCAAAAGAGGCTCAAAAGTCGTTATTCCAAGCCTACACGACAACAGATAATACACCTGCGGATGGAGAAAAAAGTACCGGCTTAGGATTATTTATAGCTAGTAAAATTATAGCTAAACATGGTGGTCAATTAGATGTAAAGAGTGATCTTGGACAAGGAGCAACCTTTACGTTTAGTATACCTATTGATCCATCCAGAGAGTAGCAAATATGAACAATAAGCGATTATCCTGTAATAGTAGATATAGATGGTATTGGGGAATAATAATCAGTGTTAGTTTATCTGCATGTAGTCAGGTATTTAATCCCTTACATCGTAATATACAACAGACACTGACATTGCAACAATGTGATAATTTTTATACAGATCTTGCTGATCTAATAGATATACAAAAAATAAATGATCGGCAAGCAGTAAAAATTGCACACTTTCCTTATTTACGTACTAACCGTTTTTTATCTAGTTTTCGTGATGAGATAACAGCGGATCAACAAGCCCCCTTTCATTTTTGGTTAGAATTATTACGTGAGCAAGCAGAAAATGCCTGGCAAGTGGAAATAGCGAATCTAAATCAGCATAATCGGCAATGGATAAGTGCTAAATATTCGCAAATACTTAAAGCGGATTTGGTGGCAACAGAAACAGCCTGTGCCAATATTTTAATGCAATACGATATGGCATTACCTGAAAATCGTCAATATTTATTGCAACATGCTATAACCCCTAGTAGTTATTCTAGTATAAAACGTTTTTTTGGTATTTATCCCCTTACTAAAAAAGCAATGGAAATGCCTATTAATAAAAGTTATCGTAAAGTGCAACGTAATTATTACAAACCGTTACAGCAATTACCCGTAAAGGGGGAATTAGTACGTTATACTACGGTACAAAAATATCCTGCAAAAACAACAGAAATAAAAGCAATTTTAAAACTTAGTGCAAACAATCCTTTCCATATACCTCGTCCAGGCAAGGGGGAAATAAGACGTTTATTTGAGGCATTTGCACCCATTTATGAGATAGATGTCGCTCATCCCGATGATTATATGGGAAAACCGGTTTGGCCCTCTTATAGTGATAAACCCACCGTTGATATTACCCGTCCTACTGTCTTTAGGCATATTTCCTATACCCGCTTTGCAGGTAAAATATTACTACAACTTAATTATGTTAATTGGCTTCCAGCAAGAACACATACAGGATGGATAGATAAAGAAGCAGGCAATATGTCGAGTATTATTTGGCGAGTGACGTTAGATGAGGATGGGATACCATTGATATATGATAGTATTCATAGTTGTGGTTGTTATCATATGTTTTATCCTACCAACAAGGTGAAAATACGTAAACGAAAACAAAAGGAATTAGGTGAAAAAATGTTTGCCCCTCAGCAGGATACTGATTTCCCGGTAGAGACACCATTAATATTACGAGTAGCACATAAAACACATTTTATAGATAGGGTCTACCCTTATTTGAAGCCAAAACCAAAATATGACGATGATGACACTATTAATACATTAAAAAAACAGAAAAAAAAGGGGCTATTACGCTCTATAGCTTATCAATTTGCAGATTATCAACAGTTGCGTAGTATGGATACGCTATCAAGCCTACGACGTAGTCTTTTTGATAGTCATGGAATGGTGGTAGGCTCAGAACGTTTAATAGGGAATATGGCATGGCCAATAGGTGTGTACCATTTAGGTGCTATGATGCAATGGGGGAACCAACCGACTGCCTTTACGGGAGAACGACATTTTGATGATGCGTATTTGTTGGATAGGTATTTCTACCGTAGCAGCTTGTCAACTACCCGCCCTTAAAAGGGCAGGTTTGTGCAAATGTTGAGCTATGGTTGCACAGTGAAATGTCCTGGGATATTTTGATTATAAACAATATTGCCATCGGCAAAACGTACTCCAAACCAGAACCAATATTCTCCTTCGAGAAGCTCTTTACCTTCAAAAAGTAAAAAGGTATTATTATATTGTAATGTTACCATAGCTTTGTTGTGGTTATTTTTATTGTAGGCTGTTGGTAGGTATTTTCATAATAAAACAACTGCCATGATTGATATGGCTTTCACAACGGATCGATCCATGTAATTTTTGTGTGACTAAATTTGCGACAATATGTAGGCCTAATCCTGTCCCCCCCGAATTTCCAGCAGTGGTAAAAAAAGGTTCAAAAATGTGTCGTAAATAGTCTGTATGAATTCCCTTACCATTATCACAAATACGTAATAATATACTTGCTTGTGAAATACGTTCTACGGTAATAATAATTTCCCCTGCTTGTTCAGAATGAAAGGCATGATGGCACGCATTTAATATGAGATTGGTCAGAATTTGTGATAAAACGCCAGGATAACTATGTAATGTTATCGCATCAGGACATTTTAATATAATATTATGTGGCATTTGTTTAAGCTGTGGGCTTAAGGTCATAAGAATATGATTAATATAATTTTTTAACTCAAAATTCCGTATTTTTTCACTAGATTGGTCGACCGATATTTGTTTAAAACTTTTTACTAATTCAGCAGTACGTTGTAAATTATTAATAATAAGCTGACTAATATTGGTATGTTCTAAAAGTTCTTTTTGTAATAATTGGTAATCGGGTAATTGTTGAGAAGATGATAACATGTTATTAATTTTATTACTGACAGCTATTAACTGATGCGCAGCAGTTAAGCCTATGGCGATAGGTGTATTGATTTCATGTGCTATGCCAGCAACTAATTTTGATACAGATGCCATCTTTTCTGATTGTATTAAACGATTTTGACTTTGCTTTAATTTTTTTACGGTATTAGTTAATTCTTCAGTGCGTTGCTTCACTTTGTCTTCTAGGTGTTGGTATAAATAGACATTTTCTAATGAGATAGCAATTTGCCCTGCAAGAAGTTGTATTAGTTTTAGATGTTCATCCATAAAAATATGACTGCTTAGATTATTTTCCAAATATAATAATCCTAATAAACGTTGCTGGGATAAGACAGGTAAACATAGCACAGATTTTATATTGTTTTCTTTAATATAAGTATCTTTATTAAAACGCTCATCATGGCTGGCATCAGTAAGAATTAATGGATGGTGTGTATGAATGACATAATATAAAACAGAGCAAGGAAATGGTGGTTGTATAGTAGGTTCATATTCTTGATAAATATTCGTTTCTTCTTGGTAACTGGCTCTACAATAGAGTGTGTTATCTTCATAGGTAATCCAGAGCGTCTGTTCAGCGCCTGAGTTTTTAATAATCAGAGTCAGTATTTTTTGTTGTAACTGGCTGAGTTTATTCTCATTAGATAGCAACATAGAAGAAGCAATAATACTTTCTAAATCTAAAATTTTACTATATTGATGATGAGTATTAATACTATTAGTAGTGAGTAATACTGTCGTATCATCAGTAGTATGACAGTGTAATAAATCATTATAGCTATTTAACAGGTGGTTTACTTTTGTTTTTGCCCCCCATTGTTGATAGCTATAATGGCTATCTGTCATATATAGTTGTGCTATTTTTAATCGTTGCTGGCGCAGATAATATTTTGCCGCTAGTTCATTCGCTAAAGCCTTATCAAATAAATGCTCTTGTTGATTGGCATGATAAATAGCCTTATCAAAATAGTCGATACTTTTAGTATGAAAATAAGAAATAGTATGATAGGCATATTTTTCAGCAAGTAATAAATAATAGCGATGTAAAAAATTATCAGGAGCAAGGTGGGCAAGTTTTTTTACTTTAGATAAATTTAAATAAATATGTGTAGTAATAGCTGCTTTTTTTATGTTATATGAAGAGAATGTCTTTTTTTTTAACAGCGCATATAATACTAGTGTTTCATAAAAATAATAACTGCTTGTTGAAGCAAGTCCTGGCATAGTATCCATATATTTTTTAACCATAAGAGTATATTTGTATGCGTTATAAATCTCATCATGGAGATAATAAAGAATAACTTTACAAATAGCATAAATACCTAATGTCGTTTTATCATTCATTTTTTTATGGATAGTGCAAGCAATATCTTCATCATAATAATCACCTTGCAGGTGAGTGGGATGATGTGTGTAACCTTGTAGATTATTAACAAATTGTCGATAAATATTATAACGATAATGGGTGGTATTTTGTTGTAAACTTTCCATATTAGGATGATGGGAAGAAAATAAATCGGCAATGATGTTTAGCTTTTTACCTATCCATATATGGTAATTTGTATAGGAATAAAGAGAATAAGTAGCATATTCAATATCGCCATTATATAAGCCATTTTGATATGCCTTTAACAAGGGTGTTAAGGTATTTTTAAGTGGTTCTTTCCAATGGCGAGAAAAGGTATTAATAGCAAAGCTAGTACGAGTATATAGGGCTTTTTCTTTTTGTTCAGATAATAATTTTTCAGCAAAAATAGCTAAATCATAGGCTTTTTCAGGTTTATTTAATATACCACCTATGATAATAGCATACGCTGCATAAGCAAAGGCAGAAAAGGCACAATGACCATAACTAAGAGAAAGTTGTACCATATTTGCCCAAATTAATGCACTCAGCTCTGGATTAGCGATGTATGCAGCAGAGCTAACACGACAAAGAATACGCATAAGTGCAATTTTTTCTGGATTATCCATAGGAGGTAAATGGAGTAATTGTGATGTGGTTTTATGTTGTAATAAAAGATAGGTGTGGATAATAGGTTGGAGTAGCTGCCATTTTTTGACAGGATAAGGGAGAGTAATGCCTAATAATTTAATGACATAAACGGCGGTTTTTAATGCTGTGTCAGGATCGCCTTGTGCAATATTTGATTGTATTTGAATTTCATATACGGGAATTTTATCTAGCAGTGTTGTGGCATTATCTAAAACAGCCTGGATACTTTCTTGCATGATAGCGTAATCATTATCAATATAAGCGACTTCACTACGTTCTTGGTGTAATTGTAAGATCAACGGATAATGTTGTTGCCATATTAATGTATTGGGATGAATACGTTGTAAATAATTTAGAGCATATTGATAATAATTAAGGCTTATTTTATACGCAGAAGAATTTTTTGCTTTTATTCCTGCTTGTAAATTTAATGTTACTAAACAAAGTTGCTCATCATATTCTGTGATTAAGCGTTCAGCATAATTAAAATGATTACAGATAGTAAATAAAGTATTATCTTTATCAAGATGTGATTGATAGCTAGTATATAATAATCGTCCTGATTGTAAATGTAAGAGTATTTTTTTTTCTTGAGGAATAAGGCTATAAATAGCTTGTTGTATGCGATCATGCTGAAAGGTATATTGAATAGATAATGTTGGATTATTAAAATATTTATAATTGTTATCTATAGGAATACATAATTCTTCTTTCAATGCTGGCCAAATAATATTGGCCGTTTCGGATATATTTTCTTGGAAAATAGTAGCAAGTATACGCAATTCAAAGGTATTACCCAAGATCGCTGCATATTGTAGTAATATTTGTGTTGTTTTGGGTAATTGATGTACTTTTTTAATCATTAAATCAATGACATTATCACTGATATGGGCATTCTGAATAGCAGTAATATCCCATTGCCATGAATGCATTTCGATTTGATAATCAATGAGCTTTTTACTAGATAAAGTTTGTAAATAATGTTTTAAAAAAAAGGGGTTTCCTTGCGTTTTTTTTTCTAGTATGGCAGCAAGGGCGTTAATTTTTTTTTCTGAGCCAAAAGTATCTTCTAATAAATGACAATAATCTCTTAGTTTTAAAGGCTGTAAGGGTAAATGTGTAACGGGTGTATTATTTTCTTTGATTGTTTGCATAAAATGGATAAAAGGATGCCCTGTTGTGATTTCATTATCACGATAAGCCATAATAAAAAGTAAATAATCGCCAGGATGAGAGGCTAATATTTTCTCTAATAGTGTTAATGAGGGTAAATCCGTCCATTGCATATCATCAATAAAAAAAACCAGTGGATATTTTTTTTGAGGAAAAATACTTATAAATTGTTGTAAGGTCTTTTGGAAACGGTTTTTTGCTTCTGCAACGGGTAAGGTTTCTGGTTCTGGTTGTTCTCCTATTAATAATGTTAATTCAGGAATAAGATCAATAATGACTTGTGCATTATTTTTTAACTGTTGTAATATTTTTTCTTTTAAAAAAGAAATAGTTTGTTCAGATTCTACCAAAAATTGTTCAATTAAAGATTTAAATGCTTGTTTAAAAGGAATATAAGGGACATCTCTTTGTAATTGATCAAATTTTCCTTGAATAAAAAAACCTTTTTTTTGAGTAATAATATCTTGTATTGCTTGTACTAACGATGTTTTCCCTATTCCTGAATAGCCTGAAATAAATATCACTTCACTTTTTCCAGAAAAGATATGATCAATACTTTGTGATAAAATTTTTAATTCTTTTTTTCTTCCATAAAGTTTTTCAGGAATATATAGATTGGCTATCATATCTTGCTGAGCTAAAGGAAATAGAGAAATATGCTGATTGGTATCTATGGTGTCGATACAAAGCTGTAAATCGTGGATAATGCCGTGATGACTTTGATAACGATTTTCAGCATTTTTTTCTAATAGTTTCATAATAATTTGTGAAACTATTAGAGGAATTGTGGTACATTTTTTATGAGGAGGAAGAGGTGCTTTTGCAATATGTGCATAAATTAAATCAATAGGGGTGTTTTTTGTAAAAGGACATGCTCCAGTAAGCATCTCATAAAAACTGACACCAAGTGCATAAAAATCACTACGATAATCAATATAGCGATTTATTCTTCCCGTTTGTTCAGGAGAAATATATAATAATGTACCTTCTAATTGTTTAGAAGATAAGGTGTTACTTTGTTCTCTATGTAGTGATGTAGCAATACCAAAATCAATAATTTTTATGATTTTAGTAATAGGGTTATAGACAATATTGGAGGGATTAATATCTTTATGAATAATATCTTGTTGATGTACAGCTTTAAGTGCTTGGCAAATTTTTATAGCTAAGGATAAAAAATCAACGATAGAAAGGGGATGTTGTTGTAAATAATTGTCCAATGAGAGAGCATTAAAATCCTCTAAAGAAATAAAAAAACTATTATTTAAGGGAGAAAAATCATAGGCTTTAATAATATATTCAGAATCTAATTTTTTTAATATTTGGTATTCACGTTGGAAGTGGCTAAGGTATTCTGCACGGGGGTAATTATGGTTAAGCACTTTTAGTATATAAGATTGTTGCGGAGCAGTCTGCAAAGTAGCACGATAAATACGGGTATGGGGAGATTGATATAATAATTCTTGAATATTATATTCGGGGATAATATTATCCATAGCTGCTACGATGGTGTATTTTTATCCGATGTGATTGAAGCAATGCCTGTAAAGAGGTGAGTGTGTAAAGATTCTTTAATTTGATCAATAAAAAAGGGTTTATTGATCACATCAATAAATCCTGCATCCAGAAATTGTATTTTATCATTAATAAAAGCAGAAGCCGTTAACATAATTGCTTTTACTTTTGGCTGATGTTGCTGGAGTTGTTGTAAAACCTGTATACCATTTAAATCCGGCATACGATAATCCATAAAAATTAAATCAGGTTGGTGTTGTAGGCAAAGATCAACCGCTTCTTTGCCATTTTCAGCTTCAATAATATGTAAGGGAGAGGGGATATTTATATCTTGTAGTATTTCCAATAAAATTTGTCGATTGATCATATTATCGTCTACTATTGCAATACAATAGCCGTCTGGGCTAGATGTTGCCAATGTTGTATCACTACTCACTACTTGTGCAGGGCTTGAGGTCTTTGGTATGGCATTATGGTCTTGAATGTCTGCAGACGGCAATGTTAATTGAAAGCTAAAATGACTCCCCTTATTCACTTTGGAAGATACGATTAATTCACCGCCCATCAGTTGGGTAAATTGCCGTGATAAAGCTAGTCCTAAACCGGTACTGCCGGGTTGTTGTTGTTCCTGTACAAAAGGTTGAAATATTTTGGATTGGATTGTTTCTGGAATACCTTTACCAGTATCAATCACATCAAATTGGTAGTATTGTGTAGCTAATTGTGTACAAGATAATTCGATACTACCTTGCTCAGTAAATTTTATGGCATTGCCAATTAAGTTGATCAATATTTGGCGTAATTTTTTCTCATCAGCTAATACGTATTGTTCACTATGATGTAATGATACCGTGGTTTTCCATTGAATGCCTTTTTCTTCACAACTGAGTTGAAAAAGATCGGAAAGTTGTTGTAATAAGGTACTCAGATTGACTGCTGTTGGGGAGAGATGCATTTTTCCCGATTCAATTTTAGATAGATCTAATACTTCATTGAGTAAGGTCGTTAAATGATCAGTATTATCTTTAATAATTTGCGCTGTTTGGCTTTCTTTGGCAGGTAAATGAGGACTTTTTATCAGTAATTGCGTGTATCCCATAATAGCATTTAAGGGAGTACGGATTTCATGGCTGACACTAGCTAAAAAATAGGTTTTATGTTGATTAGCTTGTAAAGCGGCTTCTTTTGCTTCATCAGCTTCTTGTTTTTCTAATGTTTTCTTTTGTATATCAATAAGCTGTTGGTAAGATCGTAGGGAAGAATAAGTGAGAATAAAAAGCCTGTCACCAACTAACTCTGTTTTAGAGTAAAAGTCATTAATATCATATTGAACAAAAAAATCTCTTTCTGGGAAAATATCGGTATGTCCAGTGCGTATAACTATACGAATAGTATAATTATGGAGGGTATTACGGATGTAATTAATTAATTGTAATCCCGCATCACGGGTTTCCATAATAACATCTAGTAATACAAGAGCAATGTTAGTATGTGAAGTGAGTATGGCTTGTGCCTGAGATATTGAATAGGCATGTAAAAACTCAATACCTCGTTGATCTATTATTTCATGTTTTAAGGCAAATTCAGTGACTTGATGAATATCTACCTCATCATCAACAATTAATATCTTCCATGCAGGTACGGGTAAATAAGAGGCTTGATCCATAAAATAATAATAGTTTGGTTTTTAATATTAAGTAGAATATTGCATAATATCTGAAAAAAATATGAAATACCAGTATCTCAAGGAAGAGAAATATTATGCAATGGGAGCAATTAGTGAACTACTCCCTCTAAATCGCAGGTTTTGAGGGAATAGTTCACCAGTATGGCGGGGTATCTTGCTACACCAGCTCGTTTATATTTTACTATCAATAATAAGCATAGGGTAAATTATGTCAAAACTTTCGGTGGAAGAAAAAAAAGCACGGTTAGCAGCGTTATTAAAACAAAAACAACAGCAGTTATATCCTCTTTCTCTACCTCAAAAACGCTTATGGTTTTTGCATAAATTAGTACCCGATACATTGGCTTATCATATTATTTCCGCACTGGAACTAGATCATATTCCTGATATGAGCGCATTAAATAATGCTTTTACCGCCCTTTTTCAACGTCACGAGAGCTTACGTTGTCGTTTTGTTGAGGTAGAAGGTAAAGTAATGCAGCGTATTTTAGATAAAAATACGACTGCTTTACCAGAGATTAAATTAGAAATACTAGCAGATAATGAACTAGAGCATTATTTGCAAGCGCAAGTGAGTATCCCCTTTGATTTACAAGAGGATATTTTGTGGCGAGTAAAAGTTATTAAGACAGAACAAAAAATAATATTGTTGTTGGTATTGCATCATATTATTGCCGATGGTTGGTCGATGCAGATTATGCAAAAGGAATTATTTGTTAGTTATCAAGCGGCATTACAACAACAAGTTCCTGCATTAGCACCTTTAACAAAACAATATACCGATTTTTTACCTGTTTTTAATCATCACAATGCAGAGAATATGGCATTTTGGCAAGATTATCTTGCTGATTTGGAGGTATTACAACTGCCTTTGGAATGGCAACGTCCCAAAGCCTTAACATTGCGTGGTAGTGTGATTACGGCAACCTTGAATAGCCAGCAAGTTGCGGCATTGCAAGATTGTCTGCAAGCACAACAAAGTAGTTTATTTATGTTGGCAATGGCGGCTTTGCAAGTAGTATTATGCCGTTATAGTGGACAACAAGATTTTGCTATTGGTACACCTGTATTAGGGAGAGATATGCCCAATAGTAAGGAAGTGATAGGTTTTTTTAGTAATACCTTAGTATTTCGTAGTGCTTTAACGGCACAATCTGCTACAGATGATACGTTTATAGCATTATTACAACGGGTACAAGAACAGGCGGCTAAGGTCTTTGCCCATGCAGAGATAGCCTTTGAGGTATTAGTTGATACCTTACATCCAGAACGGTCATTGAGTCATAGTCCGCTTTTTCAAGTAATGTTTGCCTTACAGCAAATGGATTTACAACAAGATGGAGAACACTATCAATCTTTATCTTTACACAATGCTAGTGCCAAGTTTGAACAAACCTGGGTGATGACAGCCGATACACGGCATATTGATATACAGCTTGAATACAATAGCGAGTTATTTACTCAAGATTTTGCACAAAAAATGTTAGACAGTTATGTGCAGCTTATTGAAGCGGTAACAGAAAATATTTTTATGCCATTAACGGTGCATCTGACGACAGTAGAAAAACAGCTATTATTAAAGCACTATACTAAGGGGCAACATTATGCTTTACCCCAAACAGCTATCCAGAATTTGTTTTTACAACAGGTAGATAAAGTAGCTGATAGTTGGGCTGTGGTAGATGATAATATCATGCTCAGTTATGCCCAGTTAAATCAGCGTGCTAATCAATTAGCCTGGTATTTACAACAGCAAACAGTACAAGCTGGCGATAGAATCGTATTATTATTGCCGCATTCTTATCTAATGATTATTGCATTGTTCGCTACGCTTAAATTACGTGCTATTTATGTTCCGGTTGATCCCCAATATCCAGATAATCGTATTCGAGAAACTATAGAAGATAGTCAGGCAAAATGTGTTATCAGCGTATCGCAAAGGATAGCAGATATTTTTGCAACAGTGACAGTGATAGATATTGCTACTCTCGCATGGGATACTTTAAGCTGTGATCCTTTCCCCTGCGAAGGGGATATTTTTGATCCGCTATATATGATCTATACCTCTGGTTCAACAGGGAAACCAAAGGGGGTATTGTGTCAACAATTGGGGGTGATCAATTTATTAACGGATTTTCATCTTCGTCAACCAGCAACTATATCGGGTAGTTGCTGGACGAGCTTTTCATTTGATGTCTCTATCTATGAGATATTTTCCATGCTTTTATATGGTGGAACTTTGCACATTATTCCTGCACCGTATCGGGATGATAGTGCCGCATTATTTACCTGGTTAGTGGATAAGCAAATCAGGAGTGCTTATTTGCCTGCCTTTATGTTACAGGATTTATGTCAGTTTACCAGCACATCTCATGGTTTAGTTTTACAGCGTTTATTAGTTGGGGTTGAACCCATATCAGAACAGTTATTATGGACGATACAAGAACAGATTTCAGGCTTACAAATTATCAATGGTTATGGTCCTACTGAAGCGACAGTTTGTAGTAGTTTATATAATATTGCTCATAAAAAAGTTGAGGAAAGAGAGAAAGATCGTATTACCCCAATAGGTAGACCCGTCATCAATACACAATTATATGTGCTAGATAGACACTTGCAACTGCTTCCTGTCGGTGTGCCTGGAGAACTGTATATTGGTGGCCTGGGTTTAGCTAAAGGCTATTGGCAGCGTGCTGAATTGACAGCAAAATACTTTATCGCACATCCTTTTATAGCAGGAGAACGGTTATATAAAACAGGGGATAAAGTGCGTTTTTTACCAGATGGGCAGCTACAGTTTATTGGTCGTATAGATAGACAAATAAAGTTGCGAGCTTATCGTATTGAACCGAGTGAAATTGAGCAACAATTACTCGCATATAAAGGGGTCAATGCTGCATTAGTGCGTTTACATCAAAAGCGGCAATTACTCGCTTATGTCGAAATGCCTGGGCTAGAAACAGCACAACTTGAAGAACAACAAAAGCAGTTAATGCAGTATTTACAACAGCGATTACCCACATACATGCAACCGGCATGGTTATGGGTGTTGGCGCAATTTCCTCGTACTATTAATGCAAAAATAGATAGTACAGAATTACCCTTGCCAAAAATGCCAGCTATTAACGCTAACATCAAGGCATTGCCACAAAATGCACTGGAAAAACAGTTAGCAGCTATTTGGCAATCTGTGTTGCCTGAATTGGAAGAGGAGATTGGACGAGATGCTAATTTTTTTGCCTTGGGAGGCGATTCTATTTTAAGTATGCAAGTGGTAGCAAAAGCAAAAAGACAACATATTTTGCTCACTACCCGAGATATTTTTCAATATCAAAGCATAGCGCAATTAGCAGACTTTTTACATCAACAAATGGCAAGCACTGCTGTTGTGGTAGATACAACAAAACATGCACAGATAGCAACGAAGAGTCCAGTTTCGGGCATACAAAAATGGTTTTTTACACAACATTTTGTCAATCCCCATCATTGGAATCAATCAGTATATTTAAGTTTGGAAAATATTGCTGAGAGTATGTTAAGCAAAGCGAGTTTATCACATATATTAACTCAAATATTGCATACGCATCCTTTATTAGCTGCTCGCTTTATAAAGGAAAATAACAGGTATTATTTTACCTATGAGCAAGATAATCAGCAAACGCTATCGTTTGATTACAAAACTAAAGGAGAAATAACGGCAGAGTTAGCAGTGTCGGCACAAACCAGCCTGGATATTTTTCACTCCCCATTAATGTATATTAGTTACTTTGCAAACAGCAAAACATTGTTATGGTGTATCCATCATTTGGTTATTGATGCGGTATCATGGCGCATTATCCTGGCAGATTTTAATCAATTACTAACAAAAGCTATAGATAGCTTGCAGACAGAAGCGTGCAGTTATAGTTATTATGTACAACAGATATTAGCAGATGCAGATAAATGGGAAAAAGATAAAAGTTATTGGGAACATATCCTTGAGCAAACGTTGCCGGTTTGGCATGATACACAAGCGGATAATATGGAAGCGAGCTTATCTATACAGACTATCACATTATCTCAAAGATTAACTAAAGCTATTTTGATAGATGCACATCACAGTTATCAAACACAGCCTGTAGAATTATTGTTAGCTGCTTTGGTACTCGCTTATCAAGATTGGGCGCAAGTCAATAAAGTAATGGTACTGTTAGAGCATCATGGTAGGGATTATGCCCTATTACAGGGATTGGATATATCCCGTACGGTGGGATGGTTTACAACGCTGTATCCCGTTTTACTTTGTGCTGTACCAGATATTGCAAAACTACTCAAGGGAGTAAAAGAGGGGATACGGCAAACCCCTAATCAGGGAATAAGCTGGAATATATTACAAGATAAATATGGCTATAGTTTATCTCAGTTAATTAGTTTTAATTATTTAGGACACTTTGATAATAGTGAAGAAGGTAAGGGATTAACACTGCTTAATGATCCTTTCCCGATACAAAACAGGCAACGGGCAGCTAATAATCAACGTCCCTTTATTCATGATTGGAGCATACAAAGTGTTGCCGGACAATTACAGGTACAGCTTGCATATAATGCGGATCAATATCTCTTGCAGCAAATTGAAGATTTACTCTTTGCTTGGCAAAAAAAATTAGAAGATATTGTTAAGCATTGTCAGCAAGCAACAGGCAGTTATACACCCAGTGATTTTCCCCTTGCAAAGATAACTCAAAGTGCGTTGGATAGACTTAATCTCTATCCTTGTATTGAGAATTTATACCCACTTACACCCTTGCAACAAGGATTATTATTTCATTCTTTAGATCAACACGCTTGCGACAAAACATATCAAAGAGCGTATCATCAACAAATTATTTTTACCTTTTCTACGCAGTTGCATCAAGCAAATTGGCAAATGGCATGGCAGAAAATAATACAAGATTATAGCACATTAAGAACGGCTTTTTATTGGCAAGGATTAGAGCAGCCTTTGCAGGCAGTCTGGAAACAAGTAACGCTTCCCTGGAAAGTATTAGATTGGTCAGAAAAACAAGGAGATGATAACAATGATTTAGATCATTTTCTCCAGCTACAACAGCAACAAGCTTTTGTCCTGGAACAAGTACCTTTAATGCGTTGTACTTTGATCAATCGAGGAGAACAAGGCTATTATTTTATTTGGGAACATCATCATTTACTATTAGATGGTTGGTCATTACCTATTTTACTGCGAAGAATAGTCGATTATTATCAGCAGCAACAATCCCTTGCGCCGGTAAGAGCGATATATCCTGATTATATTGCATATTTAATACAACAATCTCAAGAGCAAGAGACAACATTAAAAGCTTTTTGGAAAAATTATTTAAAAGGCTTTAGTGAACCGCTTGTGATGCTAGAACATACGCATCAAGGTAAAGCAACGCAGCATCGTGTAGCAAGCTATGTACAAACGATCAATGCTGAACACTCTGCTGCATTGAAACATTTTGCACGGCAAAAAAATATAACCTTAAACAGTATCTTGCAAGGGATATTTGCTTTATTATTATGTCGTTACAGTCAACAACAGGATGTGCTTTTTGGCGTTACGACTTCAGGTAGAAATATAGATATAGCAGGTATTAATGAAGCAGTAGGATTATTTATTAATAGCTTGCCTTTGCGTGTACAAGTGGATCAGTACGCTAATATTGAGGAAATGTTGCGTACTATACAACAACAATTTCAAGCACTACAAGATCATGCAGCTATATCATTAGTAGATATACAGGCGCAAAGCACGATTGCGGTAGAACAGCCTTTATTTGATTATTTATTGGTCTTTGAAAATTATCCATTAGATAGCCAAAACTGGGATCAAGATAATACAAAGAACGCATTGCTATTAGCTATTCAAGCGATAGAACAAACACATTATCCATTCACTTTCGTTGTTGTTCCAGATACGACTATTCAACTAAAATGTTATTATCAAACCGCTACTTTTAGTAAAACATTTATTGCGACATGGATAGCGCATTTTCAAGCACTATTGTTGCAATTATTAGAAGTTAAAGAGAAGCAGGCGTTATCAGAGTATTATTTGCCTGTAGACATTCCTTATTCACAAGGTGAAAGTGTTACCACGCAGCGTAGTAGCTGTGTGATAGATGGTTTTCAACAACAAGTTAGCAGCTCTCCTGATGCGATAGCAATAAGACAAGGTCAGCAAGTAAGTAGTTATCAACAATTAAATCAACGTGCTAATCAACTTGCTGCTTATTTATTACAACAGAAAAAGATCGCAGAGCAAGATATTATAGGGGTGTGTTTGCCTGCAAGTATAGATTTAATAGTAGCATTAATAGCGATTGCTAAATTAGGAAAAGCCTATCTCCCTATGGATAAAAACTATCCTGCAAAACGTCGTTATACAATGTGTCAGGATGCACAAGTTAAAATAGTTTTAGCCTCAGAATATGAACAATGGGGGCAAGATGTACAATGTATAGTGTTAGCAGAAATAGCCACATCAAACATACATATCACAGCAGTAGATAAAGATTTTTATCCCTATTGGAAAAACAGTTTGGATAAACCCTGGTATATGATTTATACCTCAGGTTCTAGCGGACAAGCTAAAGGGGTAGTCGTTACACAAAAAAGTGCAATAAATGTATTGCAATGGTATCACCGTCATTTTCATTTTAGCGCGCAAGATAAACACGCTATTATAAGTTCAATCGGCTTTGATCTGACACAGAAAAATCTTTTTGTAGCATTATTAACAGGTGGTAGCATTATCTTTCCTGAGAGTGATTATTATGATCCTTTATTGTTACGTAATATGATAGCAACACAACAGGTAACAGTGGTGAATTGTGCGCCCAGTGCCTGGTATCCTATAGTAGAAAAAGGGGCAGATTTTACCTTATTAGCGAGCCTTAGACAGCTTATATTAGGTGGGGAAAGTATTCAGCTTGCTTTACTTAAAGCATGGTTATTAGATAGTCATTGTCAGTGTCAAATCAGTAATACTTATGGTCCTAGTGAATGTACCGATATTGCGAGTTGTTATACGATAGACAGGATTGATTTTTCAAAGCAAAAAGATGCTCCCGTTATACCAATAGGGAAAGCGATAGATAATGTAGTTATTTATATTTTAGATGCACAATTACAAACTGTACCAATAGGTATTGCAGGGGATATCTATATCGGTGGGGCAGGGTTAGGAGAGTATTGGCAAGACCCGGAAAAAAATGCAATAGCGTATATTCAAAATCCGCATGTAGCAGATCACACCAGTGAGCATTTATATCGTACTGGAGATAGAGGCTATTTTCAAACAGATGGTAATATTGTTTATTTAGCACGTAGCGATAGACAAATTAAATTGCGTGGTTTACGCATAGAAATGACAGAAATTGAACAGACTTTAATGGCCATTGATGAGATTGCTCAAGCAGTAGTTGGGGTACAAAATGAACAACTGACTGCCTGGATAAAATTAGTTCAAACGAGTGAACAAACAGATAAGGGTATTACTCCTTTATCTTTGCTACAAATAGAAAAGTGGCAGCATTTTTTACAACAGTGGTTGCCACATTATATGCTGCCTCATCGCTATTATAGCGTGATGAGCTTACCATTAAATATTAATGGTAAAATAGACTATCAATACTTATTAAAAAATACGCTTATTAGCCCTGATGAGCAACAATCCTATTGTCAAACCGATACTGAGCAAATTCTTGCAAGTATTTGGAAAATGGTATTAGGGATAGATAAAAATATTTATCGTGAAGAGAACTTTTTTGCTTTAGGAGGGCATTCTTTACGTGCTGCAAGAGTCGTCTCTTTATTGGAAGAAAAATTAGGGCTGCGTTTATCTCTCAAACAGTTTTTTGCACATCCGATATTACAGGATATGGCTCAAATGATTGATCAATTACGATATAATCATTCTCAATTAGCCATCCCCAATATTAGTAAAGCGGATAGACAACAAGCAATCCCCTTATCCTATGCACAAGAACGTATTTGGTTTGCAGTGCAATTTGATGGACAACAATCGAGTTATAATATTCTTGCAGGATTGCGTATTAACGGAATACTCGATATAGAAGCATTGCAAAAAAGTATCAATTATTTATTACAACGGCATGAAATACTACGCACCAACTTTATCCAGGATAGCAGTATTAAAGAATATCAGGGCGTGGTACAAAAAATTCATTCACAGCGACAACTATCTGTGATAATCACCGATTTACAAACATTATCCAAGAGTGTACAAGAACAGCGTATAGATAGTATAAAACAAGAAGAAGCAAGTTTTATTTTTGATCTAAAAAAAGATATATTATTGCGTATCAGGTGGGTAAAATTAACGCCACAACAAGGGGTGTTATTTTTTACTATTCATCATATTATTTCAGATGCCTGGTCGGGAAATATTTTTTTACAAGAATTTAGTCATTGTTATAATGCAATAGTACAGCAGCAGGTAATACATTTACCACCATTAACATTACAATATGCCGATTATGCACTATGGCAAAAACAATTTTTTACTAATGAAAGATTACAGCAACCATTAAAATGGTGGAAAAACACATTATTGGATGCCCCATTATTATCCACCTTACCTGTAGATTATTCCCGTCCTGCGATACAAACTTTTAACGGTAAACATTATCATTTTACCATAGATGCCAAGACCACAGAAAAAATAAAATCTTTATGTTTGCAACAAGAAGTAACCGTATTTAGTGGTTTATTTTCTTGCTTTGCGCTGTTACTTTCTCGTTATAATCAACAAACTGATTTATGTTTAGGAACAGCCCTGGCAGGTAGAAATACTCCCTTAACAGAAAAACTATTAGGTTGTTTTATTAATAGTATTATTTTACGTTGTGATCTATCGGGTAATCCGGTTGGCTTAGAGTTATTACAACGTATTCATAAAACAGTTTTAGCAGCATGGGAATATCAGGATGTTGCTACAGAACAGTTATTAGAAAGTTTAGACATAGAACGGAATATGTCTTATGCGCCATTAGTACAAGCGAGTTTTTCACTGCAAAATACTCCTGTGGATAAATGGGAATTAGCACATTTGGATTGTCAATTACTAGAGATAGAAAGTGGTTATGCTAAATATGATATAACCTTAAATATGTTGGAAGTAGAGCAAACAAAAGAGAGCTATTTTGATGCAGTGATAGAATATAATACTGATTTATATCAGCAGCAAACGATTGTCGATTTTGCCCGTTATTATCAGCAATTATTACAACAAATTGTGGCAGCACCGCTGCATAGAATAGATCAATATGTAATGCTTAGACAGCAGGATTTGCAAAAGCTACTCCATATTACAAACAGCTATAGCGATATTTATCCATTGAGTACAACCCAAAGGGATTTATATTTAGATGCGATCCGTTATCCAGATGCCAGCCATAGTAGTTTTGGGAATTATTTTGCTATTCAGGGAACATTACAAACTGATGCCTGGATACAAGCCTTGCAAGAGGTTGTACAATGCTATCCCTTACTGGCTGCACAACTTGTTAGTAGTGCTTACCCTTACACCGATGTTGCTTATCTGGTTATTCCTAAAGATAAAATACTACATTGTAATAGTTATGATTTAACAAAAGAGGGATTAAGTGTAAAAGAGATAGAAGTAAAAATCGCATCCTGGATTCAACAGCCGTATGATATAAATAAAGATAGATTAATTGAACATGCTATATTTATTCGTACAGAGCAACATTATTATGCCGTAACACGGGTACATCATATTTTAGTCGATGGGATTGCTTCCACCCTTTTTATGCAGGCAGTGATAGATGCGTATCAACATATTTTAAAGAAGGATACGCAGCCTATATCGGCACAAGGGGAAAGTTATTGGCAATTTGTGCAAGATCAGCGGCAACAGGTTGATAACCAGGCGGGTATAGCGTATTGGCAAGAGAAATTGGCAGGTATTAGTCCCTTAAATCCTTTACGTAATCTCTATCCAGATAAACAATGTATGCAGCAACAACATCTTGATCAGATACATTGGAAGTGGATATGGCGGATATGTATGCGCTATACCATTACACCAAGTATTTATTTTAAGGTGTTATACAGCTTATTATTACGGTATTTATTGCAAACGGAAGAAGATTTTATTTTTTATGATATTACGGATGCACGTCCACCGGCATGGAAAAAAACTATTGGTTGTTTTTATCAACAAGATATTGTCCGTTGTCCCCAGTCAATCACGACATTCGATACCGCTATAGAAGATGTTCTTCTACAATATAAGCAATTATGGCAAGCAGATAAAAGCTGGCAAAAGTTATCCGTTATGGCGCAACAAAAAATACTGCCTGTCAGTGATGTCCATTTTTATTTTAATTACCAACAATTTTTTGTCCATGAAATAACTGCCTCAGAAGCAATCACTGTTACCCATTTTCAACCTCCACCAGCAAAAGATCAGGTACATTTTTTAATTCGGGTAGAAAAACAAGGAGGGGCTAAACTGCTTTTACATCACAATCAAGCGATGTTTTATGCCCCCGATTTTTTACTGCGTTTATTACAGTTATCAAAACAAATATTGTCATTATTAGATAGCTCAGAGAATACTGCTTATTTATCGCAACTTGACTATCTGTTAGCAATAGAAAAGCAAAATATGTTATCTACGCTAGAGCGCATACCCAACTATGCCCTAAGCACAAATAGTTTAATAACCGCTTTTCAACAACAAGTTCGCCAATATCCAGAAAATATTGCCGTGCAATATCAAGATCAACAGATTAGTTATACACAACTTGATAACCGTAGCCGACAATGGGCGGCTTATTTATTCGCACAAGGGATTAATGCCGGTGATTTTATTGCAATTAGTTTACCAAGAGGTATTGCTTTTATTGAAACCATGTTAGCGGTGTTATATGTTGGCGCAGCGTATGTACCGATTGATCCCAATACCCCTAAAGAACGTATGCAATATATTTTGGAAAACAGTCAGGCAAAATATTTGTTTACCCTGCAAACTATTGCACAACAATTAATACTAACAGATAGCCTGGTCTGTATTCTCTTAGATCAAGATCAGCCATTACCTGCTCCTATTCAATCTGCACCGATGGCAGTTTATACTGACACCGCTTATATAATTTATACTTCCGGTTCAACCGGCAAACCAAAAGGTGTTATGGTCAGCCATTATAATGTATTGCGTTTATTTTATGTTCTTCGGGAGGTATTAAATTTTTCTGCTCAAGATATTTGGAGTGGCTTTCATTCTTTTGCCTTTGATGTATCGGTATTTGAAATATGGGGCGCATTATTACATGCTGCAAAATTGCTTATCGTGCCGTATCAAACGACTCGTTTAAGTGATCAATTTTTGGCATTTTTAATACAAGAAAAAGTGACTATTTTAAGCCAAACTCCGTCTGCATTTTATCCTTTAATGGAGCAAGCAGTGAACCAATCTGTTACTGATTTATCTATTAAACAGGTTTTATTTGCTGGTGAAGTTTTAGATATTTTTCGCTTGAAAAAATGGTTGCAGCAATATCCAGCAATCCAGAATAATAATCTTTATGGGATTACTGAAACTACAATCCATACTACCTTGCGTAAGCTGACATTAGAAGATACGGAACAGCATACAGTGAGTGTGATAGGACAAGCTGTGGACGATATGGCAATTATAGCCTGGGATAAACATCAACAGTTGCTTCCACCGGGGGTAGCAGGGGAAATGCTGGTGGCAGGAAATGGGGTAACGCAAGGCTATTGGCAACAAGAAGAATTGACCACACAACGCTTTATAGCTAATCCTTTTCGAGCAAATACTCGCTTATATAGAAGTGGTGATTTAGCTTGTTATATCTACAATGAACGTTTACAACAATATGAATGGATATACTTAGGACGTATCGATCAACAAGTCAAAATACGGGGCTTTCGGATTGAACTGGGTGAAATTGAAAATGTCTGTTTGACGTATCAAGGGGATGTGAATATACGGCATACTGTAGTGTTATTACGTCAAATTCATGCAGAGCAGGCATTAGTTGCGTATTTGGTGTTGGAAAATACATTAGATAGTGAACAACAAAGGCTACTACAACAGGATTTACGACAATACTTACGGCAACAGCTACCCGATTATATGGTACCGGCTTTTTTTGTATTTTTGGATCAATATCCTTTAACGGCAAATGGTAAATTGGATAAACGTGCGTTACCCGATCCGCAGCTAATAACAAAGCAAGTACCGCCAGAAACGGCAACAGAAGCAACATTATTGACCTTTTGGCAAGAATTATTATCACAACAATGTATAGGGGTAGAGGATAATTTTTTTGAATTAGGGGGGCATTCATTGATGGCAACCCGTTTTATTGCCAAAATTGCCGAAATGTTTGCGATAGAATTACCTTTACGGGTATTTTTTGAGCAGGCAACTATTCGCTATTTAGCGCAATATATTGATAGTCAAGTACAGCAAACGATAGAGCCATTGCAACGAATTGCCAGAGATACGTTTCTTGCGGTGTCCTTTGCACAAGAACGCCTATGGTTTTTACATCATCTGCTCACTGATCCGAGTGCGTATAATATGTTATCGGCATTGCGTTTACAAGGTGATTTACACGTATCTGTATTACGTCAAGCAATCGAAGCGGTATTAGAAAGGCAAGAAGGGTTACGCAGTCAATTTACTACCAACGAAGAGGGGAAGGTACAACTAACAATACACCCTAGAGCACATTATCTGTGGGTGTATCAGGATATTTCCAGTATGCTTGCTAGCGAGCAAGCACAGCATTGGCAACAGCGAGTACAAATAGAACAACAATATATTTTTGATTTAACTAAAGCAGCGTTATTTCGGGTACATTTGATTAAAACAGCTACGCAACAATATGATTTGTTGATTAATTTACCTCATATTCTTGCAGATGGTTGGTCAATCGCTATTTTATGTTATGAGATATTGAGTTATTATCAGGCACTGCTAGATAAGACCCTTCCAGCACTACCACAACTCGCATTTCAATATGTTGATTATGCCCATTGGCAACGACAATGGCTGACAGAAGAACGGGTAGCACAACAACTTGATTATTGGCAGCACAAATTATATGCCTGTAGTACCTTGTCATTACCCTTAGATAAGCCGCGCCCGCAGATACAAACTTATCAGGGAGAATTATTGTCCTGGCAGATTGATGCGCCTTTGAGCCAAAAATTAAAACACTTGGCACAGCAACAAGGTATAACTTTATACATGCTGTTATTAGCTGCTTTTGGGGTATTATTAGGACGTTATGCCCATGAACAAGATGTATGTATAGGTACACCGGTATCCGGTCGGCAGCATCAGGAAATTTCAGGATTAATCGGGGTGTTTGTGAATACCTTGGTAATACGTCTGGCGGTTTCTCCCCAAAGTAGTTGGCAAGAATATTTGCAGTCAGTAAAAACAACAGTATTAGACGCTTTTAGCCATCAAGATGTACCGTTTGAACAAATAGTAGAGCATTTGCAGGTAGTGCGGGATACCAGCCGTAGTCCCTTATTTCAAGTGATGTTTTCATTACAAAATAGCTCTTCATCAGGGGTGATAAAGGAAGATTTACCTGTACATATTGAGACGTTGGAAATGGATCAGCAGCGTGTCAAATTTGATCTGGTATTAGAATGTATAGATAACGGTGATCAACAAGGGATCAGTGGTGCATTTTCCTGGAATACAGATTTATTTTATGCTACTACGATGACACAATTGGCACAACGTTGGCAGCACTTATTACAAGCTATCTGTGAACAAAAGATGCAAGAAGCGGTGCAAACAATCCCTCTTTTTCAGGCACAAGAAAAACAACAGGCACTCGATATTTACCAACAATACCTGGATGTTACCCCCATTCCTGTAGAGCAGCATATCATTGTATATATTGAGCAACAAATTGCACGTACCCCACAACATATTGCGATAACGGCTAATCATCAAAGTCTGACCTATTTACAATTACAACAACGCATTAATCAAATGTTGCAGATACTCACCTTATACAAAGTGCAAGCAGGAGATAGTATTGCCTTGTTGTTACCACGTAGTGTGGAGGGGGTTATTTTAATTTTGGCAATATTAAAAGTGGGCGCAAACTGGATCGCTTTAAATCAGCAATGGCCACTCAAACGTATTGAAAAAATACTGGCTAATGCACAAGCAAAATTACTCGTTATAACAGAAAAAGATGCCATCTATACCAGTTTGCAATTACCAACCATATTATTAGGTGAGATAGTAGCAAAGAGTTTGCTCCAGTCTGATAGTTATTTGCCTATTACACCCGCAAAACAAGGTATTGCATATATACTCTATACTTCTGGTTCTAGCGGAGAACCCAAGGGAGTAATGATTGATCATCTGGCATTGATTAATCATATGTTATGGATGCAAACACATTGTCCTTTAATAGCAAGCGATAAAGTATTACAAAAAACAGCATGGAGTTTTGATGCGTCAATATGGGAAATTTTTGCTCCTTTAATGGCAGGAGCGCAATTACTACTTGCCGATCCAGAACAAGATAAAGACCCTTATTATTTACTCGAAACTGTCGCACAAGAAAGTGTGAGTATTTTACAATTAGTGCCTTCCTTATTACAGCTTATGACGCAGCTTCCTGAGTTTTCTCATCTGACCACTTTACGGCGATTATTTTGTGGAGGGGAACGCTTATCCAGCCAATTAGCAAGCTATTGTTTAGACCATTTGCCGGATGTGATGTTGTATAATTTATATGGTCCGACTGAATGTACGATTGATGCCAGTTATCAAATAGTTCAGAACATAGAGACGGGAAGAGATATTGCCATAGGACGTGCCATAGATAATATGGCATTGTACATTTTAGACTCACAACAACAGCCCTTGGCAATTGGTATGATAGGGGAAATTTATATTTCCGGTAGAGGGGTGGGGAAAGGATATATCGGTGATCCGCTATTAACTCAAAACAGCTTTATACCTAATCCGTTTTATACTGCCAAAGACCCATCGTCTACATACTTATATAAAACGGGTGATCTGGGACGTTGTTTAGCTGATGGCAGAATTATCTTTTTAGGGCGTGTAGATGAACAAGTAAAATTGCGTGGCTTACGTATTGAACCAGGAGAAATTGAAGCCACAATACGAGAACAAGATGAAGTAAAAGACGTTGCCTTAGTAGTAAAATCACAGCAATTATATGCCTTTTTAGTTTGGCAAGCAGCACCGGCTCTCTCACAATTAAAACAACATTTACAAGCGAATTTGGCAAGTTATATGTTGCCAGATCAATATCGATCACTGACATCTTTACCACGATTAAGTAACGGTAAAATTGATCGGCAACAATTAATGCATCTGGCAGTACCCGATAGCAGTAATATAGCTGCTAAAGTGGTACACAGTTATACTGATACTGAACAACTATTGCTTGTGATGTGGCAACAATTATTATCTATTACATCGCTGATTGATCCAGATAGTGATTTTTTTACTCTAGGAGGAAATTCTTTACTTGCCATGCGTTTATTAGCAAAAATACAAAAACACTGGCAGATAAAATTAGCATTAATACAGATCTTTCAAACCCCTACTTTATCTGCTATTGCAAAGCAGATAGATGCAATGCAAGGCGATACGCTGGTAGATATTCCTCATTATCAAGGACAACAATCCACGCCCTTATCTTTTGAACAACAACGTTTATGGTTTTTACAACAATTATTTCCAGAGAGTAATGCTTACCACGTTCCAATCTTATTACATTTGCAAGGCAAAGTAGATATTGTGGTATTGCAACAGGCAATTAATGCTTTACGGCAACGACATCCCTTATTACGTACCCGTTTTTTTTCTGATGGCAATAGTAGTTGGCAAATAGCGATGCCTTATCAAGAGCAAGCCATCACGGTTATTCCAGTACCCGATAATGCCTCCTTACAATGGGTAAAAGCACAAGCTATCACATTGAATGAAAAAACCTTTTATTTAGATCAGGAAGATCCAATGCGGGTAGTGATATATCAACATGCCGATAAGACAATCAGCGTATGTTTTATCTTGCATCATATTATTACTGATGCGTGGTCAAATCATATTTTACTGCGAGATTTAGCTCTGTTATATCAATCAGTTATCACCAATAATCCCCCTTCTTTACCTGAACTGGCTATTGATTATGCAGATTTTGCACATTGGCAACAACAGCAAGCTCTGCACTGGGAAGAGGGGATCCGTTATTGGCAACAACAGTTACACGCTTTACATTCATACGGTTTACACACGGATAAGGCACGTCCTCAAATGGTTGGGGATAATGCAGCCGTATATCGCTTTAGTTTGGATAATGATGTCAGTGATGCCCTTAATGTCTTTGCTCGACAACAAGGGGTTACTTTGTACATGCTATTGTTAGCGATTTTGCAAGTATTATTATCCCGTTACAGCAACAGTGAGGATATAGGAGTAGGATGTCCGGTAACAGGGCGTAATCATACAGCGTTACAAAATATTGTCGGATTTTTTGTCAATACCTTAGTGATGCGTAATCAACTAGATGATAATCCCTGTTTTGATGTATTTTTACAACGGGTGAAAGAGACCGCATTAGCAGCGTATCAACATCAACAAGTACCCTTCTCACAAGTTGTAGAAAGTTTATCTCTACCTCGTGATACCGGACAAACTCCGTTATTTCAGACGCTATTAATTTTACAGGATATGCCTCAAGATATGCTGGGTAAGGTAACAGATAAACTAGATGGTTTACATTGGCAATTTGAGGATTTTCCCGTTAGCTATGCTAAATTTGATATGACGTTGAGTTTTATGCCCTGGCAGGGGACATTACAAGCTAATATTGAATATCGTAGTGATATCTTTTCTGCCAGTTATATTGCTCGTTTAGCGAAGCATTTTATTGCATTGAGTGTAGCAATATTGCGTACACCTACTGAACGGGTAGCGCAGTTACCGTTATTATCAGAACAAGAAAAACAACAACTTTTATACGCTTGGAATAACACCGATTATGCTTTACCAAAAAACACACTATTACAAGATTTAATTGATATCTGGGCAGAGCAAACACCGACTGCATTAGCAGTGATGGCAGAAGAAGATGGCAGCTTAACATATCAAGAATTAGCTCGGCAAAGTAATCAATTAGCCCATTATTTAATAGCACAAGGTGTATGTGTAGGGGATAGGGTGGCTTTTTGCTTGCCCCGTAGCAAGCAGCTTATTATTACCTTAGTGGCTATTATGAAAGCTGGTGCTATTTATGTCCCCTTAGATAGGCAGTATCCGGCAGCCCGTTTACAACAGATGCTAGAAAATAGTCAGGCTGTTTTTTTTATTAGTTATCAATCTATAGTACAAGATTTTCCTGTTGTACGGTCATTGCTGCCAGAAGTGATCTGTTGTGTAGATCAGGATCTAAGTTGGCAACAATATCCCTATAGCGTACCAAAAGTAGCGGTAAAAGGGGATGATCTATTATATATTTTATATACTTCCGGCTCTACGGGCATACCAAAAGGTGTTGCCGTAACACAAGAAAATGTATTACGTTTGGTTTATCAAGCAGATTATGTTGATATTGTTCCAGAGGATAGAGTATTACAATTTTCACCGTTATCTTTTGATGTCTCAACAATGGAAATATGGTTGCCTCTTTGTAATGGGGCAAGCGTCTATTTACCTGTAGAAAAAAGCTATTCGCTGGCAGATTTAGGGCAATTTATTGTTGATCATCAAATTAGTTTATGTTGGTTAACTGCTGCGTTATTTCAACAGATGGTAGAGCATCAATTACCCTCTTTGCAAGGTGTCAAACAGTTGTTGGCAGGAGGAGATAAATTATCTTTGTGGCATGTGCGACAAGTGCTGGAAAAATTACCGCATACCCGCCTTATTAATGGTTATGGACCGACTGAAAATACCACCTTTAGTAGTTGTTATACAATAGAGCATTTATCTGATGAGGCACTATCAGTACCGATTGGCTATCCTATTCGTAATACCACGGTCTATGTGTTGGATAAATATCTACAACCCGTACCGATTGGGGTGGTAGGGGAATTATATACAGGAGGAAAAGGCGTTGCAAAAGGCTATTGGCAACAAGCAGCCCTGACCGCAGAACGCTTTATTCCTGATCCCTTTAGTGAACAAGAAGATGCCCGTTTATATGCCAGTGGTGATCTGGTTTATTTTATGGAAAATGGTTGCTTGGGTTTTATTGGGCGTAAAGATTTTCAATTAAAATGGCGAGGGTATAGAATTGAACCAGGAGAAATAGAATACGCTTTAAATTTACATCCATCCGTACAACAGTCAGTGGTATTATTAGATAAAAACACCCCTGATGAAGAAGGGCGTTTATTATCCTGGGTGAGTATTTTAGAGGGCATGTCGCATCCTGCAGTGAGCGATTTATATACACTTTTGCGTGAGCATGTTCCTGCATGGATGCTGCCCTCGCAGATCATAGTATTAGCGCAATTACCCCTTAATGCGGTAGGCAAAGTAGATAGAAAATGCCTACTTCATGACTATTTACCTGCACCATCAGGCGATAATAACGGTGATCAACACTATCTTGCAGCGGAAAATGCCTTGCAGGCAGAGTTACAAACAATGTGGCAACAGTTATTGGCAATTGATTCTATTAGCTGTGCAGCAAATTTTTTTGAGCTAGGGGGGCATTCTCTGTTAGCAACCCGCTTGTTAGCACGTATTAAAAATCATTGGCATGTCGATATTGCGCTGCAAGACTTTTTTAATCAGGCAAGCATCGTTCATACGGCATTATTGATAGAACAAGCACTGGAAAAAACAGATACAGTATTAAATAGACATACATTGCAGGCAGTCGATACCTTAGATATAGAAAAATTACCCATGTCCTTTGCACAAGAGCGGTTATGGTTTATTGATCAATTACAATCGGGGCAAGCAGATTATAATATTCCAATGGCGTTTTCCCTGCAAGGGGATATTGATTTAGAGAGTTTGCAAAAAAGTTGGATTGCTCTAGCAAAACGGCAGCAAATTCTAGCTTGTGAATGTGTCAGTGAGGACGAGGGGGTGTATTTACGACAACTCGACAGTGAAATAGTTGGCAAGGGCTTTCGTGTACAAGATATACGTACTGAGCCTGAGCAAAGCGAACAACTTTTACAACAGTTTGCAATCACCCCGTTTCAATTAGATCACGCTCCGTTAATACGTTGTTTAGTGCTACAATTAGCAGCCCAAGAGTATATTATTGCGATCAATATTCATCATATTATTGCTGATGGGTGGTCTTTGGGAATTTTATTTCAGGATTGGTCGCAGTTATATCAGTCTTTGAGTAATCAGCAAGTACCGGTATTGCCTCCATTAGCAGTACAATACTGTGATTATGCTTATTGGCAACGCCACGATTTTGCCAACATGGATATGACCGCACAACTCCATTATTGGCAACAACAGTTAGCAGATCTACCAGTTTTGGAAATGCCCACCGATAGAGAGCGTAACCAGCAACAACTAGCATCAGGAAGCACTTGTTTTGTACAGTTAGATAGCACTTTGAGTAAGCAATTACAAGATTTAGCAACGGCTCGACAATGTACTTTGTATATGTTGCTATTGAGTGCTTTTATGGCATTAATTTATCGTTATACCGATGCCGAGGATTTTGCTATCGGTTCGCCCGTAGCCGGTCGGCAACATCCCGCATTAGAAAATATAGTAGGATTTTTTGTTAATACCTTGGTAATACGGGGACAAGTTGATGCAGATATGCCCTTTGCTTTGTTTTTACAACAGATCAGGGAAACAACATTAGCCGCATACAGTAATCAGGACATTCCTTTTGCACAGTTAGTGGAAGCATTGCAACCACAACGGGATTTACATCATCCACCGTTATTTCAATTAATGTTTGCCTTACAAAATACCCCTGTTCCTACTGTATTTGCTGATTCTATACAGGTGCAAAGTCGAGCTTTACATACGGCTACTGCAAAGTTTGAGTTATTTTTATCTCTGGCTGAAAATGCAAACGGGATAAGCGGTGATTTGGAATACCGCAGTGATCTATTGAGCGAGGATTTTATTGCTCAGTTTATACGGCATTATCAGCAATTATTACAACAAATCGTTGTTGATCCAGAAATAACGATTGGCGACATAGTGCTATTGAGTGAGCAAGAAAGGCAACAATTATTAGCAAGAAGTTGCATACACGCTCCCGATTATCCAGTGTGGGAAAATGTACATCAGTATTTTCAGGAACAATGTGTCTTACATCCTGATGCGGTGGCATTACATCGTATTGCAACGGATACTTGTCCAGCGTATCGTTTAAGTTATCGAGAATTGGATAGTAAAGCCAGCCAATTAGCAAGATATTTGGTAGCGCAAGGCGCACAAGAAAATACCTTGATCGGGTTTTATTTACAGCGAGATTTGCCCTTGTATATTTGTATCCTGGCGATACTCAAAGCCGGTGCAGCGTATCTTGCTCTTGATCCAGAATATCCGAGTGAGCGTATTCAATATATGCTCGATGATGCTCAACCTTTATGGGTGATTACGGAAGCAACATTAAAAGCAAACATTAGTTATGCAAAGGTATGGGAATATGCCGATATTCCCTGGGATAATTATCCACCAGAGAGTTTTTATCGGCAAGTAGCCAATACTGCGTTAGCGTATGTGATATATACTTCCGGTTCGACTGGCCGTCCGAAAGGGATTGCCATGCCACATAAGGCATTATCAGCACTTATTGCCTGGCAATTATCGCACTCTGATGTACGAGTACAGCAAAGCACCTTACAATATGCTCCGATAAACTTTGATGTCTCTTTTCAGGAAATTTTTGCAACCCTCGGAGCAGGGGGGGAATTACTGATTATCCATAGCAGCGTGCGTAGAGATTTTTCACAATTATTAATACTGCTACAAACACATACTGTTGCCCGTTTATTTATGCCCTATATTGCATTATTGCAATTAGCAGAAACGGCACAAGATAGAAAGCAGTATCCACTTGCCTTACGAGAAGTGATTTGTGCTGGAGAAGCATTACAAATTACCTCGGTAATTAGATCATTTTTCCAGCAGTTACCTAAATGCCGCTTGGTCAATCAATATGGTCCTTCAGAAACCCATGTAGTAACGGCCTATTCTTTGCCGGATGAAATAGCACAATGGTCTGATTTACCTCCTATTGGTACGGCTATTGATAATAGTAGTGTTATGGTGGTGGATAAGCATCAGCAATTAGTGCCAGATGGGGTGGTGGGTGAACTGGCCATTGTGGGTGCTGCATTGGCACAGGGATATTATCATGATCCCGATCTGACGGCAGAAAAATTTGTTTCTCATCCATATCAAGCAGCATCAAAAATCTATCTGACGGGAGATTTAGTACGCTGGAATAGGGCGCAACAACTGGTTTATTTAGGGCGGCGAGATAATCAGATAAAAATACGTGGATACCGTATTGAAATAGGGGAAATTGAAACGCAGTTATTGCAGTATTCAGGAGTGAATGCGGTGGCTGTGCATAACCGGCAAGGATCTTTATCTGCATATTGGACAGGTGATGCGAATATTCTTGCAGCAGATTTACAAACCTATTTACAACAATTTTTGCCCACTTATATGATCCCTGTTGCATGGCAATATTTGGAACATTTACCGCTCACACCTAGCGGTAAAGTAGATAGAAAAGCATTACCGGTTATTGAGTCAAAGACAGCGCAACAAGGTATGGCAGCAACCACCCCATTACAAGAAATGTTGGTTGAAATGTGGTCAGCGTTATTATTCGATGGAAAACGTACGCCTGGTATTGATGAAAATTTCTTTGAATTAGGCGGGCATTCTTTATTAGCCAGCCGTTTTGTCAGTCGTTTACAAAAAGTGACGGGGGTAGATTTAGCGGTAAAAGAGGTGTTTTTAACGCCATCTATTCAGGCGTTAAGTGAAAAAATTATAGCTTTACAAGGGGGTACCAGCACTACGCATGATGCGATAGTTCAAGCAGATAGGAGCAAACCCTTGTTGCTCTCTTTTTCACAACAACGTTTATGGTTTTTAATGCGTTGGCAAGTGCAAAATAGTGCCTATAACTTATCAGCCTGTATGCAAATAGAGGGAGATTTGAATGTTTTGGCATTACAGCAAACAGTGTTTGCTTTATTACGTCGTCATCAATCCTTATGTACCATTTTCCCAGAACGAGAAGATATAGCGCAAGGGGAAAGTGTGCCACAACAGATTATTTTGGATTGGCAAGATTTTACCCTGATAGAGCAAGATTATACGATGTTATCTGTAGAGGAGGCACAACAACACGCTTATCAGCAGGCAGTAAATGAAGCAAATTATTGTTTTGATATAGAAAATGAATTTTTGCTGCGGATGGTACTTATGCAGCTTACTGATAACTGTTGGTATTTGAGTATTACCATGCATCATATTATTTCTGATGCTTGGTCGATGGATATTTTTATCCAGGAATGGCAGCAATTATATACTGCTTTAGCAGCGGGAAAAATGCCACATTTACCTGCACCGACATTGCAATATGTTGATTATGCCCAATGGCAACGGCAGTATTTGCAAGGAGCGGTATTAGCTAAACAACTGAATTATTGGCAAACACAACTGGCTGATCTAAAAGTGCTGGAATTACCTTTGGATTATCCTCGTCCTAGAACACAAACATTGGCAGGGCGTGCAGAGGCAATACAACTGCCAGCAGCCCTTACGCAAAAATTAGCAAGCCTTGCTTTAGAACAAGGAGTTAGTATGTACATGCTGTTACTGGCAGCCTTGCAAGTTTTGCTACACCGTTATACGGGAGAAGAGGATATTGCAATAGGTAGCTCCATTGCAGGCAGAAATAGAGCAGAAACGCATGATATGATTGGCTTTTTTATTAATATGTTAGTAATGCGCAGTAATTTAGCGGGTAATCCAAGTTTTACACAATTTTTACAAGCGGTTAAAGCGATGACTTTATCCGCTTATGCACATCAGGATTTACCTTTTGAACGCTTGGTAGAAGCGTTGGACTTACCTCGTGATAGCAGCCGTAGTCCTTTATTTTCGATTGCTTTTACTTTAGTGAATACAAGCATGTCAAGCACTACTGTAACTGTATCTAGTGATTTAAAGGTCAAAATGATAGATATTCCTGTACAAGCTGCAAAGTTTGATCTGACATTAAATTTATACCACCGTGATGATAATCTGTTTGGTAGTCTGGAATATAATAGTGATATATTTAAAGCAGATACTATCGTCCGTTTTGGACAACATTTTATACAATTATTAGAGAATATTAGTAAGCAAATTAACACCCCTATAGGGACGCTTTGTTATCTTTCTACTCAGGCATATCAAGAGCTAATACAAGCTCGCCGTAAACCTTGCAATATCCCTGCATATATCCATAACTTAAATGATTATATTGCTTATTGGGCAAGCCAACAGCCCCAGCAAACAGCAATAGAATATGCGGATAAACACTGGAGTTATCAACAATTACATCGTTATAGTACACGCTTGGCGAGCTATTTATTACCATTTGTACGAGACGGTATTATTGCTATTTATTTATCCCGTTCTGATAAAGTTTTATTAGCGATTGCAGGGGTATTAGCATCGGGTGCTGCCTATTTACCCATTGATCCGCATACCCCCTTAGAACGTCTGCAATTTATTTTAGCGGATGCGAAGGTTGATGCCATTATAACTGACTCAGAATTAATGGCACAGCTAAGCGAAACAGATATAGCCGTTATTGATATGGATAAATGGGAGCTGTCAGCAATAGATAAGAGCGTCTCTTTGCCTGTTGTTGAGGCAACTGATAGTGCATATATTATTTATACTTCCGGTTCTACTGGAGAGCCAAAGGGGGTAGTGATTAGCCATTATAATGTGATGCGTCTATTCCATGCGAGTGAAAATTACTTTGATTTTACTCCACAAGATCGCTGGAGTATTTTTCATTCTTATGCGTTTGATTTTTCTGTATGGGAAATATGGGGGGCATGGGTATATGGTGGTTGTGCGGTGATGTTAGACAGTGATATAACACAAGATAGCACGCAATTTTATCACTTTTTACAGCAGCAAAAGATTACTGTATTAAATCAAACACCTTCTGCTTTTTACCACTTAATAGCGATAGATAATACACAGCTAGAAAAATTAGCGGCTTTACGTTATGTTATTTTTGGAGGGGAAGCACTAGACATTCATCTATTACAAACATGGTTAGATAAATATGGTGAGGAGCTACCACAATTAATCAATATGTATGGCATCACTGAAACGACCGTACATGTTACTTATTGCCGTATTACGCAAGCATTATTAAATGAAAAACTAACGGCTAGTCCTATTGGACAAGCATTGCCTGATTTGGATGTGTATATTTTAGATGCCTACCTTCAACCAGTAGCAAAAGGGATCTATGGTGAACTGTGTATCGTAGGAGAAGGATTGGCAGATGGTTATTTACAACGTGCAACATTGACCGCAGAACGGTTTATTAACAATCCTTTTACCAAGACAGCAAAGGAAAAACTATATCGTAGTGGTGATAAGGTAAAAATGCTTGAAGATGGGCGTTTATGGTATGCTGGTCGCTTGGATCAACAAGTAAAAATACGGGGATTTCGCATTGAATTGGGGGAAATTGATACCCTATTGCAGCAACATACGCTAGTTCGTGAAGCGGTCACAATGGTCGATAATACCCAGCAGCATCTTGTCAGCTATTATGTCGGTGATGTCAGTGATAAGGTGTTAAAAGCATTTTTACAAAAAAAGCTGCCCGATTATATGCTACCTGTAGCACTGATAGCTTTAGCATCTATGCCTCTGACAGATAACGGTAAAATAGATAAACGAGCATTACCTGCGGCACAAATTAATAAATCTTGTCAATTACCGGTTACTGAAACAGAAAAACGCCTGGCACAACTTTGGGAAACCCTGCTAGGGGTAGAAAAAGTGATGCGAGAGGATGATTTTTTTATACTCGGAGGACACTCTCTACTTGCAACCCGTTTAGTTTCACATATTAGAACCCAACTACAACAGGAAATTAGCTTAAAACAGGTCTTTGCACATAGTGTGTTATCTGAGATGGCTCGTCTATTTGATACGGAGATAGCTACTGTCAATACCCAAGATGCACTAAAATTATCCACCTTATTAACGCAAACAGTACGTACTAAAGAGAGTGTTATTCCTTTATCCTGGGCGCAAGAACGTTTATGGTTTTTGGCAGAATTAGATCCAGATAGCCACAGCTATGATATTCCTTTGGCATTACAATTATCGGGTAAGCTGGATGTATCTATATTGACAGAGAGTTTGCAGTATTTACAACATCGCCATGAAATTTTACGCACGCAATTTATACAAAAAGAGAAGGAAGTACAACAATGTGTATTAACCGATTATACCCTGGATTTTAGTAGTAAATCTTATCATAGCGAGCAGCAACTCCATTATTTAGCTAATACTTTCTATCAGCAAGTTTTTATCTTGGCGCAATCAGCCTGGCGTATACAGCTATTAATACCTGCGGATATAAACCAGCCATATTACTTGTTATTCAATTTTCATCATATTATTTTTGATGCCTGGTCAGTGAGTATTTTTATTAATGAATTAAATCACATTTATACTGCTTTACGCCATCATCAATCGCCTACATTGCCCCCTTTAACCGTGCAGTATGCAGATTTTGCACTGTGGCAGCAACAGCATTTAAGTAAGCAAGTATTACAACAGCAATTAGACTATTGGCAAAAGACCTTATCTAATAGTGAGGTATTAGAATTACCTTTGGATTATCCTCGTCCTAGAATAAAAACAGAGCAAGGCGGATTACATGCCTTTTCTTTCCCTGCAAAATTAAGTTTTAGAATACAAGATTTTATTAAAACACAAGGTGTTACCTTGTATATGTTGCTATTAAGCGTATTGAATATTTTATTACAACGCTACACCCAGCAGCAAGATATTAGCATTGGAACATCGGTGGCAGGACGTCATCATGCCGTATTGGAAAATATATTAGGTTGTTTTATCAATACGTTGGTGATACGTACACAGATAGTTGCGGATCAGCGTTTTAGTGTGTATTTGCAAGCTGTGAAAAAACAGGTGTTAGCGGCTTTTGCACATCAGGATATTGCCTTTGAAAAAGTAGTTGAAGCCTTAAATCCTGTAAGAGATAGAAGTAGAACCCCCTTATTTCAAGTATATTTTGCTCTGCATAATACTCCTGCTGCGCATTCTCAGATTGATGATATGAGCCTACAATCAGTTGATTTTAGTCAAGTAATAGCAAAATTTGATCTCACCTTGGATCTGGTAGAAAATGGACAAGATATTCACGGGGTATTAGTTTATAACAAAGCGTTATTTAGTGTGCAAAGTATGCAGCAATTTGCACATTATTATATACGTTTATTAGAGAATATTTTAGATAATCCTGAGCAAACAATATGCACCTATTCATTGCTCCATCGCACAGAGCGAGAAGCATTATTAGATCATTATATCAAGATACCCGTAAAGAATAATTTAACGGCTAGATTACAACAGCACTATCAGGAACGAGCAGAAAAAATAGCCCTGATTGATGATAACTATCGTTATACATACCAACAAGTAGCAGAAAAAATAACACAATTACAATATTGTTTACATCAGCAATACAGCACAGAGGCATTATCTCAGATGGTGATTGCAGTCAGCTTTCCTGCAAGCTGTGCTTTAGTTATCAGTATGTTAGCTATCTATCAAAGTGGGGCATGTTTTGTACTGCTCGATCCAAAATTATCGGCAATGCAACGAGATGCTATATTAAAAGATAGCAACGCAAGCCTGTTAATATTGCCTCAACATTTGGCAGCAGATTATACAGCACTGTCTGTTAATACCATGTATTGGGAAGATATGACAGTTGCTATACAACAGGAAGAAACGCTACTAATAGTCCCTGGCAGTGGACAATTAGTCAGTATTTTTTATATCTTTGATCAGGTTTACAAGACAGCAAACATCGCTGTAAAAGGATATACATTAAGCGAAAAAGATTTGCAACAAGCACTGCAAAAAGGTTTAGATAGTTATCCTATACAAGCACAAGATACCTTATCTGTATGGAACTTTGTTTACACATACCATGCCTTGGAAGCGATTTTAGTAGCGTTATATCAGGGTGCAAGGATCGTTGTTGCAGAGGCAGATCATAGCGTAGAGGGTTTTTATCAGCAACTTACTCATCATCAGATCAGTATTGCCCATATTCCTACTGATTTTTGGCAACATGTTACTTACTATATCGTTAATAATCGGTTATTTTTACCTGCGTGTTTAAATAATATGATGATTGGGGGGAAGAAACCGCAACAAGAACAATGTAAACAATGGCAACGATATACAAGTATTCCTTTGTATTATTATTATGCAAACGTAGCAACCGGTTTAGTGAGTATAGTCGCTGTGCAAGAAAACGAGGAGCTATTTGAGATACGCCCTGTAAATGGCCGGTTCTTTATTTTAGATAATAACCATCAATTACTTCCTGAAGGGATATGGGGCGAGCTATATATAGCAAAAGGGGAGATAGGCAACGATGCGATTGATCCAAAGCAGGTATATAAAACAGGGGATAAAGCCCGTTATTTAGCAGACGGAACAGTACAATATGCAGGGGCATGGGATAATTATGTTACCTGGAAGGGATACCGTATTGATCTAGTGGCTATTGAAAATACCCTGTTACAATGTTTAGGTGTTGCTGAATGTGTTGTATGTTTGTCCCCTGCATCGCCAACTTCATCTCCTCGATTATTAGCGTATATCGTATATTATGATCATGCTATTACCGCAACATTCGATAGCGCACAATGGAAAGCATTATTACAACAACAATTACCTGAATATATGTTACCGGAATTATTTATTCCGCTTGATAGCTTACCACTCAATAGTTCTGGGCAATTAGCGATGGAGGTATTATTAGCAAACTATACGGACAAAAACAGTAAACGGACAAAAACAGTTGATAACGATATGCCTACTTTTGTATGGCAGGAAATATGCTCTACATTGCAAACAATTTGGCAGGAAATATTGTTAGTAAACGAGATCAGTATGGATCAAAGTTTCTTTGAACTAGGGGGGCATTCTCTCTTAGCGGTGCAAATGTTAGCAAAAATACGACAACAATTTACCTTGCAACTGACATTAAAAGATATTTTTGATGCTCCAACTATCCGGACATTAGCACAATTTATTGAAAATAAACAAGTACAAGCTGATAGTACAGCAGATACATCACAAAATAGCGTATCAGAGATAGTTAAACAAGTGCGGCCAGCAGTTATTCCGTTATCGTTTGCACAAGAACGATTATGGTTCTTACAACAGATGACAGTGCAAGATGGCAGTTATAATATGCCTTTATTATTACGTGCTAGAGGAAATATTAACATTCCTGTATTACAACAGGCAATGCAGTATCTTATTATGCGCCATGAAAATTTACGCACGGTATTTATAGCGCAACAGGGTAAAGCACACCAACATATCTATCAGGAAAGTATTGCCAAACAATTTGTTATCAAAGTAATCACTTCTTTAGAGGAACAAGAAAAGCAAAGCATTTTGCAAAAAGAGATCACTGCTCCTTTTGATTTATCTTGTTTTCCCTTGTTTCGTTTTAGTGTGCTAATAGAGCAGCCTGATAATTATTTATTATTATTTAATATCCATCATATTATTTTTGATGGTTGGTCTATGCACATTTTTATCCGTGAATTAATGCAATATTATCAGGCATTATTACAACAGAAAAACTACCAATCATTATTACCAGCATTAGCTATACAGTATGCAGATTATGCGTTAGCACAACGACACTATTTAGAGAGTAAGAAAGCACAACAACATCAGCAATATTGGCAACAGCGATTAAGTGATATACCTGTTTTGGCACTCGATACCGATTATCCTCGTCCGGCTGAAATGGAACATCAAGGGGCATTATGGCGGCAACATATTCCACTTGCTCTATTGCAACAATTAAAACAACTTGCACAGATACTTGATTGTTCCTTGTATATGTTATTATTATCAGCATTTCATACCTTATTATACCGTTATACCGGAGCTGAACATATTATAAGCGGATCACCCATAGCAGGGCGTAGTGATCCGCTATTGACTGATTTAATCGGTTTTTTTGTCAATACCTTAGTGATGGATTCTTATCCACAGGGAAAACTATCGTTTAAACAGTTTGTTTTGCAAATACGGCAAATGAGTTTAGCTGCATATCAACATCAAGAATACCCGTTTGAACATTTAGTCGAAGCATTAAAGGTGGTGCGTAATCCTGCTTATACACCTGTTTTTCAGGTATTATTTGCGTTACAAAATAGCTATCAAAAAAATATCTCATTAGTTGCGCAGCAGGATGTAATGATAGAGGTACTCGAAGCAGACACCGCAACGGCTAAATTTGATTTAAGTGTTTTAGCAGAAGAAACTGAACAAGGTTTACATGTTTTTTGGGAATATCGAAGCCGTTTATTTAGCGCACAACGTATCGAAAATATGGCACAACATTGGCTAAATATACTATATGCGATTGTTAGCCATACTGATGAATGTTTAGATCAGCTCCCTTTAATTAGTACAAAAGAATGGCAGCAATTATTATCCTGGAACCGTACAAATAATTATTATCCTCGTCATCAATCGGTGGTAGCCGTGTTTGAGCAAGAAGTTGAAAAATACCCTGATGAGATGGCACTGTTAGCGATACAAGGTGAACAACAAAGCACATTTAGTTATCAACAATTAAATCAGCAAGCAAACCGTTTTGCACACTATTTATCTTTAGCGGGTGTAGCAAATGAACAGCGGATAGCATTATGTTTACCTCGATCTATAGCACTTATTAGTAGTATTTTGGGGGTATTAAAGGCTGGGGCGGTATATGTTCCTATTGATATGTCTTATCCTGTGCAGCGTATTCAATTTATGTTAAAAGACAGTCAAGCTCGTTTTGTTGTTTTTGCTCATCAACAGGATATTTTACCTGATATAGCAGCAGATAAAGTTATCGTGTGGGATCAATTACCTTGGGATACGCTGGATCAAAACAATCTTGATAAACTCATTCATGCTACGCAGTTGGCCTATATTATGTACACTTCTGGATCAACCGGACAGGCAAAAGGGGTAGCAATAGAACATCGTAGTATTAATCGTTTAGTAATCAATAATCACTATGTACAATTAGATACTCAACAGAAAATTTTACATTATGCAGCGATTGCTTTTGATGCGTCCACCTTTGAGATATGGGGTGCATTATTAAACGGGGGGCAATTAGTATTACCTGCTGCTGGATTATTATCGTTACAAGAATTAGCAAATCTGCTACAACAACAAAAAATAACAACTGCCTGGTTTACTGCCGGGTTATTTGAACAGATGGTACATTATCAGCTTGATGCACTGGGGGCATTACAACAATTACTCTCAGGCGGTGATGTCTTACCACTTGAGAGTGTTAAAGCAGTACGGCAACGTTGGCCTCATTTACGTTTAATAAATGGGTATGGTCCTACGGAAAACACGACCTTTACTTGTTGTTATCAGATTGAAGAGATACCGACAACATGGCACAGCATTCCTATTGGTTGTCCAATTAGCAATACGCAGGTTTATGTATTAGATAAAGCGTTAAATCCTGTGCCTATAGGAGTAACGGGTGAGTTATATTGTGCAGGAGACGGGCTGGCAAGAGGATATTGGCAACGCCCCGAATTAACTGAACAGGCTTTTATTGCCAATCCTTTTGAAGCCGATCCACAAGAGCGATTATATCGTACAGGGGATAGAGTCAGGTATCAGAAAGAGGGGGTGTTAGAATTTCTTGGACGACAAGATTTTCAGGTAAAAATTCGAGGCTTTAGGATTGAGACAGAAGAAATTAGTGCTTGTTTAAATACGCATCCGGCAATACAACAGAGTATTGTATTAGTGGATGAAGAAAAGGGAGCAAGTAAACGTTTATTAGCCTATATTAGTGTTACTAAAGCATTTCATAATACGCAACAGATAGCAAAAGAGTTAGCAACTCAACTTCCTGCCTGGATGTTGCCGGAACAATATATCATTGTTGAGCAATTTCCTTTAACCCCTGTAGGTAAAATAGATAGAAAACGCCTTGCGGCAGAATATACGCCTGCAATGAAATCTGCAAGCCGTTTGCCTCGTAATGAAATAGAACAAGCTGTGGGGGAAATTTGGCAAGAGCTTTTGGGTATTGAAACGCTTGATATAGAGGATGATTTTTTTGCTCTGGGGGGACATTCTTTATTAGTGATACAACTACTGGCGAGAATACGTGAAACCTTGCAGGTAGAAATGACTGTACGAGATGTATTTACGCATAGCACTATTGAGGCACTGGCAAAAATGATAGCAGATGCTGAGTGTCTACCCTTGCCGACTATTACTGTGGCAAAAGAGTACAGTGATCCCATTCCTCTATCTTTTATGCAAGAACGTTTATGGTTTTTAGAACAATTAGAACCTGCTAATCCAGTTTATAATATTCCCTTTGCATTACAGTTTCAGCAAGCCCCTGAACAAAATATTTTGGCACAAGCATGGAAAATGATTGTGCAACGTCATCAGAGCTTACGTACCGTATTTAAAAAAGATGCTAACGGTAGCCCGTATCAATGTATTCAAGCTCTGCCAGAGACAGTGTTACACACTGATAACTTAATAATAGAAAAAACAATAGATGATGATCAACAAATACGGCAATATTTACTCAAAAAAGCACAACATTGTTTTAATTTGGAAAAAGGGCCTTTATACCAGTGTATCTTATTACACCTGTCATATCCTGATCGTACGGAATGGATATTAGTATTTAATTTTCATCACCTGGTTGCAGATGGATGGTCTTTAGGTATTTTATTTAATGAACTGCAACAAGCGTATCAAGATTTGATGGCAGGTGTAGCACCAAAACTTCCTGCATTAACAATACAATATCGTGATTATGCTATCTGGCAACGTCAATATTTGCATGCAGAGCGTCTTGCAGCACAAATACAATATTGGAAAAAACAATTACAAGATTGTCCTTATTTACTGGCTTTCCCCACTGATTACCCTCGTCCAAAAATACAAACTTTTAATGGTGATTATGTAACCGCCCTGTTAGATACTACTTTGCAAACACAATTAAAAGAGATTGCTGTTGCACAAGGGGCTACCTTGTTTATGTTATTACTGAGTATTTGGCAATTATTATTAAGCCGTTATGCAGGGCAAGATGATATTTGTGTAGGGACACCCATTGCAGGGCGTAGACAAAAAGAAACGGAAGCCTTAATTGGATTTTTTGTTAATGCGTTGGTAATTCGCACTGATACATCTAAAAATCCTCTTTTTATAGATTTATTGGCACGAGTAAAAGCAACGGTGATTGAAGGGTTTTCGCATCAGGATATTGCCGTAGAACAAGTGTTGGATGTTTTGGATATTCCACGTAATGTTAGTTATGCACCAGTAGTACAAATTGCTTTTGCCTTACAAAATTTCTCTTGGCAACAGGTAGATGCTGAAGATACCGGTATTACGGTATTAAGTCTACATAATCACACGGCTAAATATGATATGACCTTGACTGCAAGTGAAACTAGACAAGGGATTTCTCTACATCTGGAATACAATACCGATTTATTTAAAACAACGACAATGCAAACACTATTACGGCATTTTCAGCGTTTATGTCAGCAAATTGTTGCTAACCCAAGCTACCCTATCCATTTATATACCTTAGCAGATCAAGAAGAACTTTTGCAAAGTATGGCGATCTGTGTAGATACTGTCTTGGATATTATCCCCTTATCTTCGATACAACGGGATTTATACCTAGATAGTATTCGTTATCCTGATAGTGTGCATAATAGTTTTGGGGGGGTATTAGATATTCCTCAAGCAATTTATTTACCACACTGGCAACAGGCTTATCAAGCTGTATTTGATGCCGAGCCGTTAATGCAATCATCTTTACATGCTTGCCCTTTAGCCTATGCGGAGGTTGCGTATTTTGTACAGAAAAAATCGCAACAGCTAGTGGTATTAGAATGTTTACAAGCAAAAGATTTAGAAATCCCCTGGCAAGATTATGTAAAACAGCGTATTTATCAGCCTTATCAATGGGATGCACCATTATATCAGCATTTTTTAATTGCATTAAATCCCCAGCATTATATTGCAGTGATAGCGGCACACCATATTTTAGTGGATGGCTTGTCAGGTGGGGTGTTCTTAATGAAAATGCTGCAAGGTTACGAACAATTACAAAAAGGTGCAGCATTACCTGTACATCAATCGTATACCGCCAGTTATACACAATGGAACCGCCAGCATTTTGATACAGAAAGTATTTATCTATATTGGCAAGAAAAATTTATGCAGGCTCAAGCATTAAATATTCCCGCTCCAGCAATATGCCAAAACAATGATACTGCATATGCACAACAACAAGTTTATGTATTTACGCCTGAGCAATGGCAAGCTATACAAAAGGTATGCAGACAGCAACGGATCACCCCGAATATTTATTTTAAAGCAGTTTATGGATATTTATTATATTTACTTGCACAACCCGAACAAGATTTTTATTTTTATGAAATTCTCGATGCCAGACCCCCTGAAAATCCGTTAGCATTGGGTTGTTATTATCAACAACAGCCACATTTTTTCCCCATCCACTTATGGCAATCAGATCATACCTTATTGGATGTGATGGCCTATTTGCGTAAATATAGAAAATTGGGTGATAAACGTCATATTTCCATCTGGCTACAACAAACATTGACCCAACAAGCAGGAAATCGGGGGAATGTACAGTTTTATTATAATTATTATCACTTTCCTGATTATATAGAGGGTTTGGGAGAAAGCCTGCAGATTGAACAATATCCTCCTATTCCTTTTAAGGATCAGGTTTATTTAGTAGTCAATGCTGGACATCGACAACCGCATTTGAAGTTATATTATGATAGACGTTATTTTCATGCCGAAAAGCTATTACAACGTGCTATATATATTGCCCAGCAGGCTACTATGATCAGCCCTGATGTGCCTAATTTTGCTGCTATACAGACGTTATTTCAAACAGAACGGACTTTGTTACTCGATAGCTTTAATGCAACGTATGTCGATTACTCCAATAAGAACAGTATCTATGCCTTATTTTTCCAGCAAGTACAAAAAATGCCTGCTGCCACAGCGGTGATATATCAAGATTGTAGATTGACATATCAGCAGCTTTATTTACAAATAGAACAACTGGCTGTCTATTTACAACAACATGGCGTCACAGCAAATAGCATTGTTGCAGTGAGCGCTTATCGTAGTATTGAACTGGTGATTGCGATATGGGCTATTATTCGGGCAGGGGCTGCATATTTACCTCTGGATCCAGATTATCCGGCAAAAAGACAACAATTTATTCAAGCTGATGCACAATTTATTCATCTGCTATATCATCATCGTAGTGCTAAAAAAATAGCCATAGAAACAACACATAGCATCAATTTAGATACTTTGTTACCGCAATTACACGCATCATCTGTGGTGCAAAAACCCATTGTTTATGAGCAAGCTGAAAATTTATCTTATGTGATCTATACCTCTGGTTCTAGTGGTGAACCAAAAGGGGTGATGATTCCGTATAAAGGTTTAATTAACCGTTTATTATGGATGCAAGATACGTTTGTCTTAACGCCGCAAGATAAAGTTTTACAAAAAACCCCTTATAGTTTTGATGTATCGGTATGGGAATTTTTCTGGCCTGTTATGATGGGAGCATGTCTGGTTATGGCTGAGCCTAACGGGCATAAAGATCCCGCTTATTTGCGTCAAATTATCCAACAACAGCAAATCAGTATTATACATTTTGTACCCTCTATGTTAGCGGTATTTTTAGAACAGCTAAATACGGCTAATGTTGATGATTGTCAATCTTTACGTCATGTGCTAGTGAGTGGTGAAGCAGTGAGTAAAGATTTACAACAGCAATTTTATCGTTGTTTTGAACATCAGGATATACAGCTTTGTAATTTATATGGGCCGACTGAAGCCTCTATTGATGTGAGTTATTATCCTTGTGATAACACTGATCCTTGGTCAAATGTGGCGATAGGAAAACCCATAGCCAATAGCCAATTATATATTTTAGACAAGCATTTACAATGCGTACCTAAAGGCGTAGCCGGTGAATTACATATTGCTGGGGTCGGTTTGGCTAAGGGGTATCTTAATCGTCCTGAATTAACAGCAAAAGCTTTTATTGATAATCCCTTTAATGACGGTGAAAAATTGTATAAAAGTGGTGATTTATGCCGGATGCGAGAAGACAATGTCATCGAATACTTGGGGCGTATGGATGCACAAGTTAAATTACGGGGACAACGGATTGAATTAGAAGAAATTGCCAGCATATTACGTCAGCATACTGCTGTAGCGGATGCTGTGGTATTGGTTGATCAGGAACAATTACGTGCGTGGTTAGTTTTAACGGAGCAAGAGACAGATATTACTACATTGCATAGCTATTTAGCACAACATTTACCCAGTTATATGTTACCACAGAGTATGCAGATCATTGAGCAGATACCATTAACAGGGAATGGTAAGTTAGATCGTAAGCGATTATTAGCTATACCGTTAGAAACCGTATCACAGCGGTATGTTGCGCCACGTAATAAATTAGAAAGTCATTTAGTGCAATTATGGGAACAGGTCTTAGGTGTACAAGGTATAGGGGTGGAAGATGATTTTTTTGCATTAGGGGGGCATTCTCTTTTGGCCGTACGTTTAATGACCTTATTACAGCAAGAATACCCGCAAACAATTCCTTTATCCTTGTTATTTCAACATCCTACTATTGCAACATTAGCTCGTTTATTGAGTGAACAAACGGATAATACTGCATCCCCTTATATAGCCTTACAAAAAGAGATGGATGAGAGTTTGCCAATATTGTATTGCGTACACGGTATAGGTGGTTCAGTATTTCCCTTTAAAGCCCTTGCAGAAGGATTACAAGGATACTATAACGTGTATGGAATAGCCTCTCCAGGGTTATATCAAGACAGCTATGCGTTATCTAATGTAGTGGATATAGCACAACATTATATTGCTCAGATCCCTTTATCAAAGGAACAGGATGTATATTTAGCTGGGCATTCTTTTGGGGGCTTGATTGCCTTGGAAATGGCACGGATACTCCTAGAGCAAGGTTATGCTGTACACCATCTGTTATTATTGGAAACCGCTTCTCCTGATTATATTCAACATCATGTATGTACTACACAGGGGCAAGCATGGATGGAGCAAATAGGAGAGCAACTGCCACCATCATTACAATCCTTTTTACCTACTAGCTTAGCAGCGTTATTAGAAGATAAAGCACACTGGCTAGAGCATTTACAACAGATAGGATTATCATCGTGGGAAGAGCGTGCAGTGAAATTATTATTACACAGTATGGATGCGATGTACTATTATCAAGGGAATAGCTATCAAGGGACAGCCAGTTTATTGATTGCACAGCACAGTGTAGGACACACGCAAGGTTGGGATAAATGGTTTAGCCAGCCTTTGCGACAGTATCAAATACCTGGCGACCATGAAAGTATGTTACAACCTGGACAAGTAGAAGCATTAATTACCTATCTACAGCAATTAGTATCCACATAAAACCTTGCTTATTCAGGCGGGATAGAATGATTAATGGCTCGTCCCTTCAGATAAACGGGTTTTATTATAAACGTTATATTTTCCTGAAGGCTTCTTCATAGGGATACGTTTTATTTCCTTGAGCGTTTTTGCATCATAGATAATTAATGCGCCATCATTATCCCAAATACTTAATAATGCATATTTTCCATCACGGGTAAATTCAATATGTCCTGATGTTTTACCTGGTACAGGTTGTAAGGTTTTAACAATTTTCAGGGTTTGTTTATCTATAATATGTACTTTATCTTTATTTTTACCAAAAAAGACATCAACCCAAGCATAAGGGCTGTTTTCATGGCTACGCATAAAAAAGCCAGGGCCCAAGGTTTTAATTTCTTTGATAAGCTGCCAATTTTGCATATCAATAATACTAATTTTATTTCCTTGTAAATTAGGGGTAGCTAAAACTCGGGTGTTTTTATATTTCCAACTGATTCCGGATCCGAGGTGTGGCATACCAGATAGAGGAATATCAGCCACTTTACGGCGAATATTAAGGTTAATAACTTGTCCACCTAAAAGGTGTTTATTATTTTCTTCTCGTGCTGTACCGATAATAAAATTATATTTTGGATCAAAAAAGAAATCATCTAAACGGTTATCAAGTTTTATACGTTGTACAGGAAATGTGCCTTGCTGAACAACACCTTCACGTAATTGATAATCGTGCATTAAACCATTATAAACAGGAGGAGGATTATCATTATAAAAAATTTCCCACACCTGGTTAAAATCTTTGAGTGCTACAATGAAACTATTACGAGGTGGAGCGGTATAGACGGCACTAGCTCGAGAAGTTTGCTGATAATCATTGGCAATGGCAATTATTTTGACTAAAGATAAATCTTTGGCATTAAGAATGACCAAAGTGCGGGGGAGGGTATTGGCTACCATTACATATTTTCCATCAGCAGAAACGGCAAGGTTACGGGTATTAATACCAACACGAATTTCACTAATATATTGCAAGGTATAAATATCAAATACACTGATCCAACCATCCCGAGAAGCAAAATAGACATAACGTCCATTAGCACTGTATTTAGGACCGCCATGTAATGCTCTATGGCTGGGAAAACGATGAATGACCTCAAAAGAGCCACCATCTAACAGGCTTACATGATGATCAGCAAGCTCTACTACGATAAATAAATTCAAAGGATCGGTGGTTTCAAATAGTGGTTTTTGTGTTGCAGGCGGTTTTTTATATAGCTTATGTGTTTGCCTAATTTCCGTTTCTCCCCATTGCAATGTGGCTAAAGGGGTATAAATATAATCAACTAACTGTTGTATAGCTTGTGCTGATAAGGTATTTTTAAAAGCAGGCATTTGCGTTGCACTACGTCCTTGAGTGATAACCTGTATGGCCTGATCTTTTTTAACTTTGCGTAAATTTGCAGGGATTAAGGCAGGTGCCATTAATCCCAGGCGGTTTTCACCATGACACTGTGCGCAATGTTGTTGATATAACGATGCACCGGATGTTTTATCGGGGATTGCCGATTGTGCGTAGAGTGGCATGATGTATAAAGAAAAAAAGAGAATAAAAAGAAAGCCTTGTTGTAATAACATAGTAAACCTGGATAAATATTAACTGCTAACCGTTGTTTTAGATGGGGATTGATAAGGGGTAACGCTTAGGCGTGGTTGGGGAGTATGCACACCAATTTCCTCATCAGATAAATAACAGGCAGGATCTTCTGCCCAATAATTTTGAGTCAATTGATATGCCCGTACACGGGTATTACCATTACAAATTTTTTGATGTTGACATGCGGCACAACGCCCCTCTAATGGACGGGGAGAGGCCTTTAGCCCTTGCATCAGGGGATCACTGCTATCTTGCCAAATTTGAGAAAAAGGGCGGTGACGGACATTACCTAAAGGATAATTCCACCAGAATGTATCGGGATGGACTTCACCCAAGTTATCAATATTAGCAATATTGACACCGGAAGCGTTGCCTCCCCATTGCTCCAGATAATTTTGCATAATATGCACATATTCAGGGTAATTCTTTTGTACCCAAAATAAAAAATAGACCCCATCAGCATCATTATTACCGGTAACAAATTCCTTATTTTCCCCTTGTATAATACTATTCCAGCAAGTATCAAATAATAAATCCATCGCTGTTCTACTCATTTGATGGATGACATCTTGCCCACGGTTTTTATTTCCTCGTCCGGCATAATTAAGATGTGAGAGATAGAACTTATCAATATCTAATTGTTCCATTAACGCTAATAATTGTGGTAATTCATGGGCATTATCTTGTGTCAGGGTAAAACGTAGCCCAACTTTAATGCCTTTTTCTTGACAATATTGAATCCCTTGCATTGAAGCGGCAAAAGCGCCTTCTTTACGGCGAAAGGTATCATGTGTTGCTTCAATACCATCAATGCTGATACCAATATAATCAAATCCTGCCTGGGAAATGGCATCAATATTGTGCTGATCGATGATAGTACCGTTAGTCGATAATCCAGTGTAAAAACCCATTGATTTTGCTTTTTCTGCGATCTCAAAAATATCGCTGCGGAGTAGTGGTTCACCGCCTGAGAAAATAATTGCAGGAACCAAAAACTGTTTTAAATCATCAAGAACATAAAATACTTCTTGGGTATTGAGTTCACCAGGGAAATCTTTATCTGCAGAAATAGAATAACAGTGTTTACAAGTTAGGTTGCAACGGCGAATTAAATTCCAGATAACGACAGGTCCTTTGGGTTTAGGTAATATAACAGGAAGTGGATCAGGGTTTGCTAACATTTTTGCTAAAAATTGCATACTGCGTGAAATTCTAAACATACTCAACTCCTGTTAGGCTGTAAACGCAATCCTGTTTTTTTAAGAATACGTTCACTATAAAGTAATTCATGGCTATGACAGTATGTTCCTAAAATCTGTTGAATATGTTGAACGTGGATTTCGACATCCTGTTGTTGCTGACCATGTAACATAGCAAATAAATTATAGGGCCATTCTGGGCGATAGCGTGGACGTAAATAACAATGGCTTACGGCAGCTAATTGCCCTACTTTTGTACCTAGCTCATCTGCCAGGTGATCATCGACATCCCATACTGACATAGCATTATAACGGTAGCCAATACGATAATGATTAGGTACTACCGCAATCCGCCGAATAATCCCTTTATCTTGCATCGCTTGTAATCGTTGTAAAACTTCTTGTTCACTTAATCGTAATTGCGTTGCTAAATCGGCATACGGGGTAACTGACAAAGGTAAACCTGATTGTGTGGCCAATATAAGTTGTTTGTCTTGTTCGTCAAGGTGCATAGGTCTATGATGTTACGGGTAATTGTAAATGAACAAAAAACTCTTTTAATTTAGGCATTAAGTAGACACGTAATTGTGTAGCCTGTTCAATTTTTTGTTGTATTTTCTGTATATCTTGTTGTGTTTCAGTGGCCAGGACAAACCACATAGTAAATACTGGATGTTTTCTTTTATAATTATGTGCCACTTCATCAAAAGTATTGACGATATGACTGATATGTTCAAAATCCGATGCGGGTACTTGCATCGCACATAAACAAAATGCCCCACCCATCTTATCGGCATTATATAAAGGACCAAAGCGGGTTAATATGTTATCTTCCAAAAGATGCTGTATACATGCGACAACAAACTCTTCAGTAACATGATGTTTTTTTGCAAAGGCAGCAAAGGGACGAGGCGTAATGGCAATACCTGCCTGAAAAGTATTGATAATGGCTTTATTTAAGGTGTCCATTTTATTGTGCAGCAACTTTAACTGCTTGTTGTGATTTTTCTATAGGGATAAAATTTCCACCACATTGCTTAAAACGGCGAGTGCTGAATAAAATTTGGTGAGGATAGTGGTCAAGATGTAATGTATCTATCATATTTTGTAAGTTTTGTCGCACTGCCTGCTGATTTTTGCCATGTATCATACTAAATAAATTATATCGCCATTCAGGTAAGCGACGGGGGCGACGATAACACAGGGTCACACATTCAATTAATGCAATTTTTTCTGCAACAGGATCAACTTGCATATCAGGAATGTCCCATACTACCATTCCGTTTGCACGATAGCCTAGCTCCCTATGATGGACGACGACCCCAAAACGACGAATAAAGCCTTTTTCTTGTAAGCAAGTTAAACGTTCTATTACCCATTGCTCAGAAACTTGCATCGTTGCCGCAATCTCAGCGTAAGGGTGAGCAACCAAAGGTAAGCCATGTTGTATTTTAGCAAGCAGTAATTTATCTTGAGATGATAAGTGATTATCTAACACCATAATGGAAACCCTAAGTCAATATGATAATCTTTTTCCATAGGCAGATTAAGTACCGGTACTTTAAGTTGTTGTTCAATTTGTTGCAAGATACTATCAATAACATGTTGATTTTCACCTGTTACGACAAACCATAGGTTATAGTGATGATCCCGTAAATAGTTATGGTTTACGCCTTCAAACTGATTAATACACATTGCAGCATGTTCAATATCTTGTTTTGCAACCGAAACAGCGGCTAAGGTGCTGGCTCCTACTTTTTGGTGAGCAAGTACCGCACCTATGCGACTAATCAAACCTTTTTTTTGTAGACGTTTGGCACATTGTAAAACTTCTTTTTCAGTTACTTGCAATCTTTTTGCAATTGTTTGCCAGGGATTAGAATGTAAGGGAAATCCTTGTTGGTATTCATTCAAAAAGCGGCGTTCTAATAACGTTAGCATTATCTATCCTTTTAAAGACCGATGTGGTGCGCTCGAGAGGTGAAAAAAATACCACTAGGCTTTTGGGCAGTAATATGCGTGATTTCTGTCCAATTTTGGGTATTATAAATGCGTACTACATCATCATCTCGTACTGATATCCATACTTGTTCCCCTTTAGGAGAAAATTCCATATGTAAGATACCTGTTCCTAATGTGATGGTATGTATCACTTGTAAATTCTGCGTGTCTACAATTTGTAAGGTATTGTTACGTGGGAAAGAAAAATTAATTAATACATAGCGTCCATCAGGGCGTGCCATCGCAAAGACAGGTTGACCATGTAAAGGAATTTCCTTGATTTCTTGCCAGTTATGATGATCAGCAACTAGCAAAGCATATTGTCCTACTGCGGGTAAAAAGGCATATTGTTCAGTGATGGCCCAACCTTCTAAATGCGGCATTTTATATACCGGTAATTTTTTTCGTCCCTTACCATAATGTGATAATAAGCGTTGTACCCCTTTCTCTGTGTGCCATAAATCAAGTAAAGCTAAACCGTCTTCACCAAATAATCCGGCAATATAATAACGTCCATCGCTGCTTATTAAAGCGTCATAGGGTTGTTTTCCGATATTTTTATATTTTTTTATAGTTAATGGGGAGGTTTGCATAGTAACTTGCCAAATTTCTCCGGCATCAAATAAACTAAAGATAAACTGATTATCTATGCCATCAACTAAACCGACTACTTTAGATAATTGTTGTTGACCCTTAGAGTCCATATAGACAGCAGGAATATCTGCATATAAATCTAGTGTTTTACTATCAAAGACTTTGATACCACCGGGTTGGTAATTAGATACTGCAATCCAGTGTCCATCTTGAGAAATGGCTCCACCAATAGAGTTTCCCGCTTGTATAATGCGTTTGACAATACTTCCTGTGAGTAAATCAATTTTGGTCAAACCCCCATCACGACCAAAAACAAAGGCATAACGAGCATCAGGAGAAAACACGACCGATGCATGGGATAAATCCCCCAATCCGTGAACACGGCATAATACTTGGGAAGATGTACGTTTGATAATTAATACACTTCCTTGCGCTCTTTCTATAATAACACCTAAGTCTCCTGTACCTTGTAGGCTAGTTGGACAAGTATTGGGATAGTTGTCAGTCGCAGCGTAAGACAGTGGCATACTGAATAGAATGCAATATATTATTGCTATCTGATAGCATAGAAAGGAGCGTTTATTCAGCAACATGATTTGCCTTTTTGGTATCTAATAGCCATTGTACCAGCCATTTTACTTCTTTAGGGGAAAGAAAATCTTTCCAGGGAGGCATAGCTGTATTGGTACGCCCATTTAAAATAGTAGATTGTAAATATTCTGGACTTTTATTTTGTAAATCCTGGGCTAACAGGGAAGGCCCTAACCCACCCTGTAAGGTCATGCCATGACAAGAACCACAATCATGGCGTAATAAATAGAGAATATCTTGTTGCCTGCTTGAGGAAACAGAGCTACTAAACCCATCCTCAAACAGTAACATTATGATAAGTAATAATAGAATACGTGCTTTAGTACACATCATGCATAGTATTATAAATATTAAACTTACCAGTTGGGGTAACGATACGCTTGTCTTTGATCACTTTTTTCAATTTAAGTGTTTTATCATCGACAATAACGATAGCAGAATGTTGTGTTTTACCATTCCATACCGAAAACCATACTTCATTACCTTCTTTATTATATTCAGGTTGTACCACACGTTTAGGTCCTTTACCTACATCAGCCCATTTACCAATAGGTAATACTTGATATCCTTTATTTAAATTACGAATATCAAATACAGCAATAGATTGGCTTAGTTTTTCTGAAGGATTTAAGGTAGTATCTACCCATAAATGATGTGATTTAGGATGGGTCTTGATAAATAATGAACCGCCACCTTGTCCTTTTAGGGTACGTACTACTTTCCAGGCATATTTTGGATGTTTCACTGGATCAGTACCAATCAAGGAAATAGTATCATCTCCTAAATGGCTGGTTGCCCAAACAGGCCCATATTTTTTATCTACGAAGTTAGCTCCTCGTCCAGGATGAGGAATTTTACCCACTTCAATCATTTTAACCAGTTTACCTTCTTTTGAATCAATCACCACAATTTTGTTTGATTTGTTCGCAGCACTCATAAAGTAACGTTGTGTAGAATCCCAACCACCATCATGTAAAAAGCGGGCAGCATCAATAGTGGTTACTTTTAGGTTAGCAATGTCTTTATAATTGACTAATAATACTTTACCTGTTTCTTTTACATTAATAATAAATTCAGGTTTTTCATGGGATGCGACAATCGCTGCAACACGAGGCTCAGGATGATATTCTTGGGTATCGACCGTCATACCACGAGTAGATACAATTTTTAAAGGTTCTAAGGTATTACCATCCATAATGGTATATTGTGGTGGCCAGTATGAACCAGCAATCGCATACTTATCTTCCATACCTTTATATTTAGAAGTTTCTACTGAACGGGCTTCCAAACCTACTTTAATTTCAGCAACCACATCAGGAACTTTCATCCACAAGTCAATCATGGAAATTTTAGCATCACGACCAATCGTAAACACATAACGACCCGATGCAGAAGGGCGAGAGATATGCACTGCGTAACCGGTTTTTACAATATTAACAATCTTTTTACTGACCCCATCAACAATAGCAACCTGTCCTGCATCACGTAATGTAATAGCAAAAAGTTTATCCAGAGCATAATGGTTCATTTGCTTTTTAGGACGTTTATTGACTGGAACGATGACTTTCCAGGAGGCTTGCATTTCTTCCATGCCCCATTCTGGTGGAGTGGGTGGTTCATGTTGAATATAACGAGCCATTAAATCTACTTCGGCATCGGTTAACTCACCAGATGTTCCCCAGTTAGGCATACCACCAGGTGAACCATATTTAATAAAAACTTTTAAGTATTCCGTGCCTTTTTTCTGAGTAATATCAGGGGTTAATGGTTTACCTGTTGCACCTTTACGCAATACCCCATGACATCCGGCACAACGTTGAAAAAAAATAGTTTTTGCTTTTTGAAATTCAGCTTGGGTAATAGTGGGGGCTCCGGGGGTAATTACCTGTTTTGCTGATTCGATAGAAGAGGGTGCGCCTTCATATTTGACTTCTGCATCAGGCATCGTTTTTCCTGTAGCAAAACTTGCCGTAGGGAATGCCAAAAAAGCAGATACTGATGCGAAGGTCAGTAACTGATGTATTGCTTTTATTTTCATATCGAACTTCCTTCATTGTGATTTCATTGTGATAGAGTAGAGTAATATGTTCTAAAAATAAAGAAATTGATATAAATCAAATTTTATGAAGATAAGAAAAAAGTTATATATTAATAAAGTTTAATTGATATATATCAAGGTGATTGTATTCTTGTTTTTGCAAAATATGTTGTATTATATATTACTGTTATTAGTTATTCGTGGCGTATTACAATTTTGCAATACGTTTTTGTTTTTTGATTAAAAGGAGTTGTCCATTATGAGTGAAGTTTTCACTAAAATTATGGCAAGAAATATATTTTATGGGGGAAGTTTATTCTTTTTCCTGTTATTTCTTGGCCTGACCTTTGATACAGTGCAGTCCTCACATAAACGGGATCATAGGGAAAATATTACTGAAAAAGTAGCGTTAGGAAAAAAAGTTTGGGAAGACAATAATTGTATTGGTTGCCATACACTATTAGGTGAAGGAGCCTATTTTGCTCCAGAATTAGGTAATGTCTATAAACGCTTTGGTAATAGTACTGCTGCTATCATGGCATTTATCAAGACTCGACCCAAAGAAGGTATTCCAGGAAGAAGAAGTATGCCTCAATTTAATTTATCTGATGAAGAATTAGAAGCCGTTGCAGAATTTCTAAAGTGGACATCTGAAATAGATACTAATAATTGGCCACCTAATATAAAAGGGTAAAGGAGAATATTTATGCCGTATAAATCACAAGCTGTTGCGAAATATTATTTTGTTGCAGCGATTGCACTATTTGTTGGACAAATCTTATTTGGTTTAGTGATGGGATTGCAATATGTTATGGGAGATTTTTTATTTCCCGAAATCCCATTTAATGTTGCCCGTATGGTACATACTAATTTATTAATTGTTTGGTTATTATTTGGTTTTATGGGTGCTTCTTATTATCTGGTTCCTGAAGAAGCAGAAACAGAACTATATAGCCCGATGCTTGCTTTAGGATTATTTTGGATATTTTTAATTGCGGGAGCATTAACTATTTTAGGTTATTTATTAGTCCCTTATGCTACGCTTGCAGAAATTACCATGAATGATTTATTGCCCACTATGGGACGAGAATTTTTAGAGCAACCGACCATTACGAAAATAGGTATTGTTATTGTTGCGCTAGGATTTTTATTTAATATTGGCATGACTGTATTAAAAGGTAAAAAAACAGTGGTGAGCCTGGTTTTATTGATGGGTTTAACAGGGCTTGCAGTGTTTTTCCTGTTTTCTTTTTACAATCCAACCAACCTGGTATTAGATAAATATTTTTGGTGGTGGGTTGTACATCTGTGGGTAGAGGGTGTATGGGAATTGATTTTAGGTGCAATTTTAGCATTTGTATTAATTAAAGTAACGGGTGTGGATAGGGAAATTATTGAGAAATGGTTATACATTATTATTGCCATGACCTTGATTACCGGTATTATCGGAACAGGACATCATTATTATTGGATTGGTACGCCTGATTACTGGAGCTGGTGGGGTTCTATTTTCTCTGCATTAGAACCTATTCCTTTTTTCCTTATGGTGGTGTATGCGTTTACTATGGTCTATAAACGCCGTCGTGAACATCCTAATAAAGCTGCCACCTTATGGGCATTAGGTACGGCAGTGATGGCATTTTTAGGAGCAGGCGTGTGGGGTTTCTTACATACCTTGGCACCGGTTAATTATTATACACATGGTACGCAGTTGACTGCGGCACATGGGCATATGGCATTTTATGGTGCATATGTGATGATAGTATTAACCATGATATCTTACGCTATGCCTATTATTCGAGGACGTGCTGCAGCAAATAGTGAACGTTCACAGTTATGGGAAATGTGGTCATTTTGGTTAATGACGGTATCAATGGTATTTATTACCTTGTTTCTTACTGCCGCAGGTGTATTACAAACCTGGTTACAACGTTATACTGATGCACCGTTGGATTTTATGACAACGCAAAGTAAAATTGAAATCTTTTATTGGTTAAGAGAAGGTGCCGGTGCTGTATTCTTGATTGGTCTTATTGTATATATTGCGAGCTTTTTTGTTGGCAGTAAAGATGAAGAAAGAACAGTATCATAAACGTTTTTTCCAGTAATTCGATTGATCTAAATAAAGCATAAATACTGTATCCATGTATAGGGTATTTATGCTTTTTTATTTTATATAAAATGTTATGTTAAAAAAAAATATTCATTTACCAGGTGATTTGGCTATTTGGATTTTTATTTTTGCAGAGCTATTAGTATTTGCTATTTTTTTTATTGTCTATGCCGTAGCAAAAAATCAACATCCAGAATTATTTTTATTGTCGCAAAAAAGTTTAGATAAAACATCTGGTACACTCAATACTATTACTTTAATTACCAGCAGTTATTTTGTAGCTTTAAGTGTTTTAGCAATGCAAGAAAATAAAGTTAAACAATCTGTACGATGGTTGCTTGCTGCAATAGTGTGTGGAATAGGTTTTTTAGTTATTAAGTCTATAGAGTATCAACATATCTTTTCACAAGGTATTGGTTTGGATAGTAATTTATTCTATATGTTTTATCTTTCACTTACGGCTTTTCATTTTATGCATGTAGTGATGGGGTTAATTATTTTATCAGCAGTAACAGTAAAAGCCTATAACGGGGGATATAATAGTCAATCTATGGTAGGAATAGAAACCGGTGCATCCTATTGGCACATGGTAGATTTAGTGTGGATTATTTTATTTCCACTAGTATATATTTTACCGTAATAAGGCAGTATATAAGTATGTCTCACATTTTTTTTTATCATTAACATGGCTAATCTTATTAGCATTAACAATATTATCAGCATGGATAGGGAAAAGTGATGTAATAACTAGCCATCATCTTACCAGTGCTATGATATTTGGCACTATATTGATTAAAGGAGAACTGATTATTGATAATTTTATGGGGTTAAAATTTGTCAGCCGTATTCGATGGCGGATATTGATGTTATGTTATATGTTGTTAGTGACGGCTATTTTGGCATTTATTTATTTTTAACTATTGTAGTGTGGAAAAAAAACTATGGATACTCCTTTTTATTTACCGCAACATAATGAAATAGCATTATTTGAACATGCCTATCAGCGACAATTACCATTATTAATTAAAGGGCCAACAGGATGTGGTAAAACTCGCTTTATTCAACATATGGCAAATCAATTACAATTACCTGTCTATACGGTGTCATGCCATGATGATTTGACGGCATCAGATTTGGTGGGGCGGTATTTAATTGGTGATGGAGAAACCATTTGGAATGATGGTCCTTTAACACGAGCAGTACGTAATGGTGGTATTTGTTATTTAGATGAAATTGTGGAAGCACGTAAAGATACTACTGTTGTCATTCATCCTCTCACCGATGATAGACGTATTTTACCGATTGATCGTACTGGTGAAATTTTACATGCGCCGAATAATTTTATGTTGGTTATTTCATATAATCCAGGTTATCAGAATTTATTAAAAGGGTTAAAACCGAGTACCCGACAACGTTTTCTTTCCATTCGATTTGATTATTTACCCGCAGCACAAGAAGAGCAGGTTATCATCGCTGAAACACAACTTGATGCAGATATGGCAAAACGTTTGGTTTCGATTGCCAATGCGTTACGCAAGCTCACCGATCATGATTTAGAAGAAGGTGCAAGTACACGTTTATTGGTTTATACCGCAACGTTAATTAAATCAGGATTTGATGTAGTGGAAGCATGTCGTGCAGGATTAGCTGAACCACTTTCTGATGAAGAAGAAACTGTCGCAGCATTAATGGAAGTAATATTAGCAAGTTTTGGACGATAATTATCTATGCTTGAGTGAAGGTTATATTATGGAAGAAAAAGTAGGGCAGTTATGGGATCGCTGGATTCGTAAAGCAGCAGATAGCACTTATCGTGAGGCACGAGTCTCGTTATTAGAGCTAACATATCGGTTACAAATTTTTTTTCGAGCTTTAGGAGGAGATGCTGGCTTATCAATACATGCTGCACAGGTATCAGAATACCGTAGTCGGCGATCCTGGTTACAAAAGTTAGCAGGAACGCAAACGCATATCAGTTTAAGTTGGAGAACAGATGATAGCCTTTATTTGCCTGAATATATTGATATTTTCCCCGATAAAAGCCTAAATCAAGATATGTATTATTGGTTAGCGGCAATACATAGTCAATCATTAGCAGAGAGTGATAAACAACCCTGGTTATTATCTAGTCAGCAATTAACATTACATACTTTAAAACAATTTCCTGGTTTGCAAGCACGTTATCAACATCTAACTAAAGCAATTATGCTATTGCGTCCAACATTAAGTCAGTTACCAGATGATGAAAAGCGACAAGAACAAGCAATTCAAAAAGCATTATTACAACCTGGTTCAGTAACACAATTACCCATAGCAACAAAACCACCTTATCCGGTATTACTTTGGCCTCATCCTTCACCGCCTCAATCTGTTTGCTATTTGTCAAATACCACAGGCAAGCAAACAAAAGTAAAGAAAGCAAGAAAAAAGAAGCCAACAAAACAAGCAAAGGATAATCAAAAACATCAAGCTGAACGGGTAGAAAATCAGCAATCTAAATCAGGCTTAATGTTATTTCGTTTTGAAAGTATTTTTGCTCATGCAGAATATACGCCAGCAAATCGTAGCATTAATGAGGAAGATGATGATAATGCAAACGATACAGCAAAAGATTTAGATATATTAAGTGTTACGCGTGATGAAGAAGGACAGGCAGGACAAGTACAATTAGATATGGATTTAGCAGCTTTTGAAGATGAGGAAGATATACCATTAATAGCAGAAGAATTATTTCCTGAATGGGATTATAAAAAGTTACTATTACAAGTAGATTATTGTGCCTTGCTAATACAAAATAATACCGATATTATTCCTTGTGAATTGCCGAAAAAATTACAATCTACTGCTCAACGTTTGCGCCAGCAGTTTACGTCATTGATCCCTAAACGAATTATGTATAAACGGCAAAGTGAAGGAGATGATATTGATATTGATGCCTATATTGATTATGTAGGGGAACGTCATAGCGGACACAAAATGCAGCAACCGGATTTATATTGTCATATTAATCCAGGAACAAAAGATCTATCTTGTTTATTATTGGCAGATTTATCATTATCAACAGATGCCTGGATTTCTAATCATGCACGGGTTATTGATGTGATAAAAGAGAGTTTGTTTTTATTCAGTGAAAGTTTACATGCTAGTCAAGATCGTTTTGCGATTGCAGGTTTTTCTTCCAGACGGCGAGAAAAGATTTATTTTCATATCTTGAAACATTTTAAAGAAAAGTATAATGCCCACACACGTGGCCGTATTGCAGCAATTCAACCAGGATATTATACCCGAATGGGAGCGGCTATTCGTAAAGCGACAAAGATGTTATTGCAAGAAAGTAGTCAACAACGTTTATTATTATTATTAACCGATGGTAAACCTAATGATATGGATAAATATGAGGGGCGTTATGGTGTAGAAGATACCCGTCATGCTTTGTCTGAAGCCCGTAAATTAGGGATGCAAGTGTTTTGTATTACTATCGATCAATATGCACGGGATTATTTACCTTATATTTTTGGTCAAAATTCATATGTAGTAATAAAAAAACCACAACAATTACCCGAATCCTTACCATTATTATATGCTCGTTTGACGGCTCAAAAATAATCATTGATATGGTAATCTTCATAGCGTATAATGCTCGGCTTTGACACTGGGGCTTTTGTTACTGTTTTGCTACGACTGTCTGGTATATTCAGTATCGGGTCAGGATAATAACAACTGCTATTGGTTTGATTTAAAGGGTTAAGTTCATGAAAGAAGGTATTCATCCAAATTATGCAAAAGTTGCAGTAACCTGTAGTTGTGGTAATACATTCACCAGCCGTTCTACACTAGGTAAGCCAGAACTTCTGGTTGATGTTTGTTCAGCTTGTCATCCATTTTATACAGGAAAACAAAAATTGGTCGATACTGCAGGACGTTTAGATAAATTCCGTAAGAAGTATGGCGTAAGAAAGTAAGGCTGGATAAGTACATACTGTTTTACAGAAAAAAGGCGCTGCGGCGCCTTTTTTTATGCGTTAGGATAGAAAAAAAATAGGTATTTTTATGGCAGAGCAAGCAACTCTTAAACAACAAGCATTAGACTATCATGCCTGCGCCCCAGTGGGTAAAATTGCAGTCAATGCAACGAAACCCTGTGATACCCAACAAGATTTATCATTAGCCTATACACCAGGTGTTGCAGAGCCAGTTAGAAAAATTGCGGCCTGTCCAGAAGATGCCTACCGTTACACCAGTAAAGGAAATCTTGTTGCAGTGATTACCGATGGTAGTGCCGTATTAGGTTTAGGCAATGTCGGCGCATTAGCGGGAAAGCCAGTAATGGAAGGAAAAGGGGTGTTATTTAAACGCTTTGCTAATATTGATGTCTTTGATATTGAAGTGGAAGCGAGTTCGGTGGCTCAATTTATTGAAACCGTAACTCATATAGCCCCTACTTTTGGTGGTATTAATTTAGAAGATATTGCAGCTCCACATTGTTTTGAAATTGAAAAAGCCTTAATAGAACAGTTAAATATTCCTGTTTTCCATGATGATCAACATGGTACAGCGATTATTGTGTGTGCAGGATTACTTAATGCCTTACGTATTCAAGGAAAAACATTAGCAGAAGCTAAAATTGTATGTTTGGGAGCGGGTGCAGCAGGCATTTCTTCTGCTCGCTTATTACGTTTATTAGGCGCGCAGCAGATTATGCTCGTTGATCGTAAAGGTATTGTATATCAAGGACGTGAAGGGGTTAATAAATATAAGGCAGAATTTGCTGTGCCAGCAGAAAGCATTGATCCGCAGCATAGTAGTTTGGCCGATGCAATGCAAGATGCAGATATTTTTATTGGGGTTTCAGGGGCAAATTTAGTAGATACAAGTATGTTACAAAGTATGGCTAAAAAACCGATTGTTTTTGCTTTATCAAATCCTGATCCAGAAATATCCCCTCATTTAGCGTTAGCCTGTAGAGATGATATGATTATGGCAACGGGGCGTTCTGATTATCCTAATCAAGTGAATAATGTATTAGGATTTCCGTTTATCTTTCGGGGAGCATTAGATGTTAGAGCAACGATCATTAATGATGAGATGAAAATAGCAGCTGTAAAAGCCTTAGCACAAATAGCCCGTTTACCTACTCCTAATGCTGTATTACAAGCCTATCAGTTAACTGAGTTAAAGTTTGGTAAAGAATATATTATTCCTAAACCCTTTGATCCTCGTTTAGCTGATATAGTGCCTGCTGCGGTGGCTTTTGCTGCACAACAAAGTGGTGTTGCAAGCCAAAAAATACCTGAAAAATATCAACATATAGAGCATATTTGGGAACAAGAAATCAGTTAATCACTGTTAGTGAAAGGTAGTGGCTGTGCTTTTAAAAAAGCACATGCAATCTCGCACCTAGAAGGTGCGGGTAGTTTACGAAAGTTGCAAACGTTTCCATAATGATAAGGTAGGTTCTACCTGGTTAAGTGAGTAAAAATGTAAACCTGGTACGTGTGCATCAAGTAATTTTTGACAGATATTAGTCACCACATCTAATCCAAAAGATTGTATAGAAGCAGTATCATCTTGATAGCTTTCTAGTTGTTTTCTTATCCAGCGTGGAATTTCTGCCCCGCACATATCAGAAAAACGGGCTAAGCGCGCATAATTGCTGATAGGCATAATACCAGGGATAATAGGAATAGTAATGTTTGCTTGTTCACAACGGTTCAAAAAGTGAAAATACGCATCAATATTGTAAAAATATTGGGTAATAGCACTATTTGCACCGGCATCAACTTTACGTTTAAAATTTTCAAAATCTATTTGAGGTGAAGGGGATTGAGGATGATATTCGGGATAAGCGGCAACTTCAATATAAAAATGTTCACCACTTTGTTCTCGGATAAATTCAACTAAAGTATTGGCATACGGAAAATCGCCTACACCCAGTGAACCCGAAGGAAGATCACCACGCAGTGCAACTAAATGGTTAATACCTTGATCTTTATATTGTGTAAGTAATTGATGCATGGTTTCTCGACTAGAACCTATGCAGGAAATATGTGGCGCAGCATTAAATCCTGCTTTTTGAATGGTAAGAATAGTATCTAATGTCCCATCTTGTGTACTTCCACCTGCTCCATAAGTTACAGAAAAGTAACGAGGTTTTAATTCTCCTAACGTTTGTAAAGTAGAAATAAGATTATCTCGTCCTTTATTGGTCTTAGGTGGAAAAAATTCAAAACTGAAAACAGGCGTTGTACTCATGTAAAATTCCAGATAGTAAATAATAATTAGTAGCGATAATGCTCAGGTTTATAAGGACCATTTATATCCAGGTTAAGATAACTCGCTTGCTGCTCAGTTAATGTTGTTAATTTAGCACCTATTTTTTGTAAATGTAAACGAGCTACTTTTTCATCTAAATGTTTAGGTAGAGTATAGACTTGATTTTCATAGCTGGCATGATGATGCCACAATTCAATCTGTGCAATAACCTGATTAGTAAAAGAAGCCGACATAACAAAACTAGGATGTCCTGTAGCACAACCAAGATTAACTAAACGTCCTTCTGCCAGGACAATGATACGTTTTCCATCAGGGAATATAATATGATCAACTTGAGGCTTAATATTATCCCAATTATAAGTGCGTAAAGAAGCGATATCTATTTCAGAATCAAAATGACCAATATTGCATACAATGGCATCATTTTTCATTTTTTGCATATGGGCATGAGTAATCACATCTTTATTTCCGGTGGCGGTAACAAAAATATCCCCCAAAGCGGCCATTTGCTCCATTGTGACCACTTGATAACCTTCCATCGCTGCTTGTAAGGCACAGATAGGATCAATTTCAGTAATAAAAACAGTTGCGCCCATACCCTTAAAAGCCTGAGCACAACCCTTACCGACATCACCATAGCCACAAACTACTGCAATTTTTCCTGCAACCATTACATCGGTTGCCCGTTTAATACCATCTAAAAGTGATTCACGACAACCATATAAATTATCAAATTTAGATTTAGTCACCGAGTCATTGACATTGATAGCAGGTACTTTTAAGCTGCCTTCTTTTGCCATTTCGTACAAACGATGTACTCCAGTTGTGGTTTCTTCTGATAAACCTTTTACTTGTTCTAATAAGTGGGGATATTTTTCGTGCATAATTTGCGTTAAATCGCCCCCATCATCCAAAATAAGATTAGGGTACCAGTTATTAGGCCCTGTAATGGTTTGTTCTATACACCACCAAAACTCTTCTTCAGTTTCTCCTTTCCAGGCAAAAGTAGGAATACCTACGGCAGCCATCGCTGCAGCGGCATGATCTTGAGTCGAAAAAATATTACATGATGACCAACGTACTTCAGCTCCTAATGCGATGAGTGTTTCCATTAATACGGCAGTTTGTATCGTCATGTGTAGACAACCAGCTATACGAGCACCTTTTAAAGGATATTGACCTGCATATTCTTCTCGTAATGCCATTAATCCGGGCATTTCTTGCTCAGCAATGGTAACTTCTTTGCGTCCCCATTGTGCCAGTGAAATATCGGCAACCTTATAATCGGTGTCGGCCATAGTTGTCTCCATAATGTGTAGGTAATGTATTAATGTTAAAATCGAGTTGGTTTGCTATAGCATATTGTGGTAATTATTTTTTATGGCAAATAATCAAAAACTTTGATAGGGTGCAAAGTATTATTGTAATGCCTCTTTTAAAATATCGGCTTTATCTGTTTGTTCCCAGCTAAATGTCTCTTCTATTCGACCAAAGTGTCCGTATGTGGCAGTATTTGCATAAATAGGACGTAATAAATCCAGCATATTAATCACTCCCCTTGGGCGTAGATCAAAATGTGTCTTAATCAAAGCAATCAGTTGTTGATTATCAATTTTTTCAGTACCAAAGGTATTTACTGCAATAGATGTTGGTTCGGCCACGCCTATAGCATAAGAAACCTGTATTTCACAACGACTGGCCAATCCCGCAGCGACAATATTTTTAGCTACATAACGACATGCGTATGCAGCGGAGCGATCAACCTTTGAGGGATCTTTACCCGAAAATGCACCGCCTCCATGACGTGCCATCCCGCCATAGGTATCGACAATAATTTTTCGTCCCGTTAGCCCACAATCACCTACTGGACCACCAATAACAAAACGTCCAGTGGGATTAATAAAATATTGGGTGTTTTTAGTTAGTAAGGAAGCAGGGATAGAGGGTTTAATCACTTCTTCCATAATACCTTCATACACTTGTTTTTGTGATACATCAGGGCTATGTTGAGTAGATACTACGATAGTATCAATAGCAACGGGTTTATAATCTTTATAGTGAAAAGTGACTTGACTTTTTGCATCAGGACGCAACCAGGGTAATAGCCCTTTCTTACGTATATCGGCTTGGCGTTGCATTAATTTATGGGCATAGGTAATAGGTGCTGGCATCAATACATCGGTTTCATCACTGGCATAACCAAACATTAAGCCTTGATCCCCTGCACCTTGTTGATGTTCAGTCGTTTCATCAACTCCCATAGCAATATCGGCAGATTGTTTATCAATAGACGTTAATATTGCACAAGATTCCCAATCAAAACCCATATCTGAACTATTGTAACCAATGCGTTTGATAGTACCTCTGACAATTTGTTGAATATCCACCCAGGCAGAGGTGGTAATTTCTCCAGAAAGTACCACCATGCCAGTATTGACCAGCGTTTCACAGGCAACTCTTGCTTGAGGATCTTGCTCTAAAATGGCATCTAAAATTGAATCTGAAATTTGATCAGCAATCTTATCAGGATGACCTTCTGAAACAGATTCTGATGTAAATAAATATTCTTTGCCCATGCTCAGACCCTTTTATATGATGATAATAAAATATACGGTATTTATAAAGATGAGGATTGTAACGCTATTTATCCTGTTAAGACAAATTTAAGTAGAGTATCCTGTAATTTTCTTTCTAAAAAGGAACAAGAAGTATGGTCAGTTTAGAAACACCAGTATGTGAATTTAATCTGCCTGCGCCTGATTTTTTATTACCAGGGGTAGATGGAAAAGAATGGTCATTACAAGATTGTTGTGGAGAAAAGGGATTAGTCGTGATGTTTATTTGTAATCACTGCCCTTATGTTAAAGCAATATTGGCACGTATTGTCCGTGATACGGCTGAATTACGACAATATGGTATTAACAGTGTGGCAATTATGTCAAATGATCCAACCGAGTATACAGAAGATTCGTTTGATAATATGCAAAATATAGCACGGCAATGGCACTTTTCTTTTCCTTATTTGTGGGATAAAGAACAATCTGTTGCAAAACAATATGGTGCAGTATGTACTCCTGATTTTTTTGGATACAATCAACATTTACAATTACAATATCGGGGACGATTAGACGCATCACGAAAAGAGACTGCGCCAGATTCTGTGCAACGTGAGTTATTTTTAGCGATGCAAAATATTGCTAAAACAGGACAAGGGCCAAAAGAACAAATCCCGAGTATGGGATGCTCCATAAAGTGGTATAATGGGGGCAGATAATGGAATAAAACAGACCTTTTAATGTCTTTTTTTTACAAATATGTTGTTTTTTAGTCTATTAATAGAGAAAATTAGAGGGTTTTGACGAAAAGAGCTTGCTCTTAAGTTTTAAATAATGGACAATCATCCGCTAAATTTTTTTAATCTCTGGAGTTAATTAATATGTCATCACGTAAGGAGCTTGCTAATGCTATTCGTGCTTTAAGTATGGATGCAGTGCAAAAAGCGAATTCAGGTCATCCGGGTGCCCCTATGGGTATGGCTGATTTGGCTGAGGTATTGTGGAACGATTATATGTCCCATAATCCAGCTAATCCAAATTGGGTTGATCGTGATCGTTTTATTCTTTCTAATGGTCATGGTTCAATGTTGATTTATTCATTATTGCATTTAACGGGTTATGATCTATCTATTGATGATTTGAAAAATTTTCGTCAGTTACATTCTAAAACCCCTGGACATCCTGAATATGGTTATGCACCAGGTATTGAAACTACAACAGGTCCTTTAGGGCAAGGTATTACCAATGCCATAGGTATGGCATTGGCAGAAAAAACCTTGGCAGCACAATTTAATCGTGATGGACATGAAATTGTTGATCATCATACTTACGTCTTTTTAGGTGATGGATGTATGATGGAAGGGATTTCGCATGAAGCCTGTTCATTAGCAGGCACGTTAGGTTTAGGTAAACTGGTTGCCATTTATGATGATAATGGTATTTCTATTGATGGTGAAGTAGATGGATGGTTTACTGACAATACGCCTCAGCGTTTTGAGGCCTATGGTTGGCATGTTATTGCTGATGTTGATGGGCATGATGCAGATGCTATCAAAAAAGCAATAGATGAAGCCCGTGCCGTTACGGATAAGCCTACTTTGATCTGTGCTAAAACAACGATTGGTTTTGGTTCGCCTAATTTAGCAGGATCACATGATTGTCATGGTGCGCCATTGGGAGCAGAAGAAATTATCGCTACCCGTAAACAACTCGGTTGGGAATACGGTGATTTTGAAATTCCAGATAATGTTTATAAGGGCTGGAATGCAAAAGAAAAAGGGGCAACAGCAGAAGCCCAATGGAATGAAAAATTTGCAGCATATAAAGCAGCTTATCCTGAATTGGCAGCAGAATTTACTCGTCGTACTACAGGAGAGTTACCTACAGATTGGCAAGCACAAGCAAATGCCTATTTACAAGCAACAGTGGAAAAAGCCGCTACAGTTGCATCACGCAAAGCCTCACAACAATCAATTGAAGCCTATGCAGCCGCTCTACCTGAATTTTTAGGGGGTTCGGCTGACTTATCACCATCTAATTTAACCAGTTGGTCAAAAAGTGAAGCCATTAGTAAAGATAACCCAGCAGGTAATTACTTGAGTTATGGTGTGCGTGAATTTGGTATGTCTGCGATAATGAATGGTATTGCCTTACATGGTGGTTTTATTCCTTTTGGTGGTACCTTCTTAATGTTTTCAGAGTATGCCCGTAATGCGTTACGTATGGCAGCTTTGATGAAAATACAAAGTATTTTTGTTTATACTCATGATTCAATTGGTTTGGGAGAAGATGGTCCTACCCATCAACCGGTAGAACAAATTGCTACCTTACGTATGATTCCGAATATGGCAGTATGGCGTCCTTGTGATGCAGTAGAAACGGCTGTTTCCTGGAAAGCAGCAATAGAAAAACAAGATGGCCCTTCTTGCTTGATTTTTTCTCGTCAAGGTTTACCACATATTGAACGCACAGATGAGATGGTGGCGAATATCGCAAAAGGGGGATATATCATTCAAGATTGTGATGGTATGGCTGATGTTATTTTGATTGCAACCGGATCGGAAGTAAAATTAGCAATTGATGCAGCAAATGAGTTAACAACAAAAGGTAAAAAAGTACGGGTAGTATCTATGCCTAATACGGTACAATTTGATGCTCAGGATACAGATTATAAGGCCTCTGTATTACCAACAGCAGTGACTAAACGTGTTGCCATAGAAGCAGGTGTTACCGGTTTTTGGGGTAAATATGTAGGTTTAGAAGGAAAAGTGATTGGTCTAGATCGATTTGGCGAATCAGCCCCTGCAGGGGAGTTATTTAAAGAATTTGGCTTTACAGTAGATAATATAGTTAATACTGCTGAATCTATTTTGTAAATCGAAAGAACAATACATTTTTAGCTAAGTACGGATGATTACTGTACTTTAATATCTTAAAAAGAAATTTGGAGCAAATACATGACAGTTAAAGTTGCTATTAATGGTTATGGTCGTATTGGTCGTAATGTATTACGTGCATTATATGAGTCAGGACGTACGGATGAAATTCAAATTGTAGCGATTAATGATTTAGGTGATGCAAATACTAATGCACACTTAACTCAATATGATACTGCACACGGTAAATTTTCAGGTGAAGTATCGGTTGACGGTGATTATATGGTCGTCAATGGTGATAAAATTCGTGTATTAGCACAACGTGATCCAAGTCAATTACCTTGGGGTGAATTAGGGGTTGATGTCGTACACGAATGTACTGGTTTTTTTGCGAGTAAAGAAAAAGCCTCTGCACATTTACAAGCGGGTGCAAAGAAAGTATTGATTTCTGCTCCAGGTGGTAAAGATGTTGATGCAACTATTGTATATGGTGTCAATCAGGATATTTTAAAAGCGACTGATACCGTTGTTTCTAATGCTTCTTGTACTACCAACTGTTTAGCACCATTAGTTAAACCTATCGTTGATAGTGTGGGTTTAGAATATGGTTTGATGACAACGGTACATTCTTATACGAATGACCAAGTATTAACAGATGTTTATCATTCTGATTTACGTCGGGCGCGTTCTGCTACGCAGTCTATGATCCCAACCAAAACAGGTGCTGCCGCAGCAGTAGGTTTAGTATTACCTGATTTATTAGGTAAATTAGATGGTTTCGCTATTCGGGTGCCTACTATTAATGTATCAGTAGTAGATTTAACCTTTATGGCAAGTCGGGATACTACTACAGATGAAATTAACGGTTTAATGAAAGAAGCAGCCGATGGTGCATTAAAGGGAATTCTTTCTTATAACGATGCGCCTTTAGTATCAGTTGATTTTAATCACACTTCCACAACTTCTAATTTTGATGCGACATTAACTAAAGTAATGCAAGGTCGGATGGTGAAAGTATTATCTTGGTATGATAATGAATGGGGTTTTTCTAACCGCATGTTAGATACCAGTTTAGCATTGATGAATGCGAAATAAGTATTTTTGGAACAGCTAAAAGAGCCCAGATTGTAATTATCTTACAGTCTGGGTTTTTCTGTTTTACCGCAACAGTAATTGAGGAGAATGAGTACATGTCAGTTATTAAAATGAGTGATCTGGATTTAAACGGTAAGCGTGTATTAATTCGTCAAGATCTGAATGTACCTGTCAAAGATGGTAAAGTAAGCAGCGATAAACGTATTCGTGCAAGTTTACCCACTATTAAAATGGCTTTAGAGAAAGGTGCTAAAGTTATGATTATGTCACACCTTGGACGTCCTGTTGAAGGTGAATACAATGCTGAATTTTCTTTAGCACCCGTTGCCAAGCATTTGTCTAAGTTACTAGATAAGCCAGTGAAATTGGTAAAAGATTACTTACAAGGTGAAGATCTTGGTGATGCAGAGATTCTGTTATTAGAGAATGTACGCTTTAATAATGGTGAAAAGAAAAATAATGACGATTTATCCAAAAAAATGGCAGAATTATGTGATGTATATGTCATGGATGCATTTGGTACAGCACATCGGGCGCAGGCCTCTACACATGGTGTAGCAAAATATGCAAAAGTAGCGTGTGCAGGACCTTTGCTTGCAGGGGAATTGGATGCCCTGGGTAAAGCGTTAGATAATCCTGCCCGTCCTATGGTAGCCATTGTTGGGGGTTCGAAAGTCTCTACCAAATTAACAGTATTAGAATCTTTATCAAAAATTGTTGATCAATTAGTGGTAGGTGGAGGGATTGCCAATACATTTTTAGCGGCCAAAGGATATGCGGTAGGTAAATCATTGTATGAAGAAGATTTAGTCGATACGGCTAAAAAATTAATGGCAGATGCTAAAGCAGCAGGATCAAATATACCTGTCCCTGTTGATGTGGTATGTGGTAAAGAATTCTCTGAATCTGCTGCAGCAGAAGAAAAAACAGTTGATATGATCAGTGATGATGATATGATTTTTGATATAGGTAAAAAATCAGCAGAAGAATTGGTTGAAATTATGCAATCAGCAGGAACAATTGTATGGAATGGACCTGTTGGCGTATTTGAGTTTGATCAATTTGCAAGTGGAACAGAAACGTTGTCCAAGGCAATTGCTGAATCAAAGGCTTTTTCTATTGCGGGGGGGGGAGATACATTAGCTGCAGTAGATAAATATAATCTGGCAGATAAAATATCGTATATTTCTACAGGTGGTGGTGCATTTTTGGAATTTCTGGAAGGTAAAAAGTTACCGGCTGTTGAAATTTTGGAACAACGTGCTCAATCCTGAACAGTTGCTTAGAGAAAATACCCTTTGGAACTAAGTAATAACACAGGATAAATTATGGTAAGAAGAACTAAGATAGTTGCAACATTAGGCCCTGCAACAGATGACATGAAAGTGCTAGATAAAATTATCGAAGCAGGTGTCGATGTTGTTAGAATTAATTTTTCACATGGTGATCCTGAAACACATATAGAACGAGCAGAAACAGTACGTAATCGTGCTCGTGCGCATGGCCGTCAGGTTGGTGTTCTAGCTGATTTACAAGGTCCTAAAATTCGTATTGAAAAATTTGAAAATAAACAAATTCATTTACAAGAAAATGATGTCTTTATTTTAGATGCTAAATTAGATGTCAATGCAGGTAATCAAGAAAGAGTAGGGATTGCCTATAAAGAACTTTGTTCAGATGTAAAACGAGGTAATACGCTATTATTTGATGATGGACGTATTGTGATGTGGGTAGAAAAGGTAACCGATACCGAAATCACGTGTAAAGTAACCACAGGTGGTATTTTATCTGATAGAAAAGGAATTAATTTACTAGGTGGGGGGTTGTCTGCTCCGGCTTTAACAGATAAAGATAAACAAGATATTAAACTTGCGGCTAAAATGCAGGCAGATTATCTTGCAGTATCTTTTCCTATTTGTGCAGATGATTTGCACACTGCTCGTAAATTATTACGTAATGCAGGGGGATATGGCGGTATTATTGCTAAAATAGAACGGGCTGAGGCATTAAAAGAAGGGATTATTGATGAAATTATTGATGCTTCTGATGTGATTATGGTAGCACGGGGTGATTTAGGGGTTGAAATTGGTGACGCATCCTTACCTCCTGTACAAAAAGATTTAATCAATCGTGCTCGTTGTCGTAATAAAGTTGTTATTACTGCAACCCAAATGATGGAATCAATGATTGAAAATCAGCTTCCTACCCGTGCAGAAGTATTTGATGTAGCAAATGCTGTGTTAGATGGTACGGATGCAGTAATGCTTTCAGCGGAAACTGCGGCAGGAAAATATCCAGATAAAGCGATAGCAGCGATGGATAGAATTTGTCGTGAGGCAGAAAAGCAAAATAGAGTTACTAAATCAGAGCATCGTATTAATAGTACATTTGAAAGAACGGATGAAGCGATTGCGATGTCAGCTATGTATGTGGCAAATCATCTTAATGTTAAAGCTATTATTTCCCTCACCGAGTCAGGCTCTACGCCATTGTGGATGTCACGGATTAGTTCAGGTATTCCTATTTATGCCTTGACCTGTCATGTAGAAACCCGCCGTAGAGTTACTTTATATCGAGGTGTAACACCGGTGAGTTTTGAAAGTGCCAGCTCTGATCACCCTCAAGTAAATATTGAAGCAGTAGATGAACTAAAGCGTCGTGGTGTAGTCCGTGATGGAGATTTAGTGATTATTACTAAAGGAGACTTAATGGGAGTGATGGGAGGTACTAATGCAATGAAAATTGTATGTGTAGGAGATATGGTGATCCCACATAGTGAATAATTAAAATAGGAAATCGCTTTCTTATATATGTTGTACCATTCTCTTTAACAGAGAATACTCATTTTAAAATTTGATTTTATACAATTCAAGGAGACTCAATATGGCTCTGATTTCATTACGCCAATTACTTGATTATGCTGCGGAAAATGATTTTGGTTTACCTGCATTTAATGTGAATAACATGGAGCAGGTACATGCTATTATGCAAGCTGCAGAAGCAGTAGATAGCCCTGTAATTATGCAAGGTTCTGCTGGCGCACGTTCTTATGCAGGAGAACCTTTCTTGCGTCATTTAATTATTGCTGCGTTAGAGCAATATCCTCATATTCCAATTGTTATGCACCAAGATCATGGTTCCGAACCTGCGGTATGTTTACGTTCTATCCAATCAGGATTTAGTTCAGTGATGATGGATGGGTCTTTAATGGCTGATATGAAGACACCTTCTAGTTTTGAGTATAATGTTAATGTAACGACTGAAGTTGTTAAAATGGCACATGCTGGAGGGGTATCCGTTGAAGGTGAGTTAGGTTGTCTCGGTTCATTGGAAACAGGACAAGCCGGAGAAGAAGATGGCAGTGGTGCAGAAGGGGTTTTAGATCACAGCCAATTATTAACCGATCCAGAAGAAGCAGCAACCTTTGTTAAGGCAACAGATGTGGATGCATTAGCGATTGCGATTGGTACTAGTCATGGTGCATATAAATTTACCCGTCCACCTACCGGTGATATTTTAGCCATTGAGCGTATTAAAGAGATTCATACACGTATTCCAGATACGCATTTAGTGATGCATGGTTCTTCTTCTGTACCACAAGATTGGTTAGAGATTATCAATAATTATGGTGGTGACATGGGACAAACCTATGGCGTACCAGTAGAAGAAATTGCAGAAGGGATTAAAAATGGGGTACGTAAAGTTAATATTGATACAGACCTACGTATGGCATCTACCGGGGCAATTCGTAAGCATTTAGCGGATAATCCTTCTAACTTTGATCCTCGTAAATTTTTTAAAGAAGCAACGAAAGCAATGTCTGAAATTTGTAAAGCACGTTATGAAGTATTTGGTAGTGCAGGACATGCAAGCAAGATTAGAGCAATGAGCTTAGATGATATGGCTGCACGTTATAGTGCTGGTGAATTAAAGCAAAAAGTTAACTAATCAATAGTATTTTAGGTAGTAAAAAAAGGAGTGGTAAATATTTTACCGCTCCTTTTTTGTTCAGCTGGAGTTATTTGTAATATGGGGGAGGGAAGTATACAGTGAGTGAAGCAATTGTTGGAGTGGTAATGGGGAGTAATAGTGATTGGCCTATCATGCAACGTGCTTGTCAACAATTGCAAGATTTGGGTATTACTTATGAAAAAAAAGTCGTTTCTGCTCACCGTACTCCAGACTTATTATATCAGTATGCAGAAACTGCAAGAGAAAGAAATATTCAATGTATTATTGCTGGAGCAGGAGGAGCGGCACATTTACCTGGTATGTTAGCGGCTAAAACAACATTACCGGTTTTAGGTGTACCCATTCCTTCTCGTTATTTAAAAGGAATGGATTCATTATTATCTATAGTGCAAATGCCAAAAGGTATTCCCGTTGCGACATTTGCGATAGGAGAAGCTGGAGCGGTGAATGCTGCACTTTTTGCCGCAGCGATGTTAGCCAATAGCGAGGCTAATATGGCAAAAAAATTAACGCTATTTAGAACCCAACAACAACAAATAGTTCATGCTATGACATTAGATGAGGTAGATATATAATGCAGCAGAAGATGATTTTACCTGGTGCATATATAGGGGTACTTGGAGGGGGACAATTAGGAAGCATGTTTTTAAATGAAGCAAGGCGGATGGGATATAAAATAGCAGTATTAGACCCTGATCCTAATAGTCCAGCAGGACGGATTGCTGATAAGCATATTCAGGCTGAATATACGGATAAAAAAGCCCTTGCTGAATTAAGTCAATTATGTGCTGCGATCACTACAGAGTTTGAAAATGTCCCAGCCGAAACGTTACATTTTTTATCTGCACAGATAGAAGTATCCCCTCCACCGCAAGCTGTTGCAATAGCACAAGATCGTATTTTGGAAAAAAATTTTATGTGCCAAAATGATTTAGCAGTAGTACCTTATGCGGTGATAGAAAAAAAACAAGATATTCGTTTGGCAACAGAGAAAATAACAGGAAAGGGGATTCTAAAATTAGCACGTTTTGGTTATGATGGTAAAGGACAAATCCTGTTATCTACGGTTACAGAACAAAGTGTCTATGATGCATTTGTCAGTTTAGGTGAAAAACCGTGTGTATTAGAACAACAAATTGTACTAGATAAAGAGGTATCTATTGTAGCTGCATGCAGTAAACAAGGAGAAATTGCTTTATATGCAATAGCTGAAAATAGACACAGTGACGGGATTCTTGATTATACACAGATTCCTGCTAATGTTAATATTGTAATACAACAACAGATAGAGGAAAAAGCAACCCACCTTATACGAGCCTTGCAATATCATGGTGTATTAGCAATAGAATTTTTTATCGATCAAGAAGAACAGATTTATATTAATGAAATAGCTCCGAGACCACATAATAGTGGACATTATACTTTGGATGCCTGTGTTACCTCACAATTTGAACAACAAATACGCACATTATGTCATTTAGGGTTGGGGGATACAACAACCTTAACCCCCGTAGTGATGGTGAATTTATTAGGTGATTTATGGCATCATAGTAAGGCTCCTGATTGGCAGGTTCTTTTGGCTCAAGGAAATGTTGTATTACATCTATATGGTAAAGAAGAGGCTCGTCCAGGAAGAAAAATGGGACATTTTTGTTGTTTAGGCGCAGATCCTCATTTGCTTATTTCACAAGCTAAAGATTTAAAGCAAAAGCTCGTAGGAGTAGATAATCATCAAGGTGGAGTAACAACAATATGAATGGAGCTAAAGTTAGCATTGCAAAAAACCGTATTGTTACGGTTGCTTATATTATGTCTGATGGTGCAGGGAGAGTAATTAATAGTTCTGAGCAAGATGGATTAATGAGGTTTATGTTTGGCGTAGGAGAATGCTTGTTTCCACGTTTAGAGGAGGCATTGGAGGGAAAACGTCCTGGAGATCATGTTGAGATAACACTTGATCCTATTGATGCCTATGGTGAACGTAATTATGATTTGATTGAAGAAATTCCACGTAGTCAATTTGATAATCCTGATTTAAGTATTGGTATGCAGTTTCAAACTCCAGGACGAGATGGCATAATGCAAGTGGTGACTGTTGCAGCTTTTGATGGGGATAACGTTATTATTGATGGTAATCCTCCGTTAGCGGGTGTTAGTTTGTATGTTGTGATAGATATTATTGATGTACGTGATCCGACCCCTGAAGAAATTAAAAATAAACGGGCAAGGGATGATGGTCGTAGATATTAATCATGTTGTGTGTGTTAAAATTTGATAGGCTTGTTGGTATTTTTTACTGGTATTATTGATAATCTCTGTAGGGAGTTTGGGAGCAGGAGGTGTTTTATTCCAGTGCAGTTGTTCTAAATAATCCCGAATATATTGTTTGTCGAAACTATGTGGACTAGATCCAGGGTGATAACTGTCTGCTGCCCAAAAACGGGAAGAATCGGGGGTTAAGACTTCATCTATCAAAGTTAATTGCCCACTGTTATCCAATCCAAATTCAAATTTAGTATCAGCAATAATAATACCTCGCTGTTTGGCATACTTTGCAGCCTGTTGATAAATACGTATACTGACTTCCTTTATTTGTTTGGCAATGCGACTGCCTACAAGTGTGACAGTGGTTTCAAAATTAATATTTTCATCATGTTCTCCAACAGCCGCTTTACTAGATGGCGTGTAAATGATTTGCGGTAATTGATCGGCAAGTTGTAATTTAGGAGGTAAATGAATACCGCATACTTGTCCCGTTTGTTGATAATCTTTCCATCCAGAACCAATTAAATAGCCTCTTACAATAGCTTCAATAGGTAATGCCTGGAGTTTTTTAACAACGATGGCTTGTCCTTCTACTTGTTGATATTCTTCTGATGTTAATACCTCTTGAGCTGTTAAATGAACTAATTGATTTGGTATGATATCGGAAAAAAAGTGAAACCAGAATAAAGAAATATCGGTTAATACTTTCCCTTTTTGAGGAATGGGATCAGGTAATATGACATCAAAAGCAGATAATCTGTCGGTAGTAACAATAAGTAAATGTTGTGCATCTACAGCATAAATATCTCTTACCTTGCCTCGGTGAATAAGGGGTAAGCTGTGGATAGATGATTCAAAAAGTTCTGTTGTCATTTAGGATGCCAAACAATGTGCTATTGCAGGGAAAATATAATACCAGCATATTGCCGATGCTAGGTATTATAGATATAAGCTGTATATAATTCAACAAGTAGGTATAACGTAGAAGATGTTGTAATACTATGGAATAGTTGCGATAAATATTGCTCTACAAGGAGCGGGTAACCCTTCAATCGTACGCTGTTTATTTGTAGGATCTAAAAAATCAGGTAATGATTGATAGTGCATCCAGTTAGTATGACGTTGTTCATCTGCTTGAGTATATGATATGTCCACTAAACGTACATGGATGAAACCACAGCGTTTTAACCATGTGATTAACATATTCGGTGAGGGTAAAAACCAGACATTACGCATTTTAGCATATCGATCAGAAGGTACGAGTACAGCGTGTTCTTGTGTTATCAATGTTTCTAAAACAAGTTCACCTCCTGGGCGTAAGTATTGTCGTAAGCGTAATAAATGATCAATAGGTGAGCGTCTATGATATAACACACCCATAGAAAATACAGTGTCAAAATAGGGTAAATGATCGGGCATCGTTTCCAAAGTAAAAGGAAATAAAAAAACATTTGGATCAGGAATAAAATGTTGCATAGCCCAAAATTGGCTTAAAAATAATAAAGAGGGATCAATACCAATAGTTATTTTTGCCCCATTTCCCGCCATACGCCAGCAATGATAGCCATTACCACAGCCTACATCGAGTACTATACGATTTGTTAATGGACTAATATGTGCTTCTAAGCGTCGCCATTTCCAATCAGAACGCCATTCAGTATCAACAAAAGTAGAAAAAAACTGATAAGGACCTTTTCGCCAAGGCATAAGTTGTTTAAGTAAAGTATTAATAAGGCTTTGTTGGCAGGGAGTGATAGACGGTGAATGGACGGTGATACTGGCACTATTTAAGGTAGCTGAAATATTTGTAATAACAGGAAGTTGCGCTAAGGTGTTTAACCAATGGGGAAAATGACCATTAGGCTTTTGGAGTATTTGTTGTAATTGCTCCATCAATAGTAGATCAGCATGATCTAAAGCAGTATGGGCTAATTTTTCTGATAGCGTTTGATAATATTGTAATGTGGTATGGAGTATAGATGGCATGTCTATCAAAAAAGAGTTATTTTATAGCAAGTAAGGAAGTAAAGTTAAGGCATTGCAACCAGGTATGTATTTGTTTTTTACTAAAACCCACTTGCTGTAAACGTTGGTAGTGATTGTGTAAAGTTTCTGGAATGAGTACCCTTTCTAAGGCGGTGCGTTTTTGACTAATTTCGAGTTCACTATAGCCTTGTGCTTTTTTAAAATTGTAATACATTTCACTGTTCCAATGCTCTTTTGTAGCAGAATTAAATTGAATTTTTTCAGATAAAATTAACACGCCTCCAGGTAGCAAGCCTTGATATATTTTTTCTAATAACAGTGAACGTTGTGCAAGAGGAATAAATTGTAGGGTAAAATTCAATATAATCATAGACGCATTATGAATATTTACCTGATTAATATCCATGCACTGATAATGTAGAGTAATAGTTGTCTTGGTTTTGAGATGTGAAAGATTTTTTTTACATTGTGTTAGCATCGCTGTGGAATTATCAATTGCAAAAATATGGCAATTCGGGACATTAATATGTCGATAGATAGCTTGTGTTGCTGCACCAAGAGAACAGCCTAAATCATAACAATGACTATTTTTTTGTACAAATTGTGCTGCAAAACTTCCTATCATGGTGATAATAGTTTGATATGCAGGTACGGAGCGTTGGATCATATCATCAAATACTTCAGTAACTGTTTCATCAAACTGAAAATTTTGAATGCTTTTTTGTGGTCGTGCGTAGATACGATCTTCAGACATAGTGTATATTAACTAAAGTGTATGAGGTATTTTTTCATTGGCATATAATTCTTGAATAGTTTCTCGTTGACGAATAACATAAGTGCTATCACCATCAATGAGTATTTCTGCTACTCGAGGTCTGGAGTTATAATTAGAACTCATACTAAAACCATACGCTCCAGCAGAGCAGATAGCTAATAAATCCCCTTCTTTTAATGCTAATTGCCGCTGTTTTCCTAAAAAGTCTCCAGTTTCACAAATAGGACCGACTAAATCGTATTCTTGTGTAGCAATATCAAGATGTTGTTGTACTGGAATAATATCTTGAAAAGATTGATATAAAGCAGGACGGAGCAAATCATTCATCGCTGCATCAATAATAGCAAAATTTTTTTCATCAGTCGGTTTGAGATATTCTACTTTGGTCAATAAGATCCCTGCATTGCCAACAATGAATCGTCCAGGCTCAAAAATAAGGGTATAACGATTATTTTCTAGTGTGTGCAGTAATTGTTGCATATATTGATCAATACTAACGGCTTGATCCATACTGTGGTAGGGAATACCTAGTCCCCCACCCATATCAATATGATGTAAGTGTATACCTTGATCTTGTAAATGTTGCAATAGGGTATTGATCCGTTTTAAGGCATCTGTAAAAGGAGTTATATCAAGTAATTGTGATCCAATATGGCAATCAATACCTAATAACTGGATACCAGGCATATCTTTGGCACGTAGATATAATGCCTCTGCCGTATCAATAGGAATACCAAATTTATTTTCTTTTAATCCGGTTGAAATATAAGGATGAGTTTTAGCATCTACATCAGGGTTAACCCGTAAGGAGACGGGCGCTTGGCAATTTTGTTGTTGTGCAATATCATTAATACGTTGTAGTTCACTTTCTGATTCAATATTAAAACAATAAATTCCTACTTTTAATGCCCGTTGAATTTCATTTTTTGTTTTTCCTACACCAGAAAAAATAATTTTATCCGGGCTTCCTCCTGCGGCTAAAACACGTTCTAATTCTCCTTCAGAGACAATATCAAAGCCGGCTCCCAGTTGTGCCAGCAAATGTAATATTGCAAGATTAGAATTTGCCTTGACAGCGTAACAAATTAAATGTGGATAATCTTGTAGTGCATGACTAAATGTTTGCCACTGTTGTTCAATATGCTTACGAGAATAAATATAACAAGGGGTGGCATATTTTTCTGCTATATCTGTTAAGGCAATATTTTCAAAAAAAAGGCGATGATCTTGATATGTGAGAGCGGGTGTCATTTATAAAACCTTGGAAATGAGTAAAGTAATAACAAAATGATGGGAGGAAGGTAGGTACAGATCACCTTTTTGCCCACAACTACTGAGTAAGAGTAGAATAGATAAAAAAGAGAATATTTGAAAGTAGTATCGTGATTTTTTCATATTAAGTTGTCAAATAATGTATTATGATGCCATAGCAAGGAAACGGTATTATTATTAAGGTGGCGACTATTATAGCGTATAATGGTATGCAACCAAACTTTCAAAAAGGAGAATGTGATTAAATTGAATACCAGCATGGATAGCTATTTTAATATACAAATGCAGCTAGAGGAAAATCGTCATATTTTAATTATTGATGATAATAAAGATATTCATAGAGATTTTAGACGTATTCTATTACCTAACAAGCAAACGACAGAGTTAGATCGTTTAGAAGCTGTATTATTTAATGATATTATTAAACAAGATAAATGTACACGTGTGCAAACGCCATTTAGTCTGGATTCTGCCTATCAAGGAAAGGAAGGGATTACTATGGTGCATCAGGCAATGCAAGATGGTAATCCGTATGCCTTAGCCTTTGTCGATATGCGTATGCCCCCAGGATGGGATGGTTTAACCACGATCAAAAATATTTGGAATATTGATAAGTATGTACAAATTGTAATATGTACAGCCTATACAGATTATTCCTGGCAGGATATATGTAATAATTTAGGACGTGTAGAACAGTTTTTAATTATTAAAAAACCGTTTGATCCGGTAGAAATTTTACAAGCTGCCTCAGCGTTGGTGGCAAAATGGAATATTTCGCATAATTTGCATATTTCCAATAAGGCACGTCAAAATGCTGAAGCGATGATGGTGAAAACTGATAAATTAGCAAGTTTAGGGAAAGTAGCAGCAGGTATTGGGCATGAGATTAATAATCCCTTGAATAATATTTTATCGTTATCTAAATTAATGCAACGTAATATACAGCATCAACCTTGTCAAATGGAACAGTTATTAGAGGATATTAACTCTGTGCAAGAAGAAGCATTGCGAGCGAGTGAAATAGTTAAAGGAGTGTTAAATTTTGCCCGTGAAATACCTGAAACCCGATTTTCTCGAATTATTGTCAAAGATTGGGTAGAGAGTAGTTTGCAATTAGTGAAACAAGAAAGCAAACAGAAAGGGATAGTATTAAACTATCAGTTTGAAAAAGCGATACAAGTACTGATAAAAGGACATATAGGTAAATTGAAACAAGCATTGATAAATATATTATTAAATGCCATTTATGTTAGTCCTGCTAATGCAACAATAGATATAAGAGTAACCGCTTTAGAAGATAATGTGATTATTCAAGTTATTGATGAGGGGGAAAGGATTGATGAAAAAATTATGGATAAAATTTTTGATCCTTTTTTTACTACTAAAGAAATAGGAAGTGGTACAGGATTAGGGTTATCTATTGCATTAGGTATTATCCAACACCATCACGGGGAGTTAAGTATTGAGAATCGACAACAAAAGCAAGGTGTGATAGCAACAATATGTTTACCTATAATAGATATAAATAAAAATGACGCAACGAATTCTTATTATTGATGATGATCCTAAATCAGGACGTTTAATACAACGCTTTTTAGATAGTGAACAATATACCTGTATTGTTTATCAAGATCCATTAGAAGCGATGACGTACTTTCAAACTCATTCGGTTGATTTGGTTATTACGGATATGCTAATGCCGCATATTACGGGTACACAAGTATTAGAAAGAATCCATGCAATTCAATCAGATACTCCGGTTATTATTATTACCGCTTATTCTAATGTTGATAATGCGATTGAGGCCTTTCGTTTAGGTGCTATGGATTTTTTGAAAAAGCCCTTTGATATGGAAGAATTACAATATATTGTTGAGAAGGCATTAGATGTTAGTAGAATTAAAGAAGAAAACAAAGTATTAAAACAACAATTAGAATATCAACAAACTAGCCAACAAACGACCTTTATTGGTATTAGTAATGCTATGCAAAAAATTATGGATATTATCCAACGTATTGCCGATATTCGTTGTAATGTAATGATTGAAGGAGAATCTGGAACAGGGAAAGAATTAGCAGCACAAGCTATTCACAATTTTAGTCATTTTTCAGGTAGCCCTTTTATAGTGATAGATTGTGGGGCATTAACCAGTAATTTATTAGAAAGTGAATTATTCGGATATGAAAAAGGGGCTTTTACCGGAGCAGTGAAAACAAAAAAAGGATTATTAGAAACGGCCACAGGGGGGACTGTTTTTTTAGATGAAATAGGTAATATTTCTGACGCAATGCAGATGAAATTATTGCGTGTAACACAAGAAAACCAAATTATGCGAGTTGGGGGGGTCAAGCTGATCGATGTTGATATTCGATTTATTACTGCCACTAATCGTTCCCTCAAGAAAATGATAAAGGAGGGAATATTCAGAGAAGATTTATATCATCGCTTAAATATTATTTCTTTACATTTGCCTGCGTTACGAGAACGAAAGGAAGATATACCCTTATTAATTCATCATTTTATTGAACGTTTTGTGGAAAAATATAAACGGGAAGTAGAGGGATTTGATGAAGAATCCATGCAATTATTACAACATTATCATTGGCCAGGAAATATTAGGGAATTGCGTAATGTGGTTGAACGGAGTGTTGCGTTAGCTAATACACCTAAAATACAAGCGATTGGGATTAATATAGAAAAGGAGGCAACAGTAATAGAACAATGTTTGGATGAAGATTTACCGAGTTTATTAGAATTGGAAAAGCGTTATATTTTAAAGGTATTAGAGCATTTTAAAGGTAGTAAAGAAAAGACCGCAAAGCTATTAAATATTAATAAAACCACCCTGTGGCGTAAATTAAAAAATTATTAATGGTTATAATTAATGTAGTAGTATTGCAATATGCAATATTATATGATGCAAATTGCAGTTTATCTATACATAAGAGAGAGTAAAGAACGTAAATAAAAAACCTATTATGAGTGGATATGATGGTAGATATCTTTTTTAGCTATTAGTGATGGAATAAAAAGCCGTAAATGGGATTATTTTCCCTATTTCCCAGTATTTTGTATTTATTGGCATGAACTATGCTTTATTGTAGTATAACGAATTTATGAATTAACTGGGTCCCCCTCCGTTAATATTATCGATCTAGGATGATCGATAGATACTTTAGCCATACCAAATATTACTTTGGTTATGTTTTAAGGTAATTAAGGCACTTCTTTTGAAGTGCCTTTTCTTATTCAAAAAGATAATAAATTGATATACTTCTTGTTTTTGATATAAATAGGAAGCCAATATGCAAGAATCCAAATTTAATACTCTTGTGGATAAGACTTTATCATGCCTTGAAGAAATGCTCGATATCAGTAATGATGAAGGTGCTGCGGAGATTGATTATGATACAGTAGGGGGAATTTTAACTTTGTATTTTGATAATGCTACACAAATTATTATTAATAGGCAAACGGCAAACCAACAGTTATGGGTTGCTGCTAAATCAGGGGGGTATCATTATGAATATGAGGGTAAACAGTGGTTAAATACCCAAACGAAAATCCCATTATGGGATGACTTACAGCAATTTTGTTCAGAACAAGCCGGTACTAAAATCCAATTAACTCCTCCATTATGTGAATAGCTATGGATACGTATATTATAGAACCAAAACAAACGCACAGATATAGCCTTTTCTTATTACATGGTCTAGGGGCTGATGGGTCTCAGTTTGAAACGTTGGTTACTGAATTAGCACTACCTGATAGATTAGGTATTCGGTATGTATTTCCTCAAGCACCAAATATTCCTGTAACGATAAATAAAGGGTATGTGATGCCTGCTTGGTATGATATTTTATATTGGGATAAGTTATCGGGGGTGGAAGATACAGAGCGTATCGTAGGTATGCAAAAAGAACTTGAACAGTTGTTAATGCAAGAGCCTATTGCAATGGATCACATCTTTTTAGGAGGTTTTTCTCAAGGCGGTGCAATGGCTTTGCATACAGGATTAACCGGACATTGTCCCGTAGCAGGGATTATTGCACTGTCTACTTATTTGCCACTTATGGCAGAACGTACAGAACAAGATTATCAGGCAAAAAACACCCTTCCTATCTTTATGGCACATGGTACCCTGGATGATATCGTACCCCACGCATTAGGATTGCTTTCTAAAGAACGGATTAATACCTTAGGTTATAAAATAAATTGGCATAATTATCCAATAGGACATCATCTTTGTCAGGAAGAAGTGCTGGATTTACGCAAATGGTTACTAACTCATATAGAGGACGCAAAATAGTAACAATTAGCGTATTGTTAAGGCTTGTACTTGTTGAGAAAATGCTTTAATACGTGATGTTGTTTGGCTTACGGATTGATAACGTAATTGTACATAACATTGTAATAATGAATTAATTTGTGGATAGAGATGCGGTAACTGCTTTTGTATCTGTTGAGCGATAAAGGTTGTGCCTTTATTGTCAGGGCAGGATATGCCCGCTTTTACTAATTTTACTTTAAGTTGTTGGTATGCAACGACTAGAGGATCAAGTTGCTTACGTTGCTGATAATAAAGAAGGAAAATAGCAAAGAGAAAAATAGCTGTAACACTACCCACAAGTAGTAGAATTAAATTTTTCCAATCAGGCTGCAGACCTAATTGAGTTAATAATTGTAACTGTTGTTTATTATCATATCCAAGCAACCAATTATTCCAAAGATAGTGCAAATAATCACTCTGTTGTCGTAAGGTTTGCCAAAAGTTACTTTTTATAATGCTATTGAGCATATTTTGAGGTATAGCAAGTTGGCTAAAATTCAGTTGCTCTAAATTTTCCAGTACATCTGCTTCTATTCTATCAGGAGGGATCATCGCTGTCGGATCGACACGTATCCAACCTTGTTTTTCTAACCATACTTCAGCCCAGGCATGGGCATTAGACTGTCTTACTAGATAGTATTTACCAATGGGATTATATTCAATACCTTGATAACCTGTCACCATACGAGCGGGAATATGGGCAGCTCGCATTAAAATAACAAAGCTACTTGCATAATGACTACAAAATCCTCGTCGGTAGGTAAATAAAAATTCATCAATGGGATCTTTTTCCATAATATTAGGGCGTAAAGTATAGTAGAATTTTTCTTTGGTAAAATATGCTAAAGCAGTTTGAATAATTTTTTTATCGCTGGATAATTGTCGCCGCCATTTTCGCCCAAGTTGTCGAGCTTGATAGGCACTATTGGGGGGTAACATAAGGTTATGTTGTCGTTCTTTAGCAGTCAGTAAACGTGTAGTATATTGAGGATAAGAACGCATAGTATATTGTTTAACCTGCGTAATAGCATGTTTATGTCGTAATTGTAAATCAGCAGTAAGATAACTATTTAGTGGTAATTGTGTGGGCATTTCCAGACTAAAGAGCCATTTTTTTTGGGTAGCTTCAAGCGTGATAGTATAGTCTATGGGTGTTCCTTGAGGCGTATAAAGTTTTTGGTAATGGTGATATTGATGTTGTACTGTGGGTACTTTCCATTCAAAGCCATCAGTAATACTCATGACCGGACCACGCCAATATAATTGTTGTTTAGTAGGGAGCGTATCTCCATGAAAGTTAATCCGAAAGGCAATATCGTTATTTTTTACTAACTCACTGATTTCTCCAGGAAAGATACTATCTGATAAACCTGTACGAGTTTGTTGCTCTGTAGGGAGTGTCCATAATGCCCCAGGAATACGAGGAAAAAACAAAAAAAGGACAAGTGTTAAAGGAATGGCGGGTAATACAAGATGCAGTAAAATAGTTTTACTTTGTTGCCAAGAAAATACGCTCAATGCCTGGTTTTGGCGTTGTAAATTTAAAAGTAAATAAAGACTGATTAAAGTAAGTATGCAGGCATAGATGCTAGTAAAAATATCTTGTTTAAATAAAAATTGTGTGCCAATTAAAAAACAAGATAAAAAGATAATAACTGCCTGATCCCTCTGCGCTTTTATTTCCAGAAATTTAAGGCTTAACATTAATGTAAGTAAGGCAATTCCCCATTGTCGGGTAAAATGTATACCATAATATTGGAATAATAAGTACCAGGAAAATAACACAAAGATCAGTAAAATAGCCTTATGTAATGGAGAAAATGTCAGGTATTGTAATACGATATATAATGTTATAAAAGCTACACTTGTTAATACGATGGCAACAGGTAAAAAAGCGTAATACGGTAATAACGCTGCAATAACAAGCAAAGGAATAAAAATACGAATCAATGTGTTCAACCATATAGTTATTGTAAGTGTGCAGGGATATGCGGAGTGAGAATTTTTAGCAACTCATTAAATACTTTAGGATTACCAGCAATGAGATTGCCGGTATGTAAATAATTTTGTGTACCTGAAAAATCACTGACCATCCCGCCTGCTTCTTGTATTAATAATATCCCTGCTGCCATATCCCAGGCATTTAAACCTATTTCCCAAAAACCATCTAACCGTCCTGCTGCAAGATAGGCTAAATCCAGGGCAGCAGAGCCAGGACGACGAATACCTGCAGTCATAGGAAAGACAGCTCGAAACATGCTTAAATAAGTATCTAAATCTTCTTGTTGTTTAAAGGGGAAGCCCGTACCCAATAATGCTCCGCTTAAACCATGATGATTACTCACTCGTAAACGGCGATTATTTAACATTGCACCACTACCACGACTAGCAGTAAATAATTCATCCCGTAGCGGATCATAGACGACGGCTTGATAGAGTTTACCTTTTTCGGTGATAGCAATAGATACCGCATACTGAGGAAAGCCATGTAAAAAATTAGTAGTGCCATCGAGTGGATCGATAATCCATTGATAGATACTATTACTATTATCCTTGGTACCACTTTCTTCTGCCATAATATGATGATCAGGGTAGGCCTGTAAGATGGTATTAATAATACTGTCTTCGGCTTTTTTATCTACTTCGCTGACAAAATCATTTTGTGCTTTTTTTGATATACTAAGGGTATCAACACGGTTAGTGTAACGCAGAATAATATTACCTGCGTTACGAGCTGCACGGATGGCAATATTAAGCATAGGTTCCATAGAAACGCTCCAAAAATAGTCAAAACAAGAATTAAAAATATTAATATATAACTGGATAGGATAACATTGTGTGAAAGAATAACAAATAGTGCTTTTGTCTATCGCTATCGAGGATCAGGATAGAGTGAATAATATAGATAATATTCAAATAGTTATGGTAAATACCTCACACCCTGGAAATATTGGTGCGGCAGCAAGAGTAATGAAAAATATGTATTTACACACTTTATCATTGGTCGATCCTGTTTGCTATCCTCATGCTAATGCTACAGCGATGGCATCGGGGGCAGATGATGTGTTAGCTACTGCAAACGTTTATGCCGATTTGCCAAGTGCTTTACATGCGTCGCATTTAGTGATTGCGACCAGTGCTAGAAATAGGCGTTTATCGATCCCTTGTTTAACCCCTCAAGCGTGTGCAAAAAAATTATATACTGAAGCACAAAATGGCACAGTTTCTTTGTTATTTGGACGTGAACGCACTGGGTTGACCAATGAAGAATTAGGATATTGTCATTATTTAGTGGAAATTCCGGCTAATCCTGCATACCGCTCGCTGAATATTGCATCAGCCATACAAATTATGAGCTATGAAATTATGCAAGTATATTTACAAGCACAAGATATGGCAGAACAAGTTAAGCGAGAAAATAAGGAAGTGCTTGCATCAGGAGAAGATATAGAACGTTTTTATCAACATTTAGAACAGGTATTAATAAAAATACAATTTTTATATCCAGAACGTTCCCCACAACTTATACGCCGTTTACGGCGTTTATTTAATCGTATACATTTAGAACAAAATGAAGTGAATATTTTACGAGGTATATTGACAGCGATAGAAAAACAGTAACAGAGCAAATATTTTTTCCCACATTGCCGCCAGTGAATTAGATCATTATAATACTCATCGGTAAAGATATTACTGTGTTGTTATTATTACGACAACGGAATGTGATAGCACTACATTTGAGAGCTGGACATGTTTGAACGACTAAAAGAAGATATAGATTGTGTATTTGATAGAGATCCCGCAGCACGTAATCGTTTTGAAGTATTAACAACTTATCCAGGTTTACATGCTCTTTTATTACATAGAATGAGTCATTATCTATGGAATAAAAAATTACGGTGGTTAGCTAAATTAATTGCCTTTTTTTCCCGTTGGTTGACAGGCATTGAAATACACCCTGGTGCGACATTAGGGCGGCGTTTCTTTATTGATCATGGTATGGGGGTTGTTATTGGAGAAACAGCAGAAGTTGGCGATGATTGTACTTTATATCATGGTGTTACTTTAGGAGGTACGAGTTGGCAAAAAGGGAAGCGTCATCCGACATTGGGTAATGATGTGGTAATTGGGGCAGGCGCAAAAGTATTAGGGCCTATTGTGTTACAAAAAGGAGTCAGAATAGGCTCTAATGCAGTAGTAGTAAAAGATGCTCCAGAAAATTCAACCGTGGTTGGTATTCCAGGGCGTATTGTAAATAAAAATGTATCGAAAAAACTGGATCATCGGCAAAAAATTGCTAAAAAAATGGGTTTTGATGCGTATGGTGCATCAAAAGATATGCCCGATCCCACTGCCCACGCAATTAATTGTATGCTCGATCATATCCATGCTATGGATGTCAAGATGGAGAAAATGTCAAAGGCATTACAACATATTGATCATGACTTTAAAGATACCGATTTACCTGAATTAGGAGAGTGTGAAATTCAATCTTCTGAATAATTTGATATGCGTAAAAAATAATTGACTATTTTACTAGGTTTTGTATACTTGATGCATCCCTGATTATACAAAGCGATAAATAATAAATAAAGGATGAACGAGCCTTTATTATAGTTTTTGTACTGTCATTGAAGTCAAATTAAAAGGATAGTAGCTAATGCGGTTAACAACAAAAGGTCGTTATGCAGTAACAGCAATGTTGGATTTAGCGTTACATTATGAAAATGGCTCAATTACCTTGGCAGATATTTCTCATCGGCAAGAAATATCCCTTTCTTATTTAGAACAGTTGTTTTCAAAATTACGTAGAAATGGTTTGGTTGATAGTGCAAGAGGGCCTGGTGGGGGGTATCGTTTGAGCCGAGAAGCATGTGATATTTATGTTTCGGAGGTTATTAGTGCCGTAGATGAAAAAGTCGATGCCACTCGTTGTGGTGGGAAAGGAGATTGCAGTGATGGAGGAGAGTGTTTAACCCATGAGTTATGGTGTGATCTCAGCGCTCAGATTTATTCTTTTTTAGATAGTATCTCGTTGGGTGATTTGTTAGAAAAACGCAAGGTACAAGAAGTATCTGCTCGTCAGGATGCACGACAAAAAGGGCAAACTGTAGATGAAAAAGTGGATTTCATTCCTAACTTAAATCAAAGTCAAGTTATTGTATAGCCATTGTTATCAACAATTACTGTTTTAATAAAGCCGTATAGATGCACAATAGGCAAAAAATAGAAGTAGTTTAGCAAAATAATTATTTTGCATATATCTGGAGTGTTACATGACAAAACCGATTTACCTTGATTATTCAGCAACAACACCTGTCGATAAACGGGTGGCAGAGCGGATTTGTGCTTGCCTTACTATGGATGGCACGTTTGGTAATCCTGCCTCACGTTCACATAGTTTTGGTTGGGATGCTGAACAATTAGTCGAAAATGCAAGAAAACAGGTAGCGGATTTAGTCAATGCAAATCCTAAAGAAATTATTTGGACATCAGGGGCAACTGAGTCGGATAATTTAGCGATAAAAGGTGCGGCACAATTTTATAAAAAACGTGGCAAACATATTATTACCTGCAAAACAGAGCATAAAGCCGTTTTAGATACTTGTCGGCAGTTAGAACGAGAAGGCTTTGAAGTAAGCTATTTAAGTCCGGAAGAAAATGGTTTGATTGATATACAAAAGTTTAAAGATGCGATCCGGGAAGATACGATTGTTGTCTCGATTATGCATGTTAATAATGAAATAGGGGTGATTCAGGATATTGCTAGCTTAGGGGATATTTGTCGTGAAAATAAAATTGTCTTTCATGTTGATGCAGCCCAAAGTGCAGGTAAAGTCCCGATTGATTTAAATGCGTTAAAAGTAGATTTAATGTCTTTTTCAGCACATAAGATTTATGGGCCAAAAGGGATTGGAGCATTATATGTACGTCGTAAACCTCGTATTCGCTTGGAAGCGCAAATGCATGGAGGAGGACATGAACGGGGGATGCGTTCTGGGACGTTAGCAACCCACCAAATTGTGGGTATGGGAGAAGCATTTCGTATAGCAAAAGAAGAGATGGCAGATGATAATGCTCATATTCATCGTTTACGTGAACGGTTGTTAAACGGTTTACAAGATATGGAAGAAATTTATATCAATGGTGATTTAGAACAACGAGTACCACATAATTTAAATATCAGTTTTAATTATGTAGAAGGGGAATCGTTAATTATGGCTATTAGTGATTTAGCCGTATCATCGGGTTCAGCGTGTACCTCGGCAAGTTTAGAACCTTCTTATGTGTTACGGGCGTTAGGGCGTAATGATGAACTTGCACATAGCTCTATCCGCTTTACAATAGGACGTTTTACTACTGAAGAAGATATTGACTATAGTATTGAATTATTACATAAAAAGATTGGTAAATTAAGAGAACTATCTCCACTGTGGGATATGTATAAAGAAGGAATAGATCTTTCTACTATCAAATGGAGTGCCCACTAATTAGTGAGTATTACTCTGTATTCTCTATTTATTTTTTGGCTTAAAATTAAAGGTTAGTAATTATGGCGTACAGTGAAAAAGTAATGGATCATTATGAAAATCCACGTAATGTAGGTGTATTAGATGCAGAAGATGAGCATATTGGTACAGGTATGGTAGGCGCACCAGCATGTGGGGATGTCATGCGTTTACAAATTAAGGTCAGTGATACAGGTATTATCGAAGATGCAAAGTTTAAAACCTATGGTTGTGGTTCTGCTATCGCTTCTAGTTCCTTACTGACAGAATGGGTAAAAGGAAAATCTTTAGATGAAGCGGGTGAAATAAAAAATACTGAAATTGCTGAAGAGTTAGCCTTACCTCCGGTTAAAATTCATTGTTCAGTATTAGCGGAAGATGCTATCAAAGCAGCTATTTCAGATTACAAAAATAAGCAAGATAAATAATGCGTCTTTATAGGCAGATTAAATCAAAACGTCATATATTGTGAGGTAGAGGTTATGAGTATTACATTAACAGAAAATGCTGCATCTCGGGTACAAAGTTTCTTGAGTCATCGAGGTAAAGGTGAAGGATTACGGTTAGGTGTAAAAACAAGTGGCTGCTCAGGTATGGCGTATGTGATAGAATTTGCTGATGTCATAGAAAAAGATGATAAAGTATTTGAAACACATGGTATAAAGTTAATTATTGATCCAAAAAGTTTATTTTATTTAGATGGTACAGAAGTAGACTTTACTAAAGAAGGTTTGAATGAAGGCTTTAAATTTAATAATCCCAATGTAAAAGACAGTTGTGGATGTGGTGAAAGTTTTACGGTGTAAGACAAATCTATGGATAAAGATTATTTTCAGTTATTTAATTTGCAGGTGGGTTATGCCATCGAGATGCAACAGTTAAAACAGTTGTTTCGAGAATTGCAAAAGGTCGTTCATCCTGATCATTTTTCTCATACATCAGAAGCGCAACGGCGTATGGCAATGCAAAAAGCGACGCAAATTAATGATGCGTATCAAACCTTATCCGATCCGGTAAAGCGAGCTTATTATTTATTATCGTATTATGGAGTAGTAAGAGAAGGCGAGCGTACGCACCAGGATACACAATTTTTAATGGAGCAAATGGAGTTACGGGAGGCATTAGATGCCGCTCGCTGTGCTGAAGACCCTTTACCTGTATTACAAGATTTGCAAACACAGGTACGTGAGCGGATGCAATATTTAATGCAAGGCCTGGAACAATTATTTACTGAACACAGTGTAGAGAGTTTACAAAAAGCAGCAGATGACTCTGACAAGTTACGTTTCTTACAACGGCTGGATGAAGAGTGCCAAGCCCTGGAAGATGAATTATTAGGTATTATCTAATTCGATAATATCCTCCAATATTCTCCCCTGATAGTCAAAAGTCGTAATTCAAATCAGTCTTGATGAGCGTAAAATCAATAAGTAGCAGCAATGGGATGTATTCATGGCATTATTACAAATTAGTGAACCTGGAATGTCAAGCGTGCCACATCAGCATCGTTTGGCAATTGGTATTGATCTGGGGACAACCAATTCATTAGTGGCAAGTGTTCGTAGTGGCAAAGCCGAAACCTTGGCAGATATGCATGGACAGCATTTATTACCTTCTGTGGTACGCTATACGCAAGAGCAATGTATCGTTGGGCAAGAAGCCAAGCAATCTGCCAGTATTGATCCTCTTAATACAATAGTGTCTGTGAAACGTTATATGGGACGCAGTTTAGAAGAAATCAATAATAATTCAGAGTATATTTCATATAAGTTATATGAAAAGGAAAACTCTAATGTTCCACGTTTTATCACTGTAACAGGAGATAAAACTGCTATTGAAATTTCTTCCGAAATTTTAAAAGTATTAAAACAGCGAGCAGAATCGACCTTAGGAGGTGATATTTCCGGTGCAGTGATAACTGTTCCTGCTTATTTTGATGATGCGCAACGTCAGGCAACAAAAGATGCAGCGGCTCTAGCAGGTTTAAAGGTATTACGCTTGCTTAATGAACCCACTGCTGCAGCACTAGCGTATGGATTAGATACAGGTGATGAGGGCATACAAGTCATTTATGACTTAGGTGGTGGCACTTTTGATGTATCTATCTTGCATTTACATAAAGGTATTTTTGAAGTGATGTCTACAGCAGGTAATACTGCTTTAGGGGGGGATGATTTTGATCAAACCATTGCAATGTGGTTAATTGAACAATTACAAATAGAGACACAAGATGCGGGTATCCAACGTCAAATTATGAATTTAGCCTGTCAGGCTAAACAAGCATTAAGCAATAAAGATAGCACAGAAATTACGTTTGCACTGGATGATAAAGAGATGAGTATCTGTTTAACAAAAGAGATATTTAATACTTTAATTTCCCCCTTGGTAGATAAAACCTTATTAGCCTGTCGTCGTGCATTACGTGATGCCAAGCTAAAAGTTGATGATGTGGATAATATCGTTATGGTGGGCGGATCGACACGTGTTCCGCTGGTACGTGAAAAAATTGCTGATTTTTTTAATACCCAACCTTTAGTTGATATTGATCCAGATAAAGTTGTTGCGATAGGTGCAGCGCAACAAGCAGATGTATTAATAGGTAATCAATCTGATGGGATGTTGTTGCTTGATGTAATTCCCTTATCATTAGGTTTAGAAACAATGGGGGGGTTAGTAGAAAAAATTATTCCCCGTAATACCACCATACCTGTAGCAAAAGCACAGGATTTTACTACTTTTAAAGATGGGCAAACTGCTCTTGCAGTACATGTGATGCAAGGAGAAAGAGAATTAGTGCTAGATTGTCGCTCTTTAGCCCGTTTTGAATTACGAGGTATTCCACCTATGACAGCGGGTGCTGCTCGTATACGGGTAACGTTTGAAGTAGATACTGATGGTTTATTATCTGTTTCTGCACAAGAAAATACGACAGGTATATCAAGCTGTATTCAAGTAAAACCTTCTTATGGACTCAGTGATAATGAAATAGAAACGATGTTACGTGATTCTATGGAACATGCCCAAGATGATATTATTGCGCGTAAATTACGAGAGCAACAAGTAGAAGCCGATCGGGTGATTGAAGCCCTTGAAATGGCATTAGAAGAAGATGGTAATTTATTGTCAGCGAAGGAAAAAGAAGAGATTAGTAGAGTATTAATTGAATTACTTGCAGTGAAAAATGATAATGAAGCAGAACCAATAAAATATCATATTGAAAAATTAGATCATGCTACGCAGGTTTTTGCACAACGTAGAATGGACAAAAGCATCAATCAAGCCCTGTCGGGTCATAGTGTTATCGACTTTGAATAACAACAAAAGAATGGAAAAAAGCCATGCCACAAATTATATTTTTACCCCATGAAGAAATATGCCCAGATGGTGCAGTGATTGACGTTGAATCAGGTGTTAGTATTTGTGATGCAGCATTAGCAAATGATATTGATATTGAACATGCGTGTGAGAAATCATGTGCATGTACTACCTGTCATGTGATTATTCGAGAAGGTTTTGATTCATTAGAAGAATCGGATGAAGTAGAAGACGATCTGCTAGATAAAGCCTGGGGTTTAGAACCAGAGTCAAGATTAAGTTGCCAGGCAATTGTAAAAGATGAGGATTTAGTTGTTGAAATACCTAAGTATACCATTAACATGGTGTCAGAAAACCATTAAGAGGTAAAACAAATGAAGTGGACAGATAGTTTGGAAATAGCAATAAGTTTGGATGAAAAATACCCAGATACAGACCCCACTCAAGTACGTTTTACCGATTTAATGGAATGGATTATGGCTTTAGATGAGTTTGATGATGATCCGCAACATTGTGGTGAACGTATTTTAGAAGCTATTCAAAGTGCTTGGATAGAAGAAAGAGAATAGCGTATTATATTCAGTTTCCTGCATCATTACTTCTATCCTGGATGAAACCCAAGTATAATAGCGAGCGATTTTGTTAATTCTGTTCTTATATGACTTCTATGAGGCAGATTTCCTATTTTTAGCTAATTAATAACAGTCATTTAGGAGATGTTATGGCTATAGAACGTACGTTATCTATTATAAAACCCGATGCAGTTGGAAAAAATCATATTGGTGATATTTATAGTCGCTTTGAAAAAGCGGGTTTATGTGTTGTTGCTGCAAAAATGAAACACCTGAGTCAAAAAGAGGTAGAAGGTTTTTATGCAGTACATAAAGAACGTCCTTTTTTTGGTGAATTAGTCGAATTTATGACATCAGGGCCTGTGATGATACAAGTTTTGGAAGGAGAAGCTGCGATCGCTAAAAATAGGGAAGTGATGGGCGCAACCAACCCAAAAGAAGCCGCAGCAGGAACAATTCGAGCAGATTTTGCAAGCACTATTGATGAAAATGCAGTACATGGTTCTGATGCAGCAGAAACGGCAAAAGTGGAGATTGCTTACTTTTTCTCTGAACTTGAAATTTGTCCCCGTACACGATAATCCTTTCTTGATACTTGTGTAGTGGTCTATTACGATCATTACACAGCGAAAAAATACATGAATAAAGTTAATTTACTGAATTTTCACCGCCATGCTTTAGAAGAGTGGTTTATTACTCAAGGAGAGCAACGTTTTCGAGCCCAGCAGGTATTAAAGTGGTTATACCAGGTAGGGACAGATAATATTGCCAAGATGAGTAATTTGAGTAAACCGTTGCGTGAAAAATTAACGACCTTAGCCGAAATTAAATACCCGGAGATTGCTTTAGAACATCTCTCTGCAGATGGTACATATAAATGGTTATTGCGTTTAGATGATGGTAATTGCATCGAAATGGTTTTTATACCGGAAGCAAATAGAGGTACATTATGTATTTCTTCACAGGTAGGATGTGCTTTGGATTGTCGTTTTTGTTCTACGGCACAACAAGGATTTAACCGTAATTTAACAGTAGCTGAGATAGTATCACAAGTAGTGATAGCAAGTAGAATGTTGGGTAAAAAATCTAAAGATGATCGGATAGTAAGTAATATTGTCTTAATGGGTATGGGTGAACCGCTCTTAAATTTTGATAATGTAGTGAATGCGATTGATATTTTTTTAGATGATTGTGCTTATGGTTTATCTAAACGTCGTGTTACTTTAAGTACCTCAGGCATTGTGCCTGCCTTGAAGCGTTTAAGAGAAGTTTGTGATGTGAGTTTAGCCATTTCATTACACGCTGCAAATAATACCTTACGGGATGAATTAGTTCCTATTAATAAAAAGTATCCTATTGAAGCATTGTTGGGGGCTTGTCGTTATTATCTTGCAGGAGAAAATACGCATATTAAAAAAGTGACGATTGAATATGTGATGTTAGAAGGAATTAATGATAGCCCTGCTGATGCAAAAGCATTAATAAAAATATTAAATAAGCTACCTGTAAAGGTAAATTTAATACCCTTTAATGTATTTCCATCTAGTGTTTATCGTTGTTCTAGTCAAAAAGTCATTAATACCTTTAGAGACATGCTTATTAAAGCGGGGATTGTAACGATAACACGAAAAACACGAGGAGAGGATATTGATGCAGCATGTGGTCAGCTTGCGGGGAAATTTAAAGATAAAACAAAACGGAATCTAGTGATAGAGAGAATGTAGTATCAATGCTAATATGGTAAGTTCTAGTTTATCAAGAGTATCAGGATATGGTTTTTTTTAAGCAAAAGATAGGGTTATTGATCGTTATTATTTTATTTGCGGGGTGTCAATCAAGTAATATTAATGATAATAATGACAAGGAATATGTCAATAATAATATTCAAGTATCGAAATCAACAAAAGAAATTAAGACCCCTGCACAATGGAATGCAGAACTTGGTGCGGGGTATTTGCAACAAGGGCAATTAGAACGTGCAATGGTTAAGTTAAGAAAATCCTTGCGGCAAAATCCCAAGTTAGGGGATGCGCATCATTATATGGCAGAGTTATATCGGCGTTTAGGTGAGAAAAAATCAGCAGATAGACATTATCGTTTAGCATTAAAATACAGTTCTTACTCTTCTCCTTTGCATAATAATTATGGCATTTTTTTATGTCAGAATGAACAATATGATGCATCCGTAGAACAATTTTTGTTGGCAATTAAAAATCCATTATATAAACATATAGCAAAAACGTACGAAAATGCCGGCTTATGTATGTTAAAAAAGCCGGATATGTTGCGTGCAAAAGAGTATTTTTTATTGGCATTACAACATAATGCCAATCAAAAACGCTCATTGTTAGAAATGCTTAAAATATTTTACCAAAATAAACAGTATGAGTTAGCTAAAACATATTTAGAACGGTTTGAAAAAGTAGCATATCATACTTCAGAAAGTGTCTGGATAGCGATTCAATTAGCTGATTATTTTGACCAATCAGAAAAATTATCGAGTTATAAATTACTTTTACAAAATAAATTTCCCAAATCTAAAGAATACACTTTGTGGAGACAATAT
>JALWRI010000004.1 GCA_026994225.1 Gammaproteobacteria bacterium | reverse complement strand
TCAGGTATGGATGATTATATTAGTAAACCCATTGATTCAGAACATTTATTGCAATTGATAGAAAAATGGCTACCACAAGATAACGCTTTACAGAAAAAAACAAATATTTTTCCCATACTAAAAGATACTGACAAAAAATCTGATGATACAGAAAAAACACTTGCAAATATTACCAGAGCTGACAATAATGAAGATATGGTACTTTTTAATGAAGCGACTATCCATTCTTTAACAGAATTATTAGGGAATGAATGGCATACATTGACTGATGATTTTTTTAGTACCACAGAAAAAGAATTACACGAATTAAAATCATTATTAGACAAAGAGGATTTAACCAGCGTACGTAAACTTGCACATAGAATAAAAGGCAGCAGTGGTAATATTGGTTTAGCAGCCATTTCAAGTTGTAGCCACCAATTAGAAAATACAATAGCCAATGGAGAGACTTCTGATAAAGAGGTGTTATATCGTCTTTTAAAGGATATACAACAACAATTTACTCGCACTCGTAACGTATTAGCGTCTCAACAGACCTAAGCACCCATACCTCACTTATAATGATTTAATTGATATGAATATTGATCTTAAAAATAACATGGAAGTCCCTGCTACGCAGATTCATATTCTCATTGTTGATGATGATATGCTCACACGAACCACTATCACTAAAGTGCTTGCTAAAGTTGCGTATCAAGTTGATAGTGTCGATTCCGGTGAAGCTGCGATACAGTTTGTACAAAATAGACTCCCTGATTTGATTTTACTTGATGTCATGATGCCAGGGCTTGATGGCTTTGAAACCTGTCAATTATTACGTGAATTTACTGATTATCAAACGCTCCCTATTATAATGATGACGGGGCTAGATGATGATAACGCTATTGATCAAGCATTTAATGCTGGAGCTACCGATTTTATTACCAAACCACTTAATTGGAGCTTATTAATACAAAGGCTGCGCTATTCTTTACGTACCCGCCAAATGGCAATTACCTTAAAAGCCAATCAAGAACGTTTAGCTGAAGCACAACGTATTGCAAAACTGGGTTACTGGCATATGGAGATAAAAAATAAACGTTTATCTTTTTCTGCCCAAACTGCAAAAATGCTGGCATTAAAAGAAGAAGAAAATTTAAGTAGTTTTTTACTGCAAGTACATAGTGAAGATCGGGTAATGGTCGCTCGTTCCATTACCCAAGCAATAAAAAAACAGCAAGATTTCACCATCGAATATCGTTTTAATATTCCCGATAATAAAGAATGTATCGTACAACAACAAGCAGAAATGCTCTGCAATCATCAAGGTGATGTATACCGCATTGTAGGTACTATACAAGATATTACTGAACGTAAAAAAGCGGACGCTTTAATTGAATACCGTACTTTTTATGATGATTTAACCGATTTACCTAATCGGCGGCTATTACGCATCCGTTTACGTCATGCGATTAATGAGGTCTTACAACAAGGTGAAATTCTCGCTATGTTTTTAATTGGACTCGATCGCTTTAAAACTATTAATGAAACACTCGGTCATACTATTGGTGATCAATTATTACAAGAAGTTGCCAAACGTTTACAAGTGTATGAAGCAGACGGAGCAAGTATCGCACGTTTTGGAGCAGATATTTTCGCTTTAGCGATAAAAATGGATAGCCAATATAATCTGGTCTTTGCACAACAGCTTCATAAAAAACTCTCTTACCCGCATCAACTAAACCATAATGAAGTCTATGTGCCTATCAGTATCGGTATTGCATCAATACCTATGACTAACAGTAGTATTAATGGCTTATTACAATCTGCTGAAACAGCAATGTATAAAGCAAAAGAAAAAGGCGGTAATCAATTTCAATTTTTTAGTGATGATATGCGTTCTCAGGGACATACCCGTTTAACACTCACTAATGATTTACGACAAGCCTTAGAACGCAATGAATTAATCGTATATTATCAACCTCAAATTAGTTGTAAAACTGGCAAACCTATCGGTGCAGAAGCCTTATTACGTTGGAAACATCCTACATTGGGAATGGTATCTCCTGTAGAATTTATTCCTATTGCCGAAGAAACAGGACTCATTATTGATATTGGTGCGTGGGTATTAGAATCGGCCTGTAAGGAAATTTGTATTTTAGAAGCAATGAATATCCCCTTACGTATAGGCGTCAATCTTTCTTCCCGACAATTCTCACAACCAGGTTTACTCGATACCATAAAAACAATGCTCAATAAATATAATATTAATCCGATATATCTGGATCTAGAAATCACTGAAAGTATTGCCTTGTTTGATTTTAAAAATACTATTCGACAATTACAACAAATTCGAGAACTGGGTATTAAAACCTCCATTGATGATTTTGGTACGGGCTATTCCTCATTGAGTTATTTACACCAACTCCCTATCCATACGGTGAAAATTGATCGGGCTTTTGTCAAAGATATTTCCACTGGAAATGATGATAAGTATGGTGCAATAGCTAAAGCTATTATTGCTATGTCCCACAGTTTAGGTTTAACCGTAATCGCCGAAGGAGTAGAATGTGAAGCACAACAAACCTACTTATGCCAACAATATTGTGATGAATTACAAGGTATGCTATTTGGTATGCCCATGCCCCATGAAACCTTTATTCAATCTATTACACAACAAATGCAATCATCGTCATAATAGCTTTATCGCATGTTAAGAAAAAGTTAGGCTCAAATATGGCATCATTGCATTTATTAGTATATAATAAAAACCTAATCAATAGACCTTTTCATCCTCAATGGGAGTTATCACTATGCGTTTTTTTGCTAGGGTAATATTGTTCCTATTACCTAGCTCACTACTGTCTTTACCTATGATGGCAGCAGATACCTCTTCACCACCTGTTTATATTATTACACATTCAAGTGTACCGCAGATTAAATATTCACGCTCTATGTTACGTAATATTTTTACTATGCAAAAGCGTTATTGGTCAAATGAGAAAAAAATTAAAGTCTTTGTTTTACCCGATACACACCCTATACATAAACAATTTACCAAATATTATTTTGGTTTATTCCCTCATCAATTTCGCCGCATCTGGGATAAACGTACCTTTTCTGGCATGGGATCATCCCCTGTTAAGATAGCAAATGTTGATAAAATGCTAGAAAAAGTTTCCAGTACCTCTAATGCTATCGGTTATATACCTGATATACCCAAAAACCCTCCTAGCACTATTCGGATTATTAATTATGATTAATTTTTTGTCCATATTACTATTATTTGCCATCTCTCCTCTTTATGCGATAGAAATCAGTAATAATCTACAATTACAAGGTTTTTTGTCTCAAGGCGCATTCCACACTACAGCAAATAATGTCTATGGGAAAAGTCATAATGCTATTTCCACACAATTAACGGAAATAGGATTAAATCTTAATTACCAAATTATTGACCGACTTGCTTTTAATATACAAGGCATTTTTAGAGATGCAGGAAATAGTCAGGATAATGGTTTAAATCTTGATTATGCCGTATTAGATGTTAATTTACACCAAAGTGATAAAATGGACAGTTATTTTCGACTCGGACGGGTCAAGAATCCTTTAGGTCTATACAATGAAACCCGTGATGTGGCGTTTACCACTCCTACGATATTCCTTCCTAGCGGGGTATATTTTGACCGTTCACGCCGTATCTATCTTTCATCTGATGGCATACAAATATTAAACCATTTGTATAATGAAAACACTACATGGTTATTTAAAATAAACTATGGGCTACCACAAAATGATAACGAAGAAATAGAACAAAGCATCTTTGGACAACCTACTGACGGGAATTTATATAGGCAAGAGCCAGCATTAATAGCACAGTTACGATATGAATATAATGCTGGACAATATATAGCAGCAATTAGTTATGCAAACGTTTCTTTATATTATAATAAAAAGCCAAGCAATTTATTTTTAGAAGAAGGCAGCGTACAATTTAAACCCTGGATATTTTCATTACAATATAATCAAGATAAACTCAGCCTCACTGGTGAATATTACTACTCTCCAAATGTGTTTAAAAATTTTGGTCGCTTTTTTCCTGATACTTCCCCTACTACAGAAAGTTGGTATTTACAAGCAAGCTACTTATTTTATCCTGATTGGAAGGCACTGCTACGCTATGATCTAAACTTTCTGGATAAATCAGATCGGAATGGTAAAAAGTCTTTTACCTCAATAGGACAAGCTGCTCATAAAGGGTATTCTAAAGACTGGACATTCGCTCTACGTTGGGATATAAGCTCACAAATTATGTTAAGAACCGAATACCATATTATTGAAGGCACATCCTGGATATCAAATATAGATAATCCACCGGGGATAAAAACAGAAAAATTCTGGGAATTATTTGCCTTGCAATTATCCCTGCGATTCTAAAATAGCTAAACCTATGGATACACAACCCAAACAATATTTTTTAGGCCTGGCATGGAAATATTCCATATTAATCGCTATCGTCCTTATTTTATTAAATATTGGTATTAGCTGGACTATTTATAATAATAATCAACAAGAATTTGTCCAACAATTAAAGGAAACACAGGATAAAAACCAAAATACGCTACAAACTCTTATCCAAAATTCAATAAACACACTACAACAAGTTGCTGATACCATTCATTTAATGGCTAACCATAAAGAAGCATTGCCAGATATTACCACCTTATTTAATAATTACTGGTTCAAATGGCAGTTTACCTGGGGCTTATATAATGCTGCATACTTTAACCCCCAATCTCGTTTAATACAATCTTGGGGAACCCCCCTTGAAAAACAAGAAATTGCCGATCTCACCACCGCTGTATATTACACCTTACAACAAGAAATACCACAAACAAAAATATTGTGTTATCAAAATTGCTACTTGTATACCATGACCCCTTTACTAATTGATACCCATCTATCTGGAGTACTTGTTTTAAGTTATTCTTTAGCCGACATGTTAATACAATTTAAAAATATCAGTAACAGTGATCTAGGGATACTCCACGCTCTTTCTACCCAAAAAAATACCGTATTTAATTTAAGTGCTATCACTGATGCCGATAAAAATACCCGTTTAATTCAAACTTTTTTACAACAACATCATATTCCTAATGTCTCTCCTTATAGTAATTTTCGCAGTGCTTTACCTTCAAACCAACAATATAATAAACTACAGTGGTTACAATCTCTCATTCGGGAAGGACATATCTATACCCAGCAAAATAAAAGATATTATATTCACCTATACCCCATACAAAAAAACAGATTACATAATTACTTTATTATTATTAATGATATAACTATTCATTATCAGGCATTACAAGATAGATTAAAAACTATTATCTCCTTTTCTATTGGTAGTCTTATTATTATCGCTGGGCTACTCTTTTTTATATTAAAATACTTCATACGCCGCTTACAACGTTTATCTTATGCCCTTCCTTTATTAGCTAAATATCAATACCATGAAATACGTACAATATTAAACAACCTTAAATCACGTGGTATTTTTTATGATGAAATTGATCATCTAATTGATACCAGTAATACACTCACTCAGCAATTAGAAGAGATGGAAGCTAAAGAAGAACAACAAACCCTCTTATTAAAACAAAAGAGTTTAGCCTTACAACATGAAAAAGAGTTTATCCAAACCTTATTTGATACCGCCCCTTTATTAATTATTACGCAAGATATACACGGTACAATACTCTCCCATAATGCACATGTCTCCCAATTACTTGATCTCCCCTTACATGGATTAGCCGGTGAACTCTTTGATACTATTTTATCTTCCAGTGATAGCTCACATATTGAACAACTACAACGAATGCGTACACATCAATTATATAGCCTATCAGATTGTGATGATATTTTGCGTATTAACCATCGAAAGCAATATTATATTTCCTGGATGCATTCACTTATTCAAACAAACACTGATGAGCATAATAATAAAACGATGATTTTATCTATTGGTGTCAATATTACTGAGCGTAAATCAGCGGAAGAGCAACTCCTTTGGACAGCAATACATGATCAATTAACGCATCTTCATAACCGTTATTATTTTAATCATGAATTAGAAAAAATGATCAATCATGCTAAACGATATAATAAACAAATCAGTTTACTGTATCTGGATTTAGATCAATTTAAAATTATTAATGATACCGAAGGACATAGCGTTGGAGATAAGCTACTCTCTGAAGTCGCTAATGTTTTATCCAAAGTGATACGCCAAACAGATACACTATGTCGTATTGGAGGGGATGAATTTGCTATTATTAGTTATGATGTCTCTATCCCAGGTATTACTTCTTTGGCCAAACGCATCAATAAAGAACTTAAACATATTCGCTTTAATGCAAATCTTATTCAACAATATAAAGTAAGCATTAGTATAGGTATCGCTATTTATCCACAACATGGTACAACGTTCAAAGAATTGCTGGCAAATGCAGATTTAGCCATGTATAAAGCAAAAAGTAGTGGCTTTGGTAATTATCATATTTTTGATACCTTATTTAATTATAATCAAGAAATACAAGATAATTTATACTGGAAAAATCTTATCGAAGAAGCCTTACAAAAAGACTGGCTCCATCTCTATTATCAACCTATTCTTGCCATTCAAACAAATACTATAAGCCATTATGAATGTTTACTCCGAATTATTGATGATAAGGGTAAAATTATTATGCCCTTTGAGTTTATTCATCATGCAGAAAAATTACGCCTTATTGCAAAAGTAGAAAAAAGTATATTAAATTTAGCTATTCAAAAACATATTTTCTTACAACAACAACAGGTAAATTTTAAACTCGCCATTAATTTGTCTGGGCGCTCTATTAATGATAAAAATATCACTCAAGAAATAAAACGATTACTACAATTACCCGCCGTCTCTCCAGAAAATATTATTTTTGAGATCACAGAAACCCATGCCGTATTCAATTTTGATGATGCACAAATATTTATTGCTGAAGTAAAAAGACTTGGTTGTCATTTTGCTTTAGACGACTTTGGGGCAGGTTATTCCTCTTTTTCCTATCTTAAAAATCTAGCAGTTGATTATATTAAAATTGATGGTTCATTTATTAAACATTTAGATACGAATAAAGCCGATCAGATTTTAGTACGAGCAATTACCAATATATCCCATGAATTAGGAAAGCATATCATTGCTGAATTTGTGGAAAATCAGGATATCCTGGATTTATTACAACAGTTTTCAGTCAACTATGCACAAGGTTATCATATATCTAAACCCTTACCCGATATACCCTTACCCAATACTATTTTGTTATAACGCTACAATACGTGTTATTAATTCTTGACAAAATTTCTCTAATTCTGCTTCAGAAATCAAGCTATAAGGCGCACTAATTGTTGCATGGGTATTTTTTTCTATCGTACTAATACCAATAAAGAGCGGTCTATTTTCTAAGGCAATAGGGATACCAAATATAGCTGTAGCAGTAAAATCCCCATCACTATAATGTTTTATCTCTTGTTTACCTATATAACTGATATTTGCTGTAAAGGGATAGTTTTCCTTATCATAAATAGTATTTAAGGTCTTATCACCAGGATAAATGGCAGGACGCACCATAAACCCAGGCATCCACTTTATTAATTGCAATGCCGTTTGTGTTACAAAACCTATATCTTCTTTATTACGCATCGCACGTAGTATTTTTTTGTGAATACTCTGTACGTCATCTTCCACACTAATATCTAAATCTATTAAACTGGTACAATTTCCTAAACTATAACTCTTTGCATCCTCTGTAGATAAATAACGCCGTAAATCAGCAGGCACTCGCATACAGATTCTATCGACTCTCTTATCTAATTGTTTTTCCCTAATATACTCTGCTATCGCTTGAATAAAACGGGGAATAATTTTACTGCTAATACCTGGTATCTCTATCCGTCGCCAATGACATCCCCTTCGTAAGGTTCTGTTTGCTTTCTTCTGCAATGGGGATGCACTTTTGTCCACCTGAAAAGTATATTTTGGATGTTTTTGCTGTTTAGCAATCGTCGTTTCTGTCCAACGACCATCAGCACTTAACAATGTCTGCCTATTTAATGCCCTAAATATTTCCTGTATCCAAAATATCGTTCCCATGCCATCCATAATAGCATGATGCGTCCGAAATAATATTCGTGGTGTTGTGCCTGGTAACAACCACACTTCAGCTAAACTATCTTTACGTACATCCATGCCCTGTTGTGCAAAATTCATCCCCTTTGTCCCCATACCATCCCAATCATCATGTTCAACAACATGCAGTTGTGGATTTTTTCCCTCACTATCCCAATACCGCCATCCCCAAATCCCTTTTAAGCGAAGATGAGAACCTACATTCTGTTTACTTGCCAAAGCTATTGCTCTTTGCCATTTATGCGGATCAAGATGTCCTTTCCCTTCTATAAAAATTTGATTAATAAAAGAGGTATTATGTTGCTTATTGATTGCAACATACGTGCTTTCTAAAGCAGATAACGATCGATAATAGCTCATAATTACCTTTTCCTTATGGATAATTATCCTTTCCCAATAATCTAAACTAAAATATCTTTTTCTAAAAAATCCTTATAAGGGATATAATGCGATCCATCACAAGAAAAGGTTAAACTTACTAATCCATTAAATATATTAATCGACGCAGAACGTAAATAAAGCGTATTATCTACTAAACGTAATTTTTGCAATTTTTGTAATATACATTTAATGTTTTAAAAACCATAGTAATAGCGGACAGATTATTGACACCTAAATCAATCGACATAATGTTACCCTTATTTAATTTGCTCCCGGTTAATTTTTCATAAACAACTTCAATCACATAATATGAGTATCCTGGTATGATTCTAACTTGTTGTAATGTTTCTATTGCTTTTGAATAGAAACTCAAGCCAGTCCTGGATAATGATATTAAACCTTTTTTGAGTTGTCTCGATAAAATTGCCTAAATCGTATAAATTAAAATATTTCGTCCGTTCTCTTTATGTTTGTATTTAGGTAATTTTGGTCTTCCCAAGTACTTGTCTGGATTTCTTTTCCAGTCTTTAATTGATTTAAAAAAAGATAACCAGTTTTTATCCAACAATCTTAAAACTTGTTGTGAGACCCTCGCAGGTAAGGCTTTATAAGTTTCATGAGATTGCAAAAGCTTATCTTCATCTTTAAAAGCATTAGGGATTTTACCAGCTTTATAACGATTCCAGGCAGCTCTATATTTAATCCCATGCTGTTTTGCATAATCTTTAAGCTTCATAAAATATAGTATATTATACTATTAAATAT
>JALWRI010000003.1 GCA_026994225.1 Gammaproteobacteria bacterium | reverse complement strand
CCGTTGTGAGAGTGATTCAAAAGTTATTTTTTTAAAGAAAAACGATTGCTGTAAAAAAAGTTATATTTGTTACAAAAAAGCAAGTGGAACAGCTATCAAAAAAGGATATTATTGTAAAAAAACAGGAACAGTTAGTGGTTGCACTTATGATGATTACTATTCTGGAACTTGTAAATATAAAACAGGATATGATTGTGGGAAAAATGGTGGTGCAGACGGCAACCAAAATAATGATGGTTGTATAGATAACGATTATAATTATTGTGCTCATGTGGATAAAGGTTGGGACTGCACAAGTTGTAACCCTATGAGTCCTGCTGTTTCTAATTCAACAATGAAAGATGATAGAATAATAGCAGGAACTTGTAATAATACAGGTAATTTAGCAGATAGTAACTGTGGCATAAACACTTATGATAAGAAAGTTTTTCGTTGTAGTCATAAAGATTTCCCTAATCTTTGTGGAATAGAAGATAGAAGTTATACTTTTTATGTAACAATCCAAGATTACAATAATAGTCACGGAGATGAATACTATTGCCGTTTCTATGAACAAAATTCTACTTTGTTTGCAGCAGATAAATATGTTTTTCAAAAATATATGAGTAGATTAACAGATGATTATAGAGCAAGACTAAAAAATTATATGATTTGGTATAATGACCCTGATACAGAGGTAGATGATGTAACAAGGTTTATTACTGAAGGGTGTAGGGATACTTATAATAAGATTATATTTTCAAGTGGAATGAGTGACGATAATATGATTGGTGCAGGTGAGAGCAGCTATACACTTGATTATTCCTTTTATGAATCTACTCAATATCAAAGTAAAGTAACTTGGCAATATGCAAATTGGGGAACTTTTATGGAAAGAGCATTAAAAGAAGATTGTCAATGGCGTGATTATTTGCAGTATTGTTATTGCAAAAACCTTGTAAATGATAATTACTATATCCCAACGGATTCTATGAATAAGTATGTATTTTATGAAGATTTAGGCGGTGCGGAAGCACAGTTTGAAAATGAATAAAAGAGAGGGAGGTAAATGAAAAGAAAACATATAATTTTTATCTTATTATGTTTTTTAATTATAGGCTTTTCAGGAATATTAAAGGCTGGAACAGCGTCACTTACTTATAGTGTTGCTGATATGGGAAACCCGAATATTGCTAATCAAATAGAGGCATTATTTCATCAATTTGATTTTATTAGAAGTGTAACTGTAACTATGAATCAAGATGTTAATGTCCCTCATTATCATAGAGCTGGAACTTGTATTGCTCACGATGGTAACAAATTAGTTTCTAAAGGTTCAAGTGTTACTGTTCATTTTGATAATACTCCCTCGTCAGCATTTTATTATGATAGGGTTACGGTATGGTGCACAAGAGGACACAGAGTTGATGGAACAGATGGTTGGGTATATTTTAATTGGACTAATAGAGGTAGCGGATGAGGCTATGGATACCCAATAGTCGTTGGAAACGGCTCTGGCGGTTATGGTTTTGACCATTCTTGCGATTGTAGTTGTTGTGGAGTGTATAATCATCATATAGTTTGGGGTTCAGGATACAAACTCTGTAATCCACCAAGTAATTTTACCACAACCATTACAGTAGTCGGTGGGTCGCCATTGGAAGTAAATCCGTCTGACCTTCAATTTGATGCTAATTGTGGCACTTCAACTTCACCAGAAATAACTAAACAAATACAAATTTGTAATAATAATGATAAAGCAGTTACTTTGCTTTCTGCAAGTTTTCAACAGAATGGTTATAGGTATTATACTACTCCTACAATTAGCAATACGATAATCAATGCAAATCAATGTTTGGATATAAATGTTACTTTCAAATGGAATTTTCAGGAATTTACGGATACAAACAGTTTAAATATAATAACTGCCAATGACGATGGAAGCACTACAGATACTCTCTCTATACCAATAACAACCAATGCAGTTCAGGCAAGTATTGAACCTAATTTAACTCCGTCAGGAGTAATGAATTGGAATATAGGGTCTTGTAGTGATACTCCACCTTTTCAAAAAATTCTTAAAGTATGTGTGCCTACAACCAGTTGTGGGGCTATTGTAATAAAGTCAGGCTCATTAAGTAATGCACATTTTTCTTTTGCAAATAGTGTTACTAATGTTTCTGTTAATAAAGGTCAATGTTATGATATAAAAGTTAATTATGATTGGGACTATATAAACCAATATGAAAATGGTGATTTAAACCTCACTTTTTCAGCAAGTGGGGTAGAAACTTCAAAGCAAGTAAAGTTATCCACACAAGCACCTTCTTGTGAGTTCTTACAAGTGACACCTTCACCTTACG
>JALWRI010000002.1 GCA_026994225.1 Gammaproteobacteria bacterium | reverse complement strand
ATATTCCCCTGTTCGCAATTGGAGGAATTAATAATAGCAATGTAGAAGAAATTATGGCTTGTGGGATAGATGGAATATGTGTAATTTCAACAATATTTCACTCCGACAATCCATTTGAAGCAACTAAAACACTTAGAAACTTAATTCACCAGAGGGAGTCATGAAAAATCAAATAACCAAGATTCTATCTATTGCTGGCTTTGATGGAAGCTGCGGAGCAGGCACACATGCCGACATCAAGACTTTTTCTGCATTACAATGCTATGGAGCATCAATATTAACATCTTTAACCATACAAAATACACAGGGTGTAAGTGACGTATTCTTATTCCCAATTCAAGTAGTAGAAGAACAATTTCACTCCATATTCTCTGATATTGATATAGATGCAGTAAAAACAGGCATGCTTTATAATAAAGATATTGTAATGCTGACCACCAATATGCTCAAAAAATATAAACCAAAACATATAGTGATAGATCCGGTAATATACCCTACTAGCGGTAAAAAACTGCAACAAGAAGACGCCATTGAAGTTATAAAGCAATCTCTACTCCCTATTGCTACTATTGTAACGCCAAATATAGAAGAGGCAGAGAAACTTACTGGCATATCAATCAAAAATAAAACAGATATGATAAACGCAGCAGAGATATTATCAACTTATGGACCAGAAGCAGTACTAGTAAAAGGAGGACATTTCAAAGGAGAACATAGTAATGACTTCCTCTATATAAAAGACAAACAAATAGAAAAATGGCTAAGCGCCAAACGTATCAAAACAAAAAATAATCATGGTACCGGTTGTAGCCTTGCATCTGCTATTGCAGCATATCTTGGTAAAGGCCATAATATTGAAAATGCTGTAGAACATGCCAAAAAATTTATTACAGGCGCAATAGATGCAGCAAAGGATCATGAAATAGGACATGGTCATGGCCCTGTACAACATTTCTGGCAATACTTCAATTACTAGAACTATGCCCAGAGTGCCAAGAATACCCAGAATACAACTGGTAACTAACTGTTATATACCATGTCACGTCTTACAGCAGCGTGTGATGCTTGCAATGATGCATGGAGTGGATTGCTTACAATATCGCGCAGGCCCCGACGAAGTAAATTGTTATGAAACAGCACGATTCTTTGCTGAGTTATGCCATCAGACAAGAAGTCAGTATATCGTCAATGATCATGTAGATATAGCAGTAAGATTACGTGCTGAGGGCTTTGATGCAGGGGTATGGCTTGGGCAAAATGATATGTCCGCTGCTGCAGCAAGAGAAGCTTTAGGAGATGATGCGTTCATAGGGCTGTCTGTAAATACAGAAATAGAGGCAGAAACAGCAAATAGATTGCAGTATCTGCAAATGGTGTCTTCCCCTGCTCCTCTAACCCACACGCACAGCAAATGGGCCTGGAGGGCTTACGAGCATTACGTCAAGTATCAGAAACATCCAATGGTCGCTATTGGCGGCATTACACATGATAATATACAACATATACTTGCAACAGGCATCGAAGGAATAGCACTATCAGGAGCAATATTACGCGCTGATGATATTGAAAATGCAACAAAATGCCTTGTAGATTTATGTAATTATCCTACGCACGAGGCCTAACTCACATTATAACCTTTAAAACAGAAAAGGGCCCCCATATTAAAATAAGGCCGCCCTCCTATAAACTACAGTAGCTTTAGAAATTAATTCTTAAACCACCTGAGAATTCATTAGCTTTTAGCTTAACTTTTTTATTATCTTCATGCTTCATAGAACCATAGTCGACACGTTTTATGTTCACATCAACAAGTATATTATTTATCACTTTAAATGAAGCGCCCAAACCAAACTGATACACTAAGTTAGTTGTGTTTTTCATTTTAAATGCATCAGGCCCCGCAGCCCCTGTGACATCTATATTTTTTGGTCTTACTTTAGCTAAACCTATTCCAGCAGTAATATAAGGCGTTAACCTATTGCCTATTGTTACCGTATCAATGTTTTGATCAAACATCAGCGTATATAAACGTGTTTTTTGTTTGTACGTAGACCCTGCATCAGTATCAGAGTATTTAAAAGCTCTATGTCCCAGTGACACCTCTGTTCTATAATATTCTGTTAAATTTCTTCCTAGATAGATATTACCACTTACAGAGTCACTATCATATCCTTTACGCTTATAATCCACTTCCAAACTTTCATTTAATACACCTTTGGAATATATAGAGTACGCTTCTGTAACATTAAATCCGAAATAATTAGCATGCAATTTGTTGCTCGGAGCAGCAACAACTTTGCTACCACCTGCATAAGCAACAGCTGTTGAGCAAAATAAAGCTGTAGCTACTAAAAGATTACTACAAATTCTTTTCATTCTTTTTCCTTGTTTAAAAATAATAATATTAATAGTGTACGCT
>JALWRI010000001.1 GCA_026994225.1 Gammaproteobacteria bacterium | reverse complement strand
GTGTACTCATGTATAAAACAGAACGGAGATTAGCCCTGCCTCCCCATACAATTCTTTTGCCTGTAAAACGGCCACTGTCTCTATTAAAGGGCGCTACACCTGCCAAAGCTGCTATCTGCTTACGGTTTAGGCGACCTAATTCAGGCAAAAAGGCTTGTAATGAAGCTGACATAATAGAGCCAACTCCAGGTACACTGGTGACAATCTCGTCTTGCTGTTTAAAACTGGCTGTTGTTTCAATTAAGTTTGTAATATCCCGTTCTATATCATTAATTCGCTCATTAAGCCATTCTATGTGTGTATAGATATCCTGCTTCATTTTATCAGATATACTCAATAGCCTTTGTTGTTCCATTTTTCGCATGTCTATCAACTGCCTACGCCTTGTGAGCATCTCAGCTAATTCTTGTTGCTGTTCATCTTTTAATGGCCTAATTTCAGGTCTTATTGCTTCACCAAAATGAGCAATAATATCAGCATCTATACTATCCGTCTTTGCTAATCTGCCTGTGGCCTTTGCAAAGTCTCTGATCTGTCTGGGATTAACAACAACAACTGGAAGAGATGATGCAGTTAATGCAGCAATGATCTTTCTTTCCAGCCCCCCAGTAGCCTCAACTATCACCCTGTCAGGCCCTAACTCTTTTAATTCATGAACTATTTCCCTAATGCCATCATCATTATATGGCACAGTTTTAAAAGTATTGAGTGGACGTACTGCCATGTCAAGCTTATCTTTAGCAACATCAAAACCAACAACAATAAATTGTTTATCCATATCTCTGTCCTCCTTCCTTGTAGATACGGGCTCTTTGTCCCAGACAATTGTTCGGAATAATAGAGATAATGACATGACGACCCTCGCTAAATCACGGGATTGCATGCTCCCTTAGGTTCATCGATCTGTCATGTCATATTTTACCTTAAAAAATACTACCATTTTTTACAATAATATCTTAAGATAGACCCTCTATATAACATACAAGGTTCTGGGCGCTGGATACCTGCTGCCTGAATGGTTACTATTCTTCAACATAAGTGGAGAATATTTTAAAAAGTTCCAATCTGGACAATGGAGAATATGAAATAGTCAGAGAAGTATCAGGCTTCAAATATCCAATAAAATTTGTTGTAGTGGTTCAGAAAAATATTATTACAGTAATTGTCTGGTTTCGTATGATTGGCATGATTATAGGGTTTATCCTATAATGGTTGCAAGGGAATATTTAAGCCGAAGGTATCCAGAGGTTGTTAGAAGACATAGTAAAACAGAGCCTGTTCAAACGCCTGCGGAGCAGGTGCCCGAAGGGTCGGGACATGGATGTCCCGATTTGAACGGGCAAAAAACAGGATGTTTTAATAAAGGAGGATAAAGGCTATGAATATTAATCTCCATAAAAATGCTACTACTACTCCTGTAATACGTAGGAAGATACAACTGGCTCCTAAAGATGTTTCTGTTGCTCAATTAGCTTGTCAGTTTGGTGTAACCGAACGCACCATAATGAGATGGAGAAACCGAGAGGAAGTTTACGATAGACCCCATACTCCACATAATTTAAAGACTTCATTTTCAGAGATTGAGGAAGAAATAATAGTAGAGCTCAGGAAGACCTTATTATTAACCTTAGATGATCTTTTAAGGGTAGTGCGCGAATTTTTGAAGCCTGATTGTTCTCGTTCTGCTCTATATCGTTGTCTAAAACGCAATGGAGTTGAGAAATTAAATTTATTGATACCTCAAGAAAGTGATAAAAAAATAACATATAAATCTTTTAAAGATTACTTACCAGGCTTCATTCATGTTGATATAAAATATCTACCTAAAATGCCCGAAGAAAACAGGTCATATTTATTTGTTGCTATAGATAGAGCTACCAGATGGGTATTTATGGACTTTTATCCCGATAAAACTGCAAAATCGGCTACTGCCTTTTTAAAAAAATTATTGAAACAAGCCCCTTTTGTGATAAATAAAGTTCTAACTGACAACGGAAAAGAATTTACTGACAGATTTAATATGCCAGATAAAAAGCCATCCAGAAGGCATCAATTTGACCAAATTTGTAATAAATATAACATCGAACACAGACTAATAAAACCCGGACGTCCTCAAACAAATGGAATGGTAGAACGATTTAATGGAAGAATAAAACAGGTAATTTTAACAACAAAATTCAATGACCTTAATGACATGCACAAAACATTAATGAGTTATCTTTATACATATAATTATTTGATACCTCAAAGGGCATTAAATGGAAAGACACCAATAGAAAAATTACAAGAATACTATGAAGAGCATCCTAAAATTTTCAAAATAAATCCTGCCAATCAGCCGAAACCTAACAATTATGAACTGTATCAATTATATTATGATACATAATATCTTACAAGCATTTATAATGCTTAGACTGATTTAGTTTTAGAATTAGACAAAGAGTTTTTCAG